>NZ_WOTO01000021.1 GCF_010993775.1 Fodinicola feengrottensis | reverse complement strand
AATACTCCAGCTTGCGGTTTTGTGCCGTCCCCCCCCCCCACCCCCCCCCCCCGCCCCCCCCCCCCCCCCCCCCCCCCCCCCACCCATAAACACCCCCTCCCCACCCCAACAACAAAAAAAAAAAAACCCCCCCCTCGCCCCCCCCCTCCAGCTTGCGGTTTTGTGTTGCCGCCCCCCCCCCCACACCCCCCCCCCCGCCCCCCCCCCCCCCCCCCCCGGTGGCGAGGGTTTCCAACGCCAGCGCCGCCCGCACCGGCGCTCTGGATAGTCCCAGCTGCTCGGCGAGATCACCGTCCCGCAGGGCATTGCCCGGCGGGACGTCCGCCCGTACTATCGCGTCCCGGATCGCCTCGTACGCGGTCTCCCTGAGCAGGGTTCGCCCGACCCGTGGGAGTGTTGGCACAACTGAAATGTTACATGTCAGTGCGAGCGGTGGGCGCGGTTCGCGCGGCGGATCCGACGGGCCGCGGTGAGCAGGTGCCGGCGGTCGTTCTCGGCGACCAGCTCGTGCTGGCGTTCGGTGGCGAGGGCGGACAGCATCTCCGGGTGCAGAAACATCTCGATCTCCTTGGTTGGTGTTCCTTGATGACTCCAATCCTGGTCCGCGCGGGGCGCTGCGGCATCGGGAGCGGATGTGTATCTTCGCTGTTCAAGGCCTACCTAGAGAGCACCTAACTCGCCTCTAGACATACCTAGGTCCCGGCGCCGCGCGTACCACTAGGGCGTCATGAGCAGGGTGACCGTACCGTTGGCGGCTGGGCGGCTGGGTGGGGGAGGGGTTGGCGGTTTGGTCGCCGCTGGACAGCGCGAAACCGTTCAGCGGACGGCCGCTCGCGTGCGCGAGTTGGCGAGCGGCGACCAGGGCGCGGGCCAGCGCGACCACTGAGCCCGCCGGACTGCGGGCCACCGAGGACCGCGTGCCCGACGACGGTGATCGACGCGGTTTGGCCGCGCAGCCGGGTGCCGATCCGGTCGAGCATGATCGCGCCGCCGGTGGTCAGGTTGTCGTCGTACGAGAAGACCCCAGCGTCGAAGAGCACCTCGACCGAGTCGGCCTGTCGGCGTACGTGCACGCCGGGGACGGTCATGGCGGTGGCGAGCTGGTCGAGGGCCTTGGCCCGGCTGCTGGCGGTGACGGCTTGTCGCGCCTGAGCGGCCGCCGCTTGCTGCTCCAAGGCGCGCGCTCGCTGCTCGGCGACCTGGGCCGCCGCCACGGCTGGATCGGCTGGCGGTGGGGGCTCGGAGTGCACCCACACGACGACGCCGGTGGCCAGCGCCGCGACCGTGACCGCGGCGACGCCGGCGATCCTGCCCGGTTGCCAGAGCGGGCGGCGGGTACGGCGGCGGCCCTTGATGGCGGCGATCAGTGGCCGTCCGGCTACCGCGCCGGGCGACTCCGGGATGCGCGCCCACCACGCGTCCGCTTCGGCGAAGTCGCCACGCTGTGCGTACACGCGGGCGCGCAGGTCGAGCGCCTCGTCGGTCGCGTCCGGGGCCAGCGTCGCGAGGATGCGCTCGGCTTCGTCGAGGTCGCCGGCGTACGCGGCCGTACGTGCGCGGTCGACGACGAGAACCGTGGCGAGATCGCTGGTCACTGCTTGTCCTTCAGTCGGCCGGAGCTCATCACCTGGTCGGCGACCTCGGTCGGCAGCAACCGCCGGAGCCGCTCGTTGACCCCGGGCAAGGCGCGGTAGTCACCGGCGGAGATCGCCTGCTCGCCTTCCCACAAGAGGGTGTCCGCCTGCCGGGGCGAGGTCATTTGGTCGCGGGCCTGCCGAAGTGCGTAGAAAATCTCCAGGTCGAAGGTGGGGCTGCGGCGCATGATCTCGATAATCAGCCCGTGGGCCCGCTCCGTCAGGTTGCGAACGGCGGTCGCATCCTTGTTCGCGATGGCCTGCTGGCTCTGGGCGCGCGCAGGTCCTGGAGATCCGCCCGCTCCTGCGCGGTGCCGGAATGCCGGACACCTTCCTCGCACCCGTTCAGGGCTTCCTCCAGCTCACCGAACAGGGCCGGCAGCTCGAGCGCGTCGGCCACGTCGTCGAGGCGGGCCAGCAGTGCCCGCAACGCCCGCTCGGCGGGGGTCGCGGCGCCCGGGTCGGTACGCGCCAGCCGAACCAGCTCGACCGCCGCGCCGAGCGCGTTTTCCTTGTCCAGCTGAGAGAACAGCGCGAGAGCGTCGGCAGCGTGGGCGGCCTGCGCGGCGGCTCGCAGCGACTCCAGGCGCCGTTGGGCGTCGGTGAGCAGCGCGGCGAGTGCGGCCGGGTCGAGCGCCCGGACATTCACCATATCGATCTCGGCCTCGATCGGGGGGGCGCTCGCCTGCGGAAGCTCTGCGATCACGGTGACCAGGCTCGACTCGTTGACCGAAATGGTCACGTCCACATCGGCGCCGATCGGGATGTCGTAACGAATGTCCGACGGGCGGATATAGACGATGCCGACCTCCAGGTTGCGGTCCGCGCGGTTACGGTCGCCCTGCATGATCGGGATGACCACCGCCGAATTCGGGTCCGATCGGGTCACCGGCGTGGTGGTCTGGAACTGCCGGGTGATCTCGGTCGGGAGGCTGATTCCCTTGCGCAGCATGAAGGCCGCGGTGTTGTCCGCTTTCGCGATGCTGAGTGACTCGGGCAGTACGACGCTGCCGAGTTCGGGTGCGCTGGTGTGGGTGATCGACAGCGAGTCGGGCGAGAGTTTCTGCCGGCGGCCGGTCGCGTCTGTCAGCTCGACGGCTCGACGAAACGGGTGGTTTCCTTGGGAGTGACCACAACCTCGGTCATGAACCCACCTTCGGCATTGAGCAGCAGCCGGCCGCTGTCGAAACTGGTGGTGCCAGACCCACGTAGCACCACCGTGAAACGTGTCCAGTCCACTGTGGACGAGCTGTGCAGGCGACCGCCGACGATGGTACGGGCGGCGGTCACCACCGGTTCGTACGCGAGCTCGACGGTGAATTCGTCAGCCTTGGGCGCCACCATTGGCCGCTGCAATCGCAACCTGCTGGCGAAAAGTGCGGCACCACGGGCCACCACGGTGGACGGGTCCTGGCTGTGGTCGAGGGTGATGCCCAGGCCCTCCGTCGGGTCAGCCAGCAGTTTTCGCAGACCTGGAGCCATTGTCGGGCTGCCGACCAGCAACAGCCGGTCGACGTCCGCGGCGCCGAGGCCGCCCTCGGTCAGCGCGTCGCGGCAGAGCCGGATCGCCTGCGCGTAGAACGGCTCGGCGACTTTTTCCAACTCCTGCCTGGTAAGGGTGTACTCGAAATCCTCGCGACCACCGGCCACCGGGAGCTCCACCTCGATCCAGGCGGTATCGGTCGTGGAGAGCTGGACCTTCGCGTTTTCGGCCCTGCCTTTGAGCAGCGCGAAGAGCATGCGCCATTTCGGGTTGTCCCGGTGGAAGTCCGGCAGGCCGAACCGGCTCGCCACCGCTGGCGCCAGGACGCGGTCGACGATCGCCCAGTCGATGAGTTTTCCGCCCAGGTACGGGTCACCCGAGTGGTTGATGACCTGGAATTCGCCATCGCGCTTGCGGACGATGGCGGCGTCGAACGTGCCGCCGCCGAGGTCGAAGACCATCCAGGTGGCCCGATCCGACTCATCTTCCAGTCCGTACGCGAAAGCTGCGGCGGTTGGCTCCTGCAGCAGTGGGCAGTCGATGGTGAAACCGGCCAGCCGGGCCGCCTCATTGGTGGCATTGGTCTGGTTCAGCGCGAAAGCGGCTGGGACGGTGATGACGGCGGCCTCCGGCGGCTCGCCGTACTTGGTCGCGGCGCTGGCCCGCAACGATTTCAGGACCTCCGCGGACATTTGCGGTGGCGACAGCCGGACACCGGCCCGGACGAAGTCGCGGCCAGCGTTCGCCTGACCCATCTCCAGTTTGAACTCGCTGGCCGCGTTGTCGGGATCCCGGTAGACGTACTCCAGGGCTCCCGCGCCCACCTGAACAGCGCTGGAGGTGCGCAAGTAGATGGCCGACGGCGTGAAGTCCATCTGGTCGTGGTTCTTGACGACCTGGAGCGTGCCGCCGTCCACTACCGCGATGGCACTGTTCGTGGTGCCGAGGTCGATCCCGAAATCTATGGTGTCACGCACTGGTTTCCTCCTTGCTGGACTGGCGAAAAGGCGGGCCGACGACGATCACTTGGCCTCGCTGGATGCGTTCGCCGTGCAGCACGATCGTCGGGCGTACGGTCTCGAAAATGGTTTCCTCGGTCGCTGATTCGTCGTCGTCCCGTACGAGCACATCCAACGAGAGGCCGGGGTGATAGGCCTCGCCTTCGTGGTCGTGGATCACCAGCCCGCCAGTGGCCAGGTCGGTCCGGGTGGCCCGCAGATAGCGATGCGCGTGCCGGCCGGCGGTTGGCAGCGTGCCGTTCGCGCTGTCGAGTTTTCTCAGCGCACGCCAGAGATTGGTGGCGGTGTCGGCGAGCGCCCTGTGGTCGACGGCCGGTTTCGGCTGCTGGACCACGGCGTCCGTCGCGCCCTCCAGATCGGCGACCAGTTCACCGAGCGAGCGGTGCTGCTCCTGCGTCCACAATGGACGGGGGATCCGAAAGGCGCGGTGCTGCCGGCGCTGGCGCAGGGCCGCGCGTACGGACGCGAGGCGGCCCGTCACCGCTGCCCCTGCACGATCGAGTCGGATTCGATGAACCGTACGATTCTTTTCGCTATTTTCGCTACTGCCACGATTCCCCTCAGTACGGCAAATCCCGCCGCGCCGATCGCGGCTCCCCAGGTGATGGCTGGGGTGGTCCAGAAATAGCAGGCCACCACCATCGCGAGGGAGGCCACGAAATACCACCATCGGTTCCGCCGAGCCGCCCGCCGGCGGTCCATCTCGCGGGGTCCGAGCAGGTTCAGCTGCCGGTCCAACTCGTCGATCAGCTCCCTGCCGGTGGCACGGCTGCGCCAGGTCGCGGTCAAGGTGAAGAGGTATTCCTCCTGGCCGGCCCGGATCACCCGGTCCGTCCAACGGCGGACGATCCGCACGGCGCTCTCGGTCTCCGGTGGAAAATCGGCTGGTTTGGTCGTGCCGAGGCCGAGGCTGTCCATCACATCGGCCATCTTGTCCCGCTGTATTTCAGCGTACGTCTTGCGGGCGCCGGTGATCCGCGTGGGCTTGGGAGTCGGCGACGGTGGCAATGGCTTGAATTTCCCGCCAATGCGCTCCATCAGGTCGATCATGGCCGCCAGTTCCTCGCGGTTGCGGTCAATGCCCTTCCGGGTTTCCGCATCCACCGCGAGCTCGGCCGCGTGTTCCAGCCATCCCACCGCTTCGGTGAGTTTCGCCGGGTCGTAGGTGGGTTTTCCGCGCTGGGCCTCGTTCGTACGCATGCAGCTGTTGTTCAGCAGGATCGCGGCTTGGTCGACCAGCGTGGTGGCTCGTCGGAACCGGCCCACCTCGGCCACCGGCCACCGGCCCGACCCGGAGCAAGACCGGTTTTGCCTTCTTGACCACCAACTCCACGGCTGCCCGCGGGTCGTTGCGGTCTAATAATCCCTGTGCATCCTTCAAAACGGCGGTCACCTGATCCAGATCCGGGCCGACCGTACGCTCGACGGCATCGGTCATCGCCGCCATCGGGACCGACCAACGGCGAAGGTTCGCCAGGTGTCTTTTGTTGTCCACGTACGCATTCGCGGCGAGTTCCGCGGTCGGGGTGATGAGCACCAGCGGTAGATCGCGCTGCAGGCCGGGCAGCGCGGCGCGGTCCAACCGCGGGTCGTCGAGGGTGCTGATCCGGTGTCGCAGGTGGTTTTCCCAACTGGGATGGTCCACAACAGCGCTCCACAAAGTGATCGCCTTTGACCAGCAGTCCTGCAGAGATCCTGTTCTTTGTGCGGTTTGCCGTCGGCTTCCAGGTCCAGTGCCCGGGCGTGCGCGCGCGTACGGCCGCGTCGTGTCGGGCGTGCGCCGCGTTCAGGCAGGTGCACGAGCTTTTGCTGGTAACTCCCCAAAGCCAGAAGAGTTCGTGGATGATCCGCTGCCGCGGGTCGGCCAGGATGTCGAAGGCGGCCCGCACCTGCGGCTCGGAAGCCGGTGCGGGCAGCGGTACGGGACCGTCGTCGGTTAGTTGCGTACCCACCTGCCAGGCGACCCCGAATTGTTGCCGCCGCTGCCGGATGTCCCGCGGATCTGCGGTAGTGGACAGCCCGGTAATACGAAAGGCGTTGCGGCGGTACAGATCTGGACCGGCGAGGTCGCGCAGGTGCGCGGTGGTCCGCGGGCTGCTCACATCATCATCATCATCCCCCGCCGCCAGAGCAGGAGTTGGGGCAAGTGCTGTTCGCGCAGGTGCGGCGACCGGATCACGGCCTCCTCCATCAGGTCGGCGGCTTCGGACAGCGTGCTGGGATGGCGAGCGAGCCCAAGCGCCTGCGCTGCCAGCCGCTGGGCCTGGTCGGTCGGTGTTGTGTGGTGACACGGCTGGAAACCGCACTGGCCCGGCGGCGGGATTCCCGCCGGCGCCGGAAAGCCGCCGCCAGTCCGGCGGCATCGGACGGCCGGTCGCTGGGGGGGGTCGGTTTCCAGACAGGACAGCACAATCCGGTCCAGCTCGCTGTCCACGTCGTCGTTGAACCGACTCGGTGCCAGCGGTGGGTCGTCGAATCTACTGGCGGAGAACCAGGTTTCGGCGTACCGCGGCTCGTACGGCTGACTGTTTGTCAACAGCAGGTAAGCGATAGTTCCGATCGACCACACATCCCCGGCGCAGGAGTAGTTTTCCTGCCGCAGCACCACTTCCGGTGGCATGAAGGCGTAGGTGAACGCCTCCGTGCCGGGTACCACGGACCGTCGGCCGATCGGATCGGCCCGTTGCGCCAGGCCGAAATCGCTGATGCGTACGCGCATCCCCGTGGCGTCGTAGCCGACCAGCACGTTCTCGAGCGTGAGATCGCGATGAATGATCGGCGGCGCGGCGCTGCGCGTGTGCAACGGCGAGACCTTGGCTGACCTGTTCGACCGCCTCCACCGCGATCTCCACCGGCACGGCCGCGTGGTGCGCGTCGGCCAGCCGCTGCAGGCTGCCGCCGGCGACATATTCCATGGTGAAATAGCCGCGTACGCCGTCGGCGGTTGGCACTGCGCCGGCGTCGAAGAGCCGGACGATGTTCCGATGCCCGAGAACGGACAACAGCCGCGCCTCGTCCAGCATCGCGCGGGTCTGGCCGAGCGAGCCGACCCGTTTGAACACCTTCATCGCCTGCCAGCCAAGATATTCGTGTTTCACCCGGTGCACCTCGGCGAACGCGCCCTCGCCCAGCGGCCGGTCGACCACCAGCGTGTCCGTGATGCGCGTGCCGGGCGTGAGCAGGGTCACCGCGCCGCGCTGCATCGACATTGATGGTCAGAAACAGTCATCTGGTGTTTTCCTCCTACCTGGCCACCGCTGTCGCGGGCACAAACGTCTGACCGCGCCAGATGTCGCAGGTCGTCGCGATGCCGGTCCGGGCGCGGCCACGATGCCGCGCCCGGACCACTGCTGACGATAGGAGGAGTTTCCCGGGACCCCTCCCGGCTGGCCGCAACCTGCCAGCCGGATGTCCAGGCAGCGCAGGCAAAACCGGCGCTCTGAGGGCGGTTGAGTCGGAGACAGGAATGAACTTTGGGCGCGGGACCCGAGACCCAGCCGCGCTACAGCATCCTGGGCGTCATGTCTCGGTCGGCGATGACGCTCACCTCTCGTTAGTAGACGTAAACGTTTATTACGGATTCGCGGGGTACTGCCTTCGGTTAAGGAACGTCAACGCCTACTATTGAGTGATGGAGTCGACTGTCGAGGCTGGTCGTTACCGGCGACGCGGCGCGGAGCTGGAGCAGGCGATCTACGCGGCGGCGCTCAGCGAGCTCGCGGACGTTGGCTATGCGCAACTGACCATGGACAGTGTGGCCGCGCGTGCGGGCACCGGCAAAGCGGCGCTGTATCGACGCTGGGCATCCAAACAGGAACTGCTGCTGGCCGCCCTCCGCGACAGCCTGCCGCCGCTGCCTGCGATTGACCGCGGTGTTTCCGCGCGGGACAACCTGCTGGCCGTGTTTGCGGTGATGTCCGGACATCTCGCGCGCGACCCCTCTCCGCCTGGCCTCATGCTCGCCTTCCAGTTGGCCTACGACCCAGTCCTCCGCGACACCGTCGTGGAGGCCGTCATTGCCTCCCGTCTGGCCATGATCCAGGAAATCCTGCGCCATGCCGTGGACACCGGCGAGGTCAGCAGCCTTGAAGCGCTGACCCCGATGGCCGCCTCCGCCGGGCCGGCGCTGATCGTGCTGACCTTTCTGACCACCGGGCACCCGCCAACGCAAGACGACCTCGGCCGGATAGCCGACACTGTCCTCGCCAAGTCATAAGACTCCAGTCGGCCCTGCCATCCGCAAAATAGTAGACGCGTACGTTCCCTTGTGATAGATCTGGACGATAGGAACGCACACGTCTATTCAAGGAGGGTGTTCTCATGACCGACGAACACGCCAACCAGCGCTCCGGCAAGGCCAGCGCCACGCTGTCAGGGGCCGTCTTCGATGACCTCTATCAGGGACGCGGCCTGGCGTACGGGGACGGTGGTGCGCGGATCGATGTGATTCCCTGGCAGCTCGATGGGCCACAGCCACTCATCGTCGAGGTGGAAGAGGCCGGTGAGATCACCGATCCGGTCCTGGAATGTGGTTGCGGTCTGGGGGAGAACGCGCTTTATCTGGCCCGCAGGGGACATCAGGTCACCGCGTTCGACGCGGCCGCCACCGCCATTGAGCAGGACCGCGCCAAGGCGTCGTCCGAGGGAATTGCCGTCACCTTCGTCGTCGCCGACGCCACGACGTTGACCGGACTCCCCGGTGGATTCCGTACCGTGATCGACAGCGCCATGTTGCACTGTCTGACGGACGAGCAACGACTCGCCTACCTCGCCGCGCTCCGCAACGTTCTGCGAGCCCGGCGCCCGGATACACGTCCTGTGTTTCCCGGAAGAAACGGCGGGCACTTTCCCGATGCCAGGCAGCTTGGACGAGGCGAGTCTGCGTCGCGCGTTCGCCAACGACTGGCACATCGAGCGTATGCAACGCCGCCGCTACACCAGCAATATGACACGCGACCAGTGGCGGGAGCAGGTTCCAGCCGAGCTCGTCAGCGGAATTCTGCCCGCCCATGACGATCCCGAAGGCATCGACTCGCAGGGCCGGGTGCTGATGCCGATCTGGCAGATCACCGCACAACTCACCTAGCCAACCCCGACAAACCGCGGTACGCCGCAGGTCCCGCCGTCAATGCATGAGTACATTCGTTGTCAGGTAATGAAAGGATGAGTGTCGTGGCCGACAAGGCGTTTCGGTTCGGCGTAGCGGCGGTGCCGCGGAATTCGCAGCAATGGCGTGGGCTCGCCAGGAGAACTGAAGAGCTCGGCTTTTCCACGCTGTTGACGCCGGACAACCTTCAGATGCCGGTGCCGGCGGCTTCGCTGGCGACCGCGGCGGCGGTCACCTCCAGACTCAGGGTGGGCACTTTTGTGATGGCGACCCCGATGCGCACGCCTCGTGCCGCGGCGTGGGAGGCGCACAGCATTTCGGTCATGACCGATGGTCGGTTCGAGTTCGGGATCGGAACCGGCGTGCCCGCGATGAAGGAGGCGGCCGCCGAGTTGGGGTTGCCATATGAATCGGCTTCCGACCGACTCAGGCAGATCTCGGAGACGATCGACCACCTACGACGTCTGGACACTCAGCGGCGCACCCCGATCCTCGTTGCCGCGGCCGGACCGAAGGCGCGTCGTTTGGCCGGCACGAAAGCGGACATTGTCGCGCTGGCCGGTGGCCCCCTGACCACTCGCGAGGCCACCGCCGCGGCGGTCCGGGAAGTACGGGATGCAGCTGGCAGCCGGGCGGATGACCTGGAGCTGGCGATGAGCGTGAACGTCGTAGGCGAAGAGATTCCCCCAGAGATCGAGAACTTCTTTGGAGTAGACGCCGCGACAATGCGGGAATCTGACTCGCTCATGATGCTCCGCGGGGGTGGGATCCAGGACATGGCCGACGAGCTTCAGCGGCGCAGGGACGCCTTTGGCGCGTCCTATATCACTGTCGCCGCGGCATGTATGGAGGCAATCGCCCCTCTGGTGGCGAGACTCGCTGGTAAATAGCGGGTTGTACGGACTGAAAGGGACGGCGTTTTTTGGACGGCTGGCCCGATCACGCCCAAGGGCTAGGAAAGGGACCAATGGCAGCGAAAGTGAACGTAGCGTTGGTCGGCCTCGGGTTCGGTCGGTCGTTTCTGCCGATCTATCGCGAGCATCCCGCGGTCGGCAAGGTTGGCGTGTGCGACAGCGACCCGCAGCGGTTGTCCGAGATCGCTCGCGCCTACGGCGCGGACGACACGTTCGCGAGCTTGGACGAGGTACTGGCCGACGACTCGTACGACGCTGTGCACCTGCTCACCCCCGTACCGGACCATGCCCGCGGAGCGCTCGCCGTCCTGGAAGCCGGCCGACACTGCGCCTGCGCCGTACCGATGGCGACCAGCCTGAATGACATCGACGCGATCCTTGCCGCACAGCAGTCATCGGGCACCAACTACATGATGATGGAGACTTCCGTCTACGGCAGGGAGTTCCTTTACGTCAAGCAGCTGTGTGACTCTGGCGAACTGGGCCCGCTCACGTTCCTGCGCGGCGCGCACCTGCAGGATCTGATCGGTTTTCCGACCTATTGGTGGGGCTTTCCGCCCATGCATTACGTGACGCACGCGCTGTCGCCGTTGCTCGCTCTGGCGGACGCGCGCGCACAGAAGGTGCATTGTTTCGGTTCAGGTCGGCTGCCGCCCGAACTGATCAGGGACTATGACAACAACTTTGGTCTGGAGACAGCGATCTTCCGTTTGGACAAGGACGATCTCGCCGCTGAGGTGACGATGTCGTTCTTCCAGACAGCGCGCGGGCAATACCAGGAGAGCTTCGCCGTGTACGGCCAGCGGCTCGGTTTCGAGTTCGAGCAGCTTGCTGGCGAGCAACCGGTGTTGTTCGAAATGTTGAACGTTCCGGCGGGCGGCCGCGGTCGGCCGGGACGACCGACCAGACTCGAACTGCCTGACCGCACAGACCTGCTGCCAGCGCAGATCGCACGATTCACCCGGCAGGCCACCTTCCGCGGCCCGCGGGGACCGATAGAGGTGGACGCGCATCACGGTGGCTCCCACCCACATCTGGTCCACGAATTTCTCAGCAGCGTGATCGAAAGCCGGCCGCCGGCGGTCGACCCGCTCATCGCGGCGAGATGGACGGCCCCAGGTATCTGCGCACACCAGTCAGCTCAACGCGGAGGCGAAGCCGTCAGCATCCCGGTTTTCTGAGCGCGCCGTCATAGCCGGGAGCGAGGAAAGAAGAAGGGTCCTACCAGGAAACTCAGGACTCGATGTACTTTAGTGGCGCTAGCGTTGAAAACAGCAAGGATGTTTCGGAGAATCCGGAAAGCAAACGATGAGTCAGACCGTACGAGCGGGCGATGGAGGGCCAATGAGCGACCGGGTCACGTACCAGTTCGAGTACGCCGAGCGCCTGCCGGCCGTGTTCGTCGGCGCGGGTGGGCATGCCTACCGGAACGTCTATCCGAGCCTTGCGTACGCGCCGGTTGACCTGCGTGCGGTCTGTGACATCGATGGCGACCGGGCCCAGACGTACGCGCGGATGTTCGGCGCGCCGCGGTCGTACACCGACCACCGCGAGATGCTGGAGCGTGAACGGCCCGCGGTCGCTTTTATCGTCACGGCGTACCACCCGGACGGCCGGGTCCAGGCGACCGACCTCGCGGCGGACTGCCTGCGCGCTGGTGTCCACGTCTGGATGGAGAAGCCGACCGCCGCCTCGGCCGCCGAGGTCGAGGAACTGGCCGCGTTGAGCGAACGGACCGGCCGATATGTGCTGACCGGGCTGAAGAAGATCTCTTCGCGCCAGCGATGGAGAAGCTGCACGCGATCGTCCACGCTGAGGAGTTCGGCCGGCCGGCGTCGATCAGCGTTCGCTATCCGCAGGACCTGCCGGCGCCCGAGCGCCGGGCGGACCTGAACGCGATGCGCGGTTTTCTCGACCACCTCTACCATCCGGCCGCGATCCTGCATTACCTGATGGGACCGGTCGAGCGCTTCGGCTTCGAATGGGAGCCGGTCGCCGGCAGCACGGTCGCGAGCCTGCGGTTCGCCTCCGGCGCCGTCGGCACCTTGCACCTCGCGGCCGGTGGCGGCCCGGCCAGCCCGCTGGAGCGTGTCGAGGTGATGGGCTCCGGCGCGAATGCCGTCCTGGAAAACGGCGTAAAGCTCACCTACTACCGGCCAGGTCGGTCAGGTGAGTACGGACGGACCGGCAGCTTTCTCGTCGACGACGACGCGGCCGCGCTGCGTTGGGAGCCCGAGTTCTCGCTTGGCCAGCTGGCCAACAAGAACCTCTTCTACCTCGGATACGTCCGCGAGATCCAGCATTTCTGCGACGCCGTCCTGGCGGGCCGGCCGCCGGCCAAAGGCACATTGGCCGACTCGCTGGCGATCATGCGCCTGTTCGAGGCCTACCAACGCGTCCCCGCCGGGACGTACGTGACCCTGCCGCTGGAGGCACCGTGACCGTTGCATTCGTACCGGACAACGTCGTCGAGGAACATGACTGGGGCCGGCTGGTCTGGATGGTGTCCGGACCGCTCGGCAACTCCACCACGATGACTGTCGGCCGCTGCTACATCCAGCCCGGCCAGCAGAACCCGCGCCACCTCCACCCCAACTGCGACGAGGTCCTGCACGTCCTCCATGGCACGATCGAGCACAGCGTGGGCGACGACCGCGTACGGATGACCGCCGGCGACACCATCAGCATCCCGAGTGGCGCCATCCACAATGCCCACAACATCGGTGCCGACGAGGCGGTCTTCGTGATCGCGTTTCTCCTCCGCCGCCGACCCAGGTTCGTCCCCGAATAGACGCGGAGTCGACGCCCCCGCGGGGACGACCCGCCGATCCAATGTCGGCCTCGACGTACGCGTGACCCGGAGGATTTTGTCGTCGGCGGCCGGGATGCCGGTCACGAGCGGCTGCGGCCGGCCACCGTGAGGCGTTGTCGTCCATGCTCTGGACATTCCGCGTTCAAGGCGGTGTTTTGGGGCGGTCGGCGGTGCCGATGGTCGACAATGAGTGGGTGGATGTCCTTGGTTGTGGTCATGGCGCGCTTCGTGGTGAGTCGCGTTTGTGCTGTCATTTGCTTGTCGATGAGCCGCCGGGTTGCTATCGGCTGCTGACCGGGTTCGGTGCTGCCTACGATCTGGTTTGCCAGGCGTGCGCGGAAAGTGAAGCCGCTGCTCTGCTGGATGCGTGCGAGGGATGTACGCACAAGGCTGATGCTTGGGACGGGGTCCTGGGGTGGCGCGGCCAGGCCGAGATTCGACATCGGGATGAGGCGGCGGCCGCGGGAACGTGGACTCAAACGCCGTGTGGCATGACACCGGTCAACGAACGATGCCTCGCGCCGATGCTTGGCGGTTGGCTGGTTCTGACGGCGGACGGTCTGTTTGACACGGCCAGTGGAAGGGGCTGGGGCGACCGGAAATCCCGGAGCAACCAGCCAGCGTGTGGGCTGGCCGTGTGCGGGGGCCGGCGCTATACACGTCGACCGACGGTCGTTTTGCTGCGATCGTCACGGACTATGGACAGTACGGCGTGATTCTGGACATCGCGACTGGCCGTACCATTGCCTTGGACCGCGGACCCTATCAGTGCAAGACGACCCCATTCCCGATCGCGTTCCTCGATGACGCGGTCATCGTGGCGACAGACTGGAATCGGCTCGACCTGTTCGACATGGCGAGCGGGCACCTGTCGAGCAACCGCGACACGGCCTGGCAGCGGGAATGCCCTCGTCCCGAGCATTATCTGGACTATTTTCACGGCCGCCTGCTGCTCAACCCTTCCGGGGGCTCGCTCGCGGACGACGGTTGGATTTGGTCGCCGGTCGGCGCGCCTTCCGTTATCGATGTAGAGGGTTGGCGGCGAGGCGACACGTATGCGGCGGAGCACGGTGAGGCTCTCAGCTATCGGTCGTACGCGTGGGACCAGCCGATCGCCTGGATCGATGACACGACGATCGCGATCCAACGGATCGGTCACGACGACGAAGCCATGCTCGACGGAGTCGAAATCTACGACGCCCCCAGCGGCCGACGGATCGCGATCTTCGCAGGTCCCAACGGGCGCATGTGGGCCTACAGGGGAAAACTCCACGTCGCGGCCTCGACCGGAATGGAGATCTGGAACCGAGAGACAGGCGCACGGATCAGCCACCTCACTGACTTTCGACCAACCGCGCACGATCCGGTCACCGGAGCGTTCGCCGAACTGCGGGAAAACCGTCTCCGAACATGGCGACCTGACCAACCGAGCTGACGCCGGCCATCATCACGCGCCGACATCGTTTACTATCTGGTGAAAATGCTGCAGGACGTCCTTGCCTCATGGCCGGTGCTGATCCGGCTTTCAGGGGCAATGACGGACATCCCGGGTGGGTCGGTGGTCAGATCCAGGCCGGGAGCGTACGCAGGAATGTGTCTGTGGAGAGCACTATCAGCGCCACCAGAACAGGGCACGTGAGGAGGTAGGTGGCGCGGGGGAGCCAACGGCGGTAGAGAAAGACCGCGATCGCCGCGGCGGCGACCAGCAGAACAAAGTCGATGACGAGCCAGCCGTACGCACCGGGGTCGCCCATCCGGCCGTCCGTCGCGAGGGACCGGCCCTGCTGTGGGGTGGGGGAGAATGACAGGTCTCGCATTGTTGCGGTGACGACGAGCGGATCCGCGGACCACGGCCACCAGGACGCGCTGCTGATCAGCGTCAACCGGTTGTCGGCGGATTTGCCGAGAACATCGCCGCTGTTCACCGCCGGCGGGGGGGGTGACGCGGTAAACCGACTGGCCTTGGTTGTGGTCACCACAATGTCGTCGCCCGCGCGCAGTTTTTCCCAGATCCGCGAAGGCCGCGCCGTAACCGGCGGCTCGGCCGACGATGGCGCTGTTGCCCGGTTGTCCCGGCCCGGCGGTTCCGGATACGTGGCCCGGTCCGCTTTGGGTGTCGGTCGGCGATGCGCCTTCGACGACAACCCCGCTGCAGCCCTAGCCGCGGAATTTGCAGCAGGGCAACGGCTGTTCCCGGCTCGGCGGGTTTGGTGGGCACGATGGCACCCAGTGGCGACTGGGCGGCGGCCGCGCTGTTGGTGACCTGCTGGCGAAAGTCCGCGAGCAAGCCGTGCTGTGCCCGGCTTTCCGAGAGTGCGCCGAGGGGTCCGGCGGCGACCAGCATTCCCACGATGATGAGTACGCCCCAACCGCAGACCGCTGTCACCAGCCGGGCGCGGCTGAGCCGGACCGGTGCGGGCACGGGCGGCGGGGCCGGTGGCAGCGGTGGCTCGCCTTTGACCGCGGGGGGGTGCTGTCCTGAACTGGCCTCGATAAGGACGGGAGGTGCGTGGTCGCCACTGTCGCTCCGGCAATCTGTTGTGAGCACTCGATGAGGGGCATTCTGCGCTGTAACTTTGCTTCTCCCCGAACAGCTTGGTCAACCCTTGCCGACTCGCCGCGAGTGAGTGTTAATGACAACCGCCATTGCTGTTAACGCGCGTATCACTGTTCAGCCGTGTTGGACGCTGACGATTTACCTCGCATGCATCGCGGTCGGAATTCGACCGATCACACGGGAGGAACGGCTCGTTCATGCCGGAAAGCGACCAATTGCCAGGCGATTCAGCAAAACGGGCGTCGAGCGGTACGAGTACGATACCAGACAAAGCGCCCGAGTTGCGATTCGTCCCGCGCGACCGGCCCACCGGGGCCGACCGAGTTTTCCTTACTGCGGCGAGGGTCGCGGGCGTCTGGGTGATGGTCCTGCTGGCACTGGTCGGAATTTTCCTGTGCTACCGAGCCTGGCCGGCGATCCAGCAGCGGGGGGATCGGCTTCTTCCTGACCGATCAGTGGCGAGTGGACCTGCAGCCACCGGTTTTTGGGGTGCTTGGCCTCCTTTGGGGCACCATCACGGTCGCGCTCATCGCGATGGTCTTCGCGATTCCAGTCAGCATCACCACCGCGCTCTTCATCATCCGAATGGGCGCCGGCCCGGCTGCGCGGCACTCTGGTGTCGCTCGTCGACCTGCTGGCCGCCATCCCGAGCCTGCTTTACGGACTCTGGGGCTATCTCTTTCTGGAGCCGAAAATTCTGCCGCTGTCACAGTGGCTCAGCGAGAATGTCAGCTGGCTGCCGATTTTCAAGGTCACCAACGACAACTTCCTGGGCTCCTATTTCACCGCTGGTGTGGTGGTCAGCCTGATGGTGCTGCCCATCACCACCTCGGTGGCCAGGGAGGCGTTCAGCCAGGCGCCGCAGTCGGAGAAGGAAGCCGCGTTCGCGCTGGGCAGCACACTCAGTGGGGGATGGTCCGCTCGGTCGTACTGCCGTTCGGCAAGGGTGGTGTCATCGGTGGGTGCATGCTGGGTTTTGGCCGTGCGCTGGGCGAAACCGTGGCGGTCACGCTGATCCTCGGGCAGACCATCAAAACCTCGTGGCACATCCTGGAGAACGGCGGCGCGACGATCTCCGGATTCATCGTGCACCAGTTCGGCGGCGGCGGGCTTGAGCTGTCCGCGCTGTTGTACGCCGGCCTGGTGCTGTTCGCCTTCACCTTGGCCGCCAACTCGGTCGCCGCGGTCATCGTCTCCCGGTCCCGGTCCGGGGCCGGGGTGGAAACCTGAGCAGGGGCGACAAGAGTGAGCACTTCTGTGCTGGAAAAGACAACCACCGAGCCGGCGGTCGCCGAGCGGCGCCGGCGCCGAGCATTGCGCGGCCTGCGAGTCGCCGACCTCGGGGTGCTGGCCGGCAGTGCGGCCGCTGGCCTCGCGACCGGCTGGCTGCTTTTCTACCGGCTGACCGGCATGGAGGGCTGGCTGGGTTTTCTGCTCGTCAGCTACCTGCTTTTCCTTGCCATCTACTACTTCGTTTGCCGGGACACCCTCGGCAAGGTGGTGGCCGGTGACCGGTTGGTCGGCGTGATCATCTGCAGCGGCGCGGTGATGATGCTGATTCCGCTGGTCTGGCTGCTGGTTTTCGTGACGATCCAAGGCCTGCCGAACCTACGCTGGACGTTCTTCACGCAGGACCAGGCCGGCATCCGAGCCACCGATCCGGCGACCGTCGGCGGCGGCCTGGGCGCGATCGTGGGCACTCTGGAAGAAGTCGGGATCGCGATGGTGATCAGCGTCCCGCTGGGCATTCTGTGCGCGCTCTTCCTGAACGAGACCCGATCACGGATGCGCCGGTCCGTACGGACCTTCGTCGACGCGATGTCCGGGCTGCCGTCCGAGGTCGCGGGTCTGTTCATCTTTTCCGCGCTGATCCTGACCATCTCGGCCACCACCGGCAACGGCGCGTTCAGTGGCTTCATGGCCAGCCTGGCGCTGTCGATCATCATGCTGCCCACCATCACCCGTACGGTCGAGGTTGTCCTGCGCCTGGTGCCGGACGGACTGCGGGAGGCGTCGTACGCGCTCGGTGCTTCGCAGGCGCGTACCATCTGGTCGGTCGTACTGCCGACCGCGCGTTCTGGACTGGGCACCTCGGTGGTGCTCGGCATCGCCCGTACCGTCGGCGAAACCGCGCCGCTCATTTTCACCGCGTTCGGTACGAACCTGCTGAACGCGAACCCGTTTTCCGGGCCACAGGACAGTTTGCCGCTGTTCGTCTACAGCCGGGTCCGGTTGCAGTCCGAGGCGATGCAGGACCGCGCGTACACCGGTGCCTTTGTCCTGATGGTGCTGGTCCTGTTGTTGTTCGTGATCACCCGAGTCATTGCCCGTAAACGGCACCGAAACTAGAGGGACTCCGCGACGATGAGTACGACCACCGAGCTGCCAGCCGCCCCCGATCCCGCGCCGCCGCCCCGGCAGATCGTGCTGACCGGCGGTGCGCCGGCCGGCGCGGCGGCGGTGACCGCCCGCGCGGTCAGCGCCTGGTTCGGCGACCACAAGGTGCTGGACCGGGTGAGCCTGCACATGCCGGCAAACGAGGTGACCGCGCTGATCGGCCCGTCCGGCTGCGGGAAATCCACGTTTCTGCGCATCCTGAACAGGATGCACGAGCTGGTGCCGTCGGCCGCGCTGGCCGGCGAGGTGCTGCTGGATGACCAGGACATCTACCGCGCCGAGGTGCGGCCGGCGCAGGCGCGGGGTACGGATCGGGATGGTTTTCCAGCGCCCGAACCCGTTTTCCGGCGATGACCATCCGCGACAACGTGCTGGCTGGCTTGAAACTTGCCGGGATCACCTGCAACGACCGGCCGTCGCTGCTGGAAGAAAGCCTCACCAGGGCCGGCCTGTGGAACGAGGTACGCGGCCGGCTCGGCACCCTTGGCGGCGCGCTTTCCGGCGGCCAGCAACAAAAGACTCTGCATCGCCAGGGCGCTGGCGATCCGTCCACAGGTCCTGCTGATGGACGAGCCGTGTTCGGCGCTGGATCCGACCTCGACGAACCGGATCGAGGAAACCATCCACGAACTCAAAAAGGACGTGACAGTCGTGATCGTCACGCACAACATGCAGCAAGCACATCGGGTTTCGGACTCCTGCGCTTTCTTCCTGGCGGGGGAGAACGAGCCCGGCCGAATCGTGGAGGCCGACCAGACGGAGAAAATGTTCAGCGACCCAGCCGATCCGCGTACGCTCGACTATGTCTCGGGTCGGTTCGGCTGATGTCGAGACTCCGCAGTGTCGCCGCCGCGATCCTCGCGTTCGTCCTGGCCGTCGGCTGGCTCGGCGCCGTACCAGCACACGCCGCGGGGGCCTGATGACCGGCGCCGGATCCACGTACGCGGCGCTGGCGATCCAGCAGTGGATCGGCGACGCCAAGCGTTCCGGGCTGAACTTCTCGTACAACACCAACGGCTCTCCGGCGGGCGTGCAGTTCTTCCTGGACAGCACCATCGACTTTGCCGCCACCGAGGCGGAAATCGCGTCGGTGAACGAAGGCAGTGCCACCACTTCCAAGAGCTACCAGTACATCCCGGACGTGGCCGGCGCGACCGCGTTCATGTACAACCTGCACGACACCGCCGGCCGGCAGTACACCGGGGCTCAAGCTGACCAGGGACGTGATCGCCGGGATTTTCACCGGAGAGATCACCTCCTGGAACGATCCGGCCATCACTTCGCAGAACGGTGGCATCCGATTCCAGGAGGACGCGATCAAAGTGGTGATCCGGTCGGAGCGCTCGGGCACCACCGGCTTGTTCTACGACTTCGTGCAAAACACCGCGCCAGCCCGTTTCGCACGATTCAAACAGAAGCAGAACATCGTCAGTCCGGACGGGATCCGGATCATCCAGATCCCGACGCCATACCCCGCGAACTGGACCGGAATCGAGGGTTCGGACAAACTCGCGCGCAGACGATCGCGAGCAGCAACGGCGCCGGCATGATCGGGTACGACGAATTCGGCTATGCGATTGCTTTTGGCGCACAGTCCGCGTGGGTGCAGAACGCGTCGGGCAACTGGGTGCAGCCGTACGCGGCAAACATCTCCAAGGCGCTGGAAAGTGCGCAACTGCGCCCGGATCTCACCCAGGACCTGCGAAATGTATACAAAAGCGCGGCTCCGCAAGCGTATCCGGTGTCGGCGTACAGCTATATCATGACGCCCTGCGCTCCGGCGTCGGACCGCAACACCTGCAAGAGTCCCTATTACGACGATGCCCGCGCCCAGCAGATGGCGAAATGGCTCGACTACATCGCCTGTGACGGCCAGGTCAAGATGGCCCAGATCGGCTACTCGCCACTGCCCCCCAACCTGTCGCAGGAAATTCAGAACTCGATCACCAGAATGAGCCCAAAAGCCAAGGGTCGGACATTGAACGCAGGCAACTGCCGGAATCCACAGTTCAGCGGGAGTCTCGGTGCCGGTGCCACCGGTCCGCCGCCGCCCGCCGCGGGCAAGAAAAAAACCGTCGGCAACACCAACAAACTCCGCTTCGCCGGGCGCGAATCCCAGCGCCTCGGCGGGAGGCGCTGGCAGTAGCGGCGCGGGCGCGACGCGGTCGTCGGTGGTGGATCTGGACGGTGGCGGGACGACAAACCAGTCGCGTACGGCGGCCTCAGTCCGGCTGGTATCAGTGGCCTCACGGCCCTGCTTCTCATTCTGCTGGTCGGAATTCCACCCTTGGTCGGTGCTTTCGCGCAACGGATCAAAAGCCGTGTGAGGTGAGAGAGTTTCCTTGCCGGCACTAAAAATCCATCCAAGGTCCGCCATGGATTTTTATTACCTGCATTGCAACGTTTACGAACCGCAGGAGTGAATGAATAGAGGTGAGCCGCCCGGCACGGGGCCGAGCGGAATCTACCCGGAGGTTGACGATGGGCAGAAACGCCCTCGCAACAGGAATCATCGCTACCGCCGCCGCCGCGGTCCTCGCGCTCAGCAGCGCTCCCGCTGCTGCTGCTGCCGCACCGCCGTCGGACGGTGTTCACCAGACGATTTCATTCGTCGGATCGGACACGATCGAAGACTTCACCAACGCCTACGTCAACGGCCTCACCAAGAACGACAACACGTCGGTCTACGGCGGTTGGAACAACGACGGTGTGGCCAACCCCGGCCACGAGGACACCGCGGTGAACGTGGTCGCTCGGCTCGATGCCGGCCAGAGCATCTCGGTGCCGGTCGACGGCTCCTGCACCACGCCCATCACGTACGACAGCACCAACCCGCCGCCGGACGGCTCCGGCGCCGGCCGCGACGCGCTTTTTTTGCGGCCAACAACCGCAATGCGGGCACCACCAGCTGCATCGACGTGGCCCGCTCCTCCGGCGGCCCGCGGGTGGGTACGGACCCGTCCGGTAATGCGGTTTACGACCAGTTCGCGCTGGACGCGGTGAGCTTCGCGACCTTCGGCAGCGCGCCGCTGAACCTGACGTTGACGCAGATCCGCAGCATTTACAACTGCAATGTCACCGACTGGAGCGCCATTGCGGGCAGTGGCAAGACCGGTACGATCCACCGGTACCTGCCGCAGGCAGGTTCGGGCACCCGGTCGTTCTTCATCGCCACCATTCTGGGCGGCACCTTCGCCCCGAACTCGGCCACCTGCCCGCTGGACGAGAGCCTGCAGGAGAATGATGCGACCGGTGTCGCAGCCGCCAACCAGAGCACCGCGTTGATGGCGTATTCGGCCGGTCAGTGGGTTTACCAGAACGTTGGCGAATTCCACGCTGTCGACAAGACCGCGGGCAACTGGATCGGCACCATTGCCGGTGTCGCCCCGGCCACTGGTGACGGGGCCACCGCCACCATCAATGCCAGCGCGGTCAAGGACGGCTCGTTCGTTGGCTCGCGTGGCCTGTTCTTTGTGACCGACAACCGGCTGGGTGCCAACTTCACCGCCGCCCAGCGGGTGGTTGGACTCAACCAGACCGGCGTCAGCCCGCTGTGCAACGGCGACGTGTCATCGGTGATCACCGATCTCGGCTTTGTGCCGCTGGACCAGCAGGAGGATGGCACCTTCTGCGTGGAGACCGTCGTCTCCTAGTGCCGCCGGTGTGCCGGAGCCGAGGGCGGCTCCGGCACATCACCATTTGTCTGTGCCAACGAAGGGAAAAGGGAGTGCACATGAGGAGCCTGACGAGGTGTGCCGTCGCGGTGCTGACGATCGCGATCCTCGGCGGGTCCGTGCCGATTGTCGCGTCGTCGCCCGCGTACGCGGCCGATCCCACCCTGACAATAGTGACGGCCGAACAGAAAGACTTCGCCAACGGCGACACCATCACCGTCGCCGGTGCGAATTTTCCAGCCAACACCCGGGTCGAGTTGGGTCAGTGCGTCGGCACCCGCGGATATCCCCATGGTGAGCGACTGTGGGACACCGAGACGGTGAACGCGCACCCGTACCGGAAAAAGGCGCTCTACTGCAGTGCTGGCGCGCCGACCAACAAACAGGGTATTGGCACACCGTACGTCGCGACGACGGCCGCCGACGGCACCTTACTGGCGCGGCTCGTGCTTTTCCGAGGCAACGGCTCGTTTCCGTTGACGTCGACGGATGGCACCGGTACGACGACGGTGACGCCGGCCTTTGACGCCCAGCATCCGGCAGTGCTGGTCGCAAGGAATGCCGTGACGTCGGCGATCACCGGCAACATCGTGTATGCCAGTGCGGCGCTCACTTTCGCGCCGGACGGCACCAGTGTCTGTGGCGCGGGGGACAAAGACACGGCGGTGGCGTCCGGTGGCTCCGGGAGTACGTCGGTCTACCTCTCGTTGGTCACCGGAATGTGTGGCACCGGCGGCAAAGGCCTGCCGGTCGACGCGACCGAGTCCGGTGAGGTCACCGCTCTGCAGGCATTCCAGAGCGGCCAGTCGGACCTCGCTTTCTCCGCGACCGGTTTTACCCCGCCGGGGGCACAAAGGTCAGCGGGACCCGCAAAGCAGTCTTCATCCCGATCGCTCTGCAGGCCGCGACCATCGCTTTCGCGGGGAACGCCCGGTTTGGCACCAACCCGAACTTCGGCTACCGCTCGGTCAGCAAAATCCAGGCAACGCCGGCCGAGTTGGCGGACTTCCTGCGCGGTGGTTCCGTCTTTCCGCCGGAAAGCGCGATCGCTACCGCTTTTGTGACGCGGAACGCGGAGATGCCGCAAAATCCACCGCAGGGCGCGGTCCGCTCTTTCGCCGCGCTGGCCACCGCGGATTCGTCGACGTTGGCGACCACCACGACTTTCGCCGCGTACGACACGACGGCAGGTCACAGCCTCTGGCCGGCTGGTGCTGTGTCCAGCCTGCCGCTGCCCGGCGCCGGCGTACCGATCGCGAACTCGCTCAGCCTCGCCAGCAATTTCACCACCCTGCGCAACACCGTGCTGGGAAATCTCCTTGAACCCGATGCGGGCACGCCGAATTGTTGGCCTCAGCGTCACGATCACCGACACCTCGTCGGCCAGCGGCCTCGGGCTGACCCCGATGGCGCTGCAGAATGCCGCCGGAAAGTTCGTCCCTCCCACCAAAGAGTCGCTGGAGGCGGCCGTACCACAGATGACGAAACTGCCGGACGGGACGCTTTTCCCCAATCCCAAGGCGACTGGCGATGGTACGTACGTGATGCCGCTGGTGCTGTACGCGGTCATCCCAGCAGACGACTCGGCTCCACGGCGGGCCAATGTGGTGAAATTCTTGGACTACGCGCTGGGGGACGGGCAGACGAAGTTGCCTGTGGGCGCGTACCCGCTGCCAACCGATGTGCTGGCAGCCGCGAAAAAGGCGTTGCACTCGGCGGTTTCGCCCTCGCCTACACCGAAACCGTCGAACCCGTCGAACAATTCCTCCAGCACCCCGAACTCCACGTCACCCACCGCCTCGCCAACGCCGTCACCGGGGGCTGGCGCAGCGCTTGCCGGCAGGCAGCAAACCCGTGTCGGCGGCCAGCGCACGCAACGCGGCGAACGTTGTGACCGGCATTCCGCTTTTCGGCAGCCTGGCGGCGGCCGCTGGCTGGTTGGCGCCGATCGGATTGGCCTTGCTGGTTGTCCTGTCGAGCAGTGCCCCGTACATTTCCTCCGGGCGTCCACTTCCGGGTCCGCTGCGGACCGTTTTGGACGCGATGGCAGAAAAAGTGGGCGCTGTCCGGCGACGCGTCCCAGGCCTGCGCTAATTGACCGAGTTGCCCAGTAAGTCGTCACTAGTCATCTCGTGGAGGTGGGTTGCGTTCGTCGTGTCGGAGGTCTTCTTCCACCCACTCGCCTCTATGTTTTCGAGTCAGTACTACTAGGATCGTGGATGTGCAGAAACGAATCGCGAAGCGGCGGGGCCGCGAGGTCAGTGTGGTCGGGCTGGGCTGCTGGCAGCTCGGCGCGGACTGGGGCACCGTCGACGAGGCGGACGCGCTGGCCGTGTTGCACGCGCACGCGGCGGCCGACCATGGAGTGACTTTCTTTGACACCGCCGATGTTTACGGCGACGGCCGGAGCGAGACGCTGGTGGGCCAGTTCCTGCGCGAGCGCGGTGACGGGATCACGGTGGCCACCAAGATGGGCCGGCGCGCGGAGCAGACCGTGGCCAACTACAGCCGCGATCATTTCCGGGCCTGGAACGACCGGTCCCGGACCAATCTCGGCGTTGACATTCTCGATCTCGTGCAGCTGCACTGCCCGCCGGCGGCTCTCTACGACACCGACGAGGTTTTCGACTCGCTCGACGAACTGGTCGACGAGGGTCGCGTCGCCGCGTACGGCGTGAGCGTCGAAACGGTCGACGAGGCGCTGAAGGCCATTGCCCGTCCGCATGTTGCCAGCGTCCAGATCATCCTGAACGCGTTCCGGCTGAAGCCGTTGGAGCAGGTGCTGCCGGCTGCCGACGCGGCCGGGGTCGCGATCATCGCCCGAGTGCCGCTCGCATCCGGGCTTTTGAGTGGTCGCTACACAAAGGACACCACCTTCGGACCGGACGACCACCGGACGTACAACCGGCACGGCGAGGCCTTCGACGTGGGCGAGACCTTCTCCGGCGTCCCGTACGAGGAAGGCCTACGCGCCGTCGAGCGGCTTCGTCCGCTGGTGCCGGACGGCGCCACTATGGCGCAGTTCGCGCTGCGCTGGATCGTCGACCTGCCGCAGGTGTCGGTGGTCATTCCGGGCGCCCGCAATGCCGAGCAGGCGGCCGGAAACGCCGCTGCGGCAGCGCTGGCGCCGCTCGCGCGCGCTCGGCGACGACGTACATGCCGAGGTGAAGGCGGTCTACGACGAGCTGATCCGGCCGTACGTGCACGACCGTTGGTGAACCCCGACAGGGCCTAGGCGAAAGCCTCCCGATGATCCTGAACGAACCGCTCCAGTGAGATCGGCTCGCGGCCGGTGAGGTCCTTCACGGTGGTGGTGAGCCGGTCCGCACCACCATGCTGATGATAGGCCAGGCTGACCTCCAGCAGGATGTCCGCGAACCCGGCCGGGATCCCGTCGGCGAGCATCTCGGCGCGGGCCTGCGCGGCGGTCAATCCACGGAACACGACCGGCTGGCCAAGCACCTTCCCGATCGCCGTGGCGGCCTCGGCGTAGGTGAGCGCCGCCGGGCCGGTGAGTTCGTATGCCTGCTCGTCGTGACCAGGCTCGACGAGCACCCGGGCGGCCACCGCGGCCACATCCCCCGGGCGTCCACGAAGGCGATCGGCGCGTCGCTGGCCAGCTGGGCGAAACCGCCGGTATCCCGGATCGACGCGGCCAGCCTGCGGGTGAAATTCTGCAGGTAGAAGTTCGGTCGCAGGAATGTCCAAGCCAGCCCGGAGGTCCGCACGGCCTGCTCGCTCGCATGGTGGAAGCGCCCGATCGGAGTCAGGTCCTCGTCCGCGCGCCACGCGGACAGCTTGACGATCCGCCGCACGCCGGCCGCCCGAGCCGCGGCGACCATGTTGCCCTCGTGTTCAGGCTGGCTCGGACCGCTGGTCCCGAGCAGGAAAACCGTCTGGACGCCGGCCATCGCGGCGGGAAGGGTGTCTGGTTGGCCGAAGTCGATGGTGACCGCGTCCAGGCCATCCGCGCTGGCCAGGGCCGTCTTGGCGGGGGAGTGGAAGGCCCGTCTCGGCTGGTGGCCGAGAGCGCTCAGCTCGTCGAGGAGGGCGCTGCCAACCGTCCCGCCCGCACCCGTCACCAAGATCATTCGCGCCACTCCCATGCTCGTCCGTGGTCAGTCAAGGACACTCTACGAGCCGGGTACGACAGTTCCGCTCCGCAGGAGGCCAGTGGCAGCCTCGGTGGGTAGCTGGTGGGTGGTGTCGATGGTCGCGTCGTACCGCATGCCGTCGTGCACCCGCTCGTACGACCACCGGCTGAGCCCGGGCGGGTTACCGCGCAGCCGCTCCCGCCGCTCCAGTTCGGGCAGCGCGCAGTCGACTCGTACGAACAGTGTTCGCATCGGCGCGAGCACGCCCAGCCAGTGGTCTCGGACTCGGCCGTCGAGCAGCATCTCGTCCACGATCACGTTGTTGCCGGCCTCGACCAGCGCCGCCACCGCGAGGTGGAAACCGGACAACATGGTCCATCCCGCCTCGCCATAACCGATGCCACGGACCGAACATCCATCCTGGTCCGGCAAATCCTGATAATGGATGCCCAGATGCCGGTACGGTCCGACCGGGCCGCCGGCCCATTTCTCCGGCACCATCGCGAAACACGTGTCGAGACCGAGCAACAAATACGGCTCGTCGAGCTGGTTCTGCAGCGCGCGGCCGAGGCTGGTCTTGCCGGCTGACGACGGCCCGTTCAGGAAAACAATGGTCGGCACCGGTCGACAGTATCGGGGCAAATGTTTTCCCTGCGTTCGCCTGGGGTGGTTGACCAGCCGGTACTGCCGTACGTAGCGTCTTGGCGGCCGTGCGGGTGCGGCCTGGAGCGAGAGGGCGCGCCGGATGCTGGTCGAACGTACGAGAGCCACGAAGGCCATCGCCATCGGGGGGGACGCTCACGGTCACCCCGCCGAGTGTGGAGCAGGGCGAGCAGGTGACTTTCACGTACGCGACGACCGCGGACAGGGTCACCTCGACGAACTGGGTGGGCATCTATTCCGACCCGGGCAACGGGCCGGTCGACGGCTCGTACGTGGGACCGTCCACCACCTGGCAGTACGTGACCCAGCAGGCCGGCAGCGTCGACTTCGGCAGCGGCTCGCTGACGCCTGGCAAGTACCTCGCGTTTTACCTTTACAACGACGGATACACCGCTCTCGCGGACCCGGTGCGATTCACCGTGACGCCGGTTCAACCCATGGTGCCGCCGGTCTATGTGAGCCAGCTCCGCGGCCAGCTGCGGGAGCCGGCCGGGGTCGCGGTGGACTCGCGCGGTTTCGTGTGGGTTGCTGACACTGGTCACCACCAAGTGGCGGTTTTCGCGCAGAGTGGCCGATCCCTGCTGCGGTTCGGCCGCGCGGGCACTGGACCCGGCCAGTTCTGCAGCCCGCAGAGCGTCGCGGTCAGCGCCACTGGGCGAGTTTTCGTCGCCGACACCGGCAATGACCGGGTGCAGGAATTTTCCGCGTACGGCCGGTATATCGCGACCTACGGGCAGGGCCAATTGCTCGAGCCGCGGTCAGTCGCGCTGAGCGGTGACCTTTTGTACGTCTCAGACAGCGCAAACGTTCGGGTCGCGGTGTTTTCCACAGTGGATCGTACGTACCAGCGGGCGATCACCGCGAAAATGGGCGGCCCGCAAGGCATCGCGGTCGGTCCGGACGGCACGCTGTGGGTCGCCCAGAACGGCACCGCCGGCAATGGCGACGACGCGGTGGTCAGCTATTCACCAGCTGGAGTTGCGAAAACCACGCTTGGCGCCGGCCAGAACAGTCAGTACGGCGGGATGTCCAACCCGGCCGCGGTCGGCGTCGATCCGGCCGGCCACCTCCTGGTGAGCCAGCAGGACTACGGCTTCGTGCAGATATTTCGGGCCAGCGGCCCGTTCCTCGCCCAGTTCGGCGACAGCACAGACGCCGGCATGCTCAAATTCCCGCAGGCGATAGCTTTCGCCGCCAACGCCGACATCCTGGTCGCCGACTCTGGCCATGACCGGATCGCCGTCTTCCGCCCACAAAAAACTAGGGGATCCGTTGTCCACCACGCCTGTCCCGATCACCCGTCGGCGGCTGCTTGGCGCGGCCGGCGCCGCCGCGTTGGCGTCCCCGCTGTTGCCGACCAACGTTCGCAAGGTGCTGGCCGCCGCGCCGAGCCGGCCGCGCCCGCGCCTTCGCGACATTGAGCACGTGGTCATCCTGATGCAGGAGAACCGCAGCTTCGACCACTATTTCGGGAGCATGCCTGGCGTACGCGGCTTCTCCGACCCGACCGCGATCACCCTTGGCACCGGGAGGTCGGTGTTCCACCAGCCGGATCCGACCCACCCCGACGGCTACTTGCTGCCTTTTCGGTTCGACACCACCAAAACCAGCGCGCCCAGGCCACGCCCGGCTGTGCCCACAACTGGCCGGACCAGCATGTGGCTTGGAACAACGGAAAGATGGACGCCTGGATCCCGGCCAAGGGCCGCAACACAATGGGCTATTTCACCGCCGAGGACATCCCGTTCCACTGGGCGCTCGCCGAGGCTTTCACCTTGTGCGACAACTATCACTGCTCGGTGATCGGCCCGACCAACCCGAATCGGCTTTACATGTGGACCGGCATGATCGACCCGCAAGGCAAGGCCGGCGGACCGATCTTTGTCAACACTCCGGCGTACAACAACCCGATCTGCCGCTGGACCACCTATCCGGAGCGGCTGGAGAAGGCCGGAATTTCTTGGCAGATCTATCAGGAGCACGACAACTACGACGACAACGCGCTGGCCTGGTGGTTCCGGCAATATGCCGATGCGCCGCGGACGTCGCCGCTCTACAAGCGGGCGATGGTCAAGAAGTCCGCCGGCTGGTTCGAGTCGGACGCGAAGAAGAACGACCGGCTCCCACAGGTTTCCTGGCTGGTCGCCCCGTCGGCGCAGACCGAACACCCGAACTGGATGCCGGCCGCCGGAGCGCAGTACATCGCGTCGAAGATCGACGCCATCGCGTCCAACCCGGAAGTCTGGGCGAAGACGGTTTTCATCCTGACGTATGACGAAAACGACGGCTATTTCGACCACGTCGTGCCGCCGACGGCGCGCCACTGGGCACTCCCGACGAGTATGTCCTCGGTGTCCCGATCGGCCTCGGGTTCCGGGTTCCGACCACGATCGTCTCGCCCTGGACGGCCGGCGGCTATGTATGTTCGGAAACCTTCGATCACACCTCGCTGATTCGCTTCCTGGAGGCCCGCTTCGGCGTGTCCGAACCGAATATCAGCGCCTTCCGCCGGAAGACCGCCGGTGACCTGACCTCCGCCTTCCGGTTTGACCGCCCCGGCTCTCACTTTCCCAGCGAAAACGCCCAACTCCGCTATCCGAGCACGGTCGCCAGCTTGCGTACGGCCCAGAACGAGGTCCGCGACAATCCGGCCCCGGCGGCTCCCACCGGCCACCAGCAAATGCCCACTCAGTAGGCGTCGGTGCGTGACATGGTCCCGCCTTGGCGGCATGATCGTGGTCACGTACGCGAGGGGGATACGATGACATTCGAGGCGACCGTTGAGCTGGGTGGCAAAACGGCGACCGGCATCCAGGTGCCGGACGACGTCGTGGACGGCCTCGGGGCGGGTAGACGGCCGCCGGTGAACGTCACCGTCAACAGCTACACATATCGCACGACGATCGCCAGCATGGGCGGCCGCTTCCTGGTTCCGCTCAGCGCCGAGAACCGTACGGCCGCCGGCGTCGCCGCCGGTGACCTGGTCACCGTCGAGGTGGAACTCGATACCGAACCCCGTACGGTCACCGTGCCCGACGATTTCGCGGCGGCCCTCGACGCCGAACCGGTGGCCCGGAAACGCTTCGACGCGATGCCCTACACCCATCGGAAAGAACACGTACGAGCCATCGAAGAAGCCAAAACCACCGCCACCCGCGAGCGCCGCATCGCCAAAGCGGTGGAAATGCTCAGCCGTTAGAAATCCTTCGCGAACTGAGCGGCGTCCGGCGGCTCATGCTGGCCTGTTCTGGCTGTCCTTGCAGTGTGAGTGCGTCTAGATAAGCAGGTACGCGGTTGACCTTGAGAAGTTGGCCCGGCTGGCCGGGCGATTTCCGGCTTTCGACCGGTCAACTTCTCAAGGTCGCCTCCATTTTTGGGTTTACGGCTGCAATTTGTCCAAAGCGAGATTCAACTGCAGTACGTTCACGTGCGGGTCGCCGATAAAACCGAGGTTACGTCCGCTGGTGTTGTCGTCGACCAACTGCTGCACCTGGGCTACCGAAAGGCCGCGGGTTTTCGCTATCCGGGCCACCTGGATGGCCGCATAGGCCGGACTGATGTCCGGGTCCAGGCCGGAGGCGCTGGCGGTGACGGCGTCGGCTGGTACGGCCGATTCGGGTACGCCGTTGAAAGCCGCCAGCTCCGCACGCCGTTGTTTGATGGCCTTCACCAGGTCGGCATTGTTTGGTCCAAGGTTGGAAGGGCCGCTGGAGGTTGGGTCATAGCCGGTCTTGCCTGCCGCCGACGGGCGGGACTGGAAATACCGGGGGAGCGGGTTTCCCTTGTCATCGGTGAAGTTCTGCCCGATCAACGATGAGCCGACCACTTTGTCGCCGGAGGTGAGCTGGGATCCGTTGGCCGCGCCCGGAAAGACCAGCTGCGAGATGCCGGTGATGAGCAAGGGGTACGCGAGTCCGAGGAGCACGGTGAAGACCAGCAGCGCCCGCAGCGCGGCCAGGTGCCGGCGCAGCCAGGCCGGCATGGTGGAGGTGGAGGTTGCCATGGTGGTCACCGAATTCCGGGGATGAACTGGACGATCAGGTCGATGATCTTGATGCCGATGAACGGCGAGATCAGCCCGCCGACGCCGTAGACAAGCAGGTTGCGGCGCAGCATCGACGCGGCCGATGCCGGTCTGTAGCGGACTCCGCGCAGCGACAGCGGGATCAGCGCGACGATGACGATCGCGTTGAAGATGACCGCGGACAGAATCGCCGAAGTCGGGCTGTGCAGCCGCATGATGTTCAGTGCGTCCAAACCTGGGTACGCGACTGCGAACATCGCCGGGATGATCGCGAAATACTTCGCCACGTCGTTGGCGATCGAGAAGGTCGTCAACGCGCCGCGGGTGATCAGCAACTGCTTGCCGATCTCCACGATCTCGATCAGTTTGGTCGGGTTGGAGTCGAGGTCGACCATGTTGCCGGCCTCTTTTGCCGCCGACGTACCGGTGTTCATCGCGACACCGACATCGGCCTGCGCGAGCGCCGGCGCGTCGTTCGTGCCGTCGCCGGTCATCGCGACCAGCTTGCCACCGGCCTGCTCCCGTTTGATCAGTGCCATTTTGTCTTCGGGGGTGGCCTCGGCGAGAAAGTCGTCGACGCCGGCCTCGTCCGCGATCGCCTTGGCCGTCAACGGGTTGTCGCCGGTGATCATGACCGTACGGATGCCCATGGCCCGCAACTCGTCGAACCGCGCCCGCATGCCGGTCTTCACCACATCTTTGAGGTGAATGACACCGACTACGACCGCGCGGCCGCCGGTTTTCTCGGCGACCACCAGCGGAGTGCCGCCAGAGCCGGAGATTCCGTCCACCGCCTCACCAAGGGTGGCTGGTACGACACCGCCTTCGTTGCGTACCCAGTCGGCGACCGCGGCCGCCGCGCCCTTACGGACCTGACGTCCGTCGGGTAAGTCGATGCCGCTCATCCGGGTCTGGGCGGTGAAAGGCACGAATTCGGCGCCCGGCAACTCGCCCGGGGCGCGCTCGCGCAGCCCGAACTTCGTCTTGGCCAGTACGACGATGCTCCGGCCCTCCGGGGTTTCGTCGGAAAGGCTGGAAAGCTGCGCCGCGTTGGCGACCTCGTCGGGCGTCGCCGCGCCGACCGGCAGGAATTCCACCGCCTGCCGGTTGCCGAGCGTGATGGTTCCGGTTTTGTCCAGCAGCAACGTGTTCACGTCACCGGCCGCCTCGACCGCGCGCCCGGACATCGCCAGCACGTTGCGCTGGACGAGCCGGTCCATGCCGGCGATGCCAATCGCCGACAGCAGCGCGCCAATCGTGGTCGGGATCAGGCAGACCAACAGGGCGACCAAAACAATGAGCGACTGTGGTGCCTTGGAATAGATCGCCAGCGGCTGCAGCGTGACGACCGCCATCAGGAAAATGATGGTGAGGCTCGCCAGCAGGATGTTCAGCGCGATCTCGTTCGGCGTCTTCTGTCGGGATGCGCCTTCGACCAACGCGATCATCCGGTCCACGAAGGTCTCGCCGGGCCGGGAGGTGATTTTTACCACGATCCGGTCGGAAAGTACGCGCGTACCACCGGTCACCGCGGACCGGTCGCCGCCGGCCTCCCGGATCACCGGCGCGGATTCGCCAGTGATCGCCCACTCGTCGACGCTCGCGATGCCTTCGACGACATCGCCGTCGCCGGGAATGATCTGGCCGGCCTCGACCACCACATGGTCGCCGAGCGAGAGGTCGTTGGCGCGGACCTCCGTCTCAGGGATGTCCGTACGACCCTTCTCCCAGCCCGAAAGCCGGCGGGCGACGGTGTCCGTACGGGTCTTGCGCAGGCTGTCGGCCTGCGCCTTGCCGCGGCCCTCGGCGACCGCCTCGGCGAGGTTGGCCGCCAAAACCGTCAACCAGAGCCAGATCGCGATGACGATCCCGAAAACACTGGGGTCGATGATCGCCATCACGGTGGACAGCGCCGACCCGATTTCGACGATGAACATCACCGGGTTGCGGTACAGCGTCGCCGGGTTGAGTTTGCGCAACGCGTCCGGGAAAGAGGTCACCAGCTGCTTCGGATCCAGCAGCCCGGCCTGTACGCGGTGCCCGGAGTCGTCCGGTTTTTCCTTCTGTTCCGGGGTCCGCGTGGGCGCCGGTGGTAGGGGTGGTCATTTCACGCACGTCCTCAAGGAATTCAGTCTCGAAGTCTCAGTCACAGGTCACAGGCCTTCGGCCAGCGGGCCCAGCGCGAGCGCCGGGAAGTACGTCAGCCCCACCACGATCAGCACCACCCCGACCAACAGGCCGACGAAGAGTCCCTTGTGGGTGGCCAGTGTGCCGGCGGTCTCGGGCACCGCGCTCTGCTGTGCCAGCGATCCGGCCAGCGCGAGGACGAACACCATCGGAACGAACCGGCCGAGCACCATTACCAGCCCGAGCGCGGTGTTATAGAAGCCGGTGTTCACGGACAGGCCAGCAAAAGCTGAGCCGTTGTTGTTGGCGGCTGACGTAAAGGCGTAAAGCACTTCGGAAAGACCATGCGCCCCGGGATTGAGAATGGAGCCGGTGCCGGCCGGGATGGCGATCGCCACCGCGGTGCCGATCAGCACCAGGGCCGGAGTGGTCAGAATGTAGAGGGAGGCGAGCTTCATTCCGCGCACTGATCTTCTTTTTCAGGTATTCCGGCGTACGCCCCACCATCAGCCCGGCGACGAACACCGCGATGATCGCCAGGATCAGCATTCCGTAAAGACCCGAACCGGTGCCGCCGGGAGCGATCTCGCCGAGCATCATGTCGAAAATCGTGATCCCGCCACCCAACGCGGTGAACGAGTCGTGGAACGAGTTCACCGCACCAGTGGAGGTCAATGTCGTGGAACTGGCGAAAAGCGCGGACAATGGTACGCCGATCCGCACTTCCTTGCCCTCCATCGCCGAGCCCGCCAGCTGCGGCGCGAGGCCCGGGTGCGCGGTTTCCACCCAGGTCAGCAGGCCAACCGAGGCCGCCCAGAGAATGCCCATCACGCCGGCGATCGCGTAGCCCTGCCGGGTGTCGCCGATCATCTTGCCGAAGGCGCGTGGCAGCGAGAACGGGATCACCAACAACAGGAAAATCTCGAACAGGCTGGTCCAGGCGCGCGGATCCTCGAACGGTGCGCGGAGTTCGCGTTGTAGAAACCGCCCCCGTTCGTACCCAACTCCTTGATCGCCTCCTGCGAGGCCACCGGCCCGCCAGTGAGATGCTGGGTCGCACCCGCGAGGGTGTGCGCGTCCGTACCGGCGGAGAAGTTCTGGATCGTGCCGGCGGCGACCAGCACCAGCGCGGCGACGATCGACAGCGGCAGCAGGATCCGGAAGCTGGCCCGAAAAAGGTCGACCCAGAAATTGCCGAGCCGGTTCGTCTTGGCCCGCGCGAAGCCGCGGATCAACGCGACCGCGACCGCGATGCCAACGGCAGCGGAGGCGAAGTTCTGTACGGCGAGCCCAGCCATTTGGACGAGATGCCCCATCGTCGACTCACCGGAATACGACTGCCAGTTGGTGTTGGTGACGAAACTGGTCGCGGTGTTCCAGGCCTGGTCGGGTGCGACCGGCGGGAACCCGAGCGACAGCCAGAGTTTGTCCTGCAGCCGCTCGAAGGCGTACAGAAAAAGCACTGAGACCGCGGAGAAGGCCAGTACGCTACGAAGGTAGACCGGCCAGGCCATGTCGGCCTCCGGGTCGATTCCCATCACCCGGTAAAGTACACGTTCGATCCGCCCGTGTTTGACGGCCGTGAACGTCCGGGCCATGAAATCGCCCAGCGGCCGGTGCGCCGCTACCAGCGCGGCCACCAGTACCAGAACCTGCAGCCATCCGGCTGCCGTTGCTGACATCAGAATTTCTCCGGGAACAGCAGGGCTATCACCAGATAGCCGATCAGCGCGACGGCCACGATCAGGCCGACGATATTGGCGAGAAACTGCACGCTCACAACCGCTCGACTCCTCTCGCCACGAGTGCGATCAGAGCGAACACGGCGACCGTGAGTACTACGAAGATCAGGTCGCTCATCGCGACTGACCCCCCTCCGGGGGAAAACGCAGGACGCGGTCGGCGGGTGCCTCCGCGACCACGACGGTAAGGACTACCGACAGGGCACAGAGTGGCGTTGACGGTCCCTTGACGCCACTTGGCAGATGTCTTGACGCGTCCTTGACGGGCAGTGTGACGGCGCTCGCTCGAAAGCGCGGCGGCGCGAGGGAAACTGGAGCCATGGCCGGTGGACTGCTGCGAATCTATCTGGGCGCGGCGCCCGGAGTCGGCAAGACGTACGCGATGCTTGGCGAGGCGCACCGCCGCCTCAAGCGAGGGTGCGATGTCGTCGTCGGATTCTGCGAGACGCACGGCCGCGAGCTCACCGCAGGCCAGCTCGAAGGGCTGGAAACTGTGCCGCGTCGGCTGGTTGACTACCGCGGTACGTCGTTCACCGAAATGGATCTCGCCGCGATTCTGGAACGACGGCCCCGCCTGGTCGTCGTTGACGAACTCGCGCACACCAACATTCCGGGCGTACGTCACGAGAAACGGTGGCAGGACGTCGAGGAGTTGCTGGCTGCCGGCATCGACGTGTTGTCCACGGTGAACGTGCAGCATTTGGAGAGCCTCAACGCGTAGTCGAACACATCACCGGGGTGCCGCAGCGCGAGACCGTTCCGGACGAGGTGGTTCGCCGTGCCGACCAGATCGAGTTGGTGGATATGGCACCCGAAGCGCTGCGAAAAAGAATGTCGCACGGCAACATCTATCCGCCCGAGCGGATCGACGCGGCCTTGTCGAACTACTTCCGGGTCGGCAACCTGACCGCGTTGCGTGAGCTCGCGCTGTTGTGGGTAGCGGACCGGGTGGACGAGGTTTTGAACCGCTACCGTACGGATCACGACATCCGCCGGGTCTGGGAGGCGCGTGAGCGGGTCGTGGTGGCGCTGACCGGCGGGCCGGAAGGCGAGACGCTGATCCGCCGGGCGGCCCGGATCGCGTCCCGGTCCGCCGGTGGTGAGGTGCACGCGGTCCATGTTCTGCGCAGCGACGGGCTCACCGGCGCCTCGCCAGCCAAACTCAGCCGACAGCGCGAGCTGGTGGAAAGCCTCGGCGGCAGTTTCCACACCGTCGTTGGCGACGACATTCCCGTCGCCTTGCTGGATTTCGCCCGCGGTACGAACGCGACGCAGCTCGTCATCGGCACCAGTCGCCGATCCCGGGTGGCCCGCGCCTTCGACGAGGGGATCGGGGCGACCGTCATCGCCGACTCCGGCGACATCGACGTACACATGGTCACCCACGGCCATTCCGGTGGGATTCTGCGGCGCCGGCTGCCCAAGCTGACCGGTGGGCTGAACTGGCGTCGGCGTACGGCCGCCATGGTCGTGGCCGCGGTGGGACTGCCCGCGTTGACGATGGTTTTGCTGGCGCTGGGCACCAATGTCACGCCGGCCTCGGCGCTTTTGCTGTTCTTGCTGGCAGTGGTCGGGGTGGCCTTGGTCGGTGGCCTCTACCCAGCGCTGCTGGCGGCCATCGCTGGCGGGTTGATCGTGAACTGGTTTTTCGTACCGCCGGTGGGAAGCTTCACGATCGGTGAGCGAAACAACGTGGTCGCGCTGCTGGTCTACATCGCGGTCGCGATAGCCGTGGCGACAGTGGTGGACCGGTCCGCCCGGCGGGCCACCCAGGCGGCTCGGGGGCGCGCCGAAACCGCGATGCTGGCGTCCCTTTCGCGCAGCGTACTGGCCGGAAACCGGGGCGTGCCGAGCCTTCTGGAGCAGATCCGGGAGGCCTTCGCGCTGACTTCGGTCACCATGCTGGAGCGAGATCGGGATGAGCGCGAGCACTGGCAGGTGGCCGGCTTCGCTGGCCCGAGCCCGTGTCACAAGACCGCCGACGCGGACGAGGATATCCCGATCACCGACGATTTGCGGCTGTTGTTGCGGGGCCCGCGCGCTGGCCGCGGCGGACCGCCGCGTGCTGGTGTCATTCGCCGAGCAGGCGGCCGTCGCGTTGCAGCGCGCCCGGCTCGCCAAACAGGCCGCCGAGGCCGACAAGCTGGCCGAAGGCAACAAGATGCGGACCGCGCTGCTCGCGGCGGTGAGCCATGACCTGCGTACGCCGCTGGCCTCGATCAAGGCGGCGATCGCGGGCCTGCGTGCGGAGGACATCGAGCTCGACGAAGCCGACACCAAGGAACTGCTGATCACCATCGATGACTCCGCCGACCAACTGACCGATCTGGTGGCGAACCTGCTGGACATGAGCCGGCTGCACACTGGTTCGGTGACGGCGACCTGCCAGCCGGTGGGCTACGACGAGGTCATCTCACGCGCGCTGCGCGGCATAGACCAGCACGACCTCGGCCGGATCCAGGTGGACATCCCGGGCATCCAGCGTCCCGTCTTCGCTGACCCGGGTCTGCTGGAGCGGGTCGTCGCCAACGTGGTGTCCAACGCCGTACGACATGCGCCAACCGGTCTGGTGACAGTGACTGCCAGCGCCCACCTCGACCGGGTCGAGCTGCGGGTCATCGACCGCGGACCGGGCATCCGCGCGGACGATCGAGAGCGGGTTTTCGCGCCCTTCCAGCGCCTTGGTGACCGAGACACGACCACTGGCGTTGGGCTCGGTCTCGCGGTCGCCCGCGGGTTCACCGAGGCGATGGGCGGGACGCTGACACCCGAAGACACCCCGGGAGGTGGCGTGACGATGGTGATCGCGCTGCCGGCCGTACGAGCCGAAGCCGCTCAGGCGTCCAGCCGGTAGCCCAGGCCCGGTTCGGTCACCAGGTAGCGCGGCCGAGCGTGGTCGGGCTCCAGCTTGCGGCGCAGCTGAGCCACGTAAACCCGCAGGTAGTTGGTCTCGGTGCCGTACCGCGGGCCCCACACTTCCTGGAGCAGTTGACGTTGGCCGACCAGCTTGCCGCGGTGCCGGGCGAGGATGGACAGGATGCTCCACTCGGTCGGCGTCAGCCGGATCTCGCCGGCCTGGGTGACGACCCGTTTTCGCGCGCCAGGTCGATGCTGAAGTCGGCGGTGGTGATGACCGGCCGTTCGTCGGCGACCGTGCCGCGGCGCAACGCGGCCCGCATCCGGGCCAGCAGCTCGTCCATACCGAATGGCTTCGTCACGTAGTCGTCGGCGCCCGCGTCCAGCGCTGACACCTTGTCGGACTGTTCGGTACGAGCCGACAGCACGATGATCGGAACACTGGTCCAGCCGCGCAGCCCGCGGACGACCTCCACACCGTCGATGTCCGGCAGGCCGAGGTCCACGATCACCAGGTCCGGTTGTCGTTTCGCGGCGACCTCCAGGGCCGTACGGCCATCCGCGGCGGTTTGTACGTCGTACCCGCGGGCCCGCAGGTTCACCCGCAGCGCTCGCCGCAGCGGAGCCTCGTCGTCGACTACCAATACGGTGTCCATACGTCCCGCCGACCGCCGCTTGTTCTCCATTTCAGGCCAGTGCCGATGGAGATTCTTTTGCTGTCACGCCGCACATCGTGTGTCGGGCGGGCGCCTTCGGTGAGAGCCCCTAACGCGTTCTTGACACCGACGCCAAATTCCTGACGTGTTCCTGATATCCGATGTGTCCATATTCACTGGCGCGTACGGTCGGACGTCATGAGGCCAGCTCGCTGGTGATCGCGGTCGCCCAACCGGCCCTGGTGTCGTACGACGTGAGCGCGAACGCCCAAACGCAGGCCGCGGTCGTACGGCGTGCCGGTGCGCGGGTAGTGGTCTTTCCTGAGCTGTCGCTGACCGGGTACGAGCTGGACGCGCCGTTGGTCAGCCCCGACGACCCGCGGCTGGCGCCGATCATCCAGGCATGCGTCGCGGCCGGCGCGCTGGCGCTGGTTGGAGCGCCGCTCGCGGGGCCATGCATCGGGATGCTGGCCGTCGACAGCTCCGACGCCACCGTGGTGTACCGGAAGATCAACCTCGGCGCGGCAGAGGCCGAGCGGTTCGTGCCGGCGCAGAACCCAGCGGTGCTGGCCGTGGACGGGTGGCGCCTCGGACTCGCCCATCTGCAAAGACACTGGCCATCCGGAGCACGCCGCGGACACCGCCGCGCTCGGCATCGACGCGTACGTCGGCGGCCTCGTCGAGAACGCCGCCGATGTCATCGAATCGCGGGCCCGCCGGATCGTTGCTGACCACCGGGTCTGGGTGGCCTTCGCGAGCTGCGCGGGGTCGACCGGCGGCGGGTTCTCCAAGACCGCGGGTCGTTCCTCCATCCGTACGCCCGAGGGCGTCGTCGTCGCTCAGGCCGGTGCGGAGCCGGGCGCTGCCGTACGCGCGACCCTCACCTGACCTGACAAACCCCGAGTGAAAGGCTGGCGGGCGGCCCGGCTCAGTCCGGTGTGGGGCGGTGTGAGCCGGGCCTCGCCGAGGGCGGCGAGGCCGCCGGGGGACGGCAATGGATCGGTGCCGGTGGGGAGCGGGAAAACCGGTGTGGTCTCGATGATCCGGAGCAGGATGTCGGTCAATCGGTCGGGGGTCATCCGGGTGAAGACGGCCGCCACACCGGCGGCGGGCGTCCACCGGATGCCGAGGCTCGCGGCCCGCTGCTGAAGCTCGATGCACCAGTGCTCGTAGTGGCGCTGCCGTGAAGGTTCGGACACTGGCTCGACGATGGCCACGTCGAAAAGCGCGAGCATGCCGTCGGGCGACAGCGGACCGGACAGCGCGTGGTCGTAGCGCATTCTCCGCCCTCCTTGTCGAATCGACAGGGTAGGCCCGTGTTGTCGCGACAGTCATTGTTATGCGTCAGGCGCAAGGAAAACCAGGGAATTTCTGGCTTTTATCAGACCGCTGCCATCAACGCGGTGCATTCTGGGCGCTGGACGGCGGGGCCGGCAGGGAGCAGACTGCGGCTATGTCCGGGCGGGAGCGCAGGCTGGTACGGGTTGAGGGTGTCGTGCAGGGCGTCGGTTTTCGGCCGTTTGTCTACGCATTGGCGAACCGGCTCGGGGTGACCGGACAGGTGCGCAACGATTCTTCCGGCGTCCTGTTGGACGTGGAGGCCGATCCGGACACTTTGGCGCGCTTCATCGCGGCCGTACGAGCGCAGGCGCCGCCGCTGGCGGTGGTGGAAAAGGTGGAATCCACTGTCGCCGACCCGGTCGGTTGGCCGGCTTTCGCCATTGTCGCCAGCCAAACGCAGGCCCAGCGCAACACTTTGGTGTCGGCGGACAGTGCCACCTGCGCGGACTGCCTTGCGGAGCTGGACGACCCAGCCGACCGGCGTTACCAGTATCCGTTTGTCAACTGCACCAACTGCGGACCGCGTTTCACCATCGTCAAGGACGTCCCGTACGACCGGCCTTTCACCACCATGGCTAAATTCCCCATATGTGCCCGGTGCGAGACCGAATACCATGATCCGGCGGACCGGCGGTTCCACGCGCAGCCGGTGTGTTGTCCTGACTGTGGGCCGCGGTTGGATCTGCTCGACTCCGCCGGCCAGCCGTTGGCCGGGCCGAGTTTGCCCACCGCGGCTGAGATGTTGCGGGCCGGGGCGGTTTTGGCCATCAAGGGAATCGGCGGCTATCACTTGGCTGTGCTGGCCACTGACGAGCCGGCGGTGGCAACCCTGCGCAGCCGCAAACACCGTGAGGACAAGCCTTTCGCGGTGATGGTGGCCACAGTGGACGATGCCCGCGAATGGTGTTCGCTGGACGCGGCGGCGCGGAAACTGCTCAGCGGTTGGCGGCGGCCGATCGTGCTGTGCGACCGGAGGGAGGGCACCGCGCTAGCGAAATCCGTCGCGCCCGGCAACCGCCAACTCGGCCTCATGCTGGCGTACACGCCGCTGCACCACCTGTTGCTGCGGGCGGTCGGCGGCCCGATCGTGCTGACCAGCGGCAACACTTCCGATGAGCCCATCGCCTACGAGGATGCCGACGCGCTGGCCCGGCTCGGCACCATCGCCGACGCATTCCTCACCCATGACCGGCCGATCCACATCCGTACGGATGACTCGGTGGCTCGCTCGGTCGGCGGCCGCCCCATGATGATCCGCGCTCCCGCGGATACGTGCCGGAGCCGCTGACTTTGCGTCCTGAGACACCACAACCGCTGCTGGCCTGCGGAGCAGAGCAAAAAAACACCTTCTGCCTGGGCCAAAGGGCGGCACGCCTTTGTCTCGCACCACATCGGCGACCTGGAGAACTATCAGACCCTGCGCTCGTACACCGAAGGCATCGCACATTTTGGCCGCCTCTTCGACATCGAGCCAGCGGTGGTCGCGCACGACCTGCATCCCGAATACCTGTCCACAAAATACGCTATGGAGCTGGAAAACGTCGAGCTTGTTGGAGTCCAGCATCACCATGCCCACATCGCGTCCTGCCTGGCCGACAACGGTGAGTCGGGGCCGGTCATTGGGGTTGCCTTCGACGGCACCGGCTTTGGTACCGATGGGACCATCTGGGGTGGTGAGTTCCTGCTCGCCGATCTGGTCGGCTTCACCCGGGTCGGCCGGCTCGCGCCGGTCGCGATGCCCGGCGGCGCGGCCGCGATCAAACAGCCGTGGCGGATGGCCGCCGCCTATTTGGACGCGGCCGGCATCGACGACTTCTCGGTACTCTCGCAGCGACATGAGGGCGACTGGTCCACTGTGGTCACGATGGCCAGGCGTGGGATCAACGCGCCACTGACCTCCAGTGCTGGCCGGCTGCTGGACGCCGTCGCCGCGATCGTCGGCGTCCGGGAGGCGATCAATTACGAGGGTCAGGCCGCGGTCGAACTTGAACAACTCGCTGACCGTACCGAAAAGGGCCACTATCGGCTCGCGGTGCTCGATGGTGAGACGCTCGAAGTCCAGGGGGTCGATCTCGTACGAGCGGTTGCTGACGACGTACGTGCCGGCGTCCCAGGACCGGTGATCGCCGCTCGTGTCCACAATGGACTGGTCGACTTGGTGGTACGGGTGTGCGGCCAACTCCGAGACCGTACTGGCGTGGACGTGGTGGCGTTGTCCGGCGGGGTCTTCCAGAATTTACTGCTGGTGGAAGGCGTGGTGGCGGGTCTCGGGGGTGCTGGGTTCCGGGTGCTGACGCATTCCCGAGTGCCACCCAACGACGGCGGCATCAGCTTCGGCCAGGCGGCCGTCGCCGCAGCGCGACCTTTCCGGCCGCCCGTAGTCGGAGCGTCGACTGCGGGACAAAACCCCACACTCGACGTCGAGTGCGGGATAAAGTCCCACACTCGACGAAAGTCCAGCCCTGCCTACCGCGAGAGTGACGTTGCGGGGTCCTACGTGGACGTGAGGACGGCTCGGCGGTTGCGGAGCCAGTCGTACCAGCCCTCGACGCCTTCGCCGGTGGTGGCCGACAGGTGCAGGATTTCCACACCTGGCTGGACTTGCCGCGCGTAGGCGGCGAACTTCATCAGGTCGAAGTCGACGTACGGGAGCAGGTCGAGCTTGTTGACGACCACCAGATCCGCGCTGCGGAACAGATGCGGGTATTTCAGTGGTTTGTCGGCGCCCTCGGTGACCGACATGACCGCGACCCGGCTGTGCTCCCCGAGGTCGAACAGCGCCGGGCAGACCAGGTTGCCGACATTTTCCACCAGCACCACCGAACTGTTCGGTGGGCCGAGTGTTTTTTCAGGCCGCTGGCCAGCATCGACGCGTCCAGGTGGCAGCCGGCGCCGGTGTTGATCTGTACCACCCGACAGCCGGTCTCGCGGATTCTTTCCGCATCCAGCAGGGTTTCCTGGTCACCCTCGATGACCGAGATCGGCAGCCGCGCCGCCAACTCGCGAATTGTCCGTACCAGCAAGGTGGTTTTGCCGGAGCCGGGAGAACTCATCACGTTGACAGCGAGGATATCCCGCTCCGACAGCCACTCGCGGTTTTGGACGGCCAGCAAGTCGTTTTTGGCCAGTACGCGTTGTTCCAGCAGGATCGTCTGCGCCGCGGCCGCATCCTGTTCGTGGTCGTGGTCGTGGTCGTGGTCGTGGTCGTGGTCGTGGTCGTGGTCGTGGTCGTGACCGTGACCGTGACCGTGGCCATGTCCATGTCCATGCCCGTGCTCGTCGTCGTGGGAATGTACGTGTGGGGGGGCATCCGGGTCGATGACCCGTACGCCCGCGTCGTCCGAACAACCGCAGGTCGAACACATCGCTCACACCACCTCCACGGACCGGATCCGCAGTTCGGTTCCCTCGGTCACATCGACGTCCGCGCTGCCGCAGTCGCAGAGCACGATCAGAGTGGTCAGCTCCAGGTCGGCGCGGCAGCCGCGGCAGGTGCCGCGCCCGGCCTTCTCCACGATATCGAGCCGCGCACCGGCCAACGTCGTTCCTTCGGTGACGAGTTCGAAGCAGAACAACACCGAGTCCGCGACCACCCCGGCGAGCTTGCCGACCTCCAACTCCACCCGGCGGACTTGGCGGTCACCGGTTTTGTCAGTGACCGCCTCGACAATGCTCTGGGTGATCGACAGCTCGTGCATTCAGCAGATCCTCGGCAGCGGGTCACCCACCAGCAGGTCGACGATCCGGGTGCCGCCGAAGGTGGTGTTCAGCAGCACCAAACCTGGCGGGTCGTCGACGACTTTGCCAATGACCGCGGCCTGTTCGCCGAGTGGATGCGACCGCATCGCGGCCAGCGCCTCGTCAGCGCAGTCGCCGGCCACGATCACCACGATCCGCCCTTCGCAGGCCACGTAAAGCGGATCGATGCCGAGCAACTCCGATGCGCCGCGGACCTCGGTGCGTACGGGCACCGCTGCCTCGTTGACGACGACCGCGACGTTCGCGCCTTTGGCCACTCGTTGAGAATGGTCGCCACCCCGCCGCGGGTCGCGTCCCGCATGGCCCGGACACCGTTCGTACCAGCCAAAAGCCGGGCCACCAGACCGTTCACCGCGGCCGTGTCGGACGTGATGTCGGACATGATGTCGAGCTCGCCGCGAGCCAACATGACAGTCACGCCGTGGTCGCCGATCGGTCCGGAGACGATCACCACATCGCCGGGTTTGACTTGGTCGACACCAAAGTCCGTGCTGTGTTCGCGGACGCCGACGCCTGAGGTGTTGATATAGCAGCCGTCCGCCTTGCCACGCTGCACAACTTTGGTGTCACCGGTGACAATCTGTACGCCGGCGGCCGCCGCGGCGGCCGCCATCGAGTCCACGATCCGCTGCAGGTCGGCTACCGGAAAGCCTTCCTCCAGAATGAAACCGGCGGACAAATAGAGTGGCGTCGCGCCGGCCACCGACAGGTCGTTGACCGTGCCGTTCACCGCCAGGTCGCCGATGTTGCCGCCGGGGAAAAAGATCGGCGACACGACGTACGAGTCGGTGGTGAAGGCCAGCCGGGCGTCGCCAACGGTCAGCGCGGCGCTGTCCTCCATCTTGTCCAGCAGGGGGTTGCTGAAAGCTGGCGCGAAAATCGCCTCGATCAGGGTGTGCGTCGCTTTGCCGCCGGCACCGTGGGACGAGGTGATCCGCTGTTCCTTCATTTTTGGCCGGCGCCGCCGGGCCTTGTCGATCCGGTCCAGCACCTGCTGCTCGCGGCTGGCATGGCGAGTGCCCGGAGTGGGCACCAGTTCGTGCTCGGTCGCGTGATGCTCGGCCATCGCCTCCTCGACCCAGTTCGCCGCGGGCGGCTGGTCGGTCGGGTGTTCTTGTACGCCAGAGGACTCCGGCACGCCGCTCACACCTTGCTCGCTTCCGTGGTGGCTACCGCGGTGGCCTCTTTGACGCGCTGGCGGGTGAACCGGCCGAAGTTGTAATACGCCGCACAGGCGCCCTCAGGCGAGACCATGCACGTACCGATGGGTGTCTCCGGCGTACACGCGGTGCCGAACACCTTGCATTCCCACGGCTTCAGCACGCCCTTGAGAACTTCGCCGCACTGGCAGGCCTTTGGGTCCGCGACTCGCAGTCCGGGCATGTTGAAGATCCGCTCGGCGTCGAACCTCGCGTACTTTTCCTTGACCTGCATGGCGGACTGCGAGATGAAGCCGAGCCCGCGCCATTCGAAATACGGCCGCAGTTCCATCGTCTCGGTGATCGCCTTCAGGGCGACCAGGTTCCCGTCCCATGGCACCACCCGCGAATACTGGTTCTCGACCTCGCAGCGCCCCTCGGACAGCTGCAGCATCAGCATGTAGATGGACTGCAGAATGTCCAATGGCTCGAATCCCGCCACCACGATTGGTTTGTGGTAATCGGTAGTGATGAACTCATAGGGCCGGCATCCAATCACGGTGGAAACGTGGCCGGGGCCGATAAAGCCGTCGAGCCGCAGGTCCGGCGAGTCCAGAATCGCCTTGATCGCCGGAATGATCGTCACGTGGTTGCAGAAAACGCTGAAGTTCTCCAGGCCTTCGGCGGCCGCGCGCAGGATCGTCATCGCCGTCGATGGCGCGGTGGTCTCGAATCCAATGGCCATGAAGACGACTCGCTGGTCTGGATTCTGCCGGGCGATCTTCAGCGAATCCAGCGGTGAATAGACCATCTTGATGTTGGTGCCCTCGGCATTGGAGTCGAAGAACGACCCGTTGCCGCCGGGCACCCGCATCATGTCACCGAAGGACGTCATGAGGACGTCCGGTTGCCGGGCGATGTAGATCGAGTCATCGACCCGGCCCATCGGGATAACGCAGACCGGGCAACCCGGTCCGTGCACGAGTTCGATGGTTTCCGGAAGGTAGTCTTCGAGGCCGTGCTTGTAGATCGTGTGGGTGTGCCCGCCGCACACCTCCATGAATTTGTAGTGCCGGCCGGGTTCGCACAGGCTGGCTATGCGAGCGGACAGGGCACGTGCCTTCTCCGCGTCGCGGAACTCGTCGACGTATCGCACGCCGGCACCTCCTCAAATCTATGGCTCAATCTATGGACGATTCCAGCAGGGCGGCTATCTCGTCGGCGTACGCCTGACCGATGCCCTCCAGGAATTCCAGCGCGGCTTTGGCTTCACCCTCATCGATTTTCGACAACGCGAAACCGACGTGGATCAGGATCCAGTCGCCCGGCACCGGCGGGTCGTCCTCCAACAGGCCGATGTTGATGGCCCGGCGTACGCCACTGACGTCCACCATGGCGAGATCCGGCTTGTCGTGGAGAATCTCGATGATCTCTCCAGGGATGCCCAAGCACATATGACTGCCTCCATACCTACGGCACTGCTTGCGACTACATCTGGCTGATCTCGAGATAACGCTTGACGTCCGGGGCAACTAATTTGTAGACCACGTATCCGATGCCTCCCAGCATCACCAAGGTCATAAATCGACGTAACATTCTTTACACCTCCGATCCGGCATTCAGCCGACGGTCACTGCCGTCGTGTTCGCGAATGAGTCCTTTGACCGCCTCGACCGCGCCGGGCACCGCGGCGGCGACCGCCGGGGTGAGCCCGATTTCCGGTTCGAGTTCGGCCGGTTCACAACCAACCACCAACACCCGCCCGGCTTTTTGCCGCCGAGCAGGGTAATCAAATCCAAAACGACATCCGGCTGCATTCCGTGCGCGTCGATCGGGCTGGACGGCAGAACATAGTCCGCCGGCCGTTCCGGATCGACCTCCAGCACGCTGACGGTGCCCGGCTTTTCGCCGCGGGCCATGGCATCGACCAGGATCATGGTCTCCAGCCCGTCGCCGCGACTGGTCACGTCGTACGCGAGGTGCATGCCGCGAATGCCGTAGTCGGCGACGTCGACCCAGTCGGGCAACGTTTCGGCGGCCAGCCGCCGGACCACCTCGACGCCGAATCCGTCGTCGTTCAGGAAAATGTTGCCGACACCCGCAACCAGCACTCGAGCCGTCATCGCGACTCTTCCACGGCGGTGTACGGCTCGACCTCGTCCGGGAAGAAATAGCGGAACCGGCCGTGGCTGGTCTGCAGGTCCGCGGCCGGGTCGTCGTCGAGCGACACAGCCATGTACTGCTCGCCATCCACGTCCAGCACGACCGCTTGGACGGTGGCCACCATTCCGGCGAGGAACATGTCCTGCGCGTCCGTACGGCGGGCTCCGGGCCGGAGCACGACCTTGCTGCCGCGGCGGACCTCCACCCCCCCGTTGATGACCACCGCGTCGGTGTCCGGATCGACCGAGCTGTCCGCCTCCGGATTCCACCAGGGGGCGTCGGTGGTGAATGCCGGTCCCGGATCCAACTCACGCCCGCCATTCAAGGTGGGGTCGTCGGTGAGCTCCCGAAGCTCAATCGGCGCGTCCGGCTCGCCGGTCACGCCACGCAGATAACGAACTGTGCCGTGCAGTCGCTCCAACAACTCACCCGGCATCGAGTCGACCCGGTCGACGAGCGCGCGAGCGCGCGCGCGGCGCGGGTCGCCCTTGCCTGCCGCTTTTCCTCGTCCGTCATGGCCATCGTACGAAGGGTCAGGATCTCATCGATTTCTGTTCCGTCGAACAGATCCGCAGGGCTTTCCGGCGCGATGGTGGGGAAGTCGTAAAGAATGATGGGGGAGGCCATCACGGCGTCGCCTGCACCTAACAAGACGGGCCAGCAGCGTACGTTCGTGCACTCTTGGACGGCGACCTTCGCCCACTCCGGCGGATCGAGCAGAGACAGGAAAGCTCCGCTGGAAACGCCGATCAGGGCATGGGTGGCAACAAAAGCCGCGTGTAAGGCCGCGTCCCGGTACGGGTTCGGATGCTGCCACGGCGTCGTGTTACGGATCTCCGCGTGGATTTTCACGCCACCGAACGGGCCGTCCAGTTCCTCGGCGTGCAGTCGCAGCTCACCGTGCAGCGCCGCCCGTGAGCGTACGACCCGGCCAACGAGTTCGCCTTCCGCGGAACGCAGCGGTTCGCTTTCCTGCCCGTACGGCACGTCCAATGCGGTCGTCGAATCGGCGGCAATAAGGTCGGCGACCGGGATCTTGACGCTGACCTCTTCGGCGACGGCCTCGACCCACGTGGTGATTTCACCCTCGGCGGCATAAAGCGACGGCACGTCCTCATAGACATCGCCAGGTCGAAGGGCCTGCGCGGTGCGCTGCTGCAGCCGCAGGAATCGTACGAGCACCTCAAGATCGGCATCCTTGCCCGGCTCGGCAAGACATTCGCACTGACACGTGTCGTATTCGCCGCGGACGGGGGAGGCGAAACCAGGAGGCATCAGTACGCCGAACTGCCAGCGCGCCTGGTTTTTCGCCGCGGACGCTCGATACGGGTAGAGCAGATAGCCCTCGTAGAGAACGGTGTCAGCAATGGCCTTGGCTGAGGCGAACCGGTCGGTCATGGCGTCTTCTCCCCGCCCTGCTTCAAAGAACTCTGCTCCAAAAGCGAGGTGATGACCGCGTCGAGGCCGGGCAGCGCGTGCACCGCGTTGTATTTGAGCAGCGCGTCGAGAGTGTCCCGGCGGACCCGGAGCCAGCTGGTGTCCGGGAAATACCGGTCCATCAGCTCCTTCCAGGTCTTGACCGGCAGCCGGAAATTCGCCTCCTGATGCCACGGCACCTGGCTGACCGAGAAGCCCTTGGCGCCGCCCTTACCGAAAATGGTGCCGCTGAACAGGAAAACCAGCGGCACGACACCGTCCTGGAGCGCGTGGAAATAGCTTCCCGCGGTCACATCCATGTCGTACGTGCATGGCACCGGCACGTCGATCTCGGTGCTGCCGGTGAAACTCGGCACCAAGACCGACAGCAGCACAGCAGGCGAACTGGATCGGCTTGAGTGTGTCGCCCCACCGCGACCGGTCGCCGAACAGGGTGCCGAGCAGCTCGCCTTCTTCCTCGTCGTAGCGCCGGCGCTGCGGCTCGATCCGGAGCTGGCAGCGCAACGCGATGGCATGCACCGGCTGACCGTCCGGATCGGTGATGCGCAGCTTGAAAAGCAGCGTGGGACTCACGCCGTACTTGTCCGGCTGAGCGTCGACGCACTCGAAGATCAGGTCAGCCATCGTGGCCATCCACTGGAATGAGATCCGAGCGACCGCGCAGGTTCTCGAAGAAGGCGTCGATTTTGTCCCGAGCCTCGGTGCCGCCGTCGAAGCCGCGCCAGTTCACCTTGACCAGCCCAACCAGCCCGTAGCAGCTGTCGATAGGCACCAGATAGCACTCGACACCGCTTTCGGTGCGCCGCATCAACAATGCCTCGACGTCCTCCGTGACGTCTTTGAAGGCAGGGTTGGCGGTCAGCACCTCGTCCCACATTTCCATCGTCAGCAGTGACTCGGTGGCACCGGCCGGACTCGGATAGAACGCGATCGGAGCTTCCTGAGCGGAGCTGGTGAAGAAGAACGCCATCCCGACTGGGATCCCAATCGAGTCCCAGAAAGCGATGCCGTCGGCGAGTTCGGGAGAGTAACGATACCGCTCCGGTACGGCCCGGAACTTGCCGGCATTTCGGGCGGTGAACAACAAATAGCAACCCCGGCAGGCACAGAGGATCTGCCGGGATTCCACGTTGACCAGGTGCGGATGGTCTTCGGCGAGAACCTCGGTGCACATCTCGCACTTCTCCACCACCGCCGCCGGATCCAGCGGTGGCGGCAGCTTCATAAACCGTCGAAGGCCCTGTGTCATCGGGCCGCCGCCGTTGCCGCCACTCGAATATGCCCGTCATCGGATAACAACGGGAACGGATCCAGGTGATCGGACGGTGTCGTCGTACCACGGCCGGCGATGCGTACGTCATAACCGTGCCCACACCGCGGACATTGCAGGGTTTGACCGGTCAGTTCACCGCGGGTCAGCCCGGAACCGCAGGACGGGCACTTGTCGCGGTACGCGTACAGGTCACCGCCCACATTGCAGACAACCGTGTGGACGCCGCTGACCTTCGCGGCGGTGACCTTGCCCGGCGCGAGGCCGGACAGCCCGCCGACCTCGACCCAGGCCGGCGCCGATGCGGCCAGCGGTTCCTGTTGGACGGGGATGGTGAGTTTTCCCTGTGGCACCCCGGAAAGCGGTAGCATTTTCCGGCCACCAGCGTCGACCGGGCCAGCCGGCTCGACCATCCCTTCGACCTCGACCTTCACGATTTCCGGCGCCGTCTCGGAAATCGCCTTCTCGATGGCGAGTTTCACGGTGACCGTGGAAGACGGGCAGCCGTCGCAACTGCCCGCCAACCGCAGGAAAACAATGCCGGCCTCCGCGTCCACCCCCAGCAGCTCGACACCGCCAGAATGCGAACCCAGGTACGGGCGTACCCGCGCTCCAGCGCCTCGACAACCCGTTCTTCGGTCGTGGACGGATGCAGGTCGTGCAGGACCAGAATGCTGCCGACCAGCTTGTCACCGACGAACTTGGGCACCACCGACTCGGCGACCACGTCGTCCTCGAAGACCAGTTCCATGATGCGTTCCAGGCCGCTGCCATAGAACTGGATCAGGGTACGGACGAGTTCCTCCGCGGTGGCCCGTACGGTCGGATCCGTCGCCGAATCCAACCGTACGAGCAATTCCTCGATCCGCGCGGCCACGTCCTCGGTCGGGAGTTCTTTGCCGTCTACCTGCGTCATTCGGCAGTCCTTCGTCGAGTTGTGGTGGGACGGATGGCCGGAACGCGCGGACGCCGGTTATCCCCCGGAGTTGAAGGCGTGCGGCGTGTGCAGCAGCTTCTTCACCGTCCTGCCTTCGCCGGTGTACATGTGTACGCCACAGGGCAGGCACGGGTCGAAACTGCGGACCGCGCGCATGATGTCGATGCCCTTGAACTTGTCCGGCGGGTTCTCCTCGAAGATCGGTGTGTTCTGCACCGCGTCCTCGTACGGGCCAGGGGTTCCGTAAACGTCCCGGACGCTGCCGTTCCACGGGGTCGGCGGATACGGGTGGTAGTTCGCGATCTTGCCGTCGCGGATCACCATGTGGTGCGACAGCACGCCGCGTACCGCCTCGGTGAAGCCGCAGCCGATGGCGTCCTTCGGTACGTCGAACTTCTCCCAGGTTTTGGTGTGCCCGGCTCGGATCTCGGCCATCGCCTGCTCGATGAAATAGACCGCCGCGGCCGCGCAGTACGCCTGGAAATAGGTCCGGGCGCGGTTACGCTCAATCGCGTTGCTCCACTGCGGGATCTTCCACTCGAACGTCTTCTCCGGCTTTGTCGCGGACCGGGGAAGGTTGATGACGACGCTGTGGCCGGTGGCCTTCACGTACCCACCGATGTCGACCAGGCCGGAGAGCGCCGTGGACCACAGGCGCGCGATGGGGCCGCCGCCGGTGTCCATCGCCAGGTAGTCCTTGCCATCGAACCAGCGCGGCGACATGGTCCACGAGTATTTGCTGTCGAAGTCGCGCTTGGCCGGCCGCGGAATGGTGTGCTGGTTCCACGGGTGTCGACGGTCGACCGGATTTCCGAGCGGGTCATGGGAAACGAACGTCTCCTGACCCTCCCAGTCGTCGTAGTACGAGCTGCCGAGCAGGATCCGGATGCCCAGGTTGATGTCGACCAGGTTGTTGGTGACGAGCTTGCCGTCGACCACGATGCCCGGCGTGACGAACATCTTGCGGCCCCACATGGCCATGTTCTCGTACTTGAAGTCGCAGTACTCCGGGTCGTTCAGGCTTCCCCAGCAGTTCAACAGAATTCGCCGCTGGCCGACCTGCTCGTAGCCGGGCATGGCCTGGTAGAAGAAGTCGAAGAGGTCGTCGTGCATGGGCAGACAGCGCTTCATGAACTCGACATACCGCATCAACCGGGTGAGGTAGTCGGTGAAGAGCTGGATGGTCGCTACGGTGCCGACGCCGCCCGGGTAGAGCGTGGACGGGTGGACGTGCCGGCCTTCCATCAGGCAGAACATCTCGCGGGTTTCCCGGCTGACCCGCAGGGCCTCCCGGTAGAACTCGCCTTCCAGCGGGTTCAGCGACTTCATGATGTCCGCGATGGTTTTGTAGCCGTGGTCCTCGGCGTGCGGCGCCTCGGTGTGCCTGGCCAGTTCCAGCACGCCCGGGTTGGTCTCGGCGACCATCTTCTCGCAGTAGTCAACGCCGACCAGGTTCTCCTGGAAGATGTTGTGGTCGAACATGTATTCGGCAGCCTCGCCGAGGTTGATGATCCACTCACCGAGATTTGGTGGTTTCACGCCGTAGGCCATGTTCTGCGCGTACACCGAGCAGGTCGCGTGGTTGTCACCACAGATGCCGCAGATCCGGCTGGTGATGAAATGCGCGTCCCGGGGATCCTTGCCCTTCATGAAAATGCTGTAGCCGCGGAACACCGACGACGTGCTGTGGCATTCCACTACCCGCTTGGCGGCCCAGTCGATCTTGGTGTAGATGCCAAGGCTGCCGACGATCCGGGTGATCGGATCCCAGTTCATTTCCATCAGGTTGGAGTCGGACTTGCTGCTCTTGCCCGACCGCGTTGAGGATGTCATTTGTCAGTGCCTTCCTGTAAACGCGTACGGGCTAGAACGTGGTCGCCTTGTAGCCGGTCTTGAGGGTGCGCCCCTTTTCCCGCCACTTCGGTTCCTTGTTCAGGGTGTTCGTGGTGATCGTGCGCAGTTTCCGGATGAAGCCGCCGTAAGCCGTACTCGCCGCCGACGAGAGCTTGCCGCCGGGCGGCTCGTCCATGAACGGCATGAACTTGTCCGGGAAGCCGGGCATCGTGCAGCCGATGCAGATGCCGCCGACGTTCGGGCAGCCGCCGACGCCGTTGATCCAGCCGCGCTTGGGCACATTGCACTTGACCACCGGACCCCAGCAGCCGAGTTTCACCAGGCACTTGGGGGAGCCGTACTCGGTCGCGAAGTCGCCCTGCTCGTAGTAGCCGGCCCGGTCGCAGCCTTCGTGGACGGTCGCGCCGAACAGCCACTGCGGACGCAGCTGGTCGTCCAGCGGGATCATCGGCGCCTGGCCGGTGGCCATGTAAAGCAGGTAGAGGATGGTCTCGGACAGGTTGTCCGGGTGGGTCGGGCAGCCTGGTACGCACACGATCGGGATGCCGGCCTTGGACTTCCAGTCCCAGCCCAGATAGTCCGGTACGCCCATCGCGCCGGTCGGGTTTCCGGCCATAGCGTGGATTCCGCCGTAGGTGGCGCACGTACCGATGGCCATCACCGCGAGCGCCTTGGGCGCGAGCCGGTCCAGCCACTCGCTGGTGGTCATCGGCTGTCCGGTGGCCGGGTTGTTGCCAAAGCCGCACCAATAGCCCTCGGACTTGATCGCCTCGTTCGGGATCGAGCCCTCGATGACCAGCACGAACGGTTCCAGCTCGCCGCGTCGGCCTTGTGGAACCACTCGATGAAGTTGTCCGCGCCCTGCTCGGGACCGCACTCGAAGTCGATCAGCGGCCAGTGCACCGCGATCTTGGGCAGCCCAGGAAGCGCGCCGAGCACGATCTCCTCGATGCTGGGCTGGGTCGCGGCGGTGAGCGCCACGGAGTCGCCGTCGCAGCTCAGTCCCGCGTTGATCCACAGAATGTGGATAGGCGCCTCTTCCTCCTGGGGTGGCGCGGCGTCAGGCTTGGCGGTCGCAGTTGTCACGGCGCACGCTCCTTAGAATTTGGTCGGCCCCATGGTGATTGACTCGGAGCTGGCGACGGTGCGGTCCGCGACGGCCTGGGCGTCGAAGGCCGCGAGAGTGAGTTCCCACAGCGCGTGGTAAATCGTGGTCTGCGCTTCCTGGATCCGGTGCACGGAAGCGGACGGTACGACGAAGAGGTAGTCGATGCTGTTCAGCTCGGCCATCTTTCCGCCTGTGTAGCCGGCGATTCCGACGGTGAGGATTCCTCGCCGCTGCGCCTCGTCGAAGGCACGCAACAGGTTGTCGGAGTTACCACTCGTGGAAAGTCCGACGGCGATGTCGGCCTTACGCCCGAAAGCGGCAATCTGCCGGGCGTAGACCACGTCGAACCCGATGTCGTTGGACAGCGCGGTCACCACTGCGATGTCATTGGTGAGGCTGAAGGCCGGCAGCGGCCGGGATTTTCCGCCTGGGCTCAGGAAGAGGCTCGCGACTTCCTGGGCATCGGTGGAACTTCCGCCATTGCCGAAGGACAACAGCCGCCCGCCCGCGCCGAACGCTGCGGCCATCGCCGCGGCGCATTCGACCAGCCGGTCACCGTCCTGCGCCAGCACCGTTTCCCGCAGCGCGATGATCTCCTCGGTCTTGTCCACAGTGGACTGACTGACCTCCCGGAGCACCGCCTGCAGATCACTGGCCCCCGATGAGAGGAACGGATACAGCGCGTCGGTCGGATGCGCGCCATTGCTGGCGCTGCCGTTCCGGAAATGCCCGTTGCTGGTCACCGGAGATCACCTCCGACCGCGGCCGGTGCTGCCTGGCTGGGATCGATGACCGCGATGGCTTCCTTCGCGTGCACCAAAATCGTATCGCCGACGCGGGCGCTCACCAGCGCGACGCTGACTTCTTCATGGCTGACGCCGGTGTCCACCACGGCCAGCTCGTCAGGCAGTAGTTCGACCACGGTGACCGCGACGGCCTGGTCGGAGCAGGTGATGCAGACGTCGTCGTAGCAGACCGGAGCTCTTGGGATGGGTGGCGAGGTCAGGGCCGGGGGAGGAGGGGTCGGACAGCCACCTGGTGTGTCGGTCATCCGGTCATCACCGCCGGCGGGAGGACACCTGGGCGTTCGAAGAACACGTGCACCAGCTCCCAAAGGATGTGATACGTCGTGACGTGCACTTCTTTCACGACCCGCGGGTCCGGCGAGTCGGCGATCAGGACGTGGTCCAGGCCCGGCTCGGCCGCGACGGAGCCGCCGCCCGCGCCCCCATGCCAATGGTGAGCAAGCCGCGATCACGCGCTTCCCGGAGCCCGCGCAGCACGTTGCCGCAGTTGCCGTCGGACGACAGCCCGAGGGCGATGTCAGCCGGCTCGGCCAGGTAGTCGATCTGGTGCGCGAAGACCTCGTCGATCCCTTTGTCGTTGGCGATTCCGGTGAGGGTGGCAACGTCCGAGGTCAACGAGATCGCCGGCAGGGCGCGCTTGCCGACGATCACCGGATGGACGAACTCGACGGCCAGGTGCTGGGCGTCCGTACTCGGTCCGCCGTTGCCGAAAACCACCAGTTTGCCGCCTCGGTGAAAGCGCAGGCTCATCGCGTGGCAGGTCCTCGCGACCTGGTCGGCGGTGCCGGCCAAGGTCCGTAGCGGTGCCTCGCGACGTTCGAACAGCCTTCTCACCTGGCTGCTGTCGATCCCGTACGCAGGCACCAATACCACGTCCCAGATGGTGGGAGCAAGATCGACTGAAGCTACCGCTGTCGTTTAGGTCACACAAGCATGGATAGCCTAAGTCGATCTTTCGTGGTAATGGGCAGCGAGGGAGACCGGTCGTTATCGTCCGTTGGCGGCCAAGGCCGCTACCTCCGTGGATGATGGGTGAAGGGTCGACGACAGGAAGTCACGAATGTCGAGAAACTTTACTTACGAGGCACTGCCAGGGCGGGTCGTTTTCGGCGCCGGTACGGCCAGCCAGCTCGCCGCTGAGACGGACCGGGTCGGTGGCCACCGGGTCCTGGTCGTCGCGTCGAACCGCGACCAGCGGTTGGTCGACCAGTTGGTCCGTCCGCTCGGCGATCGGCTGGTCGGCCGCTTCACCGACGTACGCCAGCATGTCCCGATCGAGGTTGCCGCGGCGGCCCGGGAGATGGCGGCCGAGCTGGCCGCGGACTGTGTGGTGTGCGTCGGCGGCGGGTCCGCCATCGGCACCGCGAAGGCGATCGCGCTGGTCCGGCCGGTGCCGATCGTGGCCGGTGCCCACCACGTACGCGGGCTCGGAGATGACGCCGGTCTGGGGCCTCACCGAGGACGGGCGCAAAACCACCGGCCGGGACCCGGCCGTACAGCCGGCGACGGTGATTTACGACCCGGAGCTGACGCTGTCGTTGCCGCCGGCGATCGCCGCGCCGAGCGGGGTGAACGCGCTGGCGCACTGCGTCGAGGCGATGTGGGTGCCGGCCGCCAGTCCGATCACCACCCTGATGGCGGCCGAAGGCATCCGGACGCTGGCCGGCAGCCTGCCGGCGGTGGTGGCGGACGGCGGTGACCTGGAGGCGCGATCGGGTGCGCTCTACGGCGCGTACCTGGCTGGCGCGGCCTTCGCGACCACCGGGTCTGGCCTGCATCACCGGATCTGCCACGTCCTCGGTGGCGCTTTCGACCTGCCGCACGCCGAGACTCACACCATCGTGCTGCCATACGTGGTCGCGTTCAACGAACTCGCGGTCCCGGAGGTGATGCGTACGATCGCCGCGGCGTTGGGGACCCAGTCAGCGCCGGCTGGGCTTTGGGCGCTGACCGGGCGGCTCGGTACGCCCCGAGCCCTACGCGACATCGGACTGTCTGCCGAAGACGTCGACCGGGCGGTGAAACTGTTGCTGGAGAAGGACTACTCCGACAACGCGCGGCCGGTCACCGAGGCCGACCTGACCGCGATCGTACGAGCCGCCTTCGCCGGCGACCCGGTGGTTTGACCGCGGGCCGAACGCCGATGCGGATGTGACTACTGATCGGAGCTGAGGCTGGAGTGACAAACCGCCGCAGCTCACGGCAGCCGGTCTAAGCAGCGCTGAACCGCTTGACCAGGGCGGCCAGCCCGCCGCCGAAGACGCCGTTCCCCGAAGAGCTCGTTCATCGCGGCCTCGTCGGCGGCTTCGGCGTCGTACACCGCGGACCACTCCACGAAGGCCTGGTTGGTGGCAGTCACCGGGGCGACCCGGAAGACCGAGACGTAGCTGCGGACCGGAAAGGGGCTCTGCGTGAAGGTGTACGTGTACGTACGATTCCGCTCATCCCGGGCGATCTGCTCCTCCTCGATGAGGCCGCCGTCCGGGGTCTTCAGCTCCCGTACCGCGCCGATCGACGAGGCATCCCCAGCGGTGAGCCTGCTGTCGGCGATGGCCGGATGCCAGCTCGCGAGTCCGTTGAAGTCACCGGCGAGCCGCCAGACCTGATCGGCGTCAGCCGGCACGATCGCGCTCGCATAGACCTTGGGCATGCGGTGCCCCTTTCGGCAGAAAATGGGTGGTCGTACGGAGTCTGCCCAACCGCCGGCCCCGAGGAAACCTCGATCTTGAGGTGGGAAGGCCGACATCTGGAATCAAGAGCCGGTGGGACGACGTTCCACTGGATTGAGGCGAAGTCTGCGGAGGGCGGTTGGATGAGCGCGGGTGGTCGATGAGGTCGGGACACATCCGCTGGACAACCCCGGCTGGGGTGCTTTGACGGGCCCGCATCGCGGCGTGGCGCAGGTGTATGGGCGGGCCGCGCGTTATCTGTCCGAGGTCTCGCCTTTCGTGTCGCTGGAAGACAACCGCGACGAGGCCTGCTGGCAAGACCTGGCCGCGCTGGTCGGCGCCGGCCAAGTAGCCGTGTTGCCCGGCATCCTTGAGCCCGCCCCGGTGTCGTGGGAGCAGGTCTTCCAGATCTCCGGAGTGCAGCTGGTGGACACGTCCGTCGCCGCCGAACCGGACACTGAGGCGGTCAGGCTCGGGCTGGAGGACGTGCCTGAGATGCTCGACCTGGTGGCTCGTACGGACCCAGGACCATTCCGGGCGCGGACCGTGGAACTCGGCACGTACCTGGGCATCCGGCACAACGGGGCGCTGGTGGCGATGGCCGGCGAGCGGCTCCGGCCGCCCGGCTGGACGGAGGTCAGCGCGGTGTGTACGGACCCGGCCTACCGCGGACGTGGGCTCGGCGGCCGGCTGGTCAAGGCGGTCGCCGCGGTGATCCGGGAGCGAGGTGACGACGCCCTTCCTGCACACCGGTGCCACCAACACAACCGCCATCCGGCTCTACGAGTCTTTGGGCTTCACCCTGCGGCGGCACGCGCTGTTCACTGGTGTCCGAGTGCCCGCCATCCAGGAATAAGGAGAGCGGGTGTCCCACGTCCGCCTGCACATGGTCCACCAGGTGGGAATCGTGGCCGAAGCGGTCCACATGATGGGAGCCTCAGCGGACTCCACGCGGGCGGAACTGAATGCTGATGCGCGGCCCGACCGGCTGCGCGGTTTTCGGGATGGCGTGCTCCCAGCTCCGCTGGCAGGAGCCGCCCATAGTAATAAGGTCACCGTGCCCAAGGGCGTGCCGAACGATGCCCCCGCCGCCTTTCGGCCGTAGAGCCAGGGTCCGCGGCGCGCCGACCGAGACGATGGCGACCATGGTGTCCTGCGTACGGCCGCGGCCGATGGTGTCGCCGTGCCAGGCCACGCTGTCCTTGCCGTCTCGGTAGTAACAGAGCCCGGCCGTCGGAACGGCTCGCCCAACTCGTCGGCGTAGTGCCGGCTGAGCGCGGACCTGGCGGCGGCCAGCACCGGGTCGGGCAGGGGCGCCGGCTCGTCGTAGAAGCAGAGCAGCCGCGGCACGTCGACCACCCGGTCATACATCCGGCGGCGCTCGGCCTGCCAGGGCACTTCGGCGGCGAGCCGCGAGAACAGCTCGTCCGCGCCGGTCAGCCAGCCGGGCAGCACGTCCACCCAGGCGCCTCGGGTCAGCTCGGTGCGCCTGATCCGGTCCAGCGATCCCAGCCCGACCCCGATGTCATCGAAAAGGCTCGTCTGCAGCACGGTCCGAGCGTACCCGATCTCTCGAACATATGTACGCAGCGAACCGTCGAGCGCGCTCGACGGTTCGCCGGTGGATCAGGCCGAGACGGATTCGCCCTTGACCCGGCCCATGTCGCGGTAGCGGTCGCCGGCCGGGGTGAGGCTGGAGAGCTCGGCCAGCTGCTCGGCACTCAGCGCGATGTCCACGGCGCCGAGATTCTCGGTCAGGTACGAGCGACGCTTGGTGCCCGGGATCGGCACCACGTCGGTGCCCTGGGCGAGCAGCCAGCCCAGTGCGACCTGACCAGGCGTGCCGCCGACCTGGTCCGCGATGGCCCGGATCCGCTGCACGAGCGCGAGGTTGGCATCCAGGTTCGCCGCGTCCCAGCGGGGCAGCGTACGGCGGAAGTCGTCGTCGGCGAGGTCATGGGCGGCCGCCGCCGCGCCGGTCAGCAGGCCCCGGCCGAGCGGGCTGTAGGGCACCACGCCGATGCCGAGCTCACGGGCCGCCGGCAGCACCTCGGCCTCGATGTCTCGGCTGAAGATCGACCACTCGGTCTGTACGGCGCTGATCGGGTGCACCGCGTTCGCCCTGCGCAGCGTGGTCGCCGAGGCCTCGGACAGGCCGAGGTGACGGACCTTGCCGGCCCGTACCATCTCGGCCATCGCGGCGACGGTCTCCTCGATCGGGGTGACCGAGTCGACGCGGTGCAGGTAGTAAAGGTCGATCGTGTCGACGCCGAGCCGGCGCAGCGAGGCGTCGACCGAACGAGCCGCGTACGCCGGGCTGGCGTCGATGCCGGTGACCTGGCCGTTCTCGTCCATGACGATGCCGAACTTGGTGGCGATCCTGACCTCGTCACGGCGAGTACGCAGCACCTCCGCGAGCAGCCGTTCGTTCTCGCCGTTGCCGTACATGTCGGCGGTGTCGAGCAACGTGACACCGTCATCGATGGCCTGGTTCAGGGTCGCCAGCGACTCGTTCCGGTCGCCGGGCCCGTACGCGAAGCTCATCCCCATGCAACCGAGGCCGAGGGGGGAGACCTGGAGATCGCGCAGGTTCCGGGTGTTTTCTGGCATGGCAAAGCCTTCCTTGGAGCGGTGAGTGAGTCTTGGTGAGAGGTGTCAGTCGGAGCGGGTGCCGCCGTACACGGTGATCTTGTAGTCGATCACGGCCATGGTGAACTTCAGTTCCTCCAGCTGGCGGCGGATCTTGTCGCGGTGCCGACAGAGCAACGCCAACCGCTCGTCAACGGTGGAGTCGCCCGTCTCGACCAGTGCGATGTAGTCCGTGATGTCACTTATGGACATGCCGGACAGGCGCAGGCGGGTGATGAAAAGGACCCGGCCGATGGCCTCCAGGTCATATTGCCGGTGCCCGGAGCTGGTGCGGTCGACGGTGACCAGACCGATCCGTTCGTAGTAGCGCAGGGTGTGGCTCGACATGTTGAGCAGCTCAGCCACCTGTCCGACCGCCAGCGGGAGTTCCGGCGCGTCGTCCAGGTTGAGGGTGCACGCGAGGATCTCGGCGAGGTCGGGAAGACCGTCGTTGCTGGCCCGGTCGATCATCGTGTTCAGGAGCTCTGTCGTGGTCACGGGTACGACCCTAGAACTGTGAGTGCGCTCAAAGTCAAACACCAATCTCGCCGGTATGGCGCAGGTCACCGGTGGTCGGGGCCAACCGAGCGGCCCTGCCTTCGAGGTAGAGCTGTTCGGGGATGCTGGTCGTGCGTCGCGCGGCCTGCTGGTAGAGCCGCAGGGCCTCGATGTGGTCGCCGGCCATCTCGTACAGGTGCGCTCGTACGGCGTCGAGGCGGTGGTGTTCGGTGAGCCGGGTGTCGCCGTCCAGCGGCTCCAGCAGGGCGAGGCCGGCCCGCGGGCCGTGCACCATCGCGACCGCGACAGCGTGGTTGAGCGTGACCATGGGGTTCGGCGCGACGCGTTCGAGCAGTTGGTAGAGAGCGACGATCTGTGGCCAGTCGGTGTCCTGCGCGGTGCCGGCCTCGTCGTGGACGGCCGCGATGGCGGCCTGCAGCTGGTACGGCCCGAGGGGCGCGGCGGTGAGCGTACGGGTCAGCAGGTCGACGCCTTCCTTGATGGCGTCGGCATTCCAGCGCCCGCGGTCCTGCTCGGCCAGCGGGACCAGGGTGCCGTCCGGGCGGGTCCGGGCCGGCCGCCGGGCATCGGTGAGCAGCATCAGCGCGAGCAGGCCGCTGACCTCGCCGTCCGCCGGCAGCAGCACCCGTACGGCCCGGGCCAGCCGGATGGCCTCCGCGGTGAGTTCGGTGCGGTGCAGGTCTTTGCCTGAGCTCGCCGTGTAGCCCTCGTTGAAAATCAGGTAGAGAACGTGCAGGACGACTCGTTGCCGCTCGGTGCGCTCGGCGGCCGGCGGCAGCTGGAAACGGGCGCCGGCGGCCTTGATCTTCTGTTTGGCGCGGCTGATCCGCTGGCCCATGGTCGACTCCGGCACCAGGAACGCACTCGCGATCTCGCCGGTGGTCAGGCCGCCGACCGCGCGCAGGGTCAGCGCGACCTGCGAGGCCGGCGACAAGGCCGGATGGCAGCACAGAAACAGCAGGGTAAGAGTGTCGTCGCGATCGTTGGCCGGCTTGTCGTCCGAAGCCGGCGCGAGCAGGTCCTGGGTCGGCGCCATCGCGGCGACCGTCAGTTCGCGCCGCTGCCGGGCCGTCTCGCTGCGGATCTGGTCGGTCATCCGGCGGGCCGCGACGGTGATCAGCCAGCCCCGCGGGCTCTCCGGGACGCCTTTCTCGGCCCACTGCGTCGCGCCGGCGAGCAACGCCTCCTGGACGGCGTCCTCGCAGGCGTCGAACTGGCCGTACCGGCGGATCAGCGCGCCAAGGACCTGCGGCGCCAACTCGCGCAGCAGGTCCTCGATCCGACGCTCCTGGGTCACATCTCCATGCCGCATGGCTCCATGATCGGCCTGACCTCCACCCCGGCGAACTTCGCGTCCGGGAAACGCGCCGCCACCTCGGTGGCTCGCTCGACGTTCTCACAGTCGATCACGAAATAGCCGGCGAGCTGTTCCTTCGCCTCCGCGAACGGGCCGTCGGTGGCTTCCTCGACGCCGTCCTTCAATCGTACGATCCGGCTGGTGCTCGGGTCGGCGAGCGCGGCCGAGTCGATCAGCTCGCCGGAGCTGTGGATGTCTTCCAGGAGCGCTTCGAAAGCCCGCCAGTCGGCTCGCCCGGTCGCGTTCGGTCAGCTCCTCGTCCTGGTGCAGGAACATCGGGTGTGCCCAGGTCGCCGGGTTGCTGTAGATCAGCAGCATGTATTTCATGCTTCGCCTTTCGGTGCCGGCACCTCGTCACGGGCGCCTCTCGTGGGAGACATCGAAACAGATCCCGCGCATTCGACGCTCAAAGGTGGACTTCGATCCACTTGCGGGTGCGTTGGCCGGGGTTGTACGGGGAGTCCAGGCGTTTGGCGACAACGCCGGGCATCCGCTGTTCGCGGGCCGCGGTCAGCACCGGCTCGGCGGCGGCCGGGAAACTCGGCGCCAGTTGCCAGCCGGCCTTGCCGATCGGCAGCGCTTCCAACAGCTCCCGCCGCCGCTCGTACGGCAGCTTCAGGGTCGACTTCCCGTCCAGGTGCAGGAGGTCGTAGACCAGGTACGTGACTGGCAGGTCCTTGGCGAACTGCCGGGCCCGCCGCTCGTCGGTGACCTCCAGCCGGCGATCCAGCGCCGCCCGGTCCGGCCGGCCGCCGACCAGCGCCACCAGCTCGCCGTCCAGCCACCCCTCGGTGCTGCCCATCCACTCGCTTTTCGCTCGTACGTCCGGAAAACCCGGGATCGTCTCACCGGTCTCGGAGAACAGGTCCAACCGGCCGCCGGTGACCCGGCCGAGCGCCCGCAGGCCGTCCCAGCCGAACTCGTACGCCCAGTGGTCCGGATCGGCGGGCAACTGGCCGCGGGTGGCCCGCATCGCGGTGTGGGTCTCCGGCAGCGGCTCCCAGCCAGCCCGCCGGGGCGGGTCGGACCGGCGGACCATCCAGTCCTTGGTGTCCCGACTTTTCCCGCCGGTGAAGAAGACGTACCGGCCGTCCACCCTTTTCTCCGTGCAGCACCACCGAAACCTCGGTTGGGCTCCACTTCACTGTCTCGTACGTGCCGCGGTCCCAGATGAACATCCGCCCGCCGCCGTATTCGCCATGCGGGATATCGCCAGAAAGAAAACGTGGCGTATTCCAGCGGATGGTCCTCGGTGTGCACGGCCAGTCGGATGCTGCCCGGTTCGGCCGGCAGACCGCGCGGCACGGCCCAGCAGACCAGCACGCCACCGCGCTCCAGGCGTACGTCCCAGTGCAGCCGGCGGGCGTGGTGTTCCTGGATCACGAAGGTGTCGTCGTTGCCGCTGGGCAGCGCTTTGTCGTTCGCCGGGATCGGTTCGGGCGTACGGGCGGGGTCGCGTTTTCGGCGGTATTCGTCAAGTTTGCGCGCTGGCATCACGATCAGCCGCCGCTGGCCCGGACGGCCAGCTCAGCTGCCCGCAGCTCCCGGTCGGCGGCCTGATCGGCGCGCTCGGCCTGTCGCAGTGAGCGGCGAGCGGTGTCGGCGTCCTGTGCGGCCTGGGCCTGCGCCTCCCGCGCGGCCTGCAACTCCTGACGAAGCCGGTCGACGTCCGCGGCGGCTTCCTCGGCGCCTTGGACGGCCTCGTCGGCCGCGATCCGGGCCACATCCACCGCGGTGCTCGCGTGTTCGGCCGCTTTTTGGGCCGTGGCAAGCCGTTCGCGCTGCTGCTGAGAGGGGCCGTCCGCGGGCTTGCGCCGCTCAGCGGCCGGCCGCAAGGTGGTCGGCGGTTTCTCAGTGGCCGGCGCTTTTTCGGCGGCGAGCGGGGCGAGAGCTACCAACGAGGCCGGCCATTCGGTTTGGCCGGCGCCGGCCGACTCCAACCGGCCGGCGCGCAGAGCCTCAGCCGCCTCCGGATCGGCCAGCGCGGCGACCAGGCTCTCTTCGAGTTGGCGCAGCGTCGCCTCGCTGGCCGGCTGCCCGCTCGTACCCGCCAGGGCCTGGCCGAGTTTGCGCAGGCCCTGGACCTGCCGCTGGCGGTCCTTGGACAGCTGCTGCAGCTGCCGGCCGTCCAACCGGGCGTGCGCCCGGCGCAGGTGCCCGCCGAGCTCCAGCAGCTCGCCGATCTCGGCCGGATGCTCGCGAGCCAGCTGGTTGGCCAGCCAGGCCGCGACCGATGGCTTGCGCAGCCGGCTGAGCCGTTTGGCGCCCAGCTCGTCGCCCTGGGTGCGGGCCTGTTTGACCTTCGCGGCGCGGGCCGCGATGAAGTCCTCGCGGGGCAGCGCGTAAAGCTCGTCGATGGTGCCGTCGACATCCACCTCTGTATGGAGCCCTGTCCGGTGCCCAGCCGTCAATCAGACAGGCCGGTCAACCGGGTTCTTTCGCGAGGATCGGCACCGGCGCGGGTCGCTTGCGCAGCCGAGTGACGGCGACGCCGGTGAGGCAGAGCGCTCCACCGGCGAGCGCGAGCGGCGCCGGCACCTCGCTGAGCACCGCCCAGGACAACAGGGCAGCCACTAGCGGCACCAGATACGTGGTGGCGCCGAGTTTGCCGGCGTCCGTACGAGCCAGCGCGTACGCCCAGGTGGTGAAGGCGACGGCGGTCGGGAAGACCCCGAGATAGACCAGCCCGGCGATGGCGCCAACGGACGCGTGCGCGGTCTCGGTCCACAGTTGCGGCGCGAACGGCAGGCAGCCGACCATGCCGATCGCGCAGCCCATCCAGGTGACCTGCAGTGCCGGGAGCTCCTTGAGTGCCGGTTTCTGCGCGGTCACGCCGACGGCGTACGCCACCGCGGCGACCAGGCAGAGACCGACGCCGAGCAGGTCGCCGTGCCGGCCGCCGGCTGTGCTGGTGCCGATCACCAGCGCGCCGCAGACCGCGATTCCGCTGCCGATCAGCAGCCGCGGCGGAAACCCCTCTTTGAGGAATGTCCCAGCCAGGATCGCGAGCACCACCGGACCGACATTGACGAGCATCGCGGCCGTACCGGCGTCCAGGTGCCGCTCGGCCGCGTTGAGGGCCACGTTGTAGAGGCCGAACCACAGCAAACCAGACAACAGAATGAGCAGCAGCGTACGCCTGCTGGGCCGGACGAAACCACGCCGCAGCAACAGAACGCCGAGCACGAGGGTGCCGATGAGCAGCCTCCTCCCGGGGGCCAGCGGGCCGGCCGAGAAGGTGCCGCCGATGCCGCGAATGCCGACGAACGCGGACGCCCAGAGCAAGACGGTGATTCCGGCCGCCGCCAGCGGGGCGGCGGTGCTCAGCCGCGGGTGGGTGATCATGAGGCTGAGACTAGGTCACCGACGTTTCGGCTCGCACCGAAGTTTTCGGACCTTGTCTTTTATGCAATATTCTTGGCTTTAATGGCTGACTGCCGGTAATACGGCTATTTTTTTACGTTTGGTGGGCGGAAAGACTCGTCCTTACGGGCACATTCACGCTGTGTTTGTTGTCGGCTGCTGGTGGTAGCGCTTCCATCCTCTTATGAGTACGACCATCGGTACGATTTTCCTTCGCGACGCCGCCCATGGTGGCGCCGCCGGGCAGCCCACCGCGGTCGCCGCGGCGCTCGCCGATTTCATCGCATCCGCCCAGATTTCGCTGGAACTCGCGATCTACGACTTCCGGTTGTCCGACGCGTTGGCCGCAACCGTCGTCGGTGCGTTCACCGACGCGGCAAAAAGGGGTGTGCGGGTCCGGATCGGTTATGACGCGGGTAAACCGGAGGCTGGCACCGCGGCTGACTTCGCGCTGCTCGCGGCCGACCCGGCGCCGCCCGGCACGGCCTCCTGGGTGCAGGAACATTTCGGTGGCACCAGCGTACAAATCCAGCCGATCAAGGCCGCGCCGCAGCTGATGCATTCCAAATACCTGATCCGGGATTCGGCGGCGGTGTGGACCGGCTCGACGAACTTCACCGACGATGCCTGGACGTTGCAGGAGAACAACATCCTGCAGGTGGAGTCGGTGCCGGTCGCGGCCGGTTATCTGGCCGATTTCGAGGACCTGTGGTCAACCGGCGCGATCAAGAACACCGGCAAGAACGAAAGCGGCAGCACCGACGCGGTCGGTGGCACCGTGGGCTGGAATTTCGCCCCCGGCGGCGGTGCGCAGCTGGACGCTGAGTTGTGCACGCTCATTCAGGGCGCGAGGTCGCGGATCGTGATCGCCAGCATGGTCATCACCTCCCATTCGGTGCTCGCCGCGCTGTCCGCCGCGATCGACCGAGGGGTTCCGGTCAGCGGCATTTACGACGCCGGCCAGATGGACCCGATCGCTCGGGACTGGGCCAAAGTCCCGCATGACCAAGCGGTCGTCGCGGACTGGAGGAAGCTGACCCAGCACCTCGTGCCCAAGCACTCCACGCCGTACAGCCCGACCGGGCCGCACGACTTCATGCACAACAAAATCCTGGTCACCGATCAGGTCTGTGCTACCGGCAGCTACAACTTCTCGGCGAATGCGGAGAAAAACGCGGAGAACCAGCTCCAGATCGCTGTTCCGGAGCTGGTGCAGTCGTACGCTGACTACATCGCCGCGCGATCGCCGAGGCCTACCGCATTTAGGGAACGGTGCTGACGCTGGCGACCAGCCAGGATCCGGACACCAGTCGAAGGGTGGCCGAGAAACGGTTGCTCCGGCTGACCGGCGAGCTGGTGGACGTTGTCGTCATAGTGTCCGCCGCGATCATTATCTGGCTGGTGGTGGCGCCCAACGAGGTGGCGGCGACCGTCGAGACAGCGACGGTCGTCCGGATTTGGTTCTGGGTGATTTGGGGGCGTTCCCGGGCCACCGTCGCCCGGTAGTCGGCGGCGAACTCGCTGGTGGCGCAATGTGAGACCGTGGCCAGGTCGGCATCGATCGTCAGGTAGTCGACCTTCAACAGGGCAAGGGCGCAGGTCCGCATCGCTTCCAACGGCACGCGGCTCGTCGCGTTCGGCCAGTCGGCGGTAGGCGGGTGCCATTTGGACGCGTCTGTCGTCAGGTCACTGATCAGCCACTTTCCTTTTTGGTAAGACAAAGTCGCCCAGATGCGGGATTGGGTCAGAAAGTTGCCCGGGGTGGTTTTGGACGTAGCGTTCTGGTTCAGGTAGATGAGCAGGTCTGCGCTGCCGGCGCGCGCGAGGAGATAACGCCGCTCTGGACGACCGATGCTGAGATGACGATTTGCTGGGCCGGTGCGCTTGCCTTGATCTGAGCCATCGTTTGTGCGTACCGCTGGCGAAAAGGTCCGGTGGTGACAGCGAGTCCGGCGGCGAGGTCGGCGTCGAGATGGCGGTAGTCGTACGAAAACAGCCGCCTCATCAGATCCGCCGCGGTGGTCACGGCCTGCTCGGCCTGCGGCGGGATGCCTATCTGCGCGGCGGTGATGCGTTTGTTCACCGCCCAAAGACCGACGCCGACGACACCGCCGCAGACCAGGAGCATCACGATCGCAGCGGCTGCGACAATCCACCAGATCCGGCGGCTGGGCGGCGCGGGTGTCGACATGCGGTCGAATGTAGCGAAACAACGCGCGTTCAGGGTTTGCCGGTGTAGCTGGCGACGGCGTCCGCGATGGGTGTCGGCCCGCCGATCACTTCGAACTGGCGGCCCACGGTGGCCGGGAAGTCCAGGACGTGCAGCAACACCGCGGCGACGTCCTCGCGGGAGATCGAACCGCGCGGCACCGAGTCGCCGAGGCTGATCTCGCCGGTCCCGGCCGCGGTGGTGAGGCTGCCGGGGCGTACGACCGTCCAGTCCAGGTCGCGGCCGCGCACGGCGGCGTCCGCCTCGGATTTGGCTCGCAGGTAGACCTGGAAAACGTCGGTCGAGGCCGGATCGTAGTTGTCCGCATTGTACGAGGACACCATCACATAGCGGCGTACTCCGGCCGCCTCGGCCGCGTCCGCGAGCAGGACCGCCGCGTCGCGATCGACGGTGTTCTTACGGGCCGCGCCGCTGTTGGGTCCGGCACCGGCGGCGAACACCACCGCGTCAGCGTCGGCGGCCGCTTCGGCCACCTGCTCGACGGTGCTGTTCTCCAGGTCCAGAACGACCGGCACGGCACCGACTTCCCGCAGGTCAGCCGCGTGATCTGGGTTCCGGATCAGACCCACCGGCTGGTCGCCGCGAGCGGCCAGCAGCCGCTCCAGATGCAGCGCGATCTGTCCGTGCCCGCCCCCGCGATCACCACGCGCATGTCCCACCCCTTGTCGACTAAGTGGATCTTAGATGGCGGATGCGGCTGGATTTTCGTCGAGTGCGGGACTCTATCCCGCACTCGACGTCGAGTGCGGGCTTTGGTGCCGCAGTCGACGGTGGACCTGATGAGATCTAGTGGACCGCTGGGCGCACCAGCGAGGAGAAGGCGGGCGTACGTGCGGACACAGGTGGGGATCATCGGGGCCGGGCCGGCCGGGTTGCTGTTGGCGCATTTGTTGCACCTGGCCGGCATCGATTCCGTGGTGGTGGAGGCCCGTGATCGCGGGTACGTCGAACAGCGGGTCCGCGCCGGCGTGTTGGAGCATCCGACCGCCGAGCTGCTCCGTGAGGTCGGCGTCGGCGCCCGCATGGATGCCGAAGGGCTGCCGCACCACGGGCTCGTCCTTCGGTTCGACGGCGCCGACCACCGGATGCCATTGACCGAGCTGACCGGCAAGACAATCACCGTTTACGGCCAGCAGGAGGTCGTCAAGGACCTGATCGCGCGGCGCTTGGCCGACGAGGGTCAGATCCTTTTCGCATCCACCGACGTACGGCCGCATGACCTGACGAGCGATCAGCCGCGGATCACTTTCACCGACGCGGCGGGAAAGCCGCAGGAGCTGCGGTGTGACGTGGTCGCCGGCTGCGACGGTTTTCACGGTGTCAGCCGACGAAGCATCCCTGCCGACCGGATACAAGCGTACGAACGGCTCTATCCGTTCGCATGGTTGGGAATTCTGGCCAAGACGCCACCGTCTCACGAAGAGCTGATTTATGCGTACCACGAACGCGGATTCGCCTTGCACAGCATGCGGTCGCCAGAGTTGACTCGGCTGTATCTGCAGGTCGCACCCACCGAAAGTCTCGCGGATTGGCCGGACAGCCGGGTGTGGGACGAGCTGCACGCCCGACTGGAGCTGGCCGGGAGTGAGTTTTCCCTACGGGAAGGGCCCGTTGTTGATCGACTGTTGGCCGGCATGCGCAGTTTCGTGGTCGAGCCGATGCGGTACGGGCGATTGTTCCTGGCCGGCGACGCCGCGCACATCGTGCCGCCGACGGGCGCCAAGGGAATGAACCTCGCGGTGGCCGACGTGCGCTTGTTAGCTCGTGCTTTAACTGTTTTCCTCAGCGGTGGGGGAAGTGCGTTAATCGATGACTATTCGCGAGCGTGTTTGCGGCGAGTGTGGAGAGCGGAGCATTTCTCGTGGTGGATGACGTCGATGCTGCACGCATTTCCGGACGACGATCGATTCGGGCGGCGGTTGCAGCTGTCCCAGTTGCGATATGTGGTGGAGTCCGAGGCAGCTGGGCGGAGTATGGCGGAGAATTACGTGGGGCTGCCCTACGAGTTCTGACAGTAGCAACCGCGGACGTTCGCTGACGGAATTGGCGTGGACCAGTGGGTGGGCCGTTCTTGCCTGTGACAGCCGATTTTGATGGATACATCGCAGCGACTGGTCTAGGCGAGTTTGGGTCCGCCCGGCTTTGTTGTCGGCCCAACGTTGGATTTCGGCATTGCTGGGCTTATAACAGTCAGCACGCCGACGGACGGGATATTGTGGTGAATGAGTCTCCGATTATCGCCGATGGCCTTGTCTTGCGAAAACCTGAGGCCGCCGACCTCCCGGAGTTAGCCGTGGCATCCGCGGATCGGGAGATGCGGCGCTGGCTTCCAGGTCTGGCGAATTCAGCTGCCAAATCAGGTGAGCTGACCTGGTCGGTGGTCGATCAGGCGACTGGCAAGCTGGTCGGTGGGGTGGCTCTCTCGCGGGTCGACGAGCACAACGGGACGGCTGAGTTGAGCTTCTGGGCGGCGCCGTGGGCGCGACGGCAGCGGATCGCCAGCCGGGGGTGCGGTGGTCACCCAGTGGGTGTTTGACCGCGGATACGACCGGGTGCAGCGCCGAACGGAGTCCGTGGTGACGTTTTCGTGTGGAGGCGGCTGTCCGGCGACCGGCCTGGTCCGGGCGTACGGCTGCTCCCTGTTCCGCCGGTCGAGGGACTGACGGATGGCATGGTGACGATCCGGCCGCAGCGAGAGGCCGACGCCCAGAGCCTTGTCGAGTGCTGGCGGGATCCGCAGACCCGCCGTTGGCTGAACCAGCCGGCCGACCAGACCCTGGAGCGTGCGCGGGAGGAGATCCGTCGGGCGCCCGGAGATCTTTTGACTGGGCAGGCAGCGCATTTCACCGTCGTGGAAACGGCCACCGGCTCGGCGTGTGGTGATTGCACCGTCGGTATGGCGGTGCCGGATATGGGCATCGCCGCTCTTGGCTACATGATCCATCCGGCTTTTCGCGGCCGCGGTTACGCCGCCCGGGCCGCGCGGCTGGCCGCCGACTGGGCGATGACTGTGCCGGCGATCGGCCGGCTGGAGGTCAGTGCCGCGGTGGCGAACAATGCAGTCTTCGAGTGATCGAGAAGGCCGGTTTCGAGTTCGAGGGCGTCATCCGCGGCCACCTGCCCCAGCCGGACGGGCCGCGGCTGGATTCCCTGCAGAGCTCACGCGTACGCGACTGACCTGCCCTCTCATCCCGCACAACTCGCTTCTCGGCGACGGGAGAAATCGATGTCTGCCCTTAGGTTGTTAGCGATGATCAGTGTGGCCGCGGCCGTGGTGGGAACGGTGGGCGTCGCCGGTCCGAGCCTGGCAGCGGCCGTGCCAGTCACCAGTGTCTGGACCGAAAACTCGTCAGTCAACGTTTTCCAGGACAGCCTTCCGGCACCTGGTTCGGCGACCGCGGTCGACCTGACGATGGCCAAGAACGAATACGAGGCCGCGCAGATCGCCATCCGCAAAAGCTCGAACTTCACTATTCAGAAGGTGAGTTTCGGCGACCTCAGCAGCGGCGGCAACGTCCTCGCCGCCGCGAATCTGGCGTACCAGTTCGTCGAATTCGAGCATCTGGACGAAAACAGTCGCGCCGGATTCGAGAACTGGCCGTTGGACAATCCGATCCGGACCGCTCCGGGTGACTTTCCGGACGCGCTGTCCAACGACGCGTCGACCGCTGTGCCGGCCAACCAGACGATGCCGATCTGGATTCGGGCTTACGTCCCGGCCGCCACACCCGCTGGAGTTTATACCGGTACGGCCACAGTTGTCACCGACGTGGGAAGCTCCAACGTGCCGGTCACTGTGGACGTTCGCAATGTGACCATTCCCGATTCCAACCAGAGCACCTTCACCACGGCCATGTGGATGAACATGCTCGGATTCCTGAGCCCGGACAACACCCAGGACCCGATCAAGAAGGAATACGGCATAGACAAATACAGTGACGGGTGGTGGTCGCTGATGGACAATGTCGCCGCTTCCATGCGTGCGTACCGCGAAAACAGCCTTTCGGTGCCGTTGGTTACGCTCCTGGTCGACGGTGGCTCGTACCAGGATGGCGCCACCTACCATTTCAACTGGACCTTGGTGGATCAGGTCATCGAGCGCTTTATGGACAGGGACCACGCGATCAACCAGATCGAGGGATTCTGGTGGTTCTACGAGATTTATGGTGACACGGGAGCCAAAACCGAGATCATCACCGGCACCCCGACCAGTCGAAGCCGTGACTACGTGGGATCGGACACCGCTACGGTGAAGCGATGGAACACCCAGTTCCTCACGTCCTTGCGGGATCACGTACGCGCGAAGGGATGGGAGGACAAGTTCTGGGTGCACATCGCTGACGAGATCACCGACGACCAGGTGTCCCGCTACCGCGCCGCCGCCGACACGATTCACGCCATCTGGCCGCAGGTCCGGATCGCCGACACGAACAACGTGCAGTCGCCGATGGAGGCCGTCGCCGACAAACGGAACATTCTCATTCCGAACCTCAACCTGACGAGCGACCACGCCGACTACTACACCCATTCGGGAAAACCGTTCTGGCTCTACACCTGCAACATTCCGACCGGGTCATATCTCAACAGGCTCATCGACCAGCCGGTCTATTCGCAGCGGGAAATGATGTGGTACGCGTACCAAACCGGCGCGACTGGCTATCTGCACTGGGCGTACGACGCGTGGGACTACCCGATGAACGGCGATGGCGGGCAGGATTCCAAGGGCGACGGCTGGATTGTCAAACCGGACAAGGACCATCACACCATCAAGCCGACGATCCGGTTGGAGTCGCTGCGCGACGGCATCCAGGACTGGGAACTGCTGCGAATTGTCGGGCAGACGAAACCGGCACTTGCCCAAGCGATCAGTGCCGCCCTGGTCACCAGCGCGACCCGCTACAACGAGGACACCGGTTTTGTCAGTCGAATGCACAACGCGTTGGTCGCCGCGGCGGCTGGTGGCCGCACTTTTGTTGCTAACCTGACCATCGCGTCGGTGGCATCCGCGTCGACGAGTGCCGCCGGATCCGGCGCGGGCAACGCCATCGACAGCGACGCGTCGACGGGCTGGAAGTCGGCGGCGGGGGGATCCCAGTGGTGGCAGCTCGATCTCCGCGAACAGGCACAGGTGGACGCGATACAGCTCACCTGGGGGAGTGGCTTCGCGAAGTCGTACAAGATCCAGCTTTCCTACAACGGCACGGACTGGGCCGACGCGTACGCCACGACTTCCGCCGGCGGCGGTGACACTTTCGCCGGAATCAACGGCAAGGCTCGGTACGTACGCATCGCTGCCAGCAACTGCCCAACGACCGGATGCGTGATCAATGACGTGCAGGTCGGCGGCTCGTACCTGGCCAGCCAAAACCTGGCCGGCGGCAAGTACTACGACGAGCCGGACCCGGATGCGGCCTACCCAGACCTCGGATTCTCTACCGACGGCGTGTTGGCCGGCCACTACGACGACCGTCGGTCGTACGGCTATCACGTTGGCACCAGCGGTAGTTTCACCGCGACCGTCACCATCGACCTGGAAGCGCTGAGAACGCTGGGAAGCGTACGAATACACCGCTACCAGAATTATGAAGAGCATTACGATCCGGACTCCGTCGTCGTCTCCACCAGCACCGACAACCAGGCCTACACGCAGAAAGGCAGCGTCGGGAAAGCGGACGGGCTCTGGTACGACCTGACCTTCCCACCATCCGCGACACGCTATTTGCGGGTGACTTTCAGCAAGAACGGTGGCGACCTGGCCGACTGGCTCTTCCTCGACGAAATCGAGGCGTACGCGCCGCCAGCCGGCGAGGCCGTGAATATCGTGCAAGGAGCCGCTTACACGATGTCGGAGGAGCCTGATCCCGGTTATCCCGACACCGATGGTCACGAGGCGACCGATGGAGTCATCGCCGGTGGCTACGGCGACGGTGACGGATTCGGTTTTGTCGTCCAATACCTGACCGCGGAACCGGTCACGGTCGATATCGCGCTGCCGGCGGTCCGGGATGTGAATCTCGTCAGGGTCGCGAGATTCGAGGATGGAAAAAACACAACTACGCGCCGGACCGGGTCGACGTCTACACCAGTACGAATGGCGGCTCCTACCAATATCGAGGAGCCGCGACGTGGGCAACCGGCCAGTGGTACGAGATCGCCTTCCCCGACACGACGGCCGACCACATCCGGATCGCCGTCAGCAAAACCGGCGGCGACCAGGCCGACTGGCTCTTCCTCGACGAGATCAGCGCCTACGGAAGTCAGCTCGCCGCACGATAGTCGAGCGGGATCACCAGAGTGACCTATCGCTCGCTAAGATTGCGATCGCCCTGACCCTGTCCGGTCAGGATGAGAAAAGGAGGCGCTGTGACCGCGCTCCCTCGGCTGGTGCATGTCGGCTCGGTTGTCGTCGACATCGTGATGCATGTGCCGGCATTTCCCGAGCGCGGCGGTGACGTGCTCGCGACCCGCAGCGAGATCACCCCCGGCGGCGGGCTGAATGTGATGGTCAGCGCTCGTCGGCAGGGCTGTCCGGTCGCGTACGCCGGACTCTGCGGCACCGGGCCGTTTGGGGACATGACCCGCAAAGAGCTGGAAAACAATGGTATCGAGCTGCTGCAGGGGACGTACGAAGGCGCGGACACCGGCTATGACGTGGCGCTGGTCGATCCGGCCGGCGAGCGGAGTTTCGCCACGTCATTGGGTGCTGAGAGCCGGCTGGACACCGAGCACCTGGAAAGAATCGAGATCTTTCCCGGCGATGTTGTCTACGTGTCGGGATACGGATTGATCGCTCAGCACAATGGGCCCGCGCTGGCCGGGTGGCTGCCGAAAGTGGACCCGCTGGCGAGGGTGATCGTCGATCCTGGACCGCTGGTCGCCGATATCGCCGACGAGGTGTTGCGGCCGGTTTACCAGCGCGCCGATTGGTGGAGTTGCAACCAGCGAGAGGCGACCCTTTCCACCGGTATCCAGGCACCGGTCGAGGCGGCGGTGGCGTTGGCCGGCGAAACCGGCCGGGCCGGCGTGATCGTACGCACCGGGCCGGCCGGCCGCGGCTGCGTGCTGGTCGAGGCCGGTCGCCCGCCCTTGCTGGTGCCCGGAAACCGGGTGTCCACAGTGGATACGAATGGCGCCGGCGATGCCCACGTCGGTGCGTTCGTGGCCGGCTTGCTGGCTGGCCTTGGCTCGTACGAGGCGGTCCGGCGGGCGAACGCGGTGGCCGCCCTCGCGGTGACCAGATATGGCCCGGCGACCGCGCCGGCCGCGGCCGAGGTCGATGCCTTTCTGGCCGGAATATAGTCACTCGGTAAGACACCCTCCGTAGTTTTTCCTAAAGATAGGACGTCCGAAACACCGAAATGTCCTCCCCAGGCCAACGCGAACATCGTTCGCGAACACTTTGGCTATGTCCGATTTGCTGACCATCGTTACAGTGCTGGGATGCAGATACGCAGTGCCCCGCCGCGGACTTTGAACCTCCCGGCGATTCTGGAAGCATCCCGGCGGTTGGTGGACACCGAGGGGCTGAGCGCGCGTTGACCTTGCGCCGGGTGGCCCACGAGGTGAACACCGGCCAGGCCTCGCTCTACCGGCACATTGTCGACCGGGACGAGTTGCTTCAGTTGTTGGTAGACGGATTCGCCGACAGCTATCCGCTGGCCTCCAGCCGCGGTGCCATTGAGCAGCGGTTGATCCGGCAGTGGCGGCTCACCCGCGACCATCTCGCCGCGCACCGCTGGGTGGTGCGGATCGCCGCGGAGGGACGCGTACGTGCCTTTGGCTCGGACGCGCTCGGCAAGCACAACCGGGCGTTGCTGGCTGAGGCCGGCCTCGCCGCGGCGCAGGTTTCCAAGGCCGAGCGGGCATTGTGGAACCTGACCGTCGGCGACCTGCTCGATGCGAACCAGCAGCAGTCCGACTACAACTGGGCGCTCACCCGGCTGGTACGCGGCCTACTCGCCTAGGACTAGGGCGCGTCTCCTCATTCCAGGCGGCGAGGGCCGAGCCCAAGCGCCGTCCTGCGAGCACCGGACGATCACACCCATACGACAGAGGTATGAGCGCGACCGCCCGGCACTCGCAGGACGACGCTTGGATCTCGACCCTCATCCACCTGGAATGAGGAGACACGCCCTAGCCACGCGAGCGGTGCGATACCTGAGGATGGTCCTGGGTAGCGCGTAGGGGTGAGGAAAGATCGCTCCCGCTCGCGGGACGCCGGTTCGGGTCGGTCGCCCATAGTTTTCTGGGCATGACAACACCAGCCACCATCGCAGCCGCGCCGGCTCATCCGGCGTCCCGCTGGTCCGCTGCCCCGACCGGTATCCCGCTCGGCGGCCGGGACCGATTCATCGACCTGATCAGGGTGCTGGCGATCGCGGCGGTTGTCCTGCAGCACTGGGCGATGCCGGTGATGCAGTTCCGCGACGGGCAAACCCTGGTCAGCAGTGCGTTGCAGACTCCCGGCGCTCAGTTGGTGACCTGGATCAGCCAGATCATGCCGCTGTTTTTCTTCGCCGGTGGCGCGGCCAACGTGGTCAGCTGGCGATCGGCGCGGCGGCGTACGAAAACCGCGTCCTCGTGGCTTTCGGTTCGGCTGGGCCGGCTGAGTTTCCCGGTGCTGGCGGTCGCCGCCGTCTGGATTCCGCTGCCGTACCTGTTGGAAATGCTCGGCGCGCCGGCCGGTCCGGTGACGGAGGCGACCTTCTGGGTGGCCCGCGTGCTGTGGTTCCTGCCGGTTTACCTGATGTGCGTCGTGTGCACTCCGGTGGCGGAAAAGATGGCGGCTCGTCGGCCTTTGCTCGCCCTTGGCGGATGTTGGCCGGCGCGGTGATCGTGGAAATTCTGCGACTCGCCGTATCTGATTCTTTTGGTTACGCCAACTTCATTTTCGTCTGGCTGCTGATCCACCAGCTCGGTATTATGTACGCCAACGGCCAGTTGGGTTTCCTCACCCCGAAACGTGCCGCGGCCGTCGCCGCCGGTGCGTACGCGACGGTGGCCGCGATGGTGACCTTCGGGCCGTACCCGGTGATGATGTTGGCTCTGCCCGGCGCGTGGGAGCGTCGAACCAGGCGCCACCCACGCTGTGCCTGTTGGCCCAGTGCGTCGGGCTGCTGGCGCTGGCGTTGGCCCTGCGGCCGGCTTTGCTGGCACTGGCGGAGAAACGATTGGTGGACCGGCTCATCAGCGCCGTCAGTGACCGGATGATGACCGTGTATATCTGGCATATGACAGCCCTGATGGTGGGCGCCGGGATCTGTGTGATCGCGCTGCATATCAACACTCCGGCTCCGCTGAGCATCACCTGGTGGCTGACCGCGCCGCTGTGGCTCGGCCTGCTGGCCGCCTTGCTCTACCCATTGGTACGCGTTTTCGGCCGGCTGGAAAGCATCCGGATGCCGCGTATACCCGACGCCGTCGGCCCGGTGCGGGCCACCGTCGCCACCCTGCTGATCGCCGGCGGCCTGCTGGGCATCATGCTGGCCGGATTCACTCCGACGGCCACGCCGCTGCTGCTCGCTCCGATCCGATCCCAGCGGCCGCCGCGGTCGCCGTCGGGCTGGCGGTGCTCAGTCGTACGCCGGCCCGAAAGTCAGTCGAGGCCTGATTCACCTCCGCCGGCGGTCGTCCACTATGGACGGCCGTCGGTGTTGTCGTTTTGTCAACAGCGGCTGGAAAATCTCTCGTCCCGTACGTTCCGCTTGGGCTGCCGTCAAAACGACCGCCGGCTGGCCGGGATTCTTGTCCACCCAGGCCTGTGCGGCCGTACGGCTGGCGAAGAAGTCGAGCAGTGGACAGCAAATATCGGCCGCTGGGCCATCCACGGTCGGAACGACGACCACCACCGCGGCCGTCGCCGGCTCCCAGGTCGTACGCCCGCCCCGAAACTCGACAGTGATCGGCTGGCCATCGGTTGGATCGGCTGACGAGATCGTCGCGTCCACGCCAAGCATCGGAGGCATCCCGAGCGCGTCGATCGCACACATAGCGTAGACCCGTACTCCGCCGGCGAGGGCCACTTGGTGTCGAGTGGGCACTCCGGAAAACGGATAGGCGGCGACGACCGCCGCTGGTCGTCGAGCCGAATGAAATCGCCCTCGTGCAGCGCTTCGAGGACCTCCGGCGGCATGTCCGGCGGCTGGCCGGTCGTCGCGAATGCCCGCAGAATCGCCTGTTGCGCGGTCCGAAGCGGCGGCGGCGCGAGCCGGCGATCGGTGGCCAGGACCGTACGCAGAGCAGGCGGCAGCAGCGTCTTGGTCAGCAGCGTTTTGGTCAATGCGGCCCGGAGCTGGTCGATCGTTGGTGCGCCTTGGAAATCGCCGTTCCCGTCCGGATAGAGCCGGCACGACACGCTCGGTCGTTGGCCGGGCTCGGCGAACGGGTCGATGCCGTCGACCAACAAGGTCGGCGACCCGTACATGCCGGCCGCGGCCGCTCGGGCCGGGGCGTCGATCACCTCGTGAGTGATGGGTGCGTCGGGCGCCACGAGGCGAAGACGCTCGTCGAGCAGCGCCACGTGGGGGCACTCCGAGACGGCCAGTACGCGAAGCTCCATCGCGATCCTCCTTAGTCCGCCTGACGGTAAACCTTCCAGCTGACTGGAAGGTCAAGCCGCTATCGTTGCGGACATGCGGATCGGAGAGCTCGCCGAAGGTTGTGGAGTGACGGCGAAAACTGTGCGCTATTACGAGCAGATCGGGTTGTTGCCGGCACCGGCGCGGACCTCGGCCGGGTATCGCGACTACCCAGTGGCCGCCCTCTCGCGGCTCCGCTTCGTTCGTACGGCCCAAGCCGCCGGACTCACGCTCGCGGAGATCACCGGCGTACTGGGCATCCACGATGCTGGTGCGTCGCCGTGCGCGCACGTGGTGGCACTCATCGACGCGCATCTGGTGGAGATCGCGGACCGCATCGCGCAACTGCGGGCCGCGCAGGTCGAACTCGAACAGCTGGCGGCCCGGGCGGCTACCCTCGACCCGGCCGACTGCACCGGCTCCGACGAGGTCTGTCGGATCCTCACAGCGGCCGGGTCTGGCTGTTAGCAGTTCACTAGCTCAGGGGACTGGTTGAGCAGCTGCGCGCGTACGGACGTGAAGGTCTTCAGGGCCTCATCGGCGGCCGCGTCGGTCGGGGGCGGCGGCCACCCGGTGGCAGTTCTGGAAGGCCAGCCGAATCCCGAAATGCCGCTCCAGCGCGGCCCGGATCGAGTCGCTCGCCATGGCGCGCAGCAGTTGCCCCGCGATCCTGCTCGGTCGGCGGCTCCACCTGGTTGTCGGCGAACGGGCGACCCTCAGCCGTCTTCCCGCTGGCCAGATCGTCGGCTACCCGTGCCACCGTACGGTAGGCGTACGGCAGGGATTCCTTGATGCAGGCAACGAAATCCGCGTCGTCCACCGGCCCGGCGGTGGCGCGTTCAAGGAGTTCCGGGGAGACGGTCAGTGACATGGGTGGGTCCCTTCGGTGCAGAACGGTCAGATGGACATGAAACTCATTCTCATCTTGGCGCCGTCGCTCAGTCGCGTCAACCCGTAGCGCGATGACAACACTGGGTGATAAGGTCCCGCGCCGCGGGTGGGAAATGCATGCCAACTACTCTCCGTAGCCCTCACTCCCCAGATTGACGTCCGCATGGCACCCAAAGTCCGTACCGTCGCACCCTCGCTGATCAGGTGCCGGCCAGACCATTCGGCAGACCGCGCCCGGCGCGGTGGCGATCACGAGCGCGCCGGAATTATGATCCGGATGTAACTGACAGGTTCCCAGAGTTTGGATGCTGTCAGACAATCGGAACTGCTCGGGCCTCAGTGGAGATCCGCATCCAGGTGGGTGGCATCGGCGTCACGTGAGCGATTGTCGGTGGCTAATTTTTGAGAAATGACGATATCCAGGCGTCATTGGAGATTCTGGCTGATCAATCGTACGATGCGCTCGTAAAGGCGCGTGTACTGAACCAGCGAGGGACCTGTCCAAGTCGGCTCGATGACATGAATTTACCTCCGGACTTCCCAACGAATATGCCGCCGGCGCCCTCCAGGGATTCATTCAAGCTGCGGATTCTGCTCGTTACCGGCAGGCGTCTTGCGGCTCGACCGAGCCGGGTTCGACGAGATAACGTCCTCGGCACCCGTCTTCGCCCGGGCAGCGAGTCTTCTACGCTGCGTTCCCACTGTGTTGACGTTGCTGTCCTAACAACTTGCACCTGTCACCACCAGTATCGCTGCTAAATTTGGCGCTGTTTGTCGGTGGTTCTCGGGTTCGGGTCTGCTGAGAAGAATGGGGCGATGGCTTGGGCAGGGTCGTGGGCCGCCGGGTGGTGGTGCCCGGCGGCCGGGTGGGTTTTCCTATGCGGCGAGTTGGTTGATGCCGCGGATGGGTCTTCGTTCGCGGTCAACGTACGCGGGCGGTAGGAATTCAACGATTCCGTCGACGATGCGTACGTCCCAGCCGCCGTGGTGCACCAAACGATGGCACCGGTCGCACAGGAGCACGCAATTTTCAAGGCAAGTATGCCCACCATCGGCCCAGTGCTGCACGTGGTGCCCCCTCGTCCAGCGGGGTGGCCGCATCGGGCGCAGCCTTTGTCTCGCGCTATGAGTGCTTTGCGTAGGGCTGGTGTGATGAGTCGTTCGTTGCGTCCGACGTCCAGCGGTACGCTGTCGCTTCCCAGCACCATCGGAATAATATCCGCGTCACACGCAAGCCGGCGGACGCCCTCTGGGGAAATCGGTGCGCCACTGTGCGGATAAGCGACACCGAGCCGTTCCCGCAGCATGTCCCAGCTCATGGTGATGGTGAGATGCGGCCGCTCGGCACCCTGAATCGGGAGTTTCCCGGAGTCCGCGATCAGATTCAACGCTTCCGCTAACGCGTCGCCGTTGCGCTCGGACACTGACCGCTGATCAGGGGTGCCATTCTCAGCGGGGCGGGGTTTGGCCAGTGGGCTCAGAATTTCACTGAACAAAGTGCCGGTTTCACCGTCGAACGAGCCACTGAAGTTCAGCCGTCCATCTGTCCCGGTGTGCAAGGACTGTTCGCGGCGTGGTTTCTCGTTTTCGTGTTCGGAGGGCGCGGGTCCGTCGGGGTCCAGGTGGTCATGGATGCGTCGCCCGACTTTGGCCAGGCCGGGTGCGGTGTACCGTTTCGCGTGTTCCACCAGCGACGCTTCGGCTTCTTCACGGTCCTGGATGGTTACCCTGGCCGGGAGCCTGGTCACGACCCCAACAATCGTGTCGATTTGGGAGTCGGCGAGTTCCCCGCGGCGCATCGCTTGGCTCGCGATGCTGAGTGTGGGTGCGAGTGTTTCGCCGGTGAGGGCTTGGCTGGGGCACAGGTTCAGGGCTCGTTTGTAGCGTCGGGATGCCTCTGTGGGGGACAGCCGCAGGAGGTCTTGCAGCATGCCCAGGGTGTTGCGGTGCCCGAGCGTCTTGCCGACGTTTCCCCGGTGGATCGCCGCGACAATGTCCAACACCTCGACCTGCAGCAGCCGGACCGCTTTTTTCTTTCTCCTGCAGCAACTCACCCAACTCGTCCGGGTCACACCTCCAGAGCTCTGGAGCAGTGAGGTCATCGCCGGCGGCCATGACATTAATTCTACCGCCGGCACCGACAGTTTGGTCGCGTACGGGTGATCAGGAAATGGATACTTTCACAATAATCCCAACGAAACATAGAGCGCGCGCGTTCAACTCTTGCGAGCGGGAACGTTGGGCCTCTGAAGTAAGGCTCAGCAGCATGGCGCTGATATTTCGAGACCGCGGGCGCTGGAGTGGCTCGCCCCAGCGGCGGCGCTCCGATTGTTTGGCGGCGATCCCACCAGATGGACAGTGTGTGTTGCTCCTACAGATGCTGTGAATCGTGAGAAGTGTCCCCAATGGGAATTTGACTATCCACTGTGGACTCAAAGCCGTCGATGTCGAGTTACGTGCACTAGGCGCACGTGACTCGACATCCACACATCAGTGAAGTCACCCTGCGTACGATCGCCATTCCACCGACGGTACGAATGTGACTGCTGATTTCCAGATGAGGCTGTAGTGACAGAACGGCGGCGCCCTCACGCCAAGCTCTCCGGAGATCACCACCCGGATCGGCCATATGAGGTTCCGCGACGCTCGGTGTCCCCTGGCCGCATCGACGCGATGCGTGCGCCAAACGCACGCATCGCGTCGACGCGGCGAGCCGGTGAGCACGCTCTTCGCGCGAATCGGTGGATCGAGGCTGGGCGCACCCATGCGGACAAAACTCGGGTGCGCCGAGTAGCGAGGCGTCGAATTGTCACTGAACGCTAGCTTTTGTGGCCAGGGGCTGGAGCGTGGTTAGTACGAGTCGGCGTATTTCGCTGAGGGGGCGCCGACACCCGTGACGTCGTCGTAGCCGGCGGTCGCGTGCAGCGGGCCGTTGTGACCGAAGGTGAACAGGGAGGTCGCGATCGGGCTGCTCGGGTCGTGCACGTTGGTGTAGTCGTTGCGGACGACACCGAGGAGCTTGTTGGCGCCGAGCGGGGTGTCCGTCACGTCCTCGAAATTCGGGGTGTCGTAACGGATGTGTAGTCTGTGGGTTGGCGAAACCAATCGCGGTGCCGGCCGATTGTTGGGCGAGGGCCTGGATTCCGGCGAAGACCGGGGTAGCCAGGCTGGTGCCGCCCCAACGGGTTTCGTGATATCGCAGCGAACCGTCTGGATAGAGTTGGCTCTGGCCGACCAGTATGCCGGTGTTGTTGTCGGCGACCGCCGCCACATCCGGCGAGACCCGCATCGGCTTGGCCGCGATGGCGCCGTCCGGGAGCTGTTTTGCCAGTGCTGGTGGGACAACCTGGCGCTGGTACGCGGGCTGCGCGTAGAGCGTGCTGACCCCCCGCCGCCGCTGCCGCTCCCGTACGAGGTCGGGTAGCCGGTGCCCGGCTCAGGCGTCCACGCGGTGCGATCCGCGGAGAGTTTGGACTTTTGGGTGCCCCACCCGATCTGGAACTTCTCCCGGCCGTCCGGGCCGGTGGCCAGCGAGGTGCCGCCGACCGCGGTGGCCCAGACGGAGTCGCCGGGATAGCTGACCCTGGTCGCCGGTCGACCCGGCGCCGCAGCCGGTTTTCGGGTCGTTGTAACCACAGTCGCCGGGAGCGAAATAGAAACCGATGCCCTCGGCCGCGCCCTGCTGGAAAATCCGCTCGTACACGTCCCGGGTCGAGGCCGTCAGCGAGCCGTCCACCGCCGTCGACCACGAGTTGCTGACGATGTCGGCCGAGTGGTTGTCCAGGATCTGGTTGAAAACATCAATGAAATCCGGATCATTGCACGACGCTGCCGCCATGTACGCGACCTTGGCGTCGGGCGCGATGGTGTGTACGGCCTGGATGTCGATGGCCTCTTCGTCGTACCAGATGTTGCCGCCGCAATTGGTCACGTCGGTGTATTGCGCGGGCACGGTCTGAGTGAGCTGACCGGCGCCGAAGCTGGCCATCCCGTGGCCTCGGTAATACGTGTCGGAATCCGCGGCGATCGTCGGTGAGGCATAGGCGTCGACAACGGCGACGGTGACACCGCGGCCGGTCAGCCGCGTACGGTCGAGGTTGTACGCTTTGCGCAGCTCCTTCGGGCCGAATCCACAGGTCGTCCAGTTGCCGGTTGAGCCGTACGCGGCCGGGTATCCGGGCGCCTTCTTTTCGCCGTAATACTGCGAACACGGGTCGGCTCGCACGGTTACCGGTTCTGGGCCGGGGGTGGCGTCGTGGGGCTGGGCGCGGTGCGGTGCGGTGTCGAGGCCGGTCACCGAAAGCACGTCCGCGGCGATTGCGGCTGGTACGGTCACCGGCCCGGTCGGCGCCCGATAGGTGCCCGACTTGGCGGCGAAGTTGTGCAGTGTCGTACCAAAAGCCGCCTGCGTTGCGGAGGTGCTGCCATGCACTGTCAGGTAGTGCTCGTTCGCGCCAGTGACGGTGAGGCCGGTCGACGACAGCCACGACCGGACGGCCCGCACCTGGTCGGCGGTTGGCCCGAACCGGGCGCCGAACTGGGTCGGGCTGAGGTAGTGCTTGAAGGTTGGGCTGTGCGGGTCGGGCACCGCCGTGGCGAAGCTGGTCAGCCCGCGCGGGTCCCGGCCGGTCAGGTAAACCCGCGCGTCCACCGGCGCGCGGCCGCGTCGCTCTGGCCGCGGTCATCGGCCGCGACCGCGGCGGTGGGGCGGGGCGTCGGCGATGGCCGTACGGGCGGCGGCGTCATTCGAGGCCGCCGCGCCGGTGGCCATCGCCGCGACCAGGGCCGGCACCATGGCCGCGGCCGTCAGGGCCAGCAGCCCGGCCCGGTTATTCGATGTGACTCTCAAATGTCATTCCCTTGTAGTGACCTTTGGCTATCTGGCGCCGATTGTCGCCGGTGCGCACCATATGGGTGACCTGATGGCGAGACAACCTTTTCGACCGGCATGGAAAACCGGCCGAATCACTCTGCGCGCAACCGCGCGGTTTCCACCAGGTCCAGGAGATAGCTGCTGGGCGGTCGGACCAGGGCGCCGGCGGTACCGACGTACGAGACAGCGACACCGTAGGCGGACCGTGCGGCCTCAAGGGACACATACCCGTTAACGACATCCATCAGCACGGCCCGCGGGTCACGGGTATACGGGTCGCCGAAGCCGCCGCCGCCGCCAGGCATTTCCAGTAGCACATCGTCGGACGGTTCCAGTGGAACGAGCTGTTTGGCGGGCAGTGCTTCGCCGGCGCCGGTGGTCAGGGCGCCGGTCGCGCCGGGTTGGCCACCGGCGGCACCGGCGGCCGGGAACCGCAGGCGATCGACGTTCGCGTTGACTGACCAGAGGGTCGACGTACCGCAGCTCACCTGCAAGGTTTGTCCCAAACCACCGCGAAAAGCTCCGGCACCGCCGGAGTCGGTACGCAGTTCCCTGCGGTGCTGGCGAACAGGGGTGAGGGCTTCGATGACCTCGGTGGGGGCGGCTCGTACGCCGGTGGGGAAGCCGGTCGCTGAGAGGCCATCCTTCATCGCCCGGGCACCGGAGCCGCCGGCGTGAAAAGTGGTCAGGGTAAAGGGATCTCCGCGCCAGACGCACATCCAGAGCGCGTCGGCGCCGTGCGCGAGCAGGCGGCCAGGCAACGCTTGTGTCAAGGCGGCGAAAATCAGGCTGGGCAGGAAATGGCCGACGAGGTGCCGGGAGGCGACGGGGGCTGGCGGCAGGCAATTCAGCACCGAACCCGGCGGTGCGGTGACTTCGACCGGGCGAAAAGAGCCGGCGTTGTGTGGCACATCCGGGGCGATCGCGGCCTTGATGGCAAAAGACGCGTATGCGCGGGTGTAATTCAGCACCACGTTGACCCCGTGCCGGCTTTGCGGTGAGCTACCGGCGAAATCCAGCAGGATGCGGCGGCCGTCGATGGTCACGGTGACGGCCAGCCGGAGTGGGTGGCCGTCGAAGCCGTCGGTCTGCAGCTCACTTTGGTACGTGCCGTCAGCGGTGGCTTGGAGCGCCTCCGCGAGCGCCCGCTCGGAACGGTCCATGATCTGCGCGGCCACCGGGTCGAGCGAGTCCAGGTCAAGTTCGTCCATCATCAGCCGCGACAAGCTCGCCGCGCCGACGTCGTTTCCGGCCATCTGGGCGTAAAGGTCGCCGACCGTCTCGTCCGGCGTACGAACGTTCGCGCGAATGATGGCGATCAGCTCGTCGTTCAGTTCACCCGCCCGGCTGAGTTTTTCATGATCGGCAGCCGCAGGCCCTCTTCGAAGATCTCGGTCGCCGACGCGGACAGGATGCGGCCGCCGATGTCGGGGGAGTGGCAGCAACTCGCGAACCACGCCACCAGCCGCCCCCGGCGGAAAACCGGGGTAGCCACCGTGATGTCGTTGATTTGGCCAGCGGTCATCCAAGGATCATTGGTGATCAGCACATCTCCGGGCACCAGCTCGGTGGGGCCGAACTTCGCCGCGATATGGGCCATTCCGGTGGCGATGGCGTTGATATGCCCGGGAGTCCCGCCGACCGACTGGGCCATCATCTGCCCGGTGGAGTCAAAGGCCGCGCAGGCCAGGTCCAGGGATTCCCTTACCACCGGCGAGAAAGCGGTGTTGACGAGGGCGTTTTGTTGTTCGGCAAGGATGGCGGTCAGCCGGTTGGCCACGATGGGCACCATAATTGTCATCGGTACGCTCATCGCGCCGGCCATTCCAGGTGGAGGCAGCCGTCCGCGCTCGCCGTGCACTGCGCGCCGGGCGGCACCACCACGGTCGACTCGCGTTCCTCGATCAGCGCCGGCCCGTCCACCGCGAAGTCCGCTTCGAGCTGATAGCGATCAAAGACTGGGGTGTCGACAAAGCCTCCGGCAGCGGGAAAGTACGCAGCTCGGCTGCCCTTTTGGGCAGCGCTGGGAGAAGCCGTGACGCGCAGGGTGAGCGGTTGGTGCGGCCGTGGTCCGCTGACCACCACCCGCCAGGTTAGTACCTCGACTGGTACGTCCGGTCCGACCCGGCCGTAGCGCCGCTGGTATTCGCGCTGGAAGGCCGAAACAAGGTCGTCCGGCCATCGGCCGGCGGCCGGGACCGGCACTCGCAGCTCGCTCTTCCCTGACCGGCGTAGCGCAGGTCCGCGAGCCGCTGATGGCTCATCGCCATCGGGTCGACGCTGGCGTCGACGAGCAGTCGCTCACCTTCACAGCGCATCGACGTGAAGATCTCTTCCACGTCCGCTTGGCGGAAATCGGTCAGCCGGCCCGCCGGCCGAGCGGGCGAAGTCGAAAGCCATCGGTGCGGTCAGGAATCCGACCGCGCTCATCACCCCGGCGGCCGGCGGCACGATCACCCGCCGGATCGGATCGCAGCGCGGCGGCTACCCCCCGGCCGCGTGCACCGGCCCGGCGCCGCCGAAGGCGACCAGTGGCAGCTGGGCCGGATCCTGGCCGCGCTCGCAAGTGTGGACGCGAGCCGCGTTGGCCATGTCCTCATTCACCAGCGTGTGGATGCCCCAAGCCGCGTCCACAATGGACAGTCCGAGCGGTTCGCCGACATGCCGCCGTACGGCGGTCGCGGCGGCCCGCGGATGCAGCGGCATGTCGCCGCCGAGAAAATAGTTGGGGTCGAGATATCCCAGCAACAGATCGGCATCGGTGACCGTGGGTCGCTCGCCGCCGTGTCCGTAGCAGGCGGGGCCAGGCGCCGAACCGGCCGATTCCGGCCCCACCGCTAGTAAACCGAGCGCGTTCGTACGAGCCAATGACCCGCCGCCCACGCCGATCTCGATCATGTCGATGACCGGCACTTTTACCGGCAACCCCGAGCCGGCTCGGAGTCGGTAGCGGCGGTCGACCTCAAAGGCGTGGGTGACCAGCGGCACGCCCTCCTGGACAACGCAGAGTTTCGCAGTGGTGCCGCCCATGTCGAACGCGAGCAGGTCCTGCCAACCGGCCGCGGCGCCGAATGCGGCCGCCGCGAGGGCGCCGCCGGCCGGTCCGGACTCCAGCATCCGGACCGGATACCGGGCCGCGGTGTCCACTGTGGCCAATCCGCCGTGGGAAAGCATGATCTGCGGTGCCGGACCGACGCCGGCCGCCGCCGTCCGGTCGCGAAAGTCAGCGAGATAGCGTGCGGCCAGTTCACGTACGTAGACGTTGGCGACCGTGGTGGACGCTCGCTCGTACTCCCGGATCTCCGGTGCGACGTCACTGGAAATGCAAACCTGAAGGCCCGGCGCCGCTTCCTTGAGGATCGCCGCGGCTTCCTGTTCGTGGTCAGGATTGGCAAAACTGTGCAGGAAACAGATGGCGACCGCTTCGACACCGTGCTCGACGAGCTCATGCGCGAGCATTTGCACGTGCATTCGGTCCAGCGGCAGATCCACCGTACCGTCCGCCAAAACCCGTTCGGGCACGTCAAAACGCAAATATCGTGGCACCAGCGGGCGGGGTGGCTCGAGCATGAGATCGTAGAGTTCGTACCGATGTTCGCGGGCCATCTCCAGCACGTCGCGAAAACCGGCGGTGGTCAGCAACGCGGTGACTGAACCGGTTCGCTCGATCAATGCGTTGGTAATGAGGGTCGTTCCATGCACGAACTGGGTAATGCGCGTTGCCCCTCGACACCCAGATTGCCGATACTCTGGAGCAGCGCCTGCTCCATGCCCCGGGCTGGCTCTCCCGTGGTGGTGAGGACTTTCCGTACGGCAATGATGCCCGTCGAATCGACCGCGGCGAGATCGGTGAAGGTGCCGCCGATGTCGACCCCGGTCCGGATGCCGGCCGGGGCAGCGTCAGCGGACATGGGTCGGCGACCTCCGGCTGCGATGGATTAGGCTCTGAGCACGGTATAGATCGTCCGACGATTAGACAATAGGAGTGTCGATCATCGGAGGAGTTCCACCTACTGGGATGGGGCCATGATCGGGAACAACAGCTCGCTGTCGATCCGGCAGATCGCCGAGATGCGGGCGGCCTACGACCGCGAGAGCACCGCGAGCCGGGTCGCCGCCGCGATCCGCGAGCAGATCGTGGAAGGCGTCATCCGGCCCGGCAGCCAGCTTGTCGAAGAACACATGTGCACGGCGTTACGGGTGTCCAGGAGCACGCTGCGCGAGGCTTTTGCGCAGTTGCAACGCGAACGTCTGGTGGTGCACGAACTGAACCGCGGCGTTTTCGTACGAGAGCTGACCGCTTCCGATGTCGTCGACATCTACCGGACCCGCCGGTTGATCGAATGCGCCGCGATCCGGGAGGCGCAGGAGGTGCCAGTCGTGGTGCTGCGCGACATGCGAGCGGCGATCGAGACCGGCCGGATCGCCGCCCGCGAGCAGCGCTGGCGGGATGTCGCGGCGGCCAGCATTCGCTTCCACCAGGCCCTGGTGGGGTTGACCCACAGCGAGCGGGTGGACGAGATCATGCGCCAGCTGATGGCCGAGTTCCGGCTGGCGTACGCGGCCATGGAAGACCCACGGATGTATCACGAGCCCTATCTGGCCAGGCATCCAGCGATCTTGGAAGCGCTCGGGCACGGCGATCTGATCCGAGCTGAGAGCCTGCTCCGGCGTTACCTGGACGACGCCGAGGCGCAGGTCCTTCGCGCCTTCGGCCCCCGCCCGCTATTTATGAGAAGTCGTCGGACAATCAGTCCGAGTCGGATGAGCTGGTGTCGTTGACCACCGGCTCGGTCAGCCGGCTGATGCCCGGCTTCTCCTTGGCCGATGGCGCGATCACCGAGCCGTCGGCCGGCAGGTAGTCCTGCAGGACCGCCGGAGTCAGCCCGGCCTGCTTGACCGCCTCCAGGACTTTCGCGAAGCCGACCACGAAGTTGTCCTGAAAGTGCAACAGGATGATGTCCCCTGGCTCGATCTGGCGGACGCCGCGGCGCAGGTGCACGATGTTGTTGCCATGCACGTTGACCTGCCACAGCACGAGGTAGTGCAGGCCGCAGGTGGGCAGCACCCGCAATGTCGTGGAGTTGAACGCGTCGTAGCCGAACGGCGGCCGGAACAGCCCCGGCCGATGCCCGAACATCCGCTGATACTTCGACGGGATGCCGCAGATCTGCTGCCGCTGTCGGCCGGCGAACACCTTGGCGATGTTCGGGTGCTGTTCGGTGTGGTCTTCCAGGTGTATGCCGAGGCCTTGTAGCCGGCGGAAGTAGTCCGGCTCGCAGCTGGCGACCGCGCCGATCAGGAACACCGTCACCGGCACGTTCGCCTTGCGCAGCAGCGCTTCGGTGCGCGGGTCTCGGTTGTCGCCATCGTCGATCGTGATGAAGACGACCTTCTGCTTGGTCGGGATGTCCCGTACGACCACCGCACCGCTGTTGTCCTGCGGCGGCGGGCCGGCACCGAGCCAGGCCGGGTCCGGCCGGATCGGCACCCGCTCGGGCCGCGGAGGCTTGTCGAAATGCGGGAGGTCGGGCAGCGCGGTCGTGCCGACCGGCTTGCCGATCGGATCCCGGTCGTTGCAGTCCTTCGAGCGCGGATGTGGCCGCTGCTCAGCGGTCGCTGGCACCGCCCGTCCAGCCGAAGCCCTCTGTTGCAGTGGCGGTGTGGCCGCCGTACAACCGGCCACTAGGGCGCAAACCCCCACAAAAACCGCCAGAACCCCGCGCCTGCCGAGCACCCCCGTGCCTCCCCGTTGAGTTGGGCCGACGATCATGAACAATGTATAGACGCTCGACGGACCCAGGTTGGTTGCTAATGATGCGAAATTGTTGCCCAAAGGTTTTTTTTTCGGTCCGCTCGGCGCCCCCCCCTCTGACAGGGCATTTCGGATGATTCCGCAGGTGGTGGAATTGACCGATCCGGCGTCTTACCGCGCACTCGCCGCCCTTTTCCAGCGGATCTGGCAGGACCCGCAACTGCCGGTCGACCCACCGATGCTGCGTGCGCTCTCGTACGCCGGAAACTACGTCGTCGGTGCGTACGCGGGTGAGGAGATGATCGGCGCCGCCGTCGCCTTCTTGGGCGGACACGGCCTGGGCCTGGATCGGCACCTGCATTCGCACATCACCGGGGTGATCACCAGGCACCGCGCCGGCGGAGTCGGCTATCTGCTCAAGCAGCACCAACGCGCGTGGGCGCTGGAGCGTGGCCTGCCCCGCGTGTGCTGGACGTTCGACCCGCTGGTCCGTCGCAACGCATACTTCAACTTCCACAAGCTCGGCGCCGAGCCGACCACGTACCTCCCGGATTTCTACGGTCCGATGGATGACGGCATCAACGCCGGCCAGCCAAGCGACCGGATGTATATCGACTGGGATCTCGCGAGTCCGCCGGCGGTCGCGGCGGCCGCTGGCGCGGTCGCGCACCGCGCCGGATCTCGCTGGCGCCGAGATCCTGCTCGGCCATGATGGCGAGGCGCCTGGTCGGGCGCGGCCGGTCGGGACGGGACGGGTGTTGGTCGCCATTCCGGTCGATGTCGAGCGGTTGCGGGGCAATGACCCAGCGCTGGCCATCCGGTGGCGCTATGCCGTGCGGGAAGCTCTTATGAGCTGTTTCGCCGAGGGACGTCGGGTCGTCGGGGTGTCCCGCGAGGGGTGGTACGTGATGTCTGGCTTAGAGGAGAAGTCGTGAAGATCGCCGGGATCGAGCTGCGCCGGGTAGCGATGCCGCTGGTGGCGCCTTTCCGTACGTCCTTCGGCACCGAGACAGAACGGGACGTGCTGCTGGTCAGGGTCGACGCGGGGGCGGCTGAGGGCTGGGGCGAGTGCGTCGCGATGTCCGAGCCGCTCTACTCGTACGAGCACGTGGACGGTGCCGCCGAGGTGATCCGGCGCTTCCTGGTCCCGATCCTGGCGGCCGCGCCGAGCGTCGACGGGTACGCCGTCGGGGAGCTCTTCGAGCCGATCAAGGGTCATCCGATGGCCAAGGCCGCGGTTGAGATGGCGGTGCTGGACGCCCAGCTGCGGATCGCCGGCATGTCCTTTGGCGGCTTTCTGGGCGCAGTGAAGGAGACCGTGCCGGCGGGCGTGTCCGTTGGGATTATGGACACCATCCCGGCGCTGTTGACGGCGGTCGAGTCGTATTTGGCGGCCGGCTATTCGCGGATCAAGCTGAAGATCGAGCCGGGCTGGGACCTGGAGCCAGTCGCGGCCGTACGCGAACAGTTCGGTCCGGACGTGCTGCTCCAGGTCGACGCGAACACCGCGTACACCCTCGCCGACGCCCGGCACCTGGCCCGTCTCGACCCGTACGACCTGCTGCTGATCGAGCAGCCGCTGTCCGAGGACGACATGCGCGGCCATGCCCAGCTCGCGAGGGTCCTACAGACCCCGGTCTGTCTGGACGAGTCGATCACGTCGGCCCGCGCTGCCGCTGATGCGATCGCCCTTGGCGCCTGCTCGATCGTCAACATCAAGCCCGGCCGGGTCGGCGGCTATCTCGAAGCCCGCCGCGTCCACGACGTGTGCGCCGCCAACGGGATCGCGGTGTGGTGCGGCGGCATGTTGGAAACCGGGCTCGGCCGAGCCGCCAACATCGCGCTCGCCGCCCTGCCGGGTTTCGTCCTGCCCGGCGACACTTCGGCGTCCGATCGCTACTACGCGACCGACATCACCGAGCCTTTCGTCCTGGAGGACGGTCATGTCCGCGTCCCCACCGGCGCTGGCCTCGGCGTCACTGTCGACTCCGCTGAGCTGTCCGCCCGTACGACTGCCACCGAGTGGATTCCGTTCTGAGGCCTTTGAATTCCGGACCCGTTTCATGATGGACTCGGTGGATGGATGGCGACGCGTTTCATCGCAGGTTGCACCACATCGGCCCGGCGCGGTTCTCCGGTGACACCGGGCAGACCGGCGGCATGCGCCGGGTCGAGGCGATCAGCGGAAAGTCGGTAGGCGCCGAAAATCTCTGGATGGGACAGACCCACGTCGCGGCCGCGACCAGTTCGGCCAACCATCATCACGGGCATTCCGAGACCGCGATCTATGTGCTGAGCGGGCATCCGGAGTTCGTCTTCGCCGACCCGGACGACCCGGCCAAAGAGGTTCGGTTGGTGACCAAACCCGGCGATTATGTCTTCGTGCCGCCGTGGGTCCCGCATCGCGAGGAAAACCCGGACCCGGACGACGAGGCCGTCGTGGTCATCGCTCGTACGACCCAGGGACGCCATTGTGGTCAACCTGCCAGATTTGAGCTGGCCCACAATCACCGACTGAGGATCTGGCGCAACCGCGCCGAATCGGCTACCGTCGGTCGCATGTCACTGCTGGTTGCGCGTCGATACGTCGACTTCATGCGGCTTTCCAGCACTGCGTGTTGCCTGTTCGGCTGATTTCCCACATCTCTGGCCCAGCGCCGAAACTTTCCTTCCAGATCCCGGGTAGTTCCGGGAATCCAGTGCTGTCCGCATGGTCGCGGTCAGTGCTGTCGCCTACCCCAAAAGCCGAAGACAAATCACGTGGAGGACCCGCAATGACCGCTCCAGAGACCGGTTGGTCTTTCGAAACCAAGCAAATTCACGCCGGTGCGTCGCCCGACCCGGCGACCGGCGCCCGGGCCACTCCGATTTACCAGACCACGTCGTACGTTTTCCGGGACACCCAGCACGCGGCGAACCTGTTCAGCCTGGCCGAGGCCGGCAACATCTACACCCGGATCAACAACCCCACCCAGGACGTGCTGGAGCAGCGGATCGCGGCTCTGGAAGGGGGAGTGGCGGCGGTCGCCTTCGCCTCCGGCCAGGCGGCCGAGACCGCGGCGATCCTGACCCTCGTACGCAGTGGTGATCATTTCGTTTCCAGCGCCTCGCTTTACGGCGGCACTTACAACCTTTTCCACTACACGCTGCCCAAACTCGGCATCGAGGTCAGTTTCGTCGATGACCCGGACAACGTGGACCAGTGGCGGGCTGCGGTACGCCCGAACACCAAGCTGTTCTTCGCCGAGTCGCTGGGAAACCCGCGTGCCAACGTGTTGGACGTACGAGCCGTCGCCGATCTCGCGCACGAGGTGGGTGTGCCGCTGGTGGTCGACAACACCGTGCCCACGCCGTACTTGCTGCGCCCGATCGAGCACGGCGCGGACATCGTGATCCACTCCGCCACCAAATATCTCGGTGGCCACGGCACCACGGTCGCCGGCGTGGTCGTGGACGGTGGTACCTTCGATTTTGGCAAGGACCCGGCCAAATTCCCCGACTTCAACGAGCCGGACCCGAGCTACCACGGCCTCAAATACTGGGAGGTGCTCGGCCCGGGTGCGTTCGCGGCCAAGCTGCGGGTGCAGATCCTGCGGGACACCGGTGGTGCGATCGCGCCACTGAACAGCTTCCTTATCCTGCAGGGACTGGAAACTCTCTCGCTGCGGATCGAGCGACATGTGTCCAACGCGCAGGCTTTGGCTGAATGGCTGGAACAGCGGGACGAGGTCGAGAAGGTCTACTACGCGGGTCTGCCGTCGAGTCCGTGGTACGACGCGGCGCGCAAATACCTGCCGCGCGGTGCCGGAGCGGTGGTGGTTTCCTTTGACCTGCGTGGCGGGGTGGCGGCCGGCAGGGCCTTCGTCGACGCGACCGAACTTTTCAGCCTGCTGGTCAATATCGGGGACGTACGCAGCTTGATCGTGCACCCGGCCAGCACGACCCACAGTCAGCTGACCGAGCAGCAGGAGCAGGCCGTCACCGGGGTCACTCCTGGGCTGGTGCGGCTTTCGGTGGGCATTGAGGGCCTGGACGACCTCAAAGCCGACCTGGAGGCCGGTTTCCGGGCGGCCAAGGCCGCTGGATGACCGACGGTTCCGCTCGCCCACCCGCCTGCGGAGCTTGGCGGGTGGGCGACGAGCCGGGCCGGCGGCAGTGGTATGCCGCCGGCCGGTCCTTGCTGCTGGAATCCGGTGACGTGCTGCCGGATTTCCGGCTGGCGTACGAAACCTGGGGCACTCTCGCGCCGGATCGCACGAACGCGGTGCTCGTCCTGCACGCCCTCACCGGCGACAGCCACGTCGCCGGTGAGGCGGGTCCGGGGCACCCGACCGTGGGCTGGTGGGACGGGCTGATCGGCCCCGGCCGGGCGCTCGACCCGGAACGTTTCTTCGTGATCGCGCCCAATGTGCTCGGCGGGTGCCAGGGCAGCACGGGTCCGGCCTCGATGGGCCCGGACGGGAAGGCAGGGGAGCAGGTTCCCGGCGCTGACCGTACGCGACCAGGTCGCCGCCGAGGCCGCGCTCGCCGACGCGCTCGGCATTGACAACTGGGCGGCCGTGCTCGGCGGTTCGATGGGTGGCATGCGGGCCTTGGAATGGGCCGTGACGCTGCCCGACCGGGTGGCGGCCGCGCTCGTGCTGGCCGCCCCGGCGCGTACGTCCGCGGAGCAGATCGCCTGGAGCTGGCCGCAGTTGTGCGCGATCGAGGAGGACCCGGGTTGGCACGGCGGCGACTACCACCAGCTGCCTGACGGCGAAGGACCACATCGCGGCCTCGGGGTGGCCCGCCGGATCGCCCACATCACGTACCGCAGCGAGCCGGAATTGCAGGCCCGCTTCGACCGGAGATACCAGCAGGGCGAAAATCCGCGCGATGGTGGGCGGTTCGCGGTCGAGTCCTATTTGGACCATCACGCCGCGAAGCTGGTCCGCCGGTTCGACGCGCGCCAGCTACGTCACCCTCACCCGTACGATGAACAGTCACGACGTGGGCCGCGGTCGCGGCGGCGTGGAGGCCGCCCTGGGCCGTGTCACGGCTCGGATGTTGGTCGCCGGGGTGGACAGTGATCGGCTCTATCCGTTGGCGCAGCAGGCAGAAATCGCCGAAGGCGTCCCGACCGCCGATAAACTGCGGGTGATTTCCTCACCGTACGGCCATGACGCGTTCCTCATCGAGATCGACCAAATCGGCGTCCTGGTCGCCGACCTACTCGGAGTGCAGCTGCCCTCCAGGTCGTAGTACTAACTCTGCTACCAACGGGAAAACTGGGACTGGTAGGTGCCGGAGTTGGTGGTGGACTCGACCCGCTTGGGGCGTACGGTGCCGGCCACCACGAAATCAGGGCTGCCCAAAACCGTTGCCAGCACCGGAAAATCGCGGAGCCGGTGGACGGCCACGGTGGTCCAGCGGACAAGCCCGAGTGGGAGCGCAAGGCCAATTGCCGCTCCCCCCAGCGCCATCCCCGGCGGCCACGTCGTGGGGATAATGCACGCCGATGAAAACGCGGGACACGCCGACCAGCAGGGCCAGCGGCACCGCGATCCACCCGAGCTGTCGCCACACCAGGATCAGCGCGACGGCGGCGGCCGCCGCGAGAACGGCGTGGTTGCTGGGAAAAGACCAGTCGGTGGCGGCTGGGCAGGTGTCGATCGTGGTGACGCCGGCGACCGTACGACATGGGCGTACTTCCTGGACAATGTCCTTCAGGCCGGTGCTGACCAGGTATGAGACACCAATGGCGACCACCCCGAGCAAGGTCAGCGCCATTGCTCGGGCGGGACCGCGGCGAGCGTGCCACCAAGCCAGCGCGAACAGGCCCAGGACCACGAAAAGGCCGAGCTGGGTGACCACCGAAGCGGTCAGGTGGACGAACCAGGGCGTCTTGCCCGCGGCGTCGGCGATGTCCTTATAGAGACCGCTGTCGAAGGGGCCGCCGGGCGTCGTTGCCGCGGCGAGCGCGAGGAGGTGCATGGCCTCAACGCTATGAGCGGCCCTCCGGTCCGGCATCGAACGCAGGGAGCGGCCGGGGGCAGACCTGCGGGCGATCCCGCCGGCGCCGGCGTCATCCGTATGTCTGACCCAGGACTCCTAATCCGCCAGTCGCTCAAGGGTCGTGTTCGTCATCTGCCGGTAGATGATCGAGCTGCGGAAACTGACGATTTCCCGGCGGTCGCTGAGCTTGTCGACCAGGAATCCGTGCAGATGGTCGATGTCCTGGACGGCCACGTGGATGAGGAAGTCGTCGTTGCCGGCGGTGCCGAAGACTGCCAGGACTTCGGGCAGGCGGACCACCCACTGATGGAAGGAGTCGATGACGAAACGGTTCAGCGGCCGTACTTGCGCGCTCACCATCGCCTGCACGCGCCGGTTGAGCGCGCCCAGGTCGATATCCGCGTGATAACCGCGAATCACCCCACGCTGGCGCAAGAGGCGAGTGCGCTCCAGGCATGTCGACGGCGCGAGCCGACCTTTTCGGCGATCTCCCGGTTGGACTGGCGGGCGTCCTCCTGTAGATGCCGGACAATCGCCGAATCAAGTTCATCCATGGCCGATCTGTCTCCCTGGATCCGAATGATGTTCGGCATTGAGGCTCAGCTCTTGGGAATCACCCTAACCTGACGGCCAGGTGTTGTTGGTCGTTCAGAGGCAGCGGAGAGGATGCACGTGCGATTCTGGGAACACGAGGAACTGGTCGTACGACAGGGCAGCCGGTCGGGGATCGCGCTGGTCGTCGCGGTGCACTCGCGGGTGTTGGGACCGGCCACCGGCGGCTGTCGGCTGCGCCGCTATCCCGACTGGCACGCGGCCGCCGACGACGCGCTGAGGTTGTCGCAGGCGATGACGTACAAATGCGCCGCCGCCGGACTTCCCTACGGTGGAGCCAAAAGTGTGATCGCGCTGCCCGAGCGGACACCGCTCACCGATGAGCTGCGGGAAGCGATCCTGGAAGACCTCGGCGACCTGATCGACAGCTTCGACGGAGCATATTTGGCTGGACCTGACGTGGGCACCGGGCCACTGGACATGGTGGTGATCAGACGGCGTACGCCGCACGTCTACTGCCTGCCCGAGAGCGAGGGCGGCACCGGGTCGTCGAGCGGCCCGACCGCGATCGGGGTGCTGGCCGCGCTGCGGGCCGGCGCGGCCGCGGCTGCTGGGCAGCGCGGAGGTGGCCGGCCGGCGGATCGTGGTCAGCGGGCTGGGCTCGGTGGGGGGCATTCTGGCCCGTACGCTCGCTGGCAGCGGCGCGGAGGTCATCGTGTCCGATGTGGACACCCGGAAGCGTCAGATGGCCGCCGAGCTCAATCTTTCCTGGGTAGAGCCAGAAAAGGCACTCTCGACACCGGCCGACATCGTGGTGCCGGCGGCCGTCGGGGGCGTGCTCAGTCCGGACACCGTGGCCCGGCTGGACTGCGCGTTGGTGGTGGGGGGCCGCCAACAACCAGCTCACCGACGACGCGGTGGCGGACCTGCTCGCCGATCGCGGCATTGTCTGGCTGCCGGATTTCGTGGTCAGCGCGGGCGGCGTGATCTACACGCTGTCCTGCGAAATGGACGGCCTGGACCATGCCGGTGCCGTGACCAGGGTGGAGGGGGGATCGGCGAGACGGTCGCGCGGCTGCTGGCCAGCTCGCACGTCAACGTCAACCGCACGACGCCGTTGCGAGAGGCGGTCGCGCTCGCCGAACGCCGGCTTGGCTGATCCAGTAGAGCAGCTCTACGTCGAGGGTTAGCTGCCGGTGGTGGTGTCGGTGACGCTGGTCTGCAGCTCGCCGGAAACTGTCCAGGGAGGCGCTGATGGTCTCCTTCTGGTTGCCGGAGACGAACGTGACGATCACCGAGGTGTCCGAGACCTGGCTCGACGAGGCCGTGTAGCCGTCCGCCGGGGAGGTGCCCACCACGTCGACGCGGCCGTTGCCGTACTTGAAGGTCGCGCTGCCGTGGTTGCCGGTGACGGTCTTGGTCTTCGACTGCGGCGGGGGGGTGGCGGAGCAGACGTGTGTGGGGCGCTGGGTTGGGTCGGGGGCGGCTTCACGCCTCCGCCGCCACCGCCGCCCGTACCGCTGCCTCCACCGGGGTTGCCGACCCCTGACCCCCCATGGCCCTGCTGCTGGCCTCCACCGGGGTTGCCGCCGGCCGGGTGCGAACCACTCGCGCCGGGGGACGGGCTGTCCTGAGCGTCGGTCTGGCTGTCGCTGCCGGCCGCTCCGGTGCTGGTGGGCGTCGGACCAGCCGACTGGGTCGCCGAAGCGGGCGTGGTCGCCGCCGCGTCGGCGTGGGACGTGCCGAGAATATGGGGGATGCCGTACCAAATGGCGACGTTGATCAGGACGCCGACCACCGCGACACCAGTTATTGCTAGCCGTCGAGTGCCGTTCACGCCCGGGACCCTACTTGATCGGTGAAACAAGTGATAAGCCGCCCACCGTTAACAATTAAGGGTAATTACGCAATGAATGACGACAGGTAATGATTTCGTCCGTACGGTGGGACATCATCCGGCGAGATTTCGGTCTTTGCCGTGAATTGCCGGAATTTGCCCGGTGATGACATTCGGCTATTCGTGCTTGCGTACGACCGTCTGCTGACCGGTCATGGCGATCGTCGGTTCGCCGTCCTCGTCCACCCACACTCCACACTCTCCGCCACCTTCGCTCACAGCGAGTTTCAGTGTGCTGCCGTCCATCCGCAGCACCGGGTGGTAGTAGACGGCCACCTTCTCGGCCTCCGCCTGGATGTAGTGCCCGATCAGCGCCCGCCGGAACCGGTCCGTGCTGGTGTTCGGAAAGCTGCCATGCGCGAGGGAACCGTTGAAAAAACACACATCCCCGGCCTCCATCGGCACTGGTACGGGCGCCTGCCGTGCCGGCAACGGCACACGTCACGTCCGTGAAGCTCACCTTGGTGTCGGCCTTTTCGGTGCACAGCACCGGCCACTCATGACTGCCCGCCCGGTACGACCATCATGCAGCCGTTTTCGGTGTCGGTACGGTCCAAAGCCAGCCAGGCCGCCATGCAGGTGCCGGGCTCGACCTTCAAGTAGAAGTTGTCCTGATGCAGCGCCTGGCCACGGGATCCGGGCGGCTTGAAGTAGAGCATCGACTGCACAGCGTAAGGCTCGGCGCCGAGCAGGTCGACCAGCCAGTCCCGAATCCGTTCGTCCAGCAGCCAGCGCAGCGAGGTCTGGTCCCAGCGGTGCATCTGCCCCAGCCGCGGATATCTGCGCAAGGGGTCGCGGGTGTCTGACCCGACGCCGGCCTCTTCGTGCTTGCGCGGGCTTTGGTGTCTCACAGTCATGTAGTGCTCACGGAGTCGCTCGGTCTCGGCGGCGTCGAACAGCCCGCGGGCGACCACGTATCCGTCGCGGCGGAAAAGACTGGCGGACGAAACGCTCATCGGAGGTCCTTCGCTCGTACGATCAGAACCTCCCCATCCTCAGATATCCCGGTCGTACGAGCCAGGAACGATGAACGCAAGGAGTCGGACTTTTGACTCATCCAGAGCCGATGCTGGCTCGGTTGCCGCTGCCCGTACGGCTGGAGTCGCCGCCTACTTACTGGCGTTGTGAGCCGGCATGGTCCTGGCTTTCCCGGCCACTGCCCGATTTTCTGCTGTGGTGCGTGCTCGACGGGGTCGGCGAGCTGACGCTGGACGGTCGACGCTGTGCGCTGCGACCAGGTGTCTGTGCGGTGTTCGCGCCGGGTGACGCGCCGGTCGCCGAGCACGATCCGCAGCGTCGGCTACTCGTTTACGGCATGCATTTTTCCGTCCACACCACCGAACCAGCGGAGGCCATCGTGCCGCCTGGGCGGTGGCAGTCGGTCAGTGACCTCGACCTGCTGGCGGCGGTGGCGCGCCGGTGTGACAGCAGCTACCGGCGCGGCGACGCGCGCTGGGTCGGAGGCAGGCGCAGCTCGGTCTTGAGCACCTGCTCTGCCTGTTGTGGGGAGGACAATCTGCATCCGTCGTACGGGCGGACCACCGGCTGGCGGAAATCGCCGAAGCCATCCGGCTGGATCCAGGCCGGCCGTGGACGGTGGCCGAACTGGCCGCCCGGGCGGCCCTGTCCCGAGCCCAGTTCACTCGGCGTTTCATCGCGTACACGGGAGAACCGCCGATCCGCTACCTGACCCGCGCCCGCCTCGACCGGGCCCGGCACCTGCTCACCGAAACCGACCTCACCGTCGCCCAGGTCTCCGCCGCGCTGGGCTACCAGGACCAGAGCTACTTCGCTCGGCAGTACAAACGCCACACCAACCACCCCCGCCGAGCCACGAAAGGGCGACTGTCGGACGCTGACGGCAAGATGAGGGTCATGACGCAAAATGGCGAGTTGACGAGGAAGCAGCTGTCCGACGCGGTGACCGGGCTCGGCTGGCGGTTGGTGCTGAACTGCCTGGAGACGTTCGTACGAGCGGAGTCCCTCACCGAAGCGGTGGGAACAGCGGCGAAGGTCGTGGCCGCGGTCGACGGTGACGAGCGGGTTCAGTTGGCCGTCGACGATTCCGGGGTGACGGTCGTCGTGCGGCCACCTGCGGGCCAGGGCGGCACCGAAGCCGAGGTCGAGCTGGCCCGGCGGATCGCCGCGGCGGTGCCGGTCGGCGGGGCCGGGCCGCGGTCCGTGCAGTTGCTCGAAGTGGCCATCGACGCCCTGGACATCCCAGCGATCATGCCGTTCTGGGCAGCGGTGATGGGGTATGAGGCTGATGGCAAGGAGGTGTTCGACCCGCTCGGGCAGGGCCCAACGATCTGGTTCCAGCGGATGACCGAGCCGCGCCAGCAGCGCAACCGCATCCACTTCGACATCTCGGTCCCGCACGACGAAGCGGATGACCGGATCGCGGCAGCGCTGGCCGCCGGCGGGGTGCTGGTCTCCGACGACAGAGCCCCAGCTTTCTGGATTCTGGCCGACGCCGAGGGAAATGAGGTATGCGTCTGCACCTGGCAGGCGCGCGACTAGGCAGTGTCTGGTTATTCCGCCGGGCGATAGCCGAGCCCAGAAGCCGCCTGCAGGCACCGTGGGAAAGCCCCCATAGCGCTGCTATGAAGGCTTCCCCACGGCACCAGCAGCCAACTTCTGGATCTCGACTCTCATCCCCCCGGAATAACCAGACACTGCCTAGGCGCCTAGGACTGAGCGATGTGTACGACGACGTTCTTGGCGGTGATTTCCTGGACCGAGACTCGCAGCCCGCCCACCTCGATCGGGGGCGCGCCGGCGGTCAGGTTGACCCGGTGGCCGGCCACCTCGATGGTGACCTGCTGGCCCCGCACGTCGACGAGTTTCGCCTTCACACCAAGGATGTTGGCCTCGGCGTTGACGCCCTGATCAAAGGTGACAGTGCAACCGCTGGTGGTGCAGCTGGTGCCGACGCCGTTTCCGGCGGAGCCGCAGCCGGCGCCAAACGCTAGGACTAGGCTGGCGAGCAGGACGACGACTGCCGATGACCGACTGTTGCGGACGGAGTGCATGTGCCAAGTCTAAAGGGCTCTTGGGACGGCCGCCCCACTGACCACAGTGGACAGTCGCGATGAGTGCGCCGTACAGACGGGTTGAGGTACCGGTCAACGGCGGCTTCCTCACGGTGGGAATTTGGGGGGTGGGTGAGCCGGCCACTCTGCTGGTGCATGGCATTACTGGCTCTCACCTGGCCTGGTCGCTGGTCGCCGAACGGGTTGCCGGCGATGGAAACGGGATGGGGACCGGCACGGTCATCGGCCTCGACCTGCGTGGCCGCGGCGGCAGTGGCGAGGTGTCCGGGCCGTACGGGATGGCCCAGCACGCGGACGACTGCGCGGCGGTGCTGGCGAGCCTCGGCGCCGCGAACGTGGTGGTGGCCGGGCACTCGATGGGCGGTTTTGTGGCTGTGGTGCTGGCGGATCGGCATCCGGACCGGGTTCGCCGGCTGGTCCTGGTCGACGGCGGCCCGCCGGCCCCGGTGCCGCCGGGGGACACCGCACAGGACCGACCGGATCGCGGCCGTGTTGGGTCCGGCTGTGCAGCGGCTGGAGATGCGTTTTCCCAGTCGGCAGGCCTATACCGAGTATTGGCAGGCCCATCCGGCACTGCGGGACTGGAATGCGGCCATCCAGTCCTATGTGGACTATGACCTCACCGGCCTGGAACCTTCCTTGCGCAGCAAGGTGAATGCCGACGCGGTAGCTGCCGATTCGCTCGACTTGCTGGAAGGCGGCTCGCCCGAAGACGCCTGGACGCGGCTGAGGCACGACGCGGTTTTCCTACGCGCCGAAAGAGGATTACTGGACCAGCCGGTGCCGCTCTATCCAGATCCGACGCCGATCGCCCAGCGGATGCCGGTGCGTACGCTCCCGGGCACCAACCATTACACGATCCTGCTGGCCGAGGCCGGCGCCGCCGCGGGTGGCCGCGGCCGTACGATCCGGCCCGCCCTGCTGATGTGACGCTTGGCCGCCGCCGAGCCACGTACTTTGGGTACGGGTGATAGGGGGGTCCGGATTTTCGCTATCCGTCGGACTTTGTTCCTATGGGTTGGGGGGGGCGTGACCGAGATGAGGAACTCGACATCGCTGTCGTCGGCGTTGCGATACCGGTGCGGCTGGTGCGCGCGTCGAAGGTGATGGATTCGCCTGATTCGACGGAATAGGCCACGTGTCTGATGTCGACAGTGAGTACGCCGGAGAGGACGACCGCGCATTCAACCGATGCGTGGCTCCACAACTCGTCACTGCTTACCTCGCCTGGCACCAGGATTCCCCGAGAACCTCCAGCTGCCCATTGCCGGGCGTCAACCGCTCGTACCGGACTTTTCCCCGCGGGCCCATCAAACTCGAGCGCTCACCTGGCCGGCTCACCCAGACGGCCGGCGCCTGGTCGTCCTCGAAGAGCGAGGCGACCGACTCGCCGAAAACGTCGGCCAAGCGCCGCAGGGTGGTGAGGCTGGGCTCGGTGACGCCCCGCTCCACCTGGCTCAGCAGGGTCGCCGAGACGACGCCGGCTTGCGCGGCCAGCTCCCGCAGGCTGAGGCCGCGGCGCGTACGCAGCTCACGCAGCTGAGATCCGATCATCGCCGCTCCCTGCAGTCAGACTTCACAACCCTTGACGGATTGGTTACATGGATAAATAGTGTGCAGTGAAAGTGCACACTCTACGCACCGGCCGGCCCCGATGGGGAGATCTCATGGCAGCAACCGCGAAGGCCACCCGGCACCCGTACCGGTGGCTGCTCGTCCTCCCGTTCATCTGGCAGCTCGCGCTCGCGCCAGCCGTCAACAACGTTCGGTACGCGCCGTTCAACATTCCGTTCCCGATGCTCTGGCAGCTGCTGGGGGTGGTCTTCGCGTCGGTGGTTATTGGTGTCGTTTTCTGGCTGGACCAGCGATCCGGTGTGGCGGCCGAAGAGGACGTACCACTGGACGACCCGCGATGACCATCACGATCTTCTTGCTGATCGTGCTGGGTACCGGCGTCGCCGCGATCGGATTTTCGCGGGCCAAAGGCGAACCAGCATGACCGAGTGGGCTGTCGGCGGCCGTCGTTTCGGTTCGGTGCTGTTCTGGTTCATGAATGCCGGCGAGGTTTACACGACCTTCGCCGTGCTGGGAATTTCCGGGTACGCCTGGGCGCTCGGCGCGCCGGCCTATCTGGCTTTCACGTCGGTGTCGCTCAGCTATGCCATCGGCTACTGGCTGATGCCGAAAATCTGGGCAGCCGGCCGCAAACACGGCCTGATCACCCAGTCGGACTTCTTCGCCGCCCGCTACCAGGCCAAGTGGCTTGGCGTGGTGGTGGGACTCGTGGGTATAGCCGCTTTGGTGGTGTACGTGCAGATTCAGCTCGTCAGCCTCGGTTTGATCGTTCGGCTGACCCTGGGCAGCACGCTCTCACCGACCGGCGCGGTGCTGGTCGCCGGCATCCTCATGATTCTCTTCGTTTTCGTCTCCGGGCTGCGTGCGGCGGCTTTGTCGGCCGCGGTCAAGGACATCCTGATGATCGTGGCGGTGGTCGTGCTCTCGGTGATGGTGGCCAGTCGGGTCGGCGCCACCTCGATCTGGGACGTGTTCCGGCTCGCCGAACAGCAACATCCGGGCATCGGGAAATTCCCCGGTCTGGATCCGTCCTCGACGACGACCACGATCTGGCTGATCACCTCGGGGCTGAACGTGGCGCTGGGAAACTGGGTGTTCCCGCATCTCTTCCAGGTCGCTTACGCGGCGCGTACGGGCACCTCGATCCGGCGGAACGCGATCTGGCAGCCGCTTTACTCGCTGGCCTACTTCTTTATTATCCTGCTCGGCTTCGGCGCCTTGGTGGCCCGTACGAAACCTGCCGGCGGTGACCTGAACGCGGCCCTTTTGCAGTTCGTCTCGGACAAATATCCGCCGTGGGTGCTCGGGTTGGTCGCTGGCACCGGCTTCCTGTTGGCCCTCGCGCCCGGCTCGGTTCTGCTGCTCACGTCCGGTTCTCTGTTCGCCCGCAACGTGATTGTGCCACTTTCGGCCCGGCCTGTCCGACCAGGCGACCCTATGGATCTCGCGGCTCTCGATGGTGGGGTTCGCGGCCGTGGCAGTGTGGTTGACCCTGGCCCAGAACTTGTCGCTCGTCACGATCCTGCTGTCCGCGTATTCGGCGATCGGCATGCTCGCGCCCGGTGTTTTCCTCGGCTTCCTGTGGAAACGTGTGACGGCGGTGGGTGTGCTGGCCGGAATCGTGGTGGGTTTCGTGGCCTTGTTGGCTCCTTTCGCGAAAGCCTTCTGGGCCGCCGCGCTGCCGGACTGGGAACCAGGTTTGATCGCGATGCTTGTCAACGCGGCGGTCACGGTCATCGTCAGCCTGCTCACGCCGGCACCGGACCGGGACGCGATCGCCGTTGGCGTGGAACAGAAGGTGGCGGCATGACCGAACCGGTGACCGAGCTTTACAACCTGCGAGTAACTGTTGACGAGGTCCAGGGACGGCCGGTCTGTGGGCTCGCGGTCGGCGACTTTTTCGAGCTGGTCAACAGCAACGAGCTGCGGATCCCGGAAGGCAAACATTTCTGTGTGTACGCCCTACAGTCCGTCCTTCCGTTGTTGCCGGCCAAACAGCGCCAGCTCCCCGATGGTGACTGGCTGGAGCGGGACAATCTAGTTGCCTGCCCAGACCCGGAAGAGCGGTTGATCATGCGAATAGAGCGGACTGGCCGATGCCGACTGTCCACAGAGGACCTGACGTGACCAAGATCGGATTGGCTTTCCAGAGCGACAAATCCCCGCAGACGTACGCTCAGCTCGCCCAGGCGGCCGAGTCGTACGACATCGACGTGCTCAGCGTGTTCAGCGATCTGATGTTCCAGCCGCCGATTCTGGCCCTGCTGGAAATGGCTCGGGTGACCGATCGGGTCCGGCTGGGGGCCGCTTGCTGGAACCCGTATTCCCTGCATCCGTACGAGATCGCCGGCCAGCTGGCCGCGCTTGACCTCGCGTCCAACGGCCGCGCCTATCTCGGGCTTGCCCGCGGCTCGTGGCTGGGAGATGTCGGCATTGAGCAGCCGCGTCCCATCAGCCACCTCCGCGAGGCCGTCGAGGTGATTTATCGGTTGATGGAAGGCAAAACCGACGGATATCACGGCGAGATCTTCCAGCTGGCTCCGGACGTACGACTGCGATACGCCGTGCGCAGGCCGCGGCCGCCGCTGCTGATCGGCACCTGGGGGGAGCGTACGGCCGCGTTCGCCGACGGGCTCGCGGACGAGGTGAAGATCGGCGGGACCACGAACCCGGCGGTGGTCGCTCGGATGCGCAAGCGCCTGAAGTCCAGCGCCTTGGTGGTCGGGGCGGTCACCGTCGTCGACACCGACGGCGCCGCCGCGCGGGCCAGGGCCAAGACAGAGGTGGCCACTTACCTGCCCGTGGTCGCCGAGCTGGACTCCACCGTGCAGGTGCCCGTTGACCTGCTCGTACGGATGCAGGCTCTGGTCACGGCGGGGGAGTCGGAGGCGGCTGGCGCGCGCGTACCCGGACGAGCTCCTGGACCTCTTCGCCTTCGCCGGCACCCCCGCGGAGGTGGCCGCGCGTGCGCGCGCGGTGATCGACGCGGGCGCGGCGAGGGTCGAGTTCGGTACGCCACACGGCCTCAGCGACGAGCGTGGCGTGCACCTGCTGGGCGCCGAGGTTGTCCCGCGCCTGCGACGATGAGGCACAAGAGCGAAGGGGGCCGGCATGGCAGTGGAGTCGAACCAGCGGCAGATCGAAGGTGGCGTGCACCGCGATCTGGCCGAGTCGATGACCTATGGCAGGTATCTGGACCTGGACACGCTGCTCGGGGCGCAGCATCCGGTCAGCGTGCCGGAACATCACGACGAGATGCTTTTCATTATCCAGCACCAAACCTCCGAACTGTGGATGAAACTGCTCATTCACGAGTTGCGGGCCGCGCTCACACATCTGGCCGCCGACGACCTGGCGCAGACGCTGAAGTTGTTGGCCCGGATCAAGCACATCCAGCGTCAGCTCTTCGAGCAATGGGCTGTGTTGGCCACCCTGACCCCGATCGAGTATGCCGAATTCCGTCGATTCCTGGGGCGTTCGTCGGGATTTCAGTCGGTGCAGTATCGGCTGGTGGAATTCCTGCTGGGTAACAAAAATGCCGACATGGTGGACGTTTTCGAGTACGACCCGCCAGCCCAGGAGTTGGTACGCGCCGCCCTGCACACCCCGAGCCTTTACGATGAGTTTCTGCGCTATTTGGGCCGGCACGGACACAATGTGCCACCAGACATTTTGGAACGGGACGTTTCGCAGGCGTACCAACCGCAACCCCGGCTGGTGCCGGTGCTCAAGCGGATCTACGAGAATCGGCAGGAGTTCTGGCCCGAGTACGAGACGTGTGAGGAACTCATCGACGTCGAAGAGAGTTTCCAGCTCTGGCGCTTTCGGCACATGAAGACCGTCGAACGAGTGATTGGCTTCAAACCGGGCACCGGCGGCTCCAGCGGAGTGGCGTTCCTGCGGGCCGCGCTGGACCTGACCTTCTTCCCGGAGATCCTGTCCGTCCGGACCGAAATCGGACGGTGACCGATATCGCGCGTACGGCTTCACTCGGTAGCAGTATGCTTGCCGGGGCCGCCGGGCCAGAACCGGCGTGACCAGTGCCTTTCGAGGATGAGGAGGTGGGGCTCGTCATGCCGAGTCAACCTCCTAGTTGTCGCTGAAACTGCCCGACACATCTCCTCGCACACCCGTGGGCTTTTCCCCTGCCCACGAAAGCTGCCGCTGATGCGGTCGGCATAGTCGCCGTCCCTCGTCACCGCGAAGAAGGCATTTCGATGATGACTAATCGCCTGCGCGTGTTGTTGCCCAAGAAAACCCAGCCGGTCGCGTACGCGGCCAACGGTGCGCATTCGCTCACGCCCGAGCATCAGCTGGAGCCAGCCGACGAGCGGCGCTGTCCGCCGGTCGAGAAGAGCGTGATCGACAGCGCTGTCTATCTCGACGGCCAGCGGACCAATTCGCCGCCGACCCTCGCGGACACGTATCAGGTGTTGTCCGACAAGCCGGGCAGCATGGCGTGGATCGGTCTCTACCGGCCGGCCGAGGCACAGGTGATGTCCGCCGCCGAGGAGTTCGGGCTGCACGAGTTGGCGGTGGAGGACGCGATCACCGCGCACCAGCGGCCGAAGCTGGAGCGTTACGGCGACACGCTTTTCGTGGTGCTGCGGGCGGCTCGCTACCAGGATGAGACCGAGAAGGTGGAGTTCGGCGAACTGCACGTCTTCATCGGCCCGGACTTCGTGCTGACCGTACGGCACAGCGAGGCGCCGAATCTCGCGGCCGTGAGACGGCGCATGGAACACGACCCTGACCTGCTGCGACTGGGTCCCGAAGCGGTTCTCTACGCGATCATGGACACCGTCGTCGACGGCTACGCGCCGGTCGTGGCCGGACTGCAGAACGACATCGACGAGATCGAGACCGAGGTTTTCAGCGGCGACCCCAAAGTGTCCCGGCGCATCTACGACCTGTCCGGTGAGGTTATCGAGTTCCAGCGGGCCACCCGGCCGCTCCTGCAGATGCTCGAGGGCCTGTCCGCGGGGTTTCGACAAATACGGCACGGACGAGGAGCTGCGCCGCTACCTGCGAGATGTCGCCGACCACGCGACGACTGTTGCGGAGCGGGTGGACGGTTTCCGGCAGATGCTCAGCGACATTCTGACGATCAACGCCACCCTGGTCAGCCAGGCACAGAACGAGGAGATGAAACATCTGGCCGAGATCAGCTTCGCGCAGAACGACCAGGTGAAGAAGATTTCTTCCTGGGCCGCGATCCTGTTCGCGCCGACCTTGATCGGCACGGTGTACGGGATGAATTTCGACGTGATGCCGGAATTGCACTGGGTCGCCGGATATCCGTTCGCGGTGATGTTGATGTTGGTCGTCTGTTGCACGCTTTACGTGGTGTTCAAACGCCGCGACTGGCTGTGAAGCGGTCTCGGAACATGTAGTACTAGGCTGGGGGTGTGAGGATCCCGGCCCTGCCAGGGCTGTCTCGGCGCGCTGTCGCCGGGTGGCGCGGCCTGTTGGCGCGTCCGGCGCAAACCGGGATCGTGCACCTTGGCCTGGGCAATTTTCACCGCGCCCACCAGGCTGTTTACACGTCAGCCGCGATGCATGAAGAGCCAGGGCCGTGGGGAATCCTGGCCGCGGCCAACTCGTCGCGTACGGTTGTGTCGGCGTTGGCCGCGCAGGACCTGCTCTACTCGGTGGCCGAGCTTTCGCCGCTGGGCGTGCGGGTATCGATCCCGTCCGTCCACACTGGACTGCTGATCGCCGCCGAGGACCCGGCCGCGCTGGTCGCCGCGATCGCCGCGCCGGCCACCCGGGTGATCACCCTGACGGTGACCGAGAGCGGCTACTCGTACTCACCGCAGACCCTCGGTCTCGCGGTGGACTCCGCGCAAGTGCGGCACGACCTGGAAAATCCGAGCACTCCGCGGACCCCGATTGGCCTGATCGCCCGCGGCCTGCACCGCCGGATGCTGGCCGGCGGGTCCGGCATCACGGTGGTGAGCTGCGACAATCTGGTGTCCAACGGCAGCCGTACGCGGCGGTTGGTGCGCGAGTTCGTGGAGGCGATGCGGGTGCCGGCGCTGCTGGACTGGGTGGACGCGCACGTACGGTTCCCGAGCACGATGGCGGACCGGATGGTGCCGGCCACCACCGAGGCCGTGCGGGCGTTGGTGAGTGAGAAGCTGCGGGTGGTGGACGCGATCCCGGTGCCAGCCGAACCATTCAGAATGTGGGTGCTGGAAGACAATTTCGCCGCCGGCCGGCCACGGTGGGAAGCCGGCGGCGCGATCTTCACCGACGACGTCGGGCCGTACGAGGTGATGAAACTGCGGCTGTTGAACGGAACACACAGCCTTATCGCATATTTGGGACTGCTGGCTGGTCAGGCGTTCATCGCCGAGGCGATCCGGGTGCCCTTCATCGAGGAGGCCGCCCGACGGGTGATGACCGAGGACTATCTGCCGACTTTCACCGCGCCACAAGGGATTGACCTGCCGTCCTATGTGGAGGAGTTGTTTGGCAGGTTCGGGAATGCCGCGCTCGGCCACCGTACCAGCGAGGTCGCCTCCGACGGTTCGTTGAAGCTGCCGCAGCGGATCGCCGAGTCCGTACGGGAAAACCGTCTCGCTGGCCGGATGCCGGATTTCCTGGCACTGACCGTCGCCGCGTTTTTGCGTTGTGTCGCACCACTGGACGGGCATCTGGTGGCAGGTGCTGAATTCATCACCGACCCGGCTCTGGATCGGCTGCGCGGATTGCCCGTTGCCAGCACCTCGGCGCAGGTGGCGGCGGCTTTCCTGGAGTTCTTCGGTGCCGAGCTGGCCGCGGACGCCGAGTTTTTGGCTCGTACGACTGAGTTCCTTGACATCTTGCAGGCGCAAGGGCCGGCCGCCGCAGTGGCGGCCACTCGCTAGTACTGTAGTACTAGCCCCAGACTTCGGCGGCGGTTTCCACGATCAGTGCGAGCTTGGCGACCTGCTCGTCGTAAGTGAGCGCATTTCCTTCCACCGTGGACGAGAAGCCGCATTGCCCAGAGATTGCCAACTGGTCGAGGTCCACGTACTTGGCCGCTTCGTCGATGCGCCGCTTGAGGTCATCCTTGCTTTCCAGCTCCGGACGTTTGGTCGTCACCAAACCCAGGACGACCATCTTTCCCTTAGGCACGAACCGAAGCGGCTCGAAGCCGCCCGACCGCGCGTCGTCGAACTCCAGGAAGAACCCATCGACGGCGAGCTCGCCGAACAACGGCTCGGCAACGAAGTCGTACCCACCCTCGGCCACCCACGACGATCGGAAGTTGCCCCGACACAGGTGAGTGGTGACGGTGAGGCCCTCGGGTTTGTCTTTGAGGGCTTCGTTGATTTGCCTGATGTTGCGCAGGTGTTGGTGTTCGCCGTCGGCACCCATCCGGGTGATCTGCGCACGCTGCGCTGGATCATTGAGATAGGCGAGGCTGGTGTCGTCGAGCTGCACATACGTGGCACCGAGGTCGGCGAGGCCACGGATTTCCGCCGCGTACGCGGCCGAAAGGTCATCCCAGAACTCGTCCAGATCCGGATAGACCCGCTCGTCGATGGACGCCCGGCCGCCGCGGTAGTGGACCATGCTGGGCGACGGAATGGTTTGTTTGGCGGTGGTAGTGACGATCGACCGCAGGAACCGGAAATCTTCTCCGAAGATGGTCTTTCGCAGCGAGATCGGCGCGTCCACGTGGATGCCGGAGGGGGTGAACTCGATCGTGCCTTCGCTGTTACGGAACTGGACCTGGATGTTCTCGGTGACCTTGGTGACCCCGCCAAGCTGGTAGATGAAGTCCATGTGCCACGACCCGCGGCGGAACTCGCCGTCGGTGGCTGACCGCAGGCCCACGTTTTCCTGCATCCGTACGACTTCGCGGATGCAGTCGTCCTCGACTGCCCGCAACTGTGCCGAGTCGAGCCGGCCGGCCGCGAAACTTTCCCGCGCTTCCAGGAGTTTTTGCGGGCGGAGCAGGCTTCCCACGTGGTCGGCGCGAAAGGGTGGCCGGGTGCGTACGGTCATGGGTGCTTCCTCAGGCGGTGTCGTCGATGGTGGTGGGCTCCGGCCGGGCCGGCGATCCGCGCAAGACTCGGGAAACCCCGCGGGCGGCGGCGCGTACGGCCGCGGCCAGCGACAGCGGATCGGTGCCGTTGGTGCGCACTACCAGCGAAATCGACGCGGCGACCTCGCCCTGCGGATCGCGGATCGGGGCCGCCACCGACAGCGCGTCGAGGGTGATCTGTCCGTCGCTGACCGCGACGCCGGTGCGGCGGACCTCGGTCAACACCCGGCGCAGCTGCTGCGCACTGGTGATCGTCTTGTCAGTGAACCGTACGAGCGGCTCGGCCAGCACCTGCTCCTGAACGTCGTGCGGTGCGTACGCGAGAAGCACCAGCCCCACGCCGGTGGCGTGCAGCGGCCCAGCGCGCGCCGACCTTGGTGCGTACGGTGACCGCGTCCCAGCCGGTGATGCGTTCGACGTACACGCCGTCCCGACCGTCTCGGACCGCGAGCTGCACATTTTCGTGCGTAGCCTCGTACAGATCCTCCATGAAGGGCAGTGCGGCTTCGCGTAGACCGAGGCTGCGCGGTGCCAATGCGCCCACTTCCCAGAGCCGCAGACCGATCCAGTAGCCACCGCGCTGATCACGCTCCAGTGCACCCCACGACACCAGTTCGCGGACGAGCCGATGGGTGGTCGTCAGAGGCATCCCGGTGTGCCGGCTGATGTCACTCAACCGCAGCGTCGGTCGTTCCGGGTTGAACACCTCCAGGATGCTCAGCACCCGCTCAGCCACACTTCGCGCCGGCGCCGAGGTGTCACGCTTCACCCGACTGCCCCCTCCGCCGGCATCACAGCTTCCGTTCACCTTGCTCGGTCCCAGCCAGTCCCGAAAGCCGCCTTCCACTCACTGGAAGTCGTAGCTCGAGCCTCCGGACACCCGACAAGAGTGACCGGAGAAACTACCGTGCGGGTTCGACGGGTTGGGGGTCGTATACGTCGGAGTCTTCCAGGGTGGCACGGCGGATGGCTGGTACGGCACCGCAGACGCGGAAGAACGTACGGGTGAGGCTGCGGCCGACGGGGTTGCGGCTGATGGCCTGCCGGGTGTTGCGAACGGCTTCGCCGACGGTTTCGAAGCCGTATTTTCGCAGCGCCGCTTCATAATTCTCGATGGCGGGAAGGAGCGCGGAGGTTCCGGCATCGACGCGGGTGAGGGGGCTGGCACAGCAGCCGGGCATCGCGGAGAGCGGTGTTTCCGCCGAGCCCGCCCACTGGCGGCATGTGGTGGATGGCGTCGCCGAGCACGGTCACGTTGCTGGTCCGCCACGCCGGGACGGGGGTGGCGGCGGTGAAACCGACGGCACGGAGCTGGTCGTGCGCTGATTCGGCGATGAGCCGGCGCAGGTGGGGATGCCAGGTGGCAATGCGGCCTTTGATGGTGGCCCGGATGGTTTCTCCGGTGGCGTCGCTGAAATCGGGCGGAAAAAAGTGTCGCGGTGGCCGATCATCGCCCACATCACGTAGTCGTTGTCGCGGGAGTCCTCGATCAATTCCTTCGCGTCCAGGCCGAGGGTGGCGAGTTGGTCGCCGATGCGCTCGGCTATCTCGGCGGGGTCTTCGCGGCGACGGAAGACGGCGGTGAAAAGGAAGTCCTGGCGAGGCCAGAAGACGTTTTTTTCCTGGTCGTCAGGCTGGAAGGCAGCCAACGCAGAGTTTGCTCAGTCAGCATCAGTTTGCCGGCGCAACCCACCGCCGGAATGTCGGTCACGGTGGCGGCGGGCAGGAGTTGGGCGCGTACGCGCGAACGGCTGCCGTCGGCGCCGATCAGGATATCGCCGGTGGCGGTGGTGCCGTCAGCGAAAATCGCGGTGACCGTGCCGTCCATATGGGACTCGTAGCGGACGAATTCCTTGTCGAAGTGGACAAGATCGCCCAGGCCGGCGAGCAGGATCTTACGTAACGTAATGCGGCTGACGGCGTGCTCGCCATGAGTGGGGTCGGTCGAGTCCGGGCCGGGGCCGTCCGCGCGAAGAGTCACCAGCTCGTGCATTTTCTCATCCATGAAAGCGATCCCGCGTCCGGCGTCGCCCGCGGTGGCGATGAGTACGTCCCAGAGTGGGCCGGATAGGCAGTCGCGCAGAGCTGTCGCGCCGGCACTGTTGACATTGATGCGGTAGCCCTGTTGGCGGGCGTCGGGGGTGAAGTCGCGCTCGTAGACGGCGACGCTGACGCCGGCCTTTTTTTTTCAGGCCCTGGGCAAGGCAAAGACCGCCGATGCCACCGCCGATGACCAGAACGTGCGGGGATTTCGTTGACATAATCAACTCTTTTCGGAAAGGGGGACGGCGGCCAGCAGCCGGTCGTGCCACTGGAGCTCGGCCTCCAGCCGCAGGAAGATGTGCTCGAACGCGAGCGGTTCCAGGCCGGTCAGATAGGGCTCGGCCTCGGTGAGCAGGTGGCGCATGAAGTCGAGATGCGTGGCGTACGCGTCCCGGCGGGCCAGGATGGCCGTACGGAACTCGGCTGGGTCCAACTCGTCGGCATGCTGCAGGACCAGGTGCATTGGGTCGGGCCGTAGCTGCGCGTCGGCGAGTACGGCGTGGATCTGCGAGGTGAGGTCGGCGCGGCCGTTGTCGGTGATCGCGTAAACCGTGCGGGCCGGCAGATTTCCGTCCTGTTCGGTGCGTACGACCTCGACGAGCCCCTCGTCCGCCATTCGCCGCAGGGCGCCGTAAAGCGAGCCCGGCTTGATGTCGGACCACAGCTCGACCCGATCCTGCTGAGCCGCGCCGCGGATCTTGTGCCCGTGCATCGGCCCGCCCTGGGCGAGCGCTCCGAGGATGAACAACCTGGTTCCCAGCATGTGACTACTCAAACACGAGTATCCATCGCTAGTCAAGTAGGACTACTCAAACACGAGCAAACCCGCGTACGGACATTGCCGCAATCCGCGCTGGTCACGGACATACTGGACGACTTTCGGTGAGGGGCTTCACGAGACGTACGCCCTCACGTACCGTTTAGCCGACCAACCACTCGGTCGGGTGACGTGAGGAGTGGGTCCATGGCCAACCCCAACACACAGACTGTTCCGCCGGATGTCGTCGAGAACGTGTCGAGACCGGTCGTCTGGACGATGGCGTTCGCGCAGTTCGGCCTGTTCGTCGCGTTGCTGGCGCCGGTCACCGTCAGCCTGGCGGTGAAAACCCAAACTCTGGTGAGCGGACCGGCGGCGGCCACGGTGAACGGGAACGTGCTGGCGGTGGCGGCCTTCGTGGCGATGATCGCGAACCCGGTGTTCGGCCGGCTGAGTGACCTGACGACCTCGCGGTGGGGCCGGCGGCGGCCCTGGATGGTGGGCGGTGGCCTGGTCTTCGTGATCGCGTTGGCGATGGTGGCGATCGCGCCCACCGTGCCGGCGCTGCTGGCCGGCTGGTGCCTGGCCCAGCTTGCCGGCAACGCGATTTTGGCGCCACTGCTGGCCACCATCGCCGATCAGGTGCCCGAGCACCGGCGCGGTGGAGTGTCCGCGAACGTGGGCGTGATGCAGAACATCGGCATCCTGGTGGCCGCGTACACGGCGAGCCTGTTCGTCCACAACATGGTCCTGCTTTTCGTGCTGCCGGCCGGGTTCGCGCTCGCGACCGTCGTCCTCTACGCGTTTGTGTTGCCGGACAAGGTGATCTCCGAGTGGCCGGTGATCAGTGGCTGGCTGGCGTTCGCGAAGACGTTCTGGGTCAATCCGATCCGGTATCCAGATTTCGGGTACGCCTGGATTTCCCGGTTTCTGTTGACGCTGGCGGCCTTTATGTTCATCTCGTACCGAGTTTTCTATCTGGAGAACCAGATTGGCCTCACCGCCGAGGATGCGGTGAAGGCGCTCGCCACCGGAGTGCTGATCTACACGATCGCGTTGGTGCTGGACGGCGAAATTCGGCGGCTGGCTGTCCGACCGTACTGGCCGGCGAAAGCCTTTCGTGATCGGCTCGACGCTGGTTTTCGCGGTCGGACTGGTCGTCCTCGCGCACATCCACTCGCTTGGCTGGTTCTACGTTGTGGAGGCCATCATGGGCCTCGGGTTCGGGATCTACGTCGCCGTCGACACCGCGCTGGTGATCGACGTGTTGCCGAGCAAGCACGATGCGGCCAAGGATCTAGTGTCCTGCGCCCGAGGTTCGCTACTTTCTCCGGCGCTCAGACGGCGACTGAGAGCACCGGAGAATCGCCCACATACACACCAGTATGAGGACGATCCTCCGGCGCACTCAGATCACCGTCTGGATCACCGAATAGAGCAACGAACCTCAGACGCAGGACACTAGGAGTGCTCAACATCGCCAACGCACTTTCCGCAGTCGCTCGCCGCGGCCCTGGGGGCGTCCTGCTGGGGATCGGCTCGGCGGCCACCGGCAACTACCTCGGCTGATGTGGGGCGCCGGCATCCGGTGTGCTCTGGGCGGCCTCGCCATCGTGCCCATTCGCAGCGTCCGCTGACAAAAGTCCGAAGGAGTACAGGTGACTTTTACACCCACCGACCCACCAGAGCTGGAGAAGGCGCTGGCCAGCCTCAGCGTCGAGCAGGTCGTCCGGCTGCTGACCGGGTCGGCGATGTTCGAGCTGTACGGCGAAGAGTCCATCGGCCTCGCGCCGATGGTGTTCTCGGACGGCCCAACCGGCGTTCGCGGCTCCGAGTTCACTGGCGGTCGGCGGGTGTCGCTGCTGCCGAACGCGACCCTGCTTGCCTCGTCGTGGGACGAAAAAGTGGCCGACGGCGTCGGCCGGCTGCTTGCCGAGGAAGCGCTCGCGCAGGGCGTGCATGTGGTGCTCGGACCAACCGTGAACCTGCACCGGACCCCACTGGGCGGCCGGCTTTTCGAGGCGTACTCGGAGGATCCACTGCTGACCGACCGGCCGGATGCCGCGGGGTACGTACGAGGCCTGCAGGCCCTCGGGGTCGGCGCGTGCGTGAAGCATTTCGTGGCCAACGAATCGGAAACCGAGCGGCACACCGTCAACTCGGTGGTCGATGCGCGGGCGCTGAACGAACTTTACTTGCTGCCCTTCGAAATCGCGATCCAGGACGCGCATCCGTGGACGGTGATGGCGGCGTACAACGACATCAACGGCGTCGCCGCGACCGAGCACGACGAGTTGATCAACGGTGTCCTCAAAGGACAGTGGGGCTGGGACGGGCTGGTGATGTCCGACTGGTTCGCCACCAAGACCACCGTGCCGTCCGCGAATGGTGGGCAGGACCTGGTGATGCCGGGTCCGCAGGGGCCGTGGGGTGACCAGTTGCTCGCGGCCGTACGCGCCGGTGAGGTGACCGAGGAGGTGGTAAGGGAGCACGCCCGCCGGCTGCTGCGGTTGGCCAGCCGGGTGGGTGCGTGGTGGACGGATCCGGTGCCGGTCGGGGCTTGCCGGGTCCAACCGACCCGGTCCGGCGGGAGCAACTGCGTGCCCTCGCCGCGGGTGGCATGACGGTGCTGACCAACGAGGGCTCGACGCTGCCGCTGGATCCTGCCGCGCCGACCGCGGCGAGGCCATTGGTGCTGGTCGGGCGGCACGCTCTTGGTACGGTCGCGCAGGGCGGTGGGTCCGCGCAGGTCCGTCCGCCGCACGTGGTGAGCATCGCCGAGGGGTTGGTCGCGGCGCTGGGTGCGGACCGGGTCCGGGTGGTCGACGGAGTCGAGGTGCGCCAGTCGCCGGACGTGGCCGATCCGCGGTTCGTACGGGATCCGGAGACCGGCATGCCGGGCATCCGGATCACCAGCCGGCGGGCCGACGGCGAGGAGCTCGCGTCGACCGCCAGCGACCTCGCGATGATCGCGCTGGGTATGACGACCAGCGCGCACGAAGGCGCCGCCGGGGTCGAACTGGCCGCCGAGTTGGACCTGGCCGCGCCGACCGAGGTAGAGGTGGGCGTACGAGGCGCCGGCCGTTGGACGGTCGAGATCGACGGCGTCGAGCACCAGGTCGAGCTGGTGTTGAGCGCGGGTGACCTCGGCGCGGCCATCCTGAGCCCGCCGGTGTGGACCACCATCGTCACCGCCGGCCAGGGCAGCCGGCTGACCGCCCGGCTGGACACCTCGCAGGGTGCACTGGGCCTGCTCGGCGTGGTCGCCCGGCCGGCGCCACGGCCGTCCGTCGAGGTCATCGCGGCCGCTGTCGAGGCCGCGTCGGGAGCGGGTACGGCCGTGGTGGTTGTCGGCCTGACCACCGAGCAGGAGACCGAGTCGGTGGACAAACACACGTTGGCGCTGCCGGGCGACCAGGACGAGCTGGTCCGCGCGGTGGCCGCGGTCGCCGATCGTACGGTTGTGGTGGTGAACGCGGCGACGCCGGTCCTGATGCCGTGGCTGGACGACGTGCACGCGGTGGTCTGGGTGGGCCTGCCGGGTCAGGAGGGCGGCAACGCGGTCGCCGACGTGCTGTTGGGGCTGCGGGAGGCCGCTGGCCGGTTGGTCACGACTTTCCCAGCTGCCGATGGAGATGGGCCGGCGTGGTCACCGGTCCCGACCGATGGATCGCTGGTGTACGAGGAAAGTGTGCGGGTCGGCTATCGCGGCTGGGACGGCGGCGAGAAGGAGCCGCGGTTCTGGTTCGGGCACGGGCTGGGCTGGACGACGTGGGCGTACCACAGCGTCCGCGTCGAAAACGAAAATGTGCTGGTAGAGCTGGAAAACACCGGGACCCGGCCGGGTCGCGAGGTCGTCCAGGTGTACGTCCGCCCAGAAGGTGAGTCGGTGCGGCTGGCCGGCTGGGCGATCGCGGACGACGTGCCGCCGGGGGAGCGGCGGACGGTGACCGTACGAATGGACAGCCGGGTGCTGCGGGTCTGGGAGGGGGTGACTGGCGGCCGCTCAGCGGTGGTGAGCTGCTGGTCGCGCGTGGGCTCGGGGACGTACGGGCTGCGCGCGGACGCCCTAGGCTGACCGGATGTCCTTTCCGCGGCGCTATCGACGGACAGTCACCGACCGCGCCAGCGCGGCCGGTGACCAGGCTCGCGCCCGGGTGCTGGAGGTGGCGCTCGACTTGTTCGCCGCCGCCGGCTATCGCGGCACGTCGATCGCGCAGGTCGCTGAGCTGGCGGGGCTGAGCCAGTCCGGTCTGCTGCACCATTTTCCCTCCAAGGTGGCACTTTTGGTGGCCGCGCTGGACCATCGGGATGAGATCGACGGCCGGCTGCTGGAGGTGGACAGCCAACCGCCGCTGGGTTGGGCCGCCTTCGATGCGCTGATCGCGCTGGTGCGGCGGAACAGTCAGCGGCCCAACCAGGTGCGGCTTTTCGTCACGCTGAGTGCGGAGGCGATCGATCCGGCGCATCCCGCGCACGACTGGGTTCAGCAGCACTACGCGGGCGTCTACGCGTGGCTGACCGCGGCCGTCGAACATGGCCTGGACGCCGGCGAATTCCGCTCCGAGGTGCCGGTCGAGCGGTTCGTCCACCTCACCATCGCCGCCCTGGACGGCCTGCAGATCCAGTGGCTGGTCAGCGGTGGTGAGCTGGACATGGTTGGCGACTTCGGGGCGTACGTGGCCGCCCAGAAAACCCGCTGGGGCCCGGTCGGGGGGTAACGTCAGCGGGCCTCGGCTGCGGTCAGGGCTCGGCGAGTGAGAACTCTCGCGAGGTGCCGGCGGAATTCCTCGGACGCGTGCATGTCCGCGGCCGGCGCGGTGCCGTCGGCAGCCAGTGCGGCCGCTTCCGAGACACTCGCGCCAGACGTGAGTGCCTCTTCGACCGCGGTCGCGCGCAGCGGGGTCTGGCCCATGTTGACCAGCCCGACCCGACCGTCCACTGTGGCTGCTCCCACGATCGCCCAGTCGTTGGCCCGCCGGACGAATTTCTGATACGCCCACGGGCACGCACCCGTACGCGGCAGCCGAACCTCCACCAGGATCTCATCCGGTTCCAGCGCGGTTTCGAAGAAGCCGCGAAAAAAAAGTCGTCGACACCAATGATCCGCCGACCAGCCGGACCCTGCGCGATCAGCGAACCGCCGGTGGCCAGCACGACGGCTGGGAGGTCCGAGGCGGGATCGGCGTGTACGAGGGTGCCGCCAATCGTGCCGCGGTGGCGCACCTGCGGATCGCCGACCAGCGATGACGCGTACCCGAGCAGCGGGGCTTCTTTCGTGACCACGTCAGCGGAAACCAGGTCGCAATAGCGCGTCAAGGCACCGATCGCGAGCTCGTCACCTTCCACTCGTACGTACGACAGATCCGTCAGCCGGCCGATGTCGATCAGCACGCTGGGGTTGGCGAACCGCAGTTTCATCAGCGGCAGCAAGGAATGCCCACCGGCCAGCAGTTTCGCCTCGTCGCCATGCTGACCGAGAAGGCCGATGGCCTCCTCGACCGTTTCTGGCCGTGCGTAGTCAAAAGCGGCGGGGATCACGCGCGATCCCTTCGGCGGCAAGGCGGACGGCCCGGACGATGTTGTGATAGCCGGTGCAGCGGCAGAGGTTGCCTTCCAGGCCCTCCCGGATCTCCTGCTCAGTCGGATCCGGATTCTCCGCCAGCAGCCCAATCGACGCCATCACCATGCCTGGCGTACAAAACCCGCACTGCAGCGCGTGCTCCTGCTGGAAGGCCCGCTGCATCGGATGCATCGTGCCGTCTTCGCTCGCCAGACCCTCCACAGTGGTCACTTGCCGGCCGTCCGCCTGAACGGCCAGAACCGTGCAGGACTTCACCGACTCCCCGTCGACGTGGACCGTACAAGCGCCGCACGACGAGGTGTCGCAAACCGATGTTGGTGCCCTTCAATCCTGCGACCTCGCGCAGATAATGCGCCAGCAGCAGGCGAGGCTCGACCTCATCCGTACGTTTCACGCCGTTGACGGCGATCTCGACCTTCACGCGGTTCCTCCGGCGGCTTGCTGGATCGCGGACCAGACCCGCTCCGGGGTGGTCGGCATCTCGATATGTCTGACGCCCAAATGGGAAACGGCGTCGATCACGGCGTTTTGCACGGCCGGGGTGGCACCGATCGTGCCCGCCTCGCCGATTCCCTTGGCGCCGAGCGGATTGTACGGTGTCGGCGTCTGCATGGTGACCAGCTCGAAGCTCGGCAGCTCGGTGGCCGACACGAACGGATAGCTGGCGAAGGTCGAGGTCAGCGGATTTCCGTCCTCGTCATAGAGAACCTCCTCGAACAGCGCCTGGGCGACGCCCTGCGCGATGCCGCCGTGCCGCTGCCCGTCGAAGAGCAGCGGGTTGAGGATCGTACCGGCGTCGTCCACCGTGACGATCCGGCGCAGCTCCGCCTTGCCAGACTCCGTGTCCACATCGACGACCGCGATATGGGCGCCGAAAGGAAAAGTCGCACCGTCGGTGGTGAAAACCGTGTAGACGGAAAGCTTTTCCTGTGCGGCCAGCTCAGCGAAGCTGATCGTGGCGGTTGGTACGCCGGCGACCGCGATCGCGGCCCGCCCGGTATCCACCACCAGATCGTCCACATTGGCCTCGAGCAGGTCGGCCGCACGCGTCTTTGCCAGCTCCACCAACTCTTTGGTGGCCTGGTGCACGGCGGCGCCGCCCTGCTGCAGGCTGCGCGACCCCATCGTGCCGCCGCCTACCGGAACCAGGTCGGTGTCGCCGTATTTGACGGTGATCCGGTCCATCGGGATGCCGAGCTGGTCACTGACCAACATCGACCATGCCGTCTGATGCCCCTGACCGTGCGGTGACGTGCCGGTGAGGACGGTGACGCTGCCATCGGGATGCACCTCGACGGTCGCGTTTTCGCTCGGCGAGCCCCCTTCGCCGCCGGCGCCGGTGACTTCCACGTACGCGCAGACGCCGATGCCCATCTGGACGACGTCCCCGTTGGCGCGCTTTTGCGCCTGCTCAGCCCGCAAACCGGCGTAATCCGCCGCGTCCACCGCGAGGTCGATAGCGGCCGCCGCGTACTCGCCACTGTCGTAGAGCGCTCCGCCTTTTGTCTTGTACGGAAAGGCTTCTGGTGGCAGCACGTTCTTCTTGCGCACCTCGATCGGGTCCATCCCGATCTCCGCGGCGAAAAGATCCATCGCCCGTTCGATCGCGGCTGTCGCCTCTGGCCGACCCGCGCCGCGGTAGGCCGCGACAGAGGTTTTGTTGGTGGCCACACTGCGAGATCTGTACTGCAACGTCGGAATGTCGTAGACGCCGGTGGCCATCGAGTAGGTGAATGCCGGCAGCATCGCACCGAAAAGCGGGTAGGCGCCGCAGTCCTGGATCACATCCAGCCGGTACGCCTGCAGCGTGCCATCGCGACGGCCGCCGAGCGTGATGGTCTGCACCTGGTCGCGGCCGTGCGTCATGCCGACGAGGTTCTCCGAGCGGGTTTCGACCCACCGCAACGGCCGTTTGAGCCTGCCAGCCATCCACGCGACCGCGGCGGCCTCCGGATCGGCGCCGATCTTGGCGCCGAACCCGCCGCCGGTGTCCGGCGTGATGACGCGGACCAGATCCGGGTCGATGCCCAGGATGGCGACCAGCCCGGCCTTGGTCATCTGGGCCGCCTGGTTGGGAATCCACGCGGTCAGCCGGCCGTCCTGCCCCCAAACCGCGGCCGCCGCCCGCACCTCCATGGGCGCCGGCGCGAGCCGCTGGTTGACGATCTCGCGGCTGATCACCACCTCGCAGCCCTCGAAAACGCTGTCATCGAGGTCGCCAGGGACGGTGAAGATCAGGTTCGTACCGGCCGCTGGGAACAGCAGGACCTCGTCGTTCAGCGCCTTGCGCGGATCGACCACCGCCGGCAGCGGATCGAAGTCGATGTCGACCAGCTCGGCGGCATCCTCGCCCTGGTAACGCTCCTCCGTGACGATCGCGGCCACCAGGTCGCCAACGAACCGTACGGTGTCGGCGGCCAGCAGCGGCCGATCCATCCCCTTGGTGAACATCGGCAGCGCTGGCGGGATCGGTGGGAGCTCGACGTCCTTCGCGGTGAAAACTCGTACGACTCCCGGCGCGGCCTCCGCCTCCGACGTGTCGATCGCGGTGATCCGCCCATGCGCGATGGGCGATCGTACGAACGTCACATACGCGGCGCCGGCGAGGCGCTCGTCGACGAGGTCCTCGGTGTAGGTGGCCCCTTTTGTCAGAAACAGCGGATCTTCGGTGCGGAGAACCCGCGTACCGAGAATGCTCACCAAACGCCTCCACAGGCAGTCGTAGTCCGATAGAAGATGTCTATCAGCCGGCGCGGTCTGTGTTCACCGGAGTCTCGACCTCCGAACCGCGGTGTTCCACGAAGAAAGGTGATCTGTCCGTGACCACAGCTCTGGACCGCGCTCGCGGACGTGCTGCTGGCGAGATCAGGACACTAGGCGAGCAGCGGTGCGAGACGGTCGGCATGTTTGCGCAGGAGGGCGATCATGTCGGTGTTGGGTTCGGCGATCCGATCGGGTGGGCCCGCTGACGGCGAGGCCAGCGACCAGGGCGCCGGTGTCCTGGTCGCGGATGGGGACGGCCAGGCAGCCGCGGTCGGTACGCAGCTCGCCGCATTGGCGGGCGACGCCGGAGGCGGCGACCTCGCGGAGTTCGGTGTCCAGTTCGGTACGACCGACGATGGTGTGTTCGGTGAAGCGGCGAAGGTCCCGGACCATCGCCCGCCAGTCGGGTTGGTCGGCGAGCAGCAGTTTGCCCAGCGCGGACGCGTAAAGGTAGCGGGCGAGGACTACCTCGTCGCTCGGTGGGTGGTCGCGGTCCGGGTCCATGAGTACGAGACGGCCGGCGGTGAACGAGGCGAGGTGGACGCCCCACCGGACGTTGCCGCGCAGATGGCCGACAACGGCGCGTACGGCCGCAGGTGGGCGGGTGTTGGTGGGAGCGGCCAGCCGGGCGGCCCGGCGGCCGAGCGCGCGAAGCCGCGCAGGTCCGGCAGCCGGACCAGGTATTCCTCGCCGACCAGCAGGTTCAGCAGTCGGTACGTGGTGGCCGGCGGCAGCTTGAGGGCGGCGGAGATTTCCTTCGCGGTGACGCCAGGCCCGGCCGCGACCACCTCCTCGATGATCGCGAGCGTGTTGCGAAGGGCCCGCGGCTGCCGGCCGGGCAGCGGCGAGGGGTCCATGCCTGAGGTCATCTGTCGGTGCCACCCAGCACGTCAGCCGCCAACGTCTCGTCGTACACCCCGATACCGGACAGGGTGGCCGGCCGGCGCAGCCGCAACCAGCCGAACCACCCCAGCGCGGCCAGGACGAGGAGGCCGAAGGCGTACGGGTAGGGGCCGTTCCAGGTGACCATCGTGAAGGCGACCAACACGGCGACCAGCACCGGCGCGATCACCGCGGCGGTCAGCACCGCGCCCACGGTCAGTTCGCCGATCCGCCGCAGGAACACCGGCGCGGACACGCAGACCAGCAGATATGCCACCAGATAGCCGAAAACCGCGATGTTGATCAGGGTCACCAGCAGGACGCCGGCGGGCATCCCAGCCAGCAACAACACGGCCGGTACGGCGGCGGTGACCGGGATCGCCACCATGATCGCCACTCGCGGAGTCCGGTGCCGTGGATGGGTGGCGCCGAACTGGTGCGGGGCGATGCCGTCCCGGCCCATCGAGAACAGCACCCGGGTCAGCGCGGTGCCGGTTGCCAACGTACAGGCGAAAAACGAGGCCGCGATGCCGATGTCGAGCAACAGGGACAGCCAGGGCAGGTGCTGTGCGGTGGCAAGCGCGGTGACCGGCCGGCCCTGCCCGGCGAGGCCGCCGGGCAGCCGGCTGAGGCCGACCACCTGGGTGTAGGTGGCGGCCACGAACAGCACGCCGGCGAGCCCGGCGGTCCATTGCACGGCCCGCGGGATCGTCTGGAACGGCCGGCGGGCCTCGACGCCCAGAGCCGCCGCCGCCTCGAAGCCCACGAAGGCCCCGAGAGCGGGCAGTACGCCGGCACCGACGATGCCGCCGAGGTTGGCCGAGGAGATCGCGAATGGCCGCAGGTCCAGGTGCGGCCCGATGCCGGTCAGGAGCACCGCGAAAATCACCAGCATCAGCCCGATCGACACCGCCTCGACGACCAGGATGACCTGCGCGGACAGTCGTACGGCCCGGAGTGTGCAGACGGTGGCGAGGGCACCGAGGGCGAGTACGCCCAGAGCCGCGACGGCCACTGTGCTGGGCCCGCGCGGCACCCCGAGGCGGGCCAGCAAGTCGCCCAGGTAGATGGCGCAGCCAGTCAGCATGCCCATCCCCAGCACCCCGTAGCCGACGAGCATCGCGCAGCCGCACGCGAAGGCCGCCGACGGGCCGAGGCCCTTGGCGGTGAGGCTGTAGAGCGAGCCGGCCACGGCCATCCGGCGGGTGAAGTAGGCGATGCAGCGCCCAATCAGCAGCGCGAGACCAGTGGCGATGACGTACGACCAGGTCACCGTCGCGCCGGCGGTCACCGCGGCCATCGCCGGGCTGGTCGCCATCGCGCGGCCGACGGTGCCACCGCCGAGACGGACTGGGCGATCACCTGGAGCGGCCCCAGCCGGCGCCGGTCCAGCCCGGACACCGGCGACCGGTGGCGCAGCTGCAGCTCCACCAATGGACGGTCCTTTCGTATCTGCGGGTGAAAGGTAGCGTCCGTCCGCTATGCCGAGGTGGGTCATTCCCGGGTTGTGAGAATGCCGCTTTCCGTCTTCCCGGCAGCCAGGTTGTGGCGAGCCCGTCGGCGTACGGTGAAGGCACTGCCGGATCCGGGCGGCCAAGTAGGCTGACGCAAACGTCGTGAAGAGGAGCTGAGAAGTGACGATCGTCGACGGGCTGGTGGCCGCCAGCCACCCACTGGACCGGGTCACGAAGGACGAGATTCGCCGGGTGAAGGAAGTCCTGGCCGAGGCCGGACTGCTCGGCGAGAGCGTGCGATATGCGTTCTGCGGTCCGGAGGAGCCGTCGAAGGCCGAGGTGCTGGCGTACGGCGAAGGGACCGAGCTGGACCGTCGGTTCCGGGTGCTGCTGCTGGACCTCGCGACCGGTGACTCGCACGACGTGCTCATCTCGGTCACTCGGTCCACAGTGGACAGTGCAATTCGGCTGGACACGGCCAAAACCGGTCAGCTGCCGATTATCGACAGTGAGTTCGAGCTGGTTGAGGAGGTCGTCGCGGGCGACCAACGGTGGGTGGACGCGCTGGCCAAGCGCGGGATCGACCCCGCGAGCGTACGAGCCGTGCCGTTGTCCGCCGGCGTCTACGACGAGCCGGACGAGACCGGCCGGCGGCTGCTGCGGACGATCGGTTTCCAGCAGTTCCACGAAAAAGACCACCCGTGGGCGCATCCGGTCGACGGTTTGTCAGCGTACGTGGACATGACCCGCAAGATCGTCACCAAAGTCATCGACCACCAGGTTTTCCCGGTGCCGGCCGAGCCGGGCAACTTCGACGACCCGGAGCAGGTCGGTCCGCTTCGTACGACCTTGAAACCGATCGAGATCACCCAGCCCGAAGGCCCCAGTTTCGCGGTCTCCGGCGGCGAGGTGAGCTGGCAGAACTGGCGGCTGCGGATCGGTTTCAACGAGCGCGAAGGCCTGACCCTGCACCAGATCTCCTTCGACGACCGGCCGATCGTCTACCGCGCGTCAATCGCCGAGATGGTCGTCCCGTACGCGGATCCGTCGCCGGTCCGGTTCTGGCAGAACTACTTCGATGCTGGCGAGTACATGTTTGGTCGCTACACCAACTCGCTCGAGCTAGGTTGCGACTGCTTGGGGGAGATTCACTACGAAGACGTGGTGATCGCCGACGACTTCGGTGAGCCGCAGACGCTGCGCAACGCGATCTGCATGCACGAGGAGGATTTCGGGGTGCTGTGGAAGCATTCCGATCTTTTCACCGGTTCCTCGGAAACCCGCCGGCAGCGCCGATTGGTGATTTCCTTCTTCACCACGGTCGGCAACTACGATTACGGCTTCTACTGGTATTTCTCCCTCGACGGTACGATTCAGTGCGAAGCCAAGGCGACCGGTGTGCCGTTCACGTCGGCCTTTCCGGGGGCCGGTCACCCGTACGCCACCGAGGTCGCGCCCGGTCTCGGCGCGCCGTTCCACCAGCATCTTTTCTCGGCCCGGCTGGACATGATGGTCGATGGCCTGACGAACGCGGTCGAAGAGGTCGAGGCCGTACGGGTCCCGGTCGGCCCGGACAATCCGTATGGGAACGCTTTCCGGGAGGCCCGGACGCGGCTGGAGCGGGAGTCGGACGCGCAGCGAATGGGTGACCAGAGCCGCGCGCGTACGTGGCAGATCGTGAATCCCGAGGTGCGGAACCGGTTCGGCCGGCCGGTCGGCTATGCGCTTTATCCGGAAGGCCTGCCGACGCTGCTCGCTGACGAGTCGTCGTCGATTCACCAGCGAGCGGCGTTTGCGACCAAGCATCTCTGGGTGACCGCGTACGACCCGGCCGAGCGTTATTCGGCCGGTGACTTCGTGAACCAGCACCCCGGTGGCGGCGGCCTGCCGGCATGGACTTCGGCTGACCGGCCGGTGGATGGCGCGGATGTGGTGCTGTGGCACACCTTCGGGCTGACGCACTTTCCGCGGCCGGAGGATTGGCCGATCATGCCGGTCGACTACGCGGGCTTCACTCTCAAGCCGATCGGTTTCTTCGACCGCAACCCGACCCTGGATGTGCCGCCCAGTAGCAACGGGCACTGCCACTGAAGGGCAATAGCTGAATAATCACATTGTGCCCGCCCAAATCGGACGCTAGCGTCGATAGTTAGGTATGCAAACTATCTGACGGTGGGGCGAGGTGGGCGCGATGGCGGCGCGGGTCGAGATGGCCGATGTCAGTTGGACGGCGCTGGGAGTGGCGGTGGGTCGCGCGGCCGAGGACGCGCGGCCCGACCCGCTGTTCCATGATCCGCTGGCCGCCGCCTTCGTCGCGGCCGGCGAGGCGCATGCGCCTTTTCCCAGTGGCGCGGCGGCCGATTCTCCCGGATATCTGGCAACAGATGCAGGTGCTCATGGGCGAATATGTGAGCGTACGAACGAAGTTCTTCGACGACTACCTGCTGGCCGCGACCGCCGCCGGCTGCCGACAGGTGGTGCTGGTGGCGGCCGGGTTGGACGCCCGGGCGTACCGGCTGGACTTTCCCGCTGGCGTAAGGGTTTTCGAGCTCGACATGCCACCGGTCCTGCGGTTCAAGCAGCAGGTCATCGACGAGGTGGGCGCTCAGCCGCGCGGCGAGCGGATCGTGGTGGCGACGGACCTGCGCGAGGACTGGCCGACCGCGCTGCAGGCCGCCGGGCTGGATCCGGCCGTACCGACGGCGTGGCTCGCCGAGGGCCTCATCCCGTACTTGTCTCCGGCGGACAACGACCGGCTGATCTCCGGCATCACCGGACTGTCCGCGCCGGGCAGCCATCTTTCGGTGGAATACATCGACGCCGATTTCGCCAAGGTTCCGGACCTGATGCGCGATGTGGACCGGAAATGACGAACTGGTTCGCTGATCTGTGGAAAGGCGGTGTCGGCAACGACCCGGTCAGCTGGCTGGCGGATCACGAGTGGCTCGCTCGTACGGCCGATCCAGCCGAGCTGAGTCGGCGCCATCACCGCGACCTGGCGCCACTTTTCGCCGGCACCGCGGGATTCACGCCGCCCCAGTTCATCACCGCCCAGCGCTGACCGAAAGGCCCACCAGCCGGGCACTCTCGTCCCACAGTCGGTCGCAGCGAGCCTTGTCGGTGGTGTGTGGGGCGGTGGGAACTTGCTTGCGTTTGACGAAGAACTTCCCGGTCACGCCAGCGACCTCGGGAGAGGTGGCCAACCACGCGGGGCTGTCGGCACCAGCGTCCACGCCCGGCATGAAGGGAGCGACAAGGCTGCTGAACACTCTCAGGGAGCCGCGGGCGTCTCGGGCCAGACCGGTTCCGCTGATGATGCCCGGATGGACACCGTTCACCTTGATCTGGCTGTCGGCGAGCCGGTCCGCGAGCGCGTAGACGAACATCGCGTTCATGTTCTTCGTCCGCCCGTACGCGGCGAACGGTCGGGCGCTGGGCAGCGGTCCGAGTCCGCGACCGGTGTGGCAGTCCAGATCGTCGAGATTCACCGGCGTACGGGCCAGCGCGGTCGGTGATGCTCCGACCACGATGAACCGCGCCGCCCGGTCGCCGATCGGTTTGACCAGCGAGCGCATCAACAAATAGGGCGCGAGATGGTTCGTCACCAGGGTCCGCTGCAGACCTTCGGAGGTGACGTCCCGAATCTCCGCGATCACTGCCGCGCAGCTGATCACCACGTCCGGCGGATTGTCGGCGGCCTGATCCGCCAGCGCTCGTACTTCGGAGAGCAGGGACAGATCCGCGCGTACGAGCCGGAGGTCGGCAGCCGGGTGGGTGCCGAGAATCCGTTGCCGTGCCTGCTCAAGTCGGCCTTGGCTGCGTCCGACCAGGTCAACGGTCATGCCGTTGGCGGCCAGTAGTAGTCTCGCGATCTCCGCACCGATCCCGGAAGTCGCTCCGGTGATGACCGCCCGTTTCATATCATCGGTCCTCTCGTAGGTTGACAGCGTCAACCTAGCTCGCCAGGTTGACACTGTCAACCGGCGTTACGCTGCTCGCATGGCTCCTGGTACGCGTGACGCCCTGATCGAGGCGGCCGCCCATCTGCTCGATCAGGGTGGCGTCGACGCGGTGACCCTGCGCGAGGTCGGCCGCCGGGTCGGCGTCTCGCACAATGCCCCGTACAAACATTTCGCCAGCAAGGAGGCGTTGCTGGCGGCGGTCGCCGCGCGGGAGCTGGCGCGGCGAAGTGCGGTGCTGGCCGGCGCATCGGGGCCGCCCGAGGCCGTGCTGCGGGAAGCCACGCACGCATACGTCGAGTGGGCGAGCCGGTATCCGGCCCGTTTCAGGCTGGTTTTCGGTCCGTGGACGATCGAATCCAACGAGCTGGCGGCTGCCGCCGAAACCACCCAGGCCGCGCTGGTCGGGCTGGTCGCGGCGACCCAACGGGCCGGCGCGCTGCCGGCCGGCGATCCGGTCCGGTTGGCCTCGCTGATTCGATCGCTCGCCCATGGGGCGGCGGACCTCGCGGCGGCCGGCCACCTTGCCGCCGGCGGAAAGGGAAACGCGAGTCCGCGGCAGCTGGTCGACGACCTTTTCGGCTACCTGAGAGGTGCGGCTACGGAGCCTGGCAGGCCGGGGTGAGGGCAGCGATCCAGCGGCCGGCCTGCAGGAAGCCGCCGACGCCGTACGCGGCGGTGTCGGTGGCTTTCGCGGGCGGGCTGAACGGTCGAGCGGCGGGATTCTGGACGTAGCCAAGGAATCCGCTGGGCAGCAGGGCCTTGGACGTAAGTGCCTGCCACGCCTTCGTGGCGGCTGGTTCGTACGTGCGCGCGTCCAGGACGCCGGCCGAGACCCCCCAGGCGAGGCCGTACGTGAGCAGTGACGTGCCGGCGCTCTCCGGGCCGGGGGAGTCCAGCGGGTTGAGCAGATCGGTGTTCCAGAATCCGTCAGGGCGCTGGGTCAGCCGGATGGTGCCGGCCATTTTCCTGAAAACACGGAGATATTCGACCCGGCGTGGATCTGTGGACGGCAGCGCGGCGAGGACCTTCGCGAGCCCGGCGAAGGCTTCGCCGTTCGCTTGGGAAGAGAACGTGAACGACCCAGAGTCGTGTCTCCACAGCCCGACGGTCTCGTTGAAGAGCCCGCCACCGTCGACCTTTTCGGTGTAGTGGAACAGTTTCTGCATGGATGCGAGGATGGTGTTGTCGCTGTCCAGGAACGCCGAGCCGGGACGCAAGGACCGGCATCGCCGAGTTTTGATCGCCTCGTGGACGCCTGCCACAGTAGGTAGTATTGCCGTGACGATCTCGGCCGAGGGTCCATGAAACCGTTGTTTCGGAGCTGGGACCAGGTGTTCCGTGTTCCGGTGGAAATAAGAGTGGAAGGTCGCTTTGGGTACCGCCTCAGCTACTGCCTGGGTGTC
>NZ_WOTO01000020.1 GCF_010993775.1 Fodinicola feengrottensis | reverse complement strand
CCATCGTTGCGCGGCGTAATGATGCGCCTTTTCGACAACGCCTTTGCGGTTTCCCCGCCTCGGTGGGCAAATAACGACGGTGACTCCGTAATGTTTCGCCACTTCACCGAAACTGGGCAGTACCGCACCGGTCGGTGGATAGCAAACGGTGGACATCCGGTCGAACCGCCACACCTTGGTCAGCCCACCCAGGCGCGCCACGACAGCGTCCATCGCCTCGACCAGATGCGGGAAATCCTCACTGGTAGCCAAAACTCCGCGCCACCGCGAGGAATGCGCGAGAGCGCCGACCAGTAGATGCGCGTGCTTTCCCAGGCCCCACGCCGATGGTGGATCAGGAAGTTCCAACCAGTCCCATTGCGTCTCCGCGCCCGCCGGGTGCGCGATCACCGCGGTGTCACGGCCCTTGGACCGGTCACACGCCTCGCAATGCGGACGCAGCCCCAGGTCGCGGATCGCCGCGGTCAGCGACGGATACGAACCAGTGAACCCCAACGCGACGACCTCGTCGAACAACGTCGACGCCCACAAATGCGGATCATCAACCAGCCGCTGCCGGCAATACGGCACGAACTCCGCGATCACCACCGGCTCGGACCGGACCGGACCCGCTTACCAGGCTCCCGAGCGCCACTCAAATACGCGCGGATCGTCTTCCTGTCCCGGCCCAGATGACGAGCAATCGCCGAGATCGACCAACCCTGCCGGCGAAGCGCGTGCGCGCATCCACCTCTTCCTCCACGCTGAGCATCGAGGCCCCCAACAAGTCACATAGCGAACACAGTCACTACGCACTGTCAGTAGAACCATCCTGACCAGCGCGAACGCCACGCCGGACGACACCCAACTGGGGAAAATGATCTAGCAAAAGTGGGGAATTTCAGCTAGCGCCATCAACGGCCACATCCAAACCATCACCTCAACCCAAGGCCACCCCTACTGGGACGCCACCCGACACGCATTCGTACCAGCAGCACTCCTCGTTCCTGGTGATAACCTTCTGCAGTCAGATGGTGCTGTCAGCATTGTCGAGGGTGTCAGGGGCTATGCGGGTCATGCCGTTACCTACAACCTTACGGTGGCGAGTAGCCATACGTACTACGTGCGCATCGGTGGCGCGCCCACTCTTGTCCACAACTGTGGACCTTCTGAGGGTCTGCTCCAGGAAGCAGACAATGCCGAGATTGCTGGCGGTGACTTCGCCGCGGAGTACACCTCCCCGTCCGGTCGAACCTATCTTGCGAATAACAAATCCGGTGTGGAAATCCCAGACGGTATGGCTGACGATTTGGAGAGTTTGGACCATCCCCACCTCGGGTGTGCGGAGATGCAATGTCTCGCTCAGGCTTATCGAGAGGAAGGCCCAGATGCGATTAGAGGTGGCAATATGACCGTCGTTCACGTAAGCGACACCGAGATAGGTGACCACGGCGCCCTAGCTAGACCTTGTAGGGCGTGCGCGAGAGTACTCTTCAATCTCTTTGTTAGCGTCACGGGAGCATAGTAATGTCTGATCTTGGATCAGTGCACCATGACGTTCTCGAGGCGTTGGCGAAAGCCGGATGGACCATGGGTCGTCAGATGGACATCGAGTCCGTTGTTGGCGAGATGGTGGGAATCGGATACGCGGAGAATGTCCATGCGACTTCTCTACTTCGAGATTTGCTGGGTCTAAGGATCGAGCCGAGTAACGAGCAAGGGGCTAATTTCACAAACGCGGAACCCTTTATTGTTGATCCGCTCGGCGCAGGCAGAAGACACACCGACGAGCTGGATGAAATGGTCCAGAGTTTGGGAGGAAGCTACTTTCCGGTCGGGTGGTGGTTTTGCTATTCGCACGTATTCGTCGAGAGCGCAGGCAGTGTGGTTGCCTATTCTGCCGGTCTCATATGGCGCCTAGGCGCCTCCGTGGAGGAAGGTTTGGAGATGATGGTCCGAGCCCATAGGCCTCTAGTTTGCATCCACTCGCGGAAGGGGCAGACGCCGTGGCCGTGACAGGGTTTGCAGACCTGGCGATCAAGGTCTTGTATGGACTGGACCGCCGCTTCCACCCAACTCGCCTCTTGCCGGAGCGTTCCCCGAGACACATTTGAGCAACTTGGCGGGTGACATCTACTGGGCGACTCAGAGTGGCAGAATTCGCTCGCTAAGGCGGTTGTCAATAAGGGACATAAAATTTATTGTAATGTTTAATGACGTCGAAGGTAGCTCGACGTTAGGTCGCGTAAAGACTGCTGCTACCAAGGGTGCATCCGGTCAAGGGTTCGCCGTTGACTACGAGATAGCGCAACTTTACCAACCGGGCCGCCTTGGGACTACTGATTTCTATGAAGAGGGAGGCCTACTTGCCAATCCATTCGCGGACTCCTGGTGAGCCCTTGGTCAACTTTCCTGAGCGGACCTTCCACTTGGAGGTCCTCAAAGGGGGGATGAATAGGCTTCTATTTAGGTAATATCAGCTCTACATGGCCAACTCGACTCGAGATCATCTTCATGAATGTCCAATATCTCCAGATTGGAACCTACATGGAGGGTCTCGTGGCAGAAGAGGGAGACCGCTGATCATGGGAGAACTGAGTTGGGGGATTTATCATCCGGAAGAGTATCGATGGTTTCGTCTGAGTGCCACAAATGGAGGCGGCGTGATAGTGGCGGCGTCGCTCGCTCTCTCGATGAGTCGAAACTTGGCCCAGCTGATCCGAGTAGGTTCTTCATGATGGAGTAATGGTGATGCTTGAAGATCCATGAGTGAGCGCTATGAGGCGTCGAACTGGGCGGCGAACCTCCCAGTCGTGGACAGCCGCCACAATTCAATCAGCGTCGATGTTTGTCTGCCGAGCTTACATGTCGTGCTGGAGTTGCGATGGAAATAGTTGAACATAGAGCAGGCGAGGAGGTGATTGGCCATGTCCAGATCGTCGTTCGGCTAGATCAGGATGACGAGGGATGGCCACCGGTTGATAGCGAGCGATTGTGGGCGGTTTCTCTAGAGCCAGGTATTGTTCGAGTCGACAATATTCCGTGGTTTGCTCAGAATTTGGCAACTGAGGACTTGGTTCGAGTCTTACGCGATCATGACGGGGTTCTGTGCATGGTCGAGAAATTGCATTGGTCGGGCAATTGTACTATTCGCGTAATTCTACTCGGCATAGGAAAGTCAGCCGCTCAAATTCGGGCAATTTTGGATCAATTCGCGGAGCTTGGTATAAATGGTGAAGGGTTTTCCCAATACAGTGTCGTGGCACTTAACATCCCGTCGGGTTCGGATTTCTCTATGATCAAGGGAGTTCTTGATCATGGAGAAGTTGAAGGGCGGTGGACTTACGAAGAAGCGTGCGTGGGTGGAGCTTGGCCGAGCTAGAGGTGATGGTCGATGATAGCCCGCCAATCCGCACTGGCGACCTACCCCGCACCGACTTCTTCTCACTCACCGTCACTGGATCCATAGCCCCAGATTCCATCACTCACAGTGTCCGTCCTGCCGAACCTCAGCCCGGCGTGTCAGGCCGAAAACACCGTTCGTGGCACAGTCCCCTCGAACGCGCCACAAATGTCGGGGGAGCATTTTGTCGGAGCTGTATTCGATGAGGCTGGACAGTTTGGGTACTTTGGGTTGCACTCGTGACGACAGGAGGGGATGTGGCTCAGAATAGTGGCCTGCCAGGGGAGTTGGCTGGCTTAGTCGGAGATTCCTTCGAGGCTATCCGCTATCTGCAGTCGCGTGATGCAAGCTGGCCGGATGGGCGTGCTCACGGTTCAGTACATGAGGTCGACCATGGGATTGATCTGGTCACCAACGAGGTCAGAGGCCAGGGCTTGTCAATGATGTGGGAGATGAGTGGCGAAGATGAATTTCTGTCGCTCTCTTCCGTGGAACTGAACTCTGAGATCCGGAATCGGCTCGATATAGTTGACGTCTCGAATCATCCAGCATGGCGATCGATCATTGGTCGAGAGATTGTAGACATTGCAACTTCCTGTCATGTCTCGAATGAGAACCGCCCAGAGTCCATGTGGGCGGTTCGTTTCACACTCGCAGCGGATGTCAATTTCGCCGTAGCCCTGGGTAGGCTTGGACCGAGTGGTATTGCGTATCAACCTGACTCGCTTGTCGTTCTCTTTGGCGCTACGGAGTCGAAGTCTTACCACATTAAAAGCAGTATGACATCTGCCTGGGGCGGCTAGCTTCCGCGACCAAGGGCGATGGGCTCGTGTGGGGATGGGCCTGGTGCCAGCGGCCGAGTGCGGTCACGGCTGGAGCTGGGTCGATTGGTTGTGCTGCGCTGGAGGGTGCTGCGGGTTCGATGACGCAGTATGCGATGGAGAATGGTGGTAAGGGTTCGTTCTCCTGGGGTGGCCTGGCGATGGCCGGCCTCACCGGTGCCGCTGTGGGTGTTTTGACGGCCGGGGTGGGTGAAGCGTTCGCGGGGGCCGGCGCCAAATGCGGCAGCGAGCGAGTTGGTGAGTGGCGCTGCGGCCGCTGGTGCCAGAGCGGCTGCATCCGCTGCTCGTGTTGCAGCTACGTCGGCGGGCCGGGCGGCGGTCAGCACCGCCGCAGCTGGCGCCGGCCGCGCCGCAGCCGAAGACGCGGGCGGCGGGGCCGTCCAGTCGGCCGGTCGCGCCGTAGCCAAGGTGGCAGCGAAGGCGTGCTCTCGGAACAGCTTCATCGCAGGGACAATGGTGCTGCTCGCGACAGGTGCGCTGGTATCGATCGCCCGGGTCCACGTTGGTGACAAGGTCGAGGCCACGGATCCCATGACCGGAAAGAACTCGGTCCAGACCGTCACCGCGACGATCAAAACCCTGACAGATAGCGACTTCACTGATGTCACGATCAAGGACGCACATGGCGTCGTGCAGACAATCACATCGACTCAAGGCCACCCGTACTGGGATGTCAGTCGGCATATATTTGTACAAGCGGCTCTGGTCACGCGTGGCGACAGCTAAGCGGACCGGACGGCAGCGATAGCGCCGTCGTGAGTGTCACTGAACACGAGAGTCACACTGCGACGTACAATCTGACTGCCTCCACCCGGCGTGTCAGGCCGAAAACACCGTTCATGGCACAGTCCCCACCCCTACTGGGACACCACCCGACACACATTCGTATAGGCAGCAGGGCTGGCGCCCGGTGATGATCTCGGTCAATTTGACCGAACGAATAGCAAGGTCGTCGTCGTGCGTAACTACAAGACTCGGCCGTCACCTTCAATCTAACTGTCGCGACGGTTCACACATACTATGTAGGAAAATCGGCGGCGTTTGTCCTCGTTCACAATTCATCTCTCTGTGGGGTACATGGAGTGAGTCGGGGAAGTCCAGACGGGCCGGGGATTGTTGAGGTCCGGCGCCACAGCGCGCCCACGACATGTCGTCGAGCGTCGACGGCCGACCCGGAGGTATAGGGAAGGTTCCGGGTTTCAATGGTAATAGAGGGTGGTCAAAATAACCGGGTACTCTATCTGGCGGGGCGTATAGGGAATGGAACCTAAATGCGACCGACTCGTTACCTCAAATGTGAGGTCTGCGGGAGTCTCATTCGCGGTGGCGAGAGGCTACTTACGCCGAAGGGTGGCAGCGGGCAAGCTATTATACGCCGGATCACTACGCTACGCTCTTCTACGTCGGAGAAATGGGATATCCGGAGAATCCCCGCTGAAGGTGAGGTAAGTCAATGTCGGTGCCAGACTTCAGTCAGAGGGTTGCACCTTGGGTGCTAGTTGCTCCGAGACGTAGCTTCGAAATTGCGAGTCGCCTGGCCGCCCTATCTGACGCGGGCGGGATAGTTCGACGTGTCGACGGAGAGCGAATGCGTTCGGAACGAGATCTGTTTCGTGAGTTTGCCGTAAATCTCAAGTTTCCCTCCTATTTTGGCTACAACTGGGACGCTCTGATTGATTGTTTCGACAACCTTCATGGTGATTGGCATGGAGATCGGGACATCGGCAGTAGTAGTCGAGAATGTCGACGCACTGATCAATATCGAGTATCTGCCTCTGTTGGTTTCTGCCCTGTATCAGGGGTCTGTGAAGGCCGCTGAGGAGGTGGACCTAGATGGGGACCTGTTGGATCGGGATCCAGTTGCACTGCACTTCGTGCTTGAGTTGCAACCGGAGCTAAGAAGAAATTTCATTTCCAGAATGGCCGAGCGTAATCGTGCAATAGTACCAGAAGATCCGTATATGCTGGTCGAATAGAGGAAATTTAAAGGAGCTTGTCGGAGGAAGGGAGAGATCTCGAGGATCAATGTTGTGACGAGTTTCAAATGGATAGAGGGCAGCTGCCACATACTCCTCGGACCTGATCACCCGGGTGGGTCCTCGAATATGAGCGAGACGCTCGTTATCGTGTCCCGACGTCGGCCAGGAAATCGGTTTCGATGGCGAGACGCATGTTGCAGTGTGGGTAGGAGATAATGTCGTGGAAGGTGTGCATCCGGAGGTTCCCCGTAGTGATTGACGTGCAGGTCAGAACCGAGGCTGGCGAAATTCTTTCAAGGATATCCAAGCTTTCTATTGGCGTGTTTTTTCAGGCCGAGCTGGCTCTCTATCCGCTGCTGGGGCATATTGTCCCATGGGCAGACATGGTCTTTAATTCAAGTCAACTCAAGGTGCTATCCAGGGAGGTCGCTAGATATGAAGCTGACCCGGTGTTAAACCCGAGTGGCGAGTCATTCGACTGGTTGCAAGAAATGTGCGATCTTGTAGCCGAAGCAGGGCATCGTATTCTCTGGTTCGTGGGGGACTAGCCTGGGTTCTTCGTGCGAGCAGCAGACTGGACGTTGCCGTGTTTAGGCGACCGGTGGTCGTCGGGTCGCTTGCCGGTGTGAGTCCGGTCCGGGTAGCTGTCAGGAGGGTCGGCTAGTGAAGGAGTTTGTCAACAGGGCGCCGTTCGGTGAATGGCTGGACGCCTATGAGCGCGTTTATTTGTCGCCAAAGTCCATCGCGAATATCGAATGCCCCAACTGCCGTATGCGGTTTCTAAATCTAATTTTCCTGTCAAAAACGGTTGATGATCAAAGAAGTAGGTCACTGTTTTGGTGTGGATCATGCCTCTGGGGGCTAATTCCGATACCAGCGACACCGCCGCCTGGCGGACGAAGAGTGACGGCGGGAACAGAAGTGGTACCTAACTATCGGATCGTCGTGGACGATGGCGACAACGCAACCTGAGAGGGATCGGCCGAGGCGTACACCATCCGGCCCCAAACCGCCTGAATGAACGTCGCGAGGTGCTCGGTCACTCGTGGCGCCATCGTCCTCCTGCTGACATGTGGGGGAGAGCCGCTGCCGCTGCCGCTGCCGCGGCTCGGCGGCGAGTGCCGATGCCCCGTAGTGCCGCTACGAGGGCCAAGTGCATGGCTGTTGGTGCTGGTTCGCCAGCGGCAGCTCGTGCTGCGGCTGATGAGGCTGGTCGTGCGGTGGTGAAGGCGTGTTCGAATGGTTTGTTGCCGCGACGATGGTGCTGCTGGCCGGCGGTGGGTTGGTGTCGATCGCTCAGGTGCATGTCGGTGACAAGGTTCAGACCACCGACCCGTCGACCGGGCAGAGCTCGGCCCAGACGGTCACTGCAACGATCAAGACGCTAACCGACAGCGCGTTCAGTGATGTGACGATCAAGGACTCCCATGGGTACGTCCAGACGATCACCTCAACCCAAGGCCACCCGTACTGGGACGCCACCCGCGAGCAGCAGGAGGAGAAATTGGAATATCGGGCCGAGGATCTGAAAATTGTTGAGCTGATTCCGTATCTGAGGCGCAATCAGGGGTTGTTTTTTCCGTTCAGGCGCATATGATCCTGTTGAACTTGCGGGCATGATCGCAGTAGAGACTCTGAGGCATGGTGTCTCGCAGGTGAGGGTTCGTTTGGTGGACGCTTGGATTATAGTCGAGTCGGACGTTGACTGGCTTCGGGAGCTTTCGTCGGTTGCCTTTGATCGAATCACCCCGTATCCCGAGGGCGGTCCAAACAGTATGCTGGTCGAGGTGTTGGCGCCGGCGTTCTCTCGCAGCGTGGCGATACGAGATACAAACGGTCTGCGAATAGTAAAGGGCGCTAGCGCTGGACCTCTTGAAAGCTGGTCCAGAAGGAGGGGCGGGTGGTTGGATTTGAAATCGTAGACCACCAGTAGCAAATCGTGTGGTCGGGAATGTTTACCCCCGATAGTGACAGCAAGCCTTCCATCATGGAGGGTGTCGCCATTCAACCAGTGTCGATGTTTCTGTACCAGGCTGAGGCGTCGTATCGGAGTTTGCGATGGAAATAGTTGAGTATCGGGCGGAAGGTAGTCGGCCGCCGCCGACGAATGGCTGGCCTCCGATGAGGCGGGTGCTGGTGTTGCACGTGGAAGCGTGCGTGCTACTACTGCGGGAGAAATTCGCGCCGGCGGTGGAACGGTCGACTACGCTCCCGCGCCGATAGGGGCGAAGGGGCGTCAATCAATCAGCCTATAATCACGTTAACGTGACAACGTGAGAAGGCGACCCGCTCGGGGACATGCGTAGTAATCCTGGTCTCCAGGGCGGAGCGCCTCACTCAAGAGGCACTGGGCGAACCGAGAGGTTGCTAAGGCAAGGTTGGAGAAGGCGAGGTTCGGCTATGGTTACGGTAGGGCAAGTGGCTTGGGGGCCGGGCGAGCATGTGGGGGGCCCAATTGATCGGATATTTGCAGCGCTGAGAGAGTTGTTTCCGGCGTTGCTCGTCACGAGACTCTCAGTCAAGCATATGAGTGATGATGACAATGTTTGGTTTCTGTCACTGACTCGGAATTTTGACGTCCAGATAGATTCGAGGCCCGGAGGGAACCCACCTTTTTTTTTAGAGTCTGATCGGGCGCGCATGTCTACGGATGATCTAGTCGTGGCTGTCGAGACGCTCGATTTATGGTTGCGGGAAGAAGTGGATGCGGCCGAAATTGGAAAATGACGGATTTTGATCATCGCGGGCCAAGGTAAGGTCCCCGAATCATGGGGGCCAGATATGGCGAACAGTAAAAAGATCGGCTGGCGTTTGAGCGATCCAAACAACGAGGGAAATGGCGTTCGAATTGACGAAGAGATCCGGGTAGTTCATACCCGACTTAGCAAGTAGGTCATGTCATTGTCCAGTCCGGGGCAAGGTTCTTGGACGGGACGGACAGCCCATCTCCGGTGCAATTAAGGATGATCCAGTCAATGCACATATCCCGTTGTCGGAATGGTCCAACTGGTCGCGCTGGGGCTCTCCATGAGTGTTGACGTTCGCTTTCCGGACATGCGAAACCAACTGAAGAGCGTTCTTAACGGCCTGAGGGACTTCAGATATCAAGAAGAAGTATGGGTGGGTAAGCGATATCCAAGGGAAAACTTCTTTGACGATCTTTCTGAAACCTATGAGATTCTGGAAGATTTGGGCGTGCTCGACAACCCGAGGAGCCGTGTGGGCTCCGTGTTGAAAAGTGAAGGTGAGGCGGACGCGATGGAACAAGTAGCTGGAGCCCTGTCGGAACTATTTGCGCGATACGGATACCGTCTTTCCGATGACCAATACTTGGGAAAGCCGGAGTGGGCAGCTGTGATCGCTGCCGCAGGGCACGCCTACGATGTCATTCTCGAGTCAGACTCATAATGGACGGTTCCCGTTTTTGTCGGGCGATCTCTTCTCTGTCTATGACATGCGTTTCTACCTCAGTGAGGACCGATCTGTACGCGAGATTGATGTGCGTCTGCTGGAGCGCGAGTGTGACGCGCTTGCCGTGGAGGGCGTGTTGACGCTGGTGGGCAACGGAACGTATCTTGTTCCGCCTGTTGGTTGATGGGCTGCTCCGGCGTTGACCTGGGCGTGCTGGTCCGACCGGTACTTGGTGCTTCGCGCTCGCCGGGGACTGTCAGCGGGGAGTACCTACACCATGGCTGATTCGTTCAAGACGGGTGTGCGAGTCGTCTGGGATCATGTGGCGATGCTGACGACGATGGAGGCTGGCATGAGCGACGAGGCGCGTACGCCGAGTGTGTGGATCGACCGTTCGTACGACGAGGTGTACGACTTTCTTGCTGTGCCGGGGAATTTCCCGCAGTGGGCGACTGGGTTGGGTGAGGTGACCGGGCGGGAGGGTGACGTCTGGAGGGTGAAGACGCCCGAGGGCGCGGCGAAGGTGCGGTTCAGCGAGCGGAATGACTACGGCGTTGTCGACCACGACATCCTTCTCGACGACGGCACGGAAATCCCTGTCGCGATGCGGGCCATCGGAAATGGAACGGGCACCGAGGTCCTGCTGACGGCTCGCCGCAGAGGGCGGCCGGCCGAGGTGTTGGCTGCGGACGTGGAGTGGGTCGAGCGCGACCTGGCCACCCTGAAAATGTTTCTCGAATCCGAGGCATGAGCCAATAGGCTTGCCTAAGCTGGAAACCACCCGCGGAAGTCGGCTAGGAAAGACATGACCAAGGGAAGGTGAGCCGGTGGCCGTTTATCAGGACCTCTCATCAAGTGATCAGCCTTTGGCCGTGAAGAGGAACGGGCGGAAGGCCTGGCCCAGGCCGTTCATGATTTTCGGGCCGACTGGTGCGGCAGCGAGGATCGGGCGGTAGTGGATGAAAGTAAATCCGAGCCGCCAAGCGAGAACGCCGTCGGTCGCGATCTGATCGCCGACGACAACTCCAGGCCGTGGAAGGCCGCGAAACAGAGCCGTTCGGAACGGCTTGAAGGCAGATGCCACGTACGAGACGGAAATACCAGGATGCGCGGGTGCGACAGTTAGGCGCCTGCGAGAATTGGTGGCGAAACAGACTGTCAGCGCCGTCGGCATCGTCGCCATCGCCTCAAGCGCAGATTTGACGCCAGCGCGCAGAGCGGCTTCGTCGGTGTCCCAGTACGCGACGAGCGGCTCGACATCGAAGATCACGGTTCTTGGAGCGAGGTCCACGACACGTTGCAGACTTGCGATTGGCTCGGTCAGCCGGTGACAGTCGTCGACTTTCACGAACTCACCTTCGATTCCACCGTACGAGCATTGCTGTGGCTGCAAGAAAAAGGTTCGGACGCCAAAGAATTGTGGCGCCCGAACCAAGGAAAACAGTCAGGCTGGTACGGGGACGGCGACCGTACGGTCAGTGGCGGCGGCCATTGTACGGACGGCGGAGGCCAAGGCGGGCAGTTCGTCACGGGTGAGGGCTTGGGGGCCGTCGCAGCGGGCGGACTCTGGGTGGGGGTGGAGGTCGACCATGACGGCGTCGGCGCCGGCGGCGAGGCCGGCGCGGGCCAGCGGGATGACGAGGTCGCGGCGGCCGGCGGCGTGGGAGGGGTCGACGATGATCGGCAGGTGCGAAAGGGATTGGATCATCGGTACGGCCGAAACGTCGAGCATGTTGCGGATGGCGGGTTCGAAGGAGCGTACGCCGCGCTCACAGAGAACAATGTCCAGGTTTCCGCGCTGCGCGATGTATTCGGCGGCCATCAGCCATTCCTCGTACGTGGCGGTCAAACCGCGCTTGAGCATGACGGGCTTTCCGACCGAGCCAACCGCTTGCAGGAGGCCGAAGTTCTGCATGTTGCGGGTGCCGATTTGCAGCATGTCAGCGTGCGCGGCGACCACGTCCACATCGGACGCGTCCATCACTTCGGTGACGATGGGGAGGCCGGTTTCGGCGCGTACGTCGGAAAGGATCTCCAGGCCGCGGACGCCCAGGCCCTGGAAGGCGTAGGGGGAAGTACGCGGCTTGAAAGCGCCGCCGCGCAACAAGGAGGCGCCGGCGGCGATGGCCATTTGGGCGGCTTCGAGGGTTTGTTCGGGGGTTTCGACGGCGCAGGGGCCGGCGATCAAGGTGACCGTGCCGGGGCCGATGGGTACGCCGCCGACGCGGATGACGGATCTTTGTGAATGGTTTTCCCGGCTGATCAGTTTGTACGGCGCGGTAATCCGCACCACGTCAGCGACACCGGGAAGCGCGTGCACCTGAAGGTTTTCCAGCACTTCCTCGCCGGCCACCACGCCGACGATCGTACGAGCGACACCGCGCGACACGAAAGCGTGCCCGCCGGCCGCCTCGATATTGCTGACGACCTCGGCGAGGTCGTTTTCGCCCGCATCGGGGCTCATGACGATAACCATTGTTCTGTCCACTCCTGACATAAAAAAGCCCCGGGCCAGTGGGGCCCGGGGCTCAATATAAGGGTGGTGGGCTAACGCGGCACGCCGCGCTCCGCCACCCGGTCGGCACCGGGCGGTCGAAAATAGCCGTACCAAAATCGCATGACCGCGACTCTACCTCGTCGGTGGCAACTCGGCAGTGTCGCCCTCCTCACCCGGTCGATGCGGATTGTTGAGGACCTGATTGATCGCCCGAGCCTGAGCGTCCGTCAGCTGCCCATTGCCCACCACGGGAGCGGGAGCGGCAGGCGGAGCGAAAGACTGCTCAGCGGTCTCCCACCCAGGAGGCCCGGCCATCGCCGGCACAAGCTGCTCAGGAGCAGTCGGCGGCGGAGTGGGACCACCGCGACGCGCGGCCCGGGCGGCCTTCTTCCGGGCCCGCCGCGCCTTGAAGCCCTCGACGATCGAGTAGAGCACCGGTACGAGCACCAGCGTCAGCAGCGTCGAGGTGACCAGGCCGCCGATCACGACCACCGCGAGCGGCTGCGAGATGAAGGCCCCGCCGCCGGTCAGCCCGATCGCCATCGGCGTCAGCGCGCAGATCGTGGCGACCGCGGTCATCAGGATCGGCCGGAGCCGGTGCCGGCCGCCTTCCAGGATGGCGTCCCGGATGTCGAGGCCGTCGGATCTGTACTTGTTGATGAGGTCGATCAGCACGATGGCGTTGGTGACCACGATGCCGATCAGCATCAGCAACCCGATGATCGCCGGCAGCCCCAGCGGAATGCCGGTGATCAGCAGCAACCCGAGCGCGCCAGTGGCCGCGAAGGGGATCGAGACCAGCAGGATCAGCGGCTGGATGAGGCTGCGGAAGGCGGCCAGCATGACCAGGAAGACCAGCACGATCGCGGCGACCAGGGCGAGCCCGAGGTTGCCGAAGGCGTCCGCCTGGTCCTTGCTCACGCCACCGATCGAGTAGCTCGCGCCGGCCGGCAGCTTGAGCGCCTTCAGCCGGTTGTTGAGGTCGACGTTGATCTTGCCGAGGTTGTCACCGGTGGTGTTCGCGGTGACGGTGGCCGTCCGTTCGCCGTCCGTACGGTTGATCTCGTTCGGCGCGTTGACGATGTTGACCGAAGCGACCTCGCCGAGCTTGATGTCGCCGTACGCGGTGGTCAGCACCAGGTTGCGCAGCGCGTCGATGTCCGCCGGCTTGGCGACCGTGCGTACGACCACGTTCTCCTGACTGTCGCTGACCGTGAAGGTAGTCACCTTGGTGCCGTCGAAAGCGGCGCTGACCAGCTGCGCGACCTGCTGGTCAGTGAGCCCGCGGGTGGCCGCGACCTGTCGGTTCACCTTGACGTCGACCTGCGGGGAGGTCGGTGCGAGAGTGCTGCTGGTCAGGTCCGCCGTGCCGGGGATGCCCGTCATCGCCTGCTGCACCTGGTTGGTGGCCGTCCGCAGCACGGCGTCGTCGGCCGCGGTGACCTGTACGGACAGTGCCGACGAGGTGCCGCCGCCGCGGCCGCCGTTGATGGTGACCTTGCCGACGCCGGTCTGCTTCGCGACACCGGCCCGTACGGCCGCCTGGATCGCATCCTGGTCGGCGTTCTCGGCCGTGCTGACGCTGTAGCTGGCGTTGGTCACCCCACCGCCGCCGCCGAAGAAGCCGCCACCTCCACCGCCACCGATGCTGACCTGGTACGACTCGATGCCCTTGGTGTCGTGCAGCACCTGCTCGACCTTGCGGGCGGCCGCGTCGGTGACGTTCAGCGCGGTGCCGACCGGCAGCTCCTGGCTGATCGAGAAGGTGTTCTGTCCCTCGCTGCCCAGGAAGCTGGTCTTCAGGAACGGATACATCGCGAGGGTGCCGACGAACAGCAGCAGCGCCACCGCGAGGGTGAGGAACCGGTGCCGCAGAGTGAAGCGCAGGACTGGCACATAGGTACGCGGGAGGATGCCCCGGCGCTCCTTGGCCTCGGCCTTCTCACGGGCCGCGGCCACGTCGTCGGCGCTGCCCTTGGGCGGCCGCAGGAACCAGTACGCGAGCACTGGTACGACCGTCAGCGACACCAGCAGCGACGCGATCAGCGCGACCGTGACGGTGACGCCGAAGGGTGCGAACAGCTGCCCGACGATGCCACCGACGAAGGCGATGGGCAGGAAAACCGCGACCGTGGTGAGGGTGGACGCGGTGACCGCGGCGGCCACCTCACGGACGCCGCCGAGGACGGCTTGCTGTCTCTCCTCGCCGTACGAGAGATGTCGTTTGATGTTCTCCAGCACCACGATCGAGTCGTCGACGACTCGTCCGACGGCGATGGTGAGGGCGCCGAGGGTGAGCAGGTTCAGCGAATAGCCGCCGGCCCACAGCGCGATCAGCGCGATCATCACCGACATCGGGATGGACACCGCTGTGACCAGGGTGGATCGCAGCGACAGCAGGAAAATCAGGATCACGACGACGGCGAAGACCAGGCCGAGCACGCCTTCGGTGCCGAGGTCGTTGATGGACTGCTGGACGGACGGCGCCTGGTCGAAGATGACGGTCAGGTCGCCGCCGGCCTTGCTTTCCAAGTCCTTCGTACGGTCCCGGATGGTGTTGGAGATCTGCACCGCGTTGCCGGTGGCGGTGGCGGTGACGGAGATGCCCAGGCTGGGCTTGCCGTTCGTACGCGTCAACGAGGTCGCGTCGGTGTCGGACTGGCTGACGGTGGCGACGTCGCCGAGGCGTACGGCCGCCCGCGGGTCACCGCCCCCGGCCGCGCCAGCGGCACCGGCGCCAGCACCGGCCGCGCCGGCACCTCCCCCCGGCCGGCCTGCGGGAGCGACTGCACGTACGCGGCAGGAGCCACCTTCGGGCTGCTGGGGTGCGGCAACGGCGTCGGATCCACCGGAGTGGAAGCCGGGGTGGTGGCGGGTGTGGAAGCCGAGCTCTTCAGCGACGGAGTGGGCGACAGCGCGCACGAGGGGGAGCCGGACGGAACCGGCGTCGGGGTCACCGGCAGCGTGCCGGGGCCGCAGGTCGGCGGCACCGAGTGGCTGGGCGTCGGGGGGGGCGATGCCGGCGGCCGCGACGGACCCACCACTGGGGTGACCACCACCACCCGGAAATCCGCCGCCCGGTAGTCCACCGCCGGGCAGGCCGCCAAGGCCACCGAGACCGCCCAACCCGCCGAGGCCGGCGGGCAGGTTCAGGCCGCCCAGGCCGATGCCCGACAGGCCGCCACCGGTCGGCGTTTTCGGGTTACGGGTGATGTAGAGGTTCGCGATGTCGCTGACCGAGCCAAAACTCGTACCCACCGAAATGGAGTACGTTTTCCCGTCGCTGGTAAGGGAACCCCCCGGCGCGTTGATGCCGTTCGCGGAAAGCGCGCTCAGCACCGAGCTTTCCGACACCTCGTGGTCGTCCATCTTCTTCTTGTCAAGCGTGATGGTGACCTGCTGGTCCCGTACGCCGGAAAGGTTGGCTTCCCGTACGCCCGGAATTCCCTGCAGGTCGGGCAGCACGTTGTTTTTGATCCGCTGGGCCAACGCCTGCTGGTCACCGCTGCTGCTGGTGGCCGCGAGCACCACCACCGGAATGCTGTCGGTGCTGCCGGAAAGAATCTGTGGATCCAGGTTCTGCGGCAGCTGCTGGGAAATCTTGGCCACATCGCCGCGCAGCTCGTCGACGGCCTTGTCAATGTCGGTGCCGAAGTCGAATTCCACCTGAACGCTGGAAAAACCAGCACTCGAGGTGGAGGTGACGCTGTTCGCCCCTTTCGCGCCGCGAACCGCCTGTTCGATCGGGATGGACACCTGCTGCTCGACGATGGTCGGCGTGGCGCCCGGATAGGCGGTCGAGATGCTGACCGCGGGAAAGCTCAAATCCGGAAACAGCTGCTGTTTCAGCTGTGGCACAGCCCACACGCCAAAGCCGAGCACGGCGATGGCGACGATCGCGACGAGACTGCGGTAAGCGAGGCTCAGCCTGGCGAGGAAGGACATGGATGGATGCTTTCTTCTATCGTCATCGTTGACGTGGGATTCGGCGGCACGCACCGGCATTCGAGCTGGTCTTATGGAATTGTCTCAGCGCGGCGTGATGAGTACGCCACCCCTCGGGCTTACATCGCTCTCCACCCGTAGTAGGAGTGGAGCGTCTCTATCGTGGGGGAAAACTCCTAGGTGTGCTTGACGCGCTCAGTCGACTCTCAGCAATTGGCAGCGGAAATAGCCCCGGAATGCCGAATTAAACTAGAAAACGTACAAATTGACGGTGCTGCCTGGGGCCACCTGGCTGCCGGGCGCGGGTGAGGTGTTGAAGACCTGTCCGCCGCCGCCCGGGAGGGTCTGGATCTGTGGCACCAGCCCGGCCTGTCGAATCTTCGCGCTCGCGTCGGCGGCCGAGAGAGGCCGCGCACGTCCGGGACGGTGACGACGTTCGGGCCCTTGCTCACGGTGAGCGTGACCGTGCTGCCCTTGGCCACCGTGGATGCGCCCGGATCCTGCGCGAGCACGGTGCCGGCCGGCGACGTGGCGTTGAACTCGCGCTTGACGGTCACCTTCAGCCCGAGGTCGCTGAGCGTGCTGCTGGCCCTGCTGTAGCCCTGGCCGATCAGGCTCGGCAGCTGGACCGGCTGGGCGCCCTTGCTGACGACCACCTTGACGTTGCTGTCCCGGTGCAGCTGGGTCCCCGCCGGCGGGTCCGTCGACACCACGTTGCCGGCCGCGATCTTGCTGTCGTACGCCTGCGTGACCTGCGCGTTCAGGTGCAGGTTCTGTAATGCCGAGACCGCGGCGGCCTGCGGCTGGTTGACCACGTTGGGCACGCCGTACCGCTCCGGGCCCTTGGACAGCACCAGCGTGATCGTGCCGCCGCCGACCACGTCGCCGCCGCCGTCCGGATCCTGGCTGATCACCGCGTCCTTGGCGACTTTCTCGCTGAACTGGGGGGTGTCGTAGCCGACCTCGAACCCGCCGCCGTGCAGCCTGGTCTCGGCGGCCTGTTTGGTCAGCCCCACCACGCTCGGCGCGGCCACGTACCGCCCGGCGCCGAGCCACCACCCGAAGACGGCCACAAACAGCGCCAGCACCGCGATCACCGCGATGACCATCAGCCGCCGGCGCTGCGGCGGGATGGCGTTGAGCAGCGCGCTCAGCCGCGGCGGCGCGCTGGGGGGCTTCGTCATAGCTGTACGGCTCGGGGACGGGCGCGTGCGCGGACACAGCGCCCCCGGCAGATCCGGTGGCGCTCGGATTTTCGGGGGCGTTGGTGGCGGCCGGCGGGCTGGAGACCAGGTTGGCCCGCGGCACCGCCTCGGTGGGCATCTCCCAGCGGGGCGCCGGCGGCTCGATGGCCGGCGGCACGGCCGTCATCGCGAGGTCGCTGACCACGTCCCGGAGCTCGGCCAGCATCACGCCGGCGTCGTTCGGGCGGGCGGGCGCCAGGCTCCCGGCGGGTGGCGTGCAACACCAGGTCATCTAGCGCGTACGGCACCCCCTTGGTCCGCTCTGAGGGCGCTGGCATCTCGGCGTGCACGTGTTGATAAGCCACCGAAACCGGCGTCTCGCCGCGATAGGGCGGCTGGCCGGTGAGCATCTCGAAGAGCACGATGCCGGCCGCGTACACATCGGCGCGTGGGTCGGCCGTACCGACCGTGACGATCTCCGGCGCCACATACGCCACGGTGCCGAACATGACGCCCTTGGTCGAGGTGGCCCGGCTGGACTCCGCGATCCGGGCCAGCCCGAAGTCCGCCACCTTGACCGTGCCGTCGGTGCTGAGCAGCACGTTCTCCGGCTTCACGTCCCGGTGCACCATGCCGACCCGGTGCGCGGCGGCCAGCGCCGACAGCAGCGGCCCGAGCACGCCGATGGCCTCTTCCGGGGCCAGCTTGCCGCGCTCGGTGAGCAGCTGGCGCAGCGTACGACCCGGCACATACTCCATCACCAGGAACGCGAGCCCGTTGTGGCTGCCCTGGTCGTAGACGGCCACCACGTTCGGGTGGGACAACCGGGCGATGCTGCGCGCCTCCCGGCCGAACCGCTCCACGAAGGACGGGTCGGTGGCATACGCGGGGTGGATGACCTTGACCGCGACCGTACGCTCCAGCCGCTCGTCCAGAGCGTGGTAGACGGTCGCCATCCCACCGCGGGCGATCATCCCGCGGACGCGATAGCGCTCTTCCAGCACCGCCCCGAGGAGGGGATCGGCGACCGTCTTGTTCACCCGCTCAGGATACGGGCGGGGTCGACAGCCGTCTCGACACGCCGCGCGCCTGTTACTGAGCGAATGTGCTTATGGCAAGGTGAACGTATGAATGCCGAGGTTTCCCGGCCGGATTCGACGGTTATGCCGGATTCGGCCGATCCCGTACCGGGCAGTGTCGGCGAGCCAGCGCAGTGGTTACCGCTGCCGGACGTGGCCGAGCTGCTGAAGATTCCCGTCAACCGAGTCCACCAACTCATTCGAGACCGCAAGCTGGTTGCTGTCCGCCGTGGCGGGTTCATGCAGGTGCCCGCGCAGCTGATTGGTGACGGGGTGGTCGTCAAGCACGTGTCGGGGGTGCTGACGCTGCTGGATGACGCTCGCTTTGACGACGAAGAGATCATCCGCTGGCTCTTCACCGCGGACGACAGCCTGCCCGGCACACCCGCGCAGGCGCTGGCGGAGAACCGCGGCACCGAGATCAAGCGGCGCGCCCAAGCCCTCGGCTTCTAGCCCATGTGGCTGCGGCTGTCGTACGTGGCCGTGCTGGTTTTGTGCCTGATCGGTGCGCTCTGGCTGGAGCCGCTGCTGAAGGTGAATGTCCTGCGGCGCTGGCGGCGGCTGGTGCTTTCGTTGCTGCCGACGCTGATTCTCTTCGGACTCTGGGACATCGCGGCGATCGCGGCCGGCCACTGGTCGTACGACCCGAGGGCAGCTGACCGGGATCGTGCTGCCCGGTCGGCTGCCGATCGAGGAGCTGCTCTTCTTCGTGATCGTGCCGACGTGCGCGATCCTGGGGTTTGAGGCCGTACGGGCGGTCAGGCCGCACTGGCTGGCCGGCGACGAGTGACGTACACGATCGCCGCGGTCATCGGCGTCTGCGTGGTGCTCGTTCTCGATCTTTTCGTGCTGCGGACCCGGCTGGTGACCCGCCGGGTGTGGTGGGTCTCGTACGCGATCACGCTTGGTTTTCAGTTGCTGATCAACGGAATCCTGACCGGCCGGCGAATGGTGGTCTACGCGCCGGCGGCCATCTTGGGGGACGCGCAGCCGCGGTTGTTCGGCGGTTGGCGGATCGCGTACGCGCCGGTGGAGGACCTGCTCTTCGGCTTCGCGATGGTGTTGCTGACCGTGTCGGTCTGGATCTGGCTCGGCCGCAACGGCCTGGACCGGGAACCTCGCGCCGGGCGGCGCGACCGTCCATGATGGCATGCCGGTCCGCCGGTCGGAACAGCGGGCAGCTGGGCGAAACCGCTGGGAAATTTCTGCTCGCCTGAGGTTGCCGCGCGGCGCCAGGGGAGCGAAACTCAGTGCTTGTCCCGGGGGGTCGGGCACAGTCGGTGCTCGGGGGAAGGGGGTGCGTCCTGTCGTCCCGTCATGCCGCAAACGACGGTCGGTTACCAGTGCTGGCGAGGGCTTCCTGGCGGCTGTCGCTCGCCGCTGTTCTTGTCCTGTTCGCGCTGGTCTCCTGCGCGACACCAGCTACCCGGCCGGCCAGCGGGCCAGCCGCTCGGCCGGCCGCTGACGCCAGCGGGACGATTTCGGTCGCCCGGTTGCCGGTGCAGGCCCAGCGGACGTTGCGGCTCATCGATGCCGGCGGCCCCTTCCCGTACAAACAGGACGGGGTGGTCTTCAACAACCGGGAACACCTGCTGCCGGCGCAGAAGAACGGCTACTACCACGAGTACACGGTGCCCACTCCGGGTTCCCGAGACCGCGGTGCCCGGCGGATCATCGCCGGCGGGCCGGCCGAGCGCTATTACACCGACGACCATTACGCGTCGTTCCGGAGGATCGTGTCATGACGAGGCTGGCCACGCTGCTGGACGGAAGCAAACCACCGGGGATGTACAGGTGGTTATCCCGTGCGCACCCGGCCGCCATCAGCCGGGAGCTGGAACCGATCGGCTGGCAACTGCACATCCTGGAAGGCGTGCACACCGAAGACAAGGTGGCCTTTCTCGACGAATGCGCGCGGGTACTGGAGTTTCCGGCCTGGTTCGGGCGGAACTGGGACGCGCTCGCCGACTGCCTGGGTGACTTGTCGTGGCTGTCGGACACCCCGCATGTGTTGCTGTGGGAGCGTTTTGGCGTACTGGCCAAACATGATCCGCGGGCGTGGACGACGGCCAGCGAGGTGATGGCCGAAAAAGCGTCCGGATCGGGACGCGCCGGAGTCCCGCCGCTCTACATTTTGTTGCGCGGCGACGGCCCGGCGGACTCCTTGCCTTTACTCTAAGGGCAGCCTTTTATGTGTGCTGAGCATGGTTTCTGGCCAGCGAGTTGCGCGCCGTGGGCGTTTGTTCACTGAGCGTCCAAAACCGTAAGCCGATCATGCGGGACACACACGGAATACCTTTTCCGTGATTGTTTCCGGCCGTTTCCGCATGCGGGAAAACGATTGCAATCAGCCGGGATGCTGGCACAATCGCCGCAGGTGAACCTTGTTGTCCACAGTGGACCGGGGCGGACGGGAACGGGGATCGCGTAATGAGAACGTCGATTTCTCCAGTGGTCGGATTGGACCGTCGGCGGTGGGCCATCCCGGCCGGCGGCCGGCGATGAGCTCGGTCCGGCTGGTGGTGTGCGGCGCACCACCAGCTCGTCGGATCGGCCGTCTGGTCGACATCGGACATGCCCGTGGCTGGGAGATCCAGGTGATCGCTACCCCGGCCGGCATCGATTTCATGGACGTCGAAAGGATCGAGGCCGCCACCCTGTTCCCGATCCGCAGCCGGGACCGCCGCGAGGCCGAGCCGCGATCGGCCCGCGCCGACGGCATTATCGTCGCGCCGGCCACCTTCAACACCGTCTGTAAGCTCGCATCCGGGATTGCCGACACGTACGCGCTGACCGTCCTCGCGGAGGCGATCGGCGATCGCGTACCGACCGTCGTGGTGCCTTTCGTGGCACCTGGAATGGCGGCGCGAATGCCGTACCGTCGAGCAGTTAGAGCGCTACACGCAGAACAGGTCAGCGTCTTGATGCCAGACCCGAGCGGCCTCGGCCCAGTGCCGGTCGGGCCGCTGTCGTCCACCGCCCAGGACGACGCCGCGGAAGGTTTTCCCTTCCACCGAGCCGCTGATGAACTCACCCGCGTGATGGCCGCCCGCCGGCCGCAGTCGTACGGTCTGCATTCGGACTGCGGTTAACCAGGCGGCCGCTCGTACGTGCCCATCGGGTTTGGTGATCCTGGTGAAGGCCGGCCGGATGAGTTGGCGGCCGTGCCTCGCGAAATCTCCATTGGCGACCTTCGGTATACGACCTCCCACTGCGTCCGGGGCAGACCCCCTGGACGCGCTGGCCGTCTGTGCTACTCTTTGGCCATGCGGCCAGATAGTAAGCCAGTCGACCAGAAGACGTTTATTGAGGAGGCTCGGCGCGCGCAGATCGTCAGCTGCGCGGTCGAGGTCATCGCCGAGGTGGGGTACGGGCAGACCTCGCTGGCCCGGATCGCGCAGCGCGCCGGCATCAGCAAGGGCGTCATCTCGTATCACTTTGCCGGCAAGGACGAGCTGATCCAGCAGGTCGCCGAGTATGTGGTGGGCAATGCCCGGGCATATATGCGGCCGTATATCGAGGCCGCGCCGGATGCTTTCGGCCAGATCCGCGGCTTCATCGAAGGAAACCTCGGGTTCGTCGGGGCACACCGCGAACAACTGCTGGCGCTCGGAGACATCCTCGCGAACGCCCGTGACGCCAACGGGTCGCTGATGCCGGACATCTCCGGCGCGAGCGGCGCGATCGGCACATTGGACGAGTTTCTGCGGCGCGGCCAGAAAGACGGCCAGTTCCGGGCCTTTTCCACCCGGGTGATGGCCACCAGCATCCGGGCCGCGCTGGACGCCGTCAGCGGGCAGTTGATCGCCGACCCAGAGCTGGACCTCCGCGCGTACGCGCGCGACCTGGTCGATCTTTTCCACCACGCCACCAAAGCCTGAGAGGAAACATGTCGTGACAATTGCCTTGCGCCTTTCTGGGCTACACAAGACTTTCGGATCCACCATCGCGGTTGACCACCTGGACCTGGAGGTGCCGGCCGGGTCGTTTTTTTTTTCGCCTGGTCGGGCCGAATGGCGCCGGCAAGACCACCGCGTTGTCAATGGCGGTCGGGCTGCTGCGGCCGGACGAGGGCCGCGCCGAGGTTTTTCGGGGACGACGTGTGGTCCGACCCGGTGGCCGCGAAGAGCCGGATCGGGGTGCTGCCGGACGGGCTCGCGCTGCCGGAGCGGTTGACCGGCCGTGAGCTGTTGACGTACACCGGATTGCTCCGCGGAATGCCGAAAAACGAAGTGGTCGCGCGCGCCGACGAGCTGCTGGCGGTCCTTGAGCTGGATCGCGCCCACTCGACCATGGTGCTCGACTATTCCACCGGCATGCGGAAAAAGATCGGCCTCGCGGTGGCTTTGCTGCATGCGCCCCGATTGCTGGTGCTCGACGAGCCGTTCGAGGCGGTCGATCCGGTTTCGGCCTCCACTATCCGGACGATCCTGCGGCGATTTGTCGTCGCCGGCGGTTCGGTGGTGTTCTCCAGTCACGTGATGGCCTTGGTCGAGCAGTTGTGTGACCGGGTCGCGGTGATCGCGAACGGCAGGGTGCGAGCCGCCGGAACGCTCGCGGACATACGGCAGGGGAGCAGTCTCGAAGCGGTTTTCGTCGACCTGGTCGGCGCCCGGGTTGGTGGGACGGAGGGGTTGGCATGGTTGGCGTCCTGATCCGGCTGAAGCTCGATGTGCTCCGCCGGTCGTACGGCGGTGGCCGTTCGGCGCTCACGATCGCCGGTGCCACTGTCGGATTGGTGTTGGCTGGCGCGACTTTGATCGTCGGGTCACGAGACGCGGCCGGCGACGTCCTGTGCCTCGCTTTCGCGATGTGGACGGTCGGCTGGATCGTCGGTCCGATGGTCACCGGCGGCGACACCTCGCTGCGCCCGCAGTATTTCGCGCTGCTTCCGATCCCGATGCGCCGGCTCGCCACCGGCTTGTTCGGCGCGGCTTTCGTTGGCGTTCCGGCGGTTGTCACGTTGGCCGCCTTCGGCGCGTTGGTGTTGCATGGTTTCCGGCTGGGCTTTGGTCCTGGGTTGGTCGCGATTCCGGCCGCGCTGCTGCAGCTGGCCGTCGTCGTGCTGCTGTCCAAAAACTCAGCGGCGGGATCGCCGAGATCGAGAAAACCCGTCCCGGCCGGGAGATCCCGGCGGCTGTGCTGGTTTCGCGGTGTCTTTCATGATTCTCGGACCGCTCGCGCTCTCCATTCTCGGCCCGCGGATCGTCCAGCCCTGGCCACGACCGCTGGCTCTGCTGGTGCACTGGCTCCCCACTGGCTGGGCGACCAGCGCCGTCGACGGTGCCGCGGATGGCGGTGTGCTCGTCACGATTTCCGCACTGGGCGGCCTGGTCGTGCTGGCCGCCGGCCTGCTTTTCGGGTGGGCCCGGCTGCTGCGCCGTACGCTGGCGCCGTCGGCGAGAGAGTTTGGCCGTACACGCCGGACGGCCCGCGGGCTCCGGGTTCGCCGCGGTGGTGGGGAAGGAACTGCACTCGTACGCGCGAGACACCCTCCGCGGCCGGCTCGTGCGGATGGCGTTCTGGACCAGTGTTTTCGTGTGTCTGCTGACATCCGTCGCGCATGCCGGTTTCGTGGTCGCCTTTATAGGGCTGCTCGCGGTGGTGTTCATGACCATGCTGGCCGGAAACTGGTACGGCGCCCGGGACCGCGCTGTGGTTGGGCATGATGGTCCCGGGCACCGAACGGACCGACCTGCGTGGCCGGCAGGTGGCCTGGGTCGTTCTGGCCGGATCTTTGGGTGTCTCCTTGAGTATTGTCGGCGGCCTGATCGCACGGCAGGCCTGGACGATCCCGTACGTCCTGGCCGGGCTGCCCGCACTGCTCGGCGGCGGCGCCGGTCTGCTCGCGGTTTTCTCAGTGGCGGCCCCGATCGTGAAGGCCGACCCGCACCGGCGGACCACGAACCCGGCCGACTCCGGCACTTCGGTCGGCGGTCAGATCGTCCAGGCCCAGGTGCTGCTCTACCTTGCCGTGGTGAGCGCACTGCCTGCTCTCGGAACGGTTTTGGCCGGCTCGCTTACCCATTCCGGCGCGTTGAGCTGGGCTGGAGCGGGCGTCGGAGTCCTCACCGGCACGCTGCTGGCATGGATCGGCGGCCTGTTCGCGACCGGGCAGCTGCGCCGCCGCCGGTCCGGTCCGGCTGTTGACCCGGCTGCGCAAGGGAATCACGCCGGCCGCCGCCCCAAAGGTCGCCGCCCAGGAGCCGCGCCATCGGCTGATTTTTCTCTGGCTGAGCGGCGGATTCTTCGGCCTGTGCCAGGGCCTGCTCCCGCTGGTCTCCATCGCCCGGGGCGCCGGCACTAACGGCCGGTTCTGGTATGTCCCGCTCTACCTGCCGGCACCACTGCAACTCCCGTTCGCGTCGACATTCCTGTTGGTGGGCACCGCTTTGATCGCCGGAGCCGCGTACGCGACCTGGGCACGCCGGAATGCCAAATCCCGGTGACCTTGTGGTTGATCAGTAGGCTGGCTGTGCCTTGAACAAAGAGCGACACCGCACCAATCGTGATCGGCGCCGGGGTGGCGATGTTGCTGGGTTGCGGTGGACGTACGAGAGAAGAAGGAGGGCCATGCGGGCTTATTCGTCGCTGTCGCACCTGGAATGTTCGCGTACGTCCAAAACGTATGACGCCGATGTTGTGCAGGGCACATCGGAAGTGGGTGCGCCGCTGCTCGCGCGTTACGACTTGGAGCGCGTCGCCAGCACGGTCACTCGCGAGGAGATAGCGGGTCGCGGCCCGGATCTGTGGCGATATCACGAGGTGTTGCCGGTACGGGAAGCCGGAAATGTCGTGACTCTCGGCGAGGGCATGACTCCGCTGCTTGACTTGCCCGCGTACGGGAAACAGGTGGGTGTGCCGGGGCTGAAGATGAAGGACGAGGGCCTGATTCCCACCGGTGCCTTCAAAGCCCGCGGAGCGGCCGTCGGAGTGTCTCGGGCCGCCGAGCTGGGTGTCACTGGCATTGCCATGCCGACCAACGGAAACGCCGGTGCGGCCTGGTCGATCTATGCGGCTCGCGCAGGCATTCGCAGCCTGATCGCGATGCCGGTGGACGCACCGGAAATCACTCGTACGGAATGTGTCGTCTCCGGCGCCGAACTCTATCTGGTGGACGGCTTGATTGGCGACGCCGGAAAACTGATTGCCGCCGCGGTCGCCGGCCGGGGCGGCTACCAGGACGTGTCCACCCTGAAGGAGCCCTATCGCATCGAGGGCAAGAAGACGATGGGCTACGAGATCGTCGAGCAACTCGGCTGGCGGACGCCGGACGTGATCCTCTATCCCACCGGCGGGGGGGGTGTGGGGATCATCGGAATTTACAAGGCGCTGCTGGAAATGCGTGAGCTGGGCTGGCTGACCGGTGACTTGCCGCGGTTGGTCGCGGTCCAGTCGACCGGCTGCGCGCCGATCGTCGAGGCATTCCACGCCGGGAAGGCCGAGAGCACCGCTTTTCCAGACGCTTACACCATTGCCTTCGGCATCACCGTGCCCAAGGCGCTGGGCGATTTCCTGGTGTTGGCTGCCGTACGAGCCACCAATGGCACCGCGATCGCGGTCACCGACGAGGAGTTGCTCGCCGCGCAGGCCGCGGTGGCCCGCGCCGAGGGCGCATTCGTCTGCCCGGAAGGCGCGGCCTGTTTTCGCGGCCGTGGAACAGCTACGCGCGTCCAACTGGCTGGCCGAGGACGAAAACGTCGTCGTTCTCAACACCGGCAGTGGCCTGAAATACCCCGGCACGGTGACAGTCGACGTGCCCACTCTTCCGGTCGACGGCCGGATACCGTAACCACGCTCACTTTCGTGCTGACCTCGTAAGACCAAAAGAGCTATTCGTACGGGTCCGGCGGCGCGGAGATGGGCGTGACGCCGGTGACCGCGATTTGCGGCATGTCGTCGGCGGAGCGCTGGAATCCGCCGACAATGGTGACCCACTGGTCGCGGGGGCGGGCGGTCGCCGGGCGCGCCGGTGACGCGTACGACCGAGGCGACCGCGTCGGCCGCGCAGCACGCGATTTGGTAGCGGGCGATCCGGAACCCGGCGGAATCACCCGCGTCGACCACGAATCCCGTCAGCCGCACCGAAACTGAGCCGAAACTCGCGCCGTGCTGGTCCGCCACCCGCTCGCCGTATTCCAGCAAGGCATGGTGACCGGCGGCCCGGCCGGCAGCGTGCTGAAGGTGCGCCCACCGGAAGTGACCGAGACGGCCGCATTGCGGTCGACGCCAAAACTGCCCAACGACGGCGGGGTGACCAGCAGCAGCGCGACCACTGGCGCAAGCAGCAGCCAGCCAATGCGCAGCGAGTGGTTGTGATCGTCGTCATGCACTGTCAGCGTCGCCGGGCGCAGCACGCGTACGACACTGGCCAAACCGAGCGCGACCAGCAGGATCCCGGCGACCAGCAGCCACCAGCCCATCCCGACGCGGACATAGCGAGCGTACGCGTCGGTGATGAACAGCTTTATGAGCATCGCCCCGACCAACAAGACAGTCGTCGCTCGTACGTCCTCACTCACAGCAGCCACCATCCGATCAGGCCCGCACAAGCGATGCCGACAACAAAGGTGGTGGCCGAGAACCGCCACGCGAACCGCGGCCCGAAAGTGCCGGCCTGCAGGGCGAAAAGTTTCAGGTCGACCATCGGCCCGATCACCAGGAAAGCCAACCGCGCGGTCAGCGAGAACTGGGTCAGGCCGGCGGCCACGAACGCGTCGGCTTCCGAGCACAGGCACAGTAAAACCGCGAGGACCGCCAGCGCGAGTACGGACAGCAGTCCCGATCCGGCGACATTGTTGACGAGTTGCTTGGGAAGTACGGTCTGCATTGTCGCCGCCGCGGCCGCGCCGATAATCAGGAATCCGCCGGCCTGCAGGAAATCGTGCTGCGCGGTGCTCAAGAAAACGGCCACCTTCGAGCCGTGCGAGGCCGGCCGGGAACGCAGTTTGGCCAGCCACTCGTCGCGGCCCAGCGCCATCCACAACAACCCGACCACGACCGAGGTCGCGAGGCTCGCCATCAGCCGGGCGGCGACCATTTCGGGGTTGCGCGGGAAGGCGACCGCGGTCGCGACCAGCACGACCGGGTTGATGGCCGGCGCCGACAGCAGAAAGGCCAACGCGGCCGCTGGCGTCACCCCGGCCCGCGACCAGCCGGGCCGCCACCGGCACCGAGCCGCACTCGCAGCCCGGCAGCGCGCCGCCGCTGGCACGGCCAGGGCCGTCCGCTTGGGCAGCAGTCGGGCGATCGCGGTCGGCGGCACGAAGGTCGCGATGGTGGCGCTGATCGTCACTCCCAGAACCAGAAACGGCAGCGCCTGGATCGCGATCGCGACGAAGACGGTCGCCCAGTTCGCCGCCGCCGGCTGAGCCAGCAAACCGGTCAACGCCGGCCGCGAGAGCACCGCCGCGACGACCACCACAGCGACGAGTACGAGCCCCAACTCGGACCGCCGCCGGGCCACCGCTGAAAAGACATTTCCCACAGCGGGCAATCTAGCTGCATAAACCGTCAATCGGCAGGCAGCCCCCGGTCGCCAAGATTTCATGTCGGCTTCCCGGCCAAAACCCGCCGCCAAAGCCCCTCGCACGCGTACGCTAGCGCCTGGTCACGGCCTGGACAGTTAGCCTTTGTTGAGGGAGATCGTCATCGTTGCCATCCTGCGTTCCCGGATCGCCCGCGCGGGCCTGATTGTCGCGGCGGTGAGCGCGGTCATCGCCGCACCGCTGGCCGTTTCGACGGCCAAACCCGCTGACGCGGTCAGCATTTCCGGCGCCAACACGCTTTCCGACAAAGTGTCGGTCACCTGGGGTCACGGCTGGCCCGGCCGTACGACCGACGTGCATCTGCTGTCCTGGAACGACTTCCACGGCAACCTCGAACCGACCGGTCTCACCATTTACGGCCAATTTGCCGGCGGCGCCGCATATCTGGCCAAAGCGGTGGAGGCCAAGCAGCGTCAGTACGGCGCGCGCCAGGCCACTGTGCTGGCCGGCGACAACATTGGCGCCAGCCCACTGGTGAATGGTCTTTTCCGGGAAGAACCGGCAACTGTCGTCACCAACTTCATGAATGTGGACTTTTCCTCGGTCGGGAACCACGAGTTCGACAAGGGCAAGGACGAGTTGCTTCGCATCCAGAATGGCGGCTGCGGCGCGACCGCCTGCACGGCCGCGCCGTACGCGTTGCCACCGCGTTATCCCGGTGGCAAGCCGCGGTCGACCAACACCTACCCGGGCGCGGATTTCCAGTATCTGGCCGCGAACGTCATCAACAACGCGACCAAAAAGCCGCTTTTCCCGGCGTACGGGATCAAACGTTTCCCCTCCACGCTGGGAATCCCGGTTTCGGTGGGTTTCATCGGTGAGGTGCTGCAGTCGACGCCGACCATCGTCACCCCGAGCGGCGTCGCGGGTCTGACGTTTGTCGACGAGGCGGACGCGGCGAACAAGGCCGCCCGCGAGCTGGCCCGCAAGGGTGTCCACGTGCCGGTGCTGGTCATTCACCAGGGTGGCTACCAGACCGGTACGGTCACCGGCCCGAACGGCTGCGCGGGCAACCTCGCCGGCAGTGACATCGAGAAGATCGCGCAGCGACTGGACCCGTCCATCAAGGTGATCATCTCCGGTCACACGCACGCCGAAAATCGCTGCACGATCACCACGAACGGCGTCACCAGGCTGATCACCAGCGCCGCCTCGTACGGCCGGATCCTGAGCGACCTGACCCTGAAAGTCGACAACTTCAGCGGGCAGCTGGTGTCCGCGGACGCGACCAACTCGGTGGTGCAGAACGCGCTCAACACCCCCGGCGCCGGCGTCGTACGGCAGGACGACCCGTCCAAGGCCGACCCGAAGGTCGCGTCGATCGTGAAGCAGTATGTGGACGCGTCCGCGCCGCTGGCCAACCGGATCATCGGCAAGACGCAGGGCGATCTGACCCGCACTCCCACCACGCTGGGCGAAACCACGCTCGGGGACGTGATCGCGGACGCCCAACTGGCCGCGACCTCGGCACCGGACAAGGGCGCCGCGCAAGCCGCGTTCATGAATCCCGGCGGCGTACGGGCGGACCTGCCCGGTGGCACCATCACGTACGGCCAGGCGTTTACCGTGCAGCCGTTCGGAAACAGCCTGGTCACCAAGACGATGACCGGTGACATGGTGCACCGCGTGCTGGAGCAGCAGTTCGTTGGTTGCGGCGGTCAGCTCACGTCCAAAACCCTGCAGATCTCGTCGACGATCTCGTACCAGTCGATCCCGTCAGCGACCACTTGTGCCGGCAAGATCGGGGAAATCCGGATCGGTGGCCAAGTGCTGACGCCGACCAGCAGCGTACGAGTGACGATGAACAACTTCCTCGCGTTCGGCGGCGACGGGTTCACCGTGTTCAACGAGGGCACCTCCCCGCTGGGCGGCGCGCAGGACATCGACGCCTTCGCTGGATACCTCACCGCCGCCGGCGACACCGGCGTCCCGGTGCCGGCGCTCACCCGGATTCACGCATAAGACCTCGAACCCCGTGATCGGGTCGATCCACCGGATCACCTTCGACCTCTCAACCGCCGCTACATAGGGTGCGGCGCGAAACTGTCGTACTGAGGTGACATTTTGAGCCCCCCCCCTTTCAGAAGGGGGGGGGGGGTGGGTGGCGGGTTTTCATTACGTAAGTGAACGCGCGCGCGAGATAAGCGCGCGTTCAACCCGCTGCGTGCGGTGGTTGCTGAGCCGGCTCTGTCGGGTGCCGTCGGCGAGCGCGGGACTCTGGTCCGCACTGGGCGCCGAGTGCGGGACTTTGTCCAACCCTGGGCGCGGGCACAGGCGGCGGCGTGCCGCAGAGAATGCTGCTGCTCGTGGACAAGAACCGGCGAGCAGCAGCATTCGAAATCGTCAGGAGCTGGTGAGGATAACGAGCTGCTGCGTCGCGCGGGTCATCGCGACATAGCGGTCCACCGCTCCTTCGACGCCGTCGCCGAACGACTCCGGGTCGATGAGGACGACGAGGTCGAATTCGAGGCCCTTCGACAGCTCCGGGGTGAGCGACCGTACGCGCGAGGTCGCCTCAAAGGTGGGATCGCCGATAACGCAGGCGATCCCTTCGGAGTGCGCGGCGAACCAGGTGGCCAGGACCGCGTCCAGTTCCGAGACGGCTCCATGGACGACGACCGGGAGACCGTTGCTGCGGATCGAGGTCGGCACGTTGGCGTCGGGGAGTACGGCCCGGATGACCGGTTCGGCAGCGGCCATCACCTCTTCCGGCGTTCGGTAGTTGACGCTCAGCGACGCCATCTTGATTCGCACGAGCCCGATCCGGTTGAGCCGTTCCTCCCAAGACTCCAAGAATCCGTGCCGTGCCTGGGCACGGTCCCCGACGATGGTGAAGCTCCCGGACGGGCAGCGCAGCAGCAGCATCTGCCACTGGGCATCGGTCAGTTCCTGGGCCTCGTCCACCACGACGTGCGCGAACGGGCCGGCCAGTACGTCTGGGTCGGCGACGGCCAGGATCGTCTCGTTGACCAGCGTGTTCTTCGCGTCGTCGCCGCGGAGCATGGTGAGTGCGCCCTCGCCGTCATCGTCGGAGCCGATCAGGTCGTCCAGGACGAGGGACATCCGCTCGCGTTCGGCGGCGAGCTCGGCCTTGCGCCAGAGATCGCCCGCCGGGCCGCCGCCGGGTCGCCGAGCCGCTGCCGGGCCGCGTCCAGCAGCGGCAGGTCGGACTCCGTCCACGCCCGCGGATCCGGGCGCTGCAGCGCTTGTACGTCCTCGGGGCTGAGCCAGGGAGCGCATTTGCGCAGGTAGGCCCGTACGGAGAACAAGTCACCGACGAGGTCAGCCGCCTCGAGCATCGGCCAGGCGCCGTTCAGAGTCGTCAGCAACTCCCTGTTGCGGGTCAGCGACTTCCGGAGCTGGTCCTCGGAGGCATCGCCCTTGTACTTGTCCATAAGGATCGAGACCAGCACCTCCAGAATCTGCGCGCGGGCGTCGTTGTGTGCGGTGCCCGGATCGGGTGCTTGGAACGCCTCGGCCCAGTCCCGGATGGTCAGCTGCATCTTGACGCCGTCGACGGAGACCGCGAGTCCCTCGGTGGGCGGCTCCTCGTAGAACGCGACGGCCGCCTCGATCGCCTTCACCAGGTCCGCGGACGACTTCAGCCGGGCCACGTGCGGGTCGGTCTCGACTGCCGCGGTGGCACCTTCGGTGACGAGGTCACGCAGGGTGCAGGTCTGTACGCCCTCCTCGCCGAGGCTGGGCAGCACGTCCGAGACGTACGCGAGGTAGGGCTGGTGCGGACCGACGAACAGCACGCCACCGCGGCGGTGTCCAAGGCGCGGGTCGGAGTAGAGCAGGTATGCCGTGCGGTGCAGGGCGACCACGGTCTTGCCCGTACCAGGGCCGCCGTCGACCACCAGCGCGCCGCTGGAGCCGGCCCGGATGATCGCGTCCTGGTCGGCCTGGATGGTGCCCAACACGTCCTGCATCTGGGCTGATCGGTTGCGGCCGAGGCTGGCGATGAAAGCGGACTGGTCGTCCAGCGAGACGCGGTGTCCGTCGAGCCCTTCGGGGGTGAACACCTCGTCCCAGTAGTCGGTGATCCGGCCGCGCGGGTCCAGCGATACCGGCGGCGGCTGACCAGCCCCATCGGGGGCGTGGGTCGCGCCGAAGAACGGTTCGGCGGCGGGCGTACGCCAGTCGAGCAGCAGCCGGCGACCGGTGGTGTCGGTGATGCCGAGCCGGCCGATGTAGACGGGGTCGGGATGCTCCGCGCTGACGATGTGGCCCAGGCACAGGTCCTGGCCGAAGCGCCGCAGAGTACGCAGCCGAGCGCCTAGCCGGCGGATCTCCAGGTCCCGGTCCATCGCCTGCTGACCGGCGCCACCGGGTGCCTTCAACTCGGTGGCGAGGAGTTCGGCCAGCTCGGCGATGGACTGTTCGATGCTCGCCGCGATGGCCGCGAAATGCTGGTCGTCGTCGCCGATCAGCGCCGGGTCGGCCTTGGCGGCGAGGGTGTCGGGAAGCTCAAACGTGCTGGTGGTCAGGGGACTACGCTCCGATCTGAGAGTGCATTTCGAGAGAAGCCGCCGCTGGCGGTGGCCTCGATGGACGATTCTGCGGCACGACCGGGGTCTTGCCGCAAGCCCCCCCGTGCGATATACGTTAGAAATGGAGGGGGAGTGATTTTTCCTCCCCCTCCGCGTACGGAAGAGCCCCCGTAGCAGTTGCTACGGGGGCTCGACTCTGTTTGGTCAGATTTTGGCGAAGAGTGGCTCCGTGGTCGTTGTGGTCGAGGGCTGCCGGACGTACGCGAAATAGGTGACGGCGATGCAGAGATCAGGTAGAAGGCCAGGAAGGCGACGAAGGCCGGCATGCCGCTCTTGGCGGTCAGAAACGACTGTCGGAAGGCCAGGTTGATGAAGAGGCCGCCGAGCGCGCCGACCGCGCCGGCGATGCCGATCACCGCGCCGGACATTCGCCGGGCCCACAACAACTGGTCGCCGGATTCCTCGCGGGTCAACGCCTTGGCCCGGAAAATCGCCGGGATCATCTTGTACGTGGAGCCGTTTCCGAGGCCGGAGAAGAAGAACAGCGCAAGGAAGCCGACAGTGAAAGCCGGCAGCGACTTCATTTCCGAGGCCCCGACGATCACCACGACACTGACGGCCATCGCGAGGAAATTCCACAGCGTCACCTTCGCGCCGCCGAGCCGATCGGCCAGCCGGCCGCCGACCGGCCGGATCAACGAGCCGACCAGCGGGCCGAGGAACGTGATGCCGGCGGCCTGCAGGGGCGTACGACCGAACTGGTTTTGCAGCACCAGGCCAAAAGCGAAGCTGTATCCGATGAACGAGCCGAAGGTGCCGATATAGAGAAAGGACATGATCCAGGTCTGCGGATCGGAAGCGGCTTCTTTCAGTGCTTTGGTGTCATTGCGTACGGACGAGAGATTGTCCCATGAAGAGCGCGGCGCAGACGGCCGCGACCACGATCAGCGGAATGTAGACGTACAGGATGATGTGCGGGCTGGTCGTGCCACTCCAGGCGATGACGCCCAGGCTGAGAAGCTGGATGGCCGCCACTCCGAGGTTGCCGCCGCCGGCGTTCAGGCCAAGCGCCCAGCCTTTCTTCTGCTCGGGGTAGAAGGCATTGATATTGGTCATGGAGGAGGCGAAGTTCCCGCCGCCGACCCCGGCCACCGCGGCCACGATCAGCAGGGTGCTGAACGACACCCCGGGCCGCAGCACGATGGCGCAAAGAATGGTCGGGATCAACAACAATCCGGCGCTGATGATGGTCCAGTTCCGGCCGCCGAACCGGGCCACCGCGAGCGTGTACGGCAGCCGCAGGATCGCGCCGACCAGCGTCGGGGTGGAAACCAGGTAGAACTTGTCCGCGACGCTCAAACCGTATTTCGGTCCCATGAAAAGCACCATCACCGACCACAGCGACCAGATCGAGAAGCCGATGTGTTCGGTCAGGATCGAGAACCACAGGTTGCGGTTGGCGACCTTGGCGCCGATGTTCTTCCAGAAATCCGGGTCCTCCGGTGTCCAGTGCTCGATCCAGCGACCACCGAGCCGGGACCGTCCGGCGTCCGGCGCGGTCTGCGCGCGCGATACTCATGAAAACCTCCTAGAGCGGGTGCCGCTAAAGCTAGAATCATCAATTTGCCCGGACGTAAATCCAGGTGTCAGGGTGAATAAATTCCGTTCACGGCCCCGAATTCACGCTGTGAGAATGACCGGCGAGCCGATAGCCGCGTTTGATGACCGTCTGAATAGCGGCGCCGGCCGGCCCGAGCGCCTCCCGCAGCCGCCCCCGATGGTGGTCTCCACCGCGTGTTCCTCACCCGGACTGTCCGGCCAGGCCCGGGTCAGCAGTTCCGCACGAGTGAGGACGCGGCCGGGGTCGACCGCCAACGCACGCAGCACGGCCGCCGAGCGCTGCGACAGCCGCACTGGTACGCCGTCCACCACCACCGCGCTGCCGCGGATCCGCAGCTCGTGGTTGGACGTACGGACGAGTCGCGTCCGTTCTGTGCTCAGCTGGTCGGTCAGCACTCGTACCAGCGCGCCCAGCCGGGACCGCTCGGGGATCACGCACTCGACGCCGTGCTCACGCAGCGGCCCGGCGCAGATCGGGCCGACGCAGGCCGCCGCGACGGGACCGCGCAGGCCCGCCAGCATGCCGTCCAGGTGACCGCTGTCGGCGGCCACGTCCAACAGCGTCAACACCGCTGGCGCGCTGGTGAAAGTGATCGCGTCGATGCTGGCCGACGCGACGGCCTGGGCGAGCTTGCGCAGCGGCGCGACATCGTCCGGCGGCGCCCAGCGATAGACGCGTACACAGATGACCTCGGCGCCGGCGGCCCGCAGCGCGGACGTGAAGTCGGGCATCGGCGCGCCATGCTCCTGTACGACGACGCGGCGGCCGGCCAGCGGCTCGGCCAGCAGCCGCGTCAGCATGTCCGCCGACGACTCCGACGGCGGCGACCACACGTCCGCCAGCCCGATCGACCGCATCGCGCCGACCGCCTTGGGTCCCCGCGCGTACAACCGCGCTTGGCTGATCCGTTCCCGCAGGTCAGCTCGTACGCCCCAGCCGTCGGCGGCCTCCAGCCAGCTGCGGAACCCGATCCCGGTGGACGCCCCCACGTAGTCCAGCGGCCCGGTCAGGCAGGCCTGGGTGGCCTGCCACAACGCGGTGTCGTCGGCCAGCGGCACGATCTTCACCGCCGGTGCCTCGATCACGGTGGCCCCCCGGCGGGTCAGCAGCGAGGTGAGTTCCTCGCGGCGACGCGCGGCGGTGACCCCCACCGTGAAGCCGGCCAGCGGGGGCAGGTCGCGCGCTGCGGTCGAGCTGTCGGGATGCGCCATTAGGCCGATAGTCCGGCACGCTGGTTAGTGGCCCTTTGCGGTCTTGCTACGCGCGTGTAACGCGGGCATCACGGTGACCGTCGTCACCGCGTGAGTTTCCGGTACCGGGGCCGCAACAAAGCGGAACCAGCGGTGTTACATCGGTCCGGGAAAGTGGGTCGACATGGCCCCCCTCCGCACCTCATCGTCGCGCCGGCTCGTCGTCGTCGGGTACGGGATGGTCGCGCACCGGCTGGTGGACGCGCTCGGCGAGCGGTCGGACTGGGCCGTGACGGTGCTGGGCGAGGAGAACCGGCCGGCGTACGACCGGGTCAATCTGTCCGGCTACTTCGCCAGCGGCGACCCGGACAGCCTGACGCTGCCGATCGGCGCCACCGGGTCGGCTGAGCTGCTGCTGGGCGAGGTCGCGGTCAGCGTCGACCGGCAGGCCCAGCTGGTCGTCACCGGGTCCGGCCGCAACGTCCCGTACGACGTGCTGGTACTCGCCACCGGCTCGCGGCCGTTCGTACCGCCGATCGACGGCCGGGATGCTGCCGGTGCGTTCGTCTACCGCACGATCGACGACCTCGACGCGATCCGCGCTTACGCGGCGGACCGGCGCGTCGGTGCGGTGGTCGGCGGCGGGCTGCTGGGCCTGGAGGCGGCCAATGCGTTGCGGTCGCTGGGCCTGGAAACGCATGTGGTGGAGATGGCCGGATGGCTGATGCCGCAACAGGTCGACGAGGCCGGCGGACAGATGTTGCGCCGGCACGTGGAAAGTCTGGGCGTCCGGGCTGCGTCTTTCCAGTCAGACCGCAAGCGTTCTGGTCGATGACGATGTCCGCGTACGTGGGCTGGCTTTCGCCGACGGCACCGAGCTGGCCGCCGACCTGGTGGTGTTTTCCGCCGGCGTACGGCCGAGGGACGAGTTGGCCAGAGAATGCGGCCTCACGGTGGGGGAGCGCGGTGGGGTGGTCGTCGACGACCAGTGCCTCACCAGCGACCCGAACGTCTTCGCTGTCGGGGAATGCGCGCAGCTCGCCGGCCGGGTGTACGGGCTGGTGGCGCCGGGTTACGCGATGGCCGAGACGGTGGCCGCTCAGTTGGTTGGCCGCGAGGCGACTTTTCCCGGTGCGGACACCTCGACGAAACTGAAATTGCTGGGCGTCGATGTGGCGAGTTTCGGGGACGCTTTTGGTGCCGTCGAAGGAGCTTTGGAGCTCGTCTATTCCGATCCGGTGTCCGGCCGCTACGGCAAACTCGTCGTCACCGACGACGCGAAGCGGTTGCTGGGCGGCATTCTGGTGGGGGACGCGTCGGCGTACCCGACCCTGCGTGCCCTCGCCGGCAGCGACCAGGCCTTGCCAGCCGAGCCCGCGCTGCTGATTCTTCCTTCCGGGAACGGCGAAGCTGGCTCGGTGGAGCTGTCGGCGGCGGCCCAGGTGTGCAGCTGCCACAACGTGACCAAGGGCGACATCTGCGCGGCGATCCACGAGCAGGCGATCGTGGACGTGGGCGGGATCAAGGCTTGCACGAAAGCCGGCACCGGTTGCGGCAGTTGCGTACCGTTGCTCAAAAAGCTCCTCGGCGCCGAGTTGAGTAAGGCCGGCGTCGAGATGAGTACGGCGTTGTGCGAGCACTTCGCGTACAGCCGGGCGGAGCTTTTCGCCCTCGTACGGGTCCGCCAGATCACCACTTTTTCGGCGCTCATCGCGGAATACGGCAACGGCCGTGGCTGTGACATCTGCAAGCCGGCGGTGGCGTCGATTCTCGCGTCGCTGGGCAACGGTCATAATTCACAGTGGCGAGCAGGCCGCCCTGCAGGACACCAACGACCACTTCCTCGCGAACCTGCAACGCAACGGCACCTATTCGGTGGTGCCCCCGACTGCCCGGCGGCGAGGTCACCCCGGACAAGCTGCTGGCGATCGCGCAGGTCGCCAAGGACTTCAACCTCTACACCAAAATCACCGGTGGCCAGCGAATCGACCTGTTCGGTGCCCGGGTCGAGCAACTGCCGGCGATCTGGCGGCGACTGGTCGACGCCGGCATGGAATCCGGTCACGCGTACGGGAAAGCCCTTCGTACGGTCAAATCGTGCGTCGGCCAAACCTGGTGCCGATTCGGCGTACAGGACTCCACCTCGCTCGCGGTGATGTTGGAGCTGCGTTATCGCGGCCTGCGTTCGCCGCACAAGCTCAAGGCCGGGGTGAGCGGCTGCGCGCGAGAATGCGCGGAGGCCCGCGGCAAGGATTTCGGCATTATCGCCACCGAAACCGGCTGGAACCTCTATCTGGGCGGCAACGGCGGCTTCACCCCGCGACACGCGGAGCTCTTCGCGACCGACCTGGACACTGACACCCTGGTCACCTTTATCGACCGATTTCTGATGTTCTACATTAGGACTGCTGACCGTCTACAAAGGACAGCGCCGTGGCTGGAATCGTTGGAAGGTGGAATGGGCTATCTCCGTGAGGTCATTGTCGACGACCGGTTGGGCATCTGCGCCGAACTGGACGCGGCGATGCAGCGGCACGTCGGCTCGTACCGCGACGAATGGCGCAGTGTCCTTGAAGATCCGGAGAAACTCCGCCGCTTTACCTCTTTCGTGAACGCACCCGGCACGCCCGACCCGAGCATCACCTTCGTCACCGAACGGGACCAGATCCGCCCACCGCAGCCCGGCGAGGCTCCGCTGATCGGCGGCCCGCGGCTGAAGGTGGTTTCCTGATGACCCGCTTTTCCCCTGGGGAGGAACGATGACCGCCGCCACCGAGCTGGTACTCGAACACTGGGTCGAGGTCTGCGAATACCACGACCTGCTGCCCGAACGCGGCGCCGCGGCCCTCGTCGACGGCGTCCAGGTCGCGGTCTTCCGGCTCGCCAACGGTTCCCTGCGCGCGCTCGACAACCTCGACCCGTGCTCCGGCGCGTACGTGCTGTCCCGCGGCATCGTGGGCACCAGCGGCACCGCCAACTCGGTCAACACCGTCGCCTCGCCGATGCACAAACAACGTTTCGACCTCGACACCGGGCAGTGCCTCGACGACGACTCGATCTCAGTGCCGACCTACCCAGTCCGCCTCGTCGGCGAAAGCGTCCAACTCGACGTCAGTTAGACGGTGCGGGCGGTGGCCGCGGCGGAAAGTTCGAGAAGGGCGGCCGCGGCTTCGGCGGGGAGGTGAGCGGCCTCGAGCGCCCGTACGGCTTGGGCTGTCCGAGTCGCGATCATCCGCTCGGTCTCGGCGAGGGCGCCGGTTTCGGTGATGATGTCTCGCAGGACGGCCACGCCGTTGTCGTCGAGGGCCGCGTCGCCGAGCCGGGATCGGACGGTGTCGGCCTGGGCGGCGGAGGCGCGCTCCATGGTGAGGGCGACCAGCACCGTGCGTTTGCCTTCGCGCAGGTCGTCGCCGGCCGGCTTGCCGGTGACAGCCGGGTCGCCGAAGACGCCCAGCACGTCGTCGCGGAGCTGGAAGGCCTCGCCCAGCGGCAGCCCGTACGCGGAATAGCTCTCGACCAGCGCCGGGCCGCCGCCGCCGGCGAGGGCCGCGCCGAGGTGCAAACGGCCGCTCAATCGTGTAGCGCGCGCTCTTCTCCCGAGCCACCCGCAGCGACCATGCCACCGAAAATTCGCCGCGGACGTGACCGAGCAGGTCCAGATACTGGCCGGCCATCAGTTCCGTACGCATCATGTCGTAGATCGGCTTCGCCCTGGTCAGGGCGTGTGCCGGCAGCCCGGAAGCGAACAACATCTGGTCAGCCCAGGCAAGACTGAGGTCGCCGAGCAAGATCGCCGAGCCGGCGCCGAAGCCGTCTGAAGCACCCTGCCAACCGGACTCTCGGTGCAGCCGCTCGAAGCGGCGGTGGATGGCCGGCTGGCCGCGCCGGGTGTCCGAGCCGTCCATCAGATCGTCGTGGATGAGCGCGGATGCCTGGACCAGCTCCAACGACGCCACCGCGGCCGCGATCGCGTCCAGATCTGTCGCCTGGTCGGTGCCGCCGGCGCCCCGCCACCCCCCAGTATGCGAACGCTGGTCGCAGCCGTTTCCCCCCCATTGAGAAGGAAAGACGTGAGGGCGTCCGAGAACGGCTGGAACTCGGGGCCGATCTCGACCAGCTCGCCCTCGCGAGCGGTCAAAAAGGACCGCAGTGCGCTGGTCACCCGCTCCCGCAGCCGCACCTGGTCGGGCGCCGCCACGTCGGCCTCTGCGCTGGGCACAAATGCCTCCTGTAATCCCCGCGAGATTCTCGACCAGACGCTAAACCGTCAGTTTCCGGCCCGCCGCGTCGACCCACCATTGACACATCCTTGGTAAGGTTGGCGCATGGCGCAGGGTGGCAACAGCAGCAGTCCATCGATCGGCGAGCTGGTGGCCGGCAAGACTCCGACGTTCTCGTTCGAGTTCTTCCCGCCCAAGACCCCGGACGGGGAGCGGCACCTGTGGCAGGCGATCCGCGAACTGGAGTCGCTGCACCCGTCGTTCGTCTCCATCACGTACGGCTCTGGCGGCGGCACCAGGGACAAGACGGTCGCGGTCACCGAGCGGATCGCCGCTGAGACGACCCTGCTGCCGCTGGGGCACCTGACCTGCGTGAACCACACCGTCGCCGAGCTGCGCAACATCATCGGCCACTACGCGGCGGCCGGCGTACGGAACGTCCTGGCCCTTCGCGGTGACCCGCCGGGCGATCCCCAGGGCGAGTGGATCGCGCACCCACAGGGCCTGCGATATGCGAGCGAGCTGGTCAGCATGCTGTGCGAGGTGGGCAATTTCTGCGTCGGGGTGGCCGCTTTCCCGGAGAAACACCCGCGATCGCCGGACTATGACACAGACGTGCGATACCTGCTGGCGAAACTGCGGGCCGGCGCCGACTACGCGATCACCCAGTTCTTCTTCAACTGGCAGGACTGGACGCGGATGCGGGACGCGGTGGTGGCCGGTGGCAGCGACGCGCCGATCATCCCCGGGATCATGCCGGTGACGAATGTGAAGCAGATCCAGCGGATGGCGCAGCTGTCCGGCGCCGCCTTCCCCGCCGACCTCGGGAACCGGCTGCTGGCGGTGGCCGACGATCCGGAGGCCGTCCGGCAGGTCGGCGTCGAGGTGGCCACCACGTTGTGCGAGCGGCTGCTCGCCGAGGGTGCCCCGGGCATCCACTTCATCACCATGAACAGGTCCACCGCGACCCGCGAGATCTGGCAGAGCCTGCGGGTCGACCAGCCGGCCTGATGTTCCTGGCCGGCGGGTTGGCTGCGGTGACGGTCGCGTTGCTCGTTTTCGGTGTCGTACGGGCGCGACCGCGCGGCTGATCCGCTGCCAGACCACGACGGCTATCTCGACCGTTGGTCGGCGCTGCACGGCGGCTGGCGGCCGACCGGCGTGTTCCCGGTCGGGTGGTTCCGCGTCACGTACGCACTGGCCGTCCGGCCCGCTCGTCGAGGCCTGCACCCGCACGTGGTGACCGGTCTCGGGCTGGCTCTGAGCGCGGCCGTGCCGTTGCTCGGGTGGGCTGGAGGGGGGTGGGCGATGGCCGCCGTGCCGGTGCTGATCTGCTGCGGGCTCGCCGACAGCGTCGATGGCGCGGTGGCCGTCATGTCCGGGACGGCCAGTCGGTTCGGCGCCGTGCTGGACAGTCTGAGCGATCGGCTGGGGGAAACTGTTGTTCCTGCTGGCCCTGGTGGCGATGGGCGCCCCGCTGGCGCTGGCGGTGGCCGCCGGAGTCGTCGGGTATCTGCTGGAATACGTACGAGCGAGGGCCGCCGCGGTTGGCATGGCCGGTTTGGGCGTTGTCACCGTTTTTTCGAGCGGCCGATCCGGATTATCGTGATCGCTTTCGCGATCTTCTTCGCCGGCGCGGCACAACTGGCTGTCCACAACGGATTGCCGGGTGTGATCGCCGGGACCGGAACGGCGTTCTGGTTGCTGCTGTCGTTGGCCGGACTCGGCCAGATTCTGCGCGCCGCCCGTTCCGATCTGTCCGAAAGGTAATGCTGTTCTCAGCCGTGGGGGCGGCCATCCAGCGATATTGACGGATGTCAGAGCCATCACTACGTTGGCCAACGGCCGTTCAGCCCGGTCGTAGGACATTTCATCAGACGGAATACCGTCCCGCCCGGAAGGCCCAGATGGTCACCACCGAAGCCGAACTGCGAGCACTCTCCGACCAGGCGGCTCATCGCATCATGAACCAGCAGGGCACCGCCAGCGGCCGGCGGGCCGGTTGGCTGATGATCTCCACGATCCTCATCGAGGCGTGGGACCTGTACGCGATCGCGTTCCTGCTGATCTTCATCAAGAAGGACTTCGGCAGCGATCCGGTGTTGTTGGGCCTCGCCTCCGGCGCAGTCCAACTCGGTGCGCTGTTGGGCTGCTTTATCGGCGGCTGGGTCGCGGACAAATTCGGCCGTAAGAAGGTCTTCATCGTCACGATGATCATGTTCATCGTGCTGGCGTTGGCGCAGGGCTTCTCCGGAAACCTGTGGGAGCTGATCATTATTCGCTTCCTGCTGGGATTCCCGCTGGGCAGCGACATTTCCTCCGGCTACGCGTACATCATGGAGGCGATGCCGCGCGGCAAGCGTGAGGTGATGGGCAACCGCTGGCAGGCGATGTTCGCGATTGGCGAGGTGCTCGCGATTCTGGTGGTGTTGGGCCTTTACCTGACTGGCATCGACCACGAACTGCTGTGGCGGGTCGGCCTGGCGCTGGGCGCGCTGCCCGCTCTGACCCTGTTGCTCGGCCGGCTCACCATCAGTGACACTGCGCTTTCGCTGATCCAACGGGGCAAATTCCGGCAGGCCAAACAGGTGTCGCAGAAGATGTTCAGTGACTCGCTGGAAATGCTGCCGGACGAGGATTTCCACATCAAGCGACCGAGCACCACCGCTTTCCTCAAGGACATGTGGGCGGACCCCATCCGGCGCCGGGCCAGCATTTTCGGCTGGATTTCCAACGCCGCCCAGGGTGGCGAGTGGGGTGCGTTCGGGTTCTACCTGCCCAGCATCCTCGGAGTGGTGGGGGTCGCCAGCGCGACCACACATTTCGTTGGATACAGCCTGATCAACGCCCTGATCTACAGTCTCGCGATCGTCAGCGGCCTCGTCGGCCCGCTGATCACCCCCCACGTATCGGCCACCGCGGCATCGCCCAGTGGGGCTTCGGTCTGGCCTTTGTTTCGCTGCTGGTGGCCGCTTTCGCGCTGTGGGTCAACTGGCCGTGGCTGCTGCTGATCGCCGCCATCGTGATGGTTTGGGGCCACTACTGGGATGCGTCCAACGGCATGACGGTCACGTCGATGATCGCCCCCACCCGTTACAAGGGAACCGCCTCCGGGTTTGGCTACATGTTCGTGAAACTGGCCGCTTTCATCACCCTGTTCCTGTTCCCGATCATGCTGAGTTCGCTCGGCAACGCGCTGGCCACCCTGATCGTGTCGTTGATTTCGCTGGCTGGATTCCTCGCTGCCCGTTACATCCTCCCTGAGGTGTATGGCTACGTCGAGCAGGAAGGTGGCCGCGCGATGGAATCTGTCGGCGACGGCCGGCAAGCCACCGCCTGATCGTACGAACAAACAGCGGCGCCGCTGTTTTTTGTTGTTAGGACCGGGTGAGGTACGAGATCTCCGCGGCAACCGTGCTGGGGCTATGCGCTGGCCAGGCCGCGTGTCCGTCGCCGTCCCATCGCACCAGGGTGCTTCCGGGCAGCGCCCGATGGACGTTTTCGGCCCATGGCCTCGGGGTAGCGACATCGTACGCTCCGGAAGTTAGCAGCACCGGCGGGAAAGAAGCTGGCACCCGCCACTGATGGGCGGCGTCCAGCGAGCCGGGGTCGGCCAGCCGGCGCAGCCGCTCGCGATGTCCCAGAACTCCGAGTAGCCGCGCAGAGTCGGCGCCAGTGCGCGTACTTTCGCCGCTTCGGCCGGAAACTGGCTGGCGGCAACTGCTGGCACCGGAATGTCCTGGCAGATGATCGCGCGATAGAGCGGATAGTCCCCGTTCTTCGCGGAGGTCAGTTGCGTCAGGTCACCCATCGCACCGGTTTGCAGGGCCCGCTGGATCCCGGTGGCGACCGGTCCGAAGAACGACGAGTCGTTGAGCCCCGTGTCGATCGCATTCGCGATTTCTTCGGCGCGTACGGGCCGGCCCTGATCTTTGATCCGGCCGGCGTCCGCTTCGGCCAGCAACTGGCTCACGGACTGCCGGAAATCCTTGCCGTGCAAAGCGCGGCTCGCCGTCGCGTCGCACCACTGAGCCAACCGTCCGACGCCGTCCTGGACCGCCAGCGCGTCCGTCTCCACCAGCCGCTGCCACGGCTGCGATCGGTCGACCACACCGTCGCACGTACGCGATCCGGGAACAGCTCGGCGTAGCTCTGAGCGAGCATCGTGCCGTACGAGACGCCGAGGAAGCTGACTTTCTGTTCCCCAAGCTCAGACCTGGCCAGGTCCATGTCCCGCGCCACACTCGCGGTGTCCAAAAAGGACGAGATCGGGCCGGCGGCTTTCACGCACTGCGCGCCAAGCTTCGCGTTGCTGGCCACTAGTGCCCTGGATTCAGCCTGGTTGCTGGGAAAACTTGGAAACGGTGTGGTCGACTGGCATCGGGCAGTTGAGCGCTGGGTTCTGCCCGGTGCCGCGCGGCTCGACCGCGACGATGTCGAACCGGTCGCGTAGTGTCCGCGGGAAGTAGTATTCCCGTGCTTGCGCACTGGTCAGATAGCCAACTTCGCCCTCGCCGGGCCCGCCAGGATTGAAGAACAGTGTGCCGATCCGCTCGCTGGGCTTGGCGGCCGGCAGCCGGGCCACTTCAATGGTGGTCACCTTGTCTGGGTGCGCCCAGTCGACCGGCACCGCTATCTGTCCACATTGGACAGAGTCGGTACCGCACGACTTCCAGTCAATGGCGGGGCTCGCGGCCGAGGCGATCGCCGGAGTCATCGCGACGGCCGCCGCCAGAGCGGCTGCCAAGGTCACAGTTTTCGTCAGTTTCATCGTGATGTGGTGCTCTCCTGCTCGGATTTGTGGTGCTTTTGAGCGTAGTGACCGCCTGAACTGCTCCACATGATCTGTCGGGCTTACGTCGATCATTCGGGGGAGTGAGAGCTGTCCGCATTCCCTGTCAGGGATGTCACCGATGTTTTTCGGACCCGACAAGCCCGGCGGTGAGCTGAGCGGACAGCAGGACCAGCGGCAACCCGCCGCCCGGATGCGAGGAGCCACCGACCAGGAAAAGACCGGGCACCACGGATTTGTTGGCCGGCCGGAGAAAAGCGGCCCGTGCCCCGTTGCTCGAAGTGCCGTAGATGGCGCCACCGACCGCGCCGGTACGGTCTTGCAGGTCTGCCGGCGTGATGGTTTTCGCGAACCGTAGGCGATCGCGTACGTCCAGACCTCGGTCGGCCAGTTTTGCCAGCAACCGCTCGGCATATCTGTCCGCCAGTCCTGGTTCGCGCCAGTTCACCTGCCCCTGCCTTGGCGCGTTCACCAGCACGAACCAGGCCTCCTGGCCGGGCGGCCGTACGGTGTCGTCGGCTGGATTGCTGATGTACAGCGTCGGATCCGGTACTGGCCGCGCGGCGGGACCGAAGACCGCGTCGAACTCGGCGTCGTAGTTTTCCGGAAACAGCACGGTGTGGTGGCCGAGGCCGAGCGTACGGCCGGACAAACCCAGCAACAGGACGAAACCGGAGAGTGACCGGGACGCTCTTCGCAGTTTCCGGAGCTCTCTCGGAAGCGGCAGCAGGTCACGATAGAGCACCTCGGCGTCGGTGTTCGCGACGACCGTACGAGCCGAGATGACCTCACCTCACCGTCGGTCAGCCGGACGCCGGTGACTCCGTCTGGAGTGACAGTGATTTTCTGAACGTCCGCTTGCGTTCGGATTTCGACGCCCAGAGCCGTACAACGGTCGACCAGCGCGTCGGCGATTTTCCGCAAGCCACCCTCGACGTACCAACCGCCGTAGGTTGTTTCCATATACGGGATGGCGGCCAGCGCGGCTGGAGCGCGGCGCGGATCCGAACCGGTGTAGGTCGCGTACCGGTCGACCAGCATCCGCATTCGTGGGTCATCCAGGTAGTGCGCGGCGAGCGAGCGCAGTGACCGCCAGGGTGCGATGGTGGTCACATCCCGGATATTCTTGGTCTGTCGTAGGAGATCCAGTGGACCGTCGACAGTGGACTCCAGGAAAGGTCCACGGCTGGCCGCCCAGATGTTCTCGGCACGGCTGAGAAAGGCATTCCACTGTCGGGCCGAGCCGGCGCCGAAAGTGTCGTCGAAGGCCGCGTCTCTCGCGTACTGGTCGGCACGGCACGCATGGCGAGCCGCGTCCCGTCGGCGAACCGGTAGTCGGCGATCGGGTCCAGCCGGCGCAGTCCCAGCGCGGAGGTCACTGGCTCGCCGGTCTCGTCGAACAGATCTGCCAGCACCTGCGGGAAAGTGAGCAGGCTCGGCCCGGTGTCGAACCGATATTCACCGTCCGATGTGGACACTTGGATCAGCCCGAGCTTGCCACCTACCTCCGCGGCCCGCTCGCAGACCGTGACGTGATGCCCGCCGGCGGCCAGCCGGGCGGCCACCGCGAGGCCGCCGACCCCGGCGCCGACGACCACCACGCCGGTCGTCACACCAGCCGGCCTTTCCATTGTGTTTTTCCACGCTTACGCCAAGAATTCGCGGTCAGCGCGACCAGTGCGGCGATCGAGGCCGGATGGGCGAGGGTATCCGGCCAGACTCGGCCGCCGGTGGCGCGGGCGGTGACCACCCGACCGGCGACGCCGGCGAGATAGCCGATCAGGCCAACGGGGTTGCCGGCCCAGCGCGGCGACCGCGGGCAGCACGTACATGCCGGCGAGGGCGGCGGTGACCGCCACCGCGCCGGCCGGCGATCCGAAGGCCGCCCGCAGTGATTTTTCATAGCCGTCAACGATTTCGGTGGTGCCGGTGTACATTCGGCAGCTGGCCAGGCTGGTACCGTCCACCACCACTCCGCGGCCGCCGGCCCGCTTGACCGCCCGCAGCAGGGCCACATCCTCGATGATCTCCATCGCGACCGCCTGGTGGCCGCCGGCCTTGTCGTACGCGCTCCTTCTTACCGCGAGCAGTTGGCCGTTGGCGGCGGACAGAGACGGACGCGGGGAGGTTTCGGCCAGCCGTAACGGCAAAAACGTGAGCCAGGACCACTGCAACAGGGGCTGGATGAGCCGTTCGGCCGTGGTTTGGGCTATCTGTCGCGGATAAGGCGAAATGAGGTCGAGGCCGGTGGAGCGCATCAAGTCCACAGTGGACTCGATCGCGTGCGGCATCAGCAGCACCCACATCGGCGTCGACGAAAACCAGGATCTCGCCGCTGGCATGCCTCGCCGCCTGCGCGCAGGCGTGCGGTTTTCCCAGCCAGCCGGTCGAAAGCGGATCACCGGTAACGAGCCGTACGCGTGGATCGCCGGCCGTTGCGGCCCGGACCATCTCGGCCGTACGGTCCGTGGAACCGTCGTCGAGGACGACGATCTCGATGTTTTCCGGCGAGGACTGGGCCAGCAGCGACCGCAGGCATGGCTCCACTCGGTGCTCCTCGTCGCGTACCGGCAGGAGCACCGAAACTCTCTCCCGCAGCGGCGGCGGGTTCTTCGCCGGCCGCCGTAGGAGCGCGGTGTTGACGATTGCGTGCGCGGTCGCCGCGATGGCGGCCGTCGTCCCGGCGGCCACCGCCCACCGCCAGCCGCCGCCGCTCACCGGCCGTGCGTTCGTACGAGGTGGACCGCCAGCGGCACCGCGACCAGGCCCATCGCGACCGCTCCGGCCAGCGCCGACGCCGGCAGCCCGAGGAAGACCGCGTGTGCGAGGACGGACGACGCGTACGTCCATATATAGAGCGCCATCATCGGCGTATCCGGGCGGTTGAACGCGCGCTTAGGTGTGTGTTGGGTGGGGTCTTTATACGTGACGTCCAAACCCACGTACCCACCCCCCGCCCTTTTGGGTGGGGGCAACAATGTCACCTCGGTACGACAGTTTCGCACCGCACCTGCCTCCCGCTGCACAATCGGATTCCGATTGTCACGGTCCGGAGCGTGCCGAACGGTGTTCTTGTGACAATCGGATTCCGATTGTGCGGACAGCAGGGTCATCAGAACCAGGGCCACGGCTAGCCAGCCGGCGTAGTTGGTCAGCGGCACCGAGGCAATGCCAGGCAGCGCCGGCGAAGGGTGCAGCCATCGCCAGTGGCCGGCGGCCACCATTTGCGGGTCCAGGAACACGTCCCAGCTGGCCAGCGCCCAGCCAGCGACGCCTGCCCGCAGCCAGCGTGAAGAGCGGATCAGGCGGCCGGCGACCAGCCAGGCCGGCCATGCCATCATCGTCCACGCGAACGGGATGACCAGCGGCACGCCGAGCAGTCGCGGCCCGAGTGTGCCGGCGTAGACGTACGACCCGAAAGGCCAGCCGGTCGCGACGCCGATGGCCTCGACCGCGAAGCCGCCGCCAGCGGTGACAGCGACCAGAACAGCCGCGAAACTTACTCCACGGGTCGCCGCCGCGTGCGTGATCGACGTGGCCGCGAACAGCAGAACCGTAGCAACGGTAAGAAAATTTCGTACGGTGCCGCTGGTCAGTGGATAGCAGATCTGCGCGAGCACGGTCGCTCCCGCCAGCGCCCAGACGGCTGCTCTACGCGGAGGCACTCGGCGGCGGCGAATCGAACGGGAGTAGCCGCCCGAGCACCCCGAACGGCCGCGCGTCACCCGGAAAGAGGTAGTTCCGCAGCACATCGACGAAACCGAGCCGGCGATAGAGCCGCCACGCACGGGTGTCGCCCTCCGGCGTGGACAACAGCACCGAAGTCGCCTTCACGCCGTCCAGCAGCGCCCGCAGTTGCGCCTCACCGAGGCCGTGACCCTGCGCGTACGGCATGACGTGCAGCTCGACGAGCTCGAAGCAGTCCGACAGCCAATAGCGCGCGGCCGGCCGGTCCAGGCCGGCCCGGACCTGCTCGTGCCACCACTGGCCGGGGCCGCTGTGATAGCCGTAGCCGATGCCGACCAACCGCCCGGTGGCCGGCTCGATCGTCGCCACCGCCCGGAAATCGTCGCGTTGGGCGTGCCCGGCCACGAAACCTCGGCGACTGCCGATCAGGCCGGGGGAGTAGCCCATCGCGGTGACATAGACGCGCAGCACGTCGTCGAGCCGGCGAAGGAACTCGCGGCGGTCCCAACGCACCAGCTCCGTGCTTATCTCTTCGGGGGGTTCACTCTGCTTGCTTTCATGTCACCGGATCCGCACCACGGAACGTACCAACCGAGTCGAGCACACCGAACCTCGCGAACAATTCTTCTTCCGCATACCAGCCTTCGCGGTCCTTACGCGCCATCACGGCCTGGTGCGGCGCACCACGATACGCGAAAGCCGTCAGGTCATCGGCGTTTCGCCACACGGAAATCGTGCCCTGGACGCCGACCGGGATCTCGCTGACGCCGAGCGCGGCCAACAGCCCGTCCCGGCCGGCGATGTCGGCGGCCACCGGTGGGATCGCCCGCCAGAACTTCGGGACCTTCGCCGGCACCAACCGGGACCGGGTCAGCGCCACCACCTTGCCCTTCCAACGCGCTGGTTTTGGTACGCCGAAAGGGGCTCGGCCGGACCAGCGACCGCGGGACGACAGCGGTGTGAGCCGCAGCCGCCATTGTTCGCTCGCCACCCGCCGCCACGACCGCACCACCTGGGATTCCTCGAATTCAGCCGCGTCGCGCTCGCTGCGCCAGGTCGCCAGCAGGCCATACTGTCGTACGTCCACGTCACGCAGCGAGAAGGTCCGGTCGTGAGTGGTGCCCAGCAGTTTCCCGAACCGCAACCCGTTCGTCCGCCGTACCGGCCCTCGATGGGTCGCCATCCGGGCCGCGGCGGCGCCGGCACCGATCGCGCCGGGACCCGCCAGATGTGCACGGTGACCAGCGGTGGCACCGGATCGGGTTCGGGCAGGTCGCGCACCCGCCCACCTTACGTGTTTGGTGACGCCACCTGTGCGGGCATGCCCCCGGTGAGCGCGACCAATTCGTCAAAGGTGGTGGGGACACCGACTGCGGCACGCCGGCGGCCGCCCACACCTGGTCGTACTGCCGCAGATCCGCATCCACCAACGTCCGAATCGGCGCCGGGTGTCCGAGCGGCGCGACGCCGCCAATGACCTGCCCGGTGTGCTGCCGGACGAAGTCGGCGCTGGCCCGTTTGATCTTCTGTACGCCCAATTTCTCGGCCACCGCCGCGGTGTCCACCCGGTGCGCGCCGGACGTGAGCACTAGCAACGGTTGGCCGTCGGCGTCGAAAACCAGCGAGTTCGCGATCTGGCCCACCTCAATGCCCAGCGCCGCCGCGGCCAGCGCGGCAGTGTGGACGGCCTCCGGGAGGATCTTGATCTGCCCCGGCGCACCGGCCTCAGCCAGCGCCGCCGCGATCTTCTGCACATTGGGATGGTCGTGCGAGCTCATACCCGCCAGCGTACGACCGCAGGCAACGGAGATTCCCGCCGCGTCCCGCTGCCTGCGTGAGGTGCAGGCGAGAGTTACCGGGTGGGGAGGATGGCGGACTCGTCGACGGGGGCGTCGAAGTCGATCCGGTAGTCCACCTGCCAAGCCATCCGCTCCGGCTTGGCCATCAGCTTCATCACCGTCGGCATGGTCAGGTCACGGAACACCCGCGCCACCGGACCGGCGGCTTTCTCGCTGCTCGTACGTGCGCCACCGGCGATGATCCGCTCCACCCGGGCCCGCCGAAGTCGTTCGTACGCACCGAAAGCCGCTTCGGCGGTCGGCAGGTCACGCAAGCAGCGGGCCAGCTGGATGGCGCTTTCGACCGCGATCGACGCGCCCTGCCCGGAGCTGGGTGACGTGGCGTGCGCGGAGTCGCCGACCAGCACCATCGCGCCGCGGCTCCAGGTCGGCACGGTCGGCAGGTCCTCCAACGCGCCGACGATGACCAGGTCTGCCGGCCGTACATGCCGAAGGATTTCCGGCGCCGCCGTCCGATCCTGCGCATAGAGCTCACGCAGGATCCGCAACCACTCGTCGCCACCGATCGCTCGTGCCTGCCCGACCGTCAGCGGCTTTTTACTGGGTACGTTGGCGAACCAGCCCGCCTGGCCCTGCTGGTCCACGCCGTACGCGAAGAAAGCCCGCTTCCCGTAGCTCATGTTCATGGAGCCGTTCGTGGATGCCAGTTTCGGGCCCATCGCGGGCCGGCCGGCGATGCCGAGGAGACCAGTGAAACGCGGGCTGGGAGCCGCTGGGTCGATGATCGACCGGACCGTCGATCGGAGGCGTCGGCGCCGATCAGGATGTCCGCGGACGCCTGGGTGCCGTCGGCGAAGGTGGCGGTGACCCCGGTTTCGGTGTTTTCGGCCCGTACCAACCGTTTGTTGTGCTCAATCTCGATGCCATGGCTGGTCGCCGCGTCGTAGAGCACGCGGTAGAGGTCGGCGCGCCACACCGTCTGGATAAACGGTGGGCCGGCCGGATCGCCGAATTCGGCGAGCTTCTTGCCGGTCCAACTCTGGATGACCATCGTCGACACCGGAATCGACACGTCGACGATCGCGTCCTTCACGCCGACCAGGTCGAAGGCGTTCAAGCCGTTGGTCGCGAGGCCGAGCATGCCGCCGACGCCGTCCGTCCGCAGTTTCGTCGTACGCCTCGAAAACTCGGGCCTGGATGCCCACTTTCCGCAGTGCCATCGCGGCCACCGGTCCGGCGATCCCGCCGCCGATGATGATTGCTGTTCTTACGTCAGACATGTTTCCCCTTGGGGTGGGTTCGTGAACCTGCCCGGGAAAGGGAGCCCAGCTAGACTTGCGGTGCCACCTCGTGGCTGGGATCCGCTCACGCGGTTTCGGTTCGAGGTCGAGGACCTCGGCGCTGGTGCTGCAACACCGGCGTCGAGGTTTTTTTTCTTTGTCAGTCGGGTGTGCTGCCCCTCTCCGCGAGATCGATCAGTTCCTGCGGTGCCTCGCCGGTCAGGTGAAAGGCCCGCCAGTCGTCCAGGTGCGGGAAGGTGCCAGTGGTCAGCTCGGCCAGGAACGCCCGTACCCAGTCGGCCTCGGCCACTCGGATCGCCAGCTCATATTCGGACTCGACCAGGAAAAGTCGGGGAATCTCGGCGGCTTCGCGCAGCAACTGAGCGCGATCGGCGGCGAGCTCGGTGTCCAACAGGTCGAGCCGCTGCTTGAGCAGCCCGATCGTCTCGTCCGGCCCGAGGGCGCCCAGCACCGACAGTGCCGCGGCGAACCGCAAGTGCTCACGCTCGGGACTCGACACCAGTTCCCGCCCCAGTCGCGGAGCTCTCGTCGCTGCCGGCATCGGTGATGGCGTACACCGTTCGCTCCGGCCGCCCGCCCTCCCGTACGCTGCCCGTCGCCGCCACCAGCCCGTGTTTTTCCAGGTTTTGTACGACTGTGTAGAGCGAGCCCCACTTGATCGGCATGTCCCGGTCCTTGCCGCGCTCGCGCAGGATCGACGCCATCTCGTACGGGTGCATGGGCCGCTGGGTGAGCGTCGACAGCACCGCCAACGCCAACAGGTTTCCCACCCTGCGCCGTTTCGCCATCGCCAGTCTCCCTCGTACCCGAATGCTCGTACACGAGTATACGGTGACGAGTAAGCACTCGGCAAGCGGCGCCTGGGGGGCTTAAGCGGAAAGGCGGTCGCTCTCGCGGGCGGAGGAGTCGCTCGGCTGCCGCCCGGCGGCGGCGGCGTCGGCGAGGACTTCGGCGTGCGGGTGGGAGCGGATCAGTGAGGCCGGTACGTGTTCGGACACCGGGCCATGCAGCGCCTCGTGCAGAATCTCGGCCTTTTCCGCGCCGGTGGCGATCAGCAGCACCTCGCGCGCCTCCAGAATCGTGCCGATGCCCTGGGTGACCGCGCGGGTCGGGACGAACGCGTCGCTGTCGGTCCAGTAGCGCTCGTTGGCCTGCCGGGTTCGGCGGTCCAGCTCGACCACGCGGGTCCGGCTGTCGGCCGGGCTGCCCGGCTCGTTGAAGGCGATGTGGCCGTTACCGCCGATGCCCAGGATGGCCAGGTCGACGCCACCGTACGAGGCGATGACCTGTTCGTACGACGCCAGGGCGGCAGGTGTCGGGTCGTGTGCCGGCAAGGTGTGGAAGGCGGTGATGCCGGTCGGGGCGAGCAGGTGTTCGTGCAACCACGCCCGAAAGCTGGCCTCGGTGTGGTCGTCGACGCCGGCGTACTCGTCCAGCTGGATGCCCTGCACTCCGCGCAGGTCCAGCTGCCCGGTCTGGCTGCGGGCGACGATCTCGCGGTAGACCGGCAGCATGGTCGAGCCGGTCGGGAAGGTGATCACCGGCCGCGGGTGCTGGGCCAGCACTTCGGCCAACCGGTCGGCGACGGCGCCGGCCACTTCGGTGGGGGTGTCGAATATACGGAGGCTTTTCACCGGATCTCCTTGATCAGCCCGTCCGCGGTGTCGGTGACCGTGAGCGGGAATCGGTGCGGGTGCTGCGAGGAATAGGTGACGCACATCGGCAGCCCGGTCGCGTCGAAGGTGGTCTGCTCGACTACCAGTACGGCGGCCGGCGCGGCCAGCCCGAGGATGTCGGCCTCGGCTTCGTCGGCGAGCCGGGCGGTCACCAGGCTCGTACTGCGGGCCGGCCGGAAGCCGAACCGCTGGGTGAGGGTGGCGAAGAGCGACCCGTCGCCGACGCCGGAATCCAGCAGGCCGGCGCCGACCGCCAGCGTGAGATACGCGTTTTCGACCAGCACTGGGCTGCCGTCCAGGGTCCGCACCCGGTGCAGCCGTACGACCGGGCTCGCCGGGGGTGATCCGGAGCGCCTCGGCGACCGCGTCGCCGGACGGGGACAGCTTGACCAGGTGCGTGGTGGTGCCCGGCTGACGTCGGTGCTTGCGAGCCAGCTCGGTGAAGCTGAGCAGCCCGTTGAGCTCCACCGGAGCCCACGTCTCGGACAGGAAGAAGCCTTTGCCGGGAGCGCTGTAGATCCGCCCCTCGTGCATCAGCTCGGTGAGCGCCTGCCGGACGGTGATCCTGGAGACGCCGAAAGTCTCGATCAGCTCCCGCTCGGATGGCAGCCGGTCGTGGGGCCGCAGCTTGTCCGCCTGGATGCGGGCGACGATCCGCTCTTTGAGCTGACGGTAGAGCGGCACCGACGACTGTCGCTGCAACGCCTGAACCGCCGCTTTCATGCGTTCAGTATGACCTGTCATAACAGGTGATGGCCGCGAACGTGACCGGCGTCGCTAGACCAGCTCCGGCCTCAGGGGGTAGACGCGTGACCGGCGGGGCTCGGTAGGGTCGCTGGCCACATTGGGGCTGCGGTCGCGATCGCGCGTGGCGAACTGCTCAGGTTGGCGTACGCGTTCGGATATTTGTTGGTTTGCGGCCGAAGATGCCGAGCTTTCGCGCTGACGCCCGACGGCGCGATCGATGACGAATGTCCCGAGAGAACTATGGCGAATTGCATCTATCCTGACCCGGTTTGCGCCACCTATCGTTCTCGTGCCCTAGCCCTAGCAAGGTAGGAATACGAAGGAAAGTGAGTCCCGGATGCGCAAGATCTTGGCCGCATGCCTGGTCGCCGGAAGCGTTTTCGCTCTGGCCACGGCAACGGCGTCACCAGCCGAGGCGGCGACGTACTCGCCCCAGGGATCCCTCCCCTGTCGGGAATACAACGACGCGCACGGCAGCGCCTTGGCCGGCAAGTGCTGGGACTTGCCCGCTCCTAACACCGTTTTTCGTATTCAGGTGGACTGCACTGACGGCGCGGTCGAGGACGGGAACTGGGCGCCAGCCTATTCGTGGTCCGAGGCTTACTGCTCCGGAACAGCCACGGTCACCGGCCACTGGTACGAGACGATGTAGTCGGTGCGTGCTCAAACAATTCGGTAGCGCTAGACCGTGCCTCCCGCTCTGGGGCGGTTGAAGCGCAAATTCCGGGTCGACCAATGCCGTACGACCCGGAATTACGCTCAAGACATTCCAGCGGACGCAACGTCACAATCAGGCCCCGACGGTGACGGAGCGGGGGCCTACGCGGCGAAGGCGCGGACGATGGTGTGCCGGGACCGGCGGTCGGCCGCGCGTGGAGACCAGTCGGTGCAGGCCGAGCTGCATCATGGTGGTCAGCGTGCTGTCCTCACCGCGGGCCAGCGCGGTCAGGAACTGGTTGTGGATCTGGTGCCACGCGCCCCGGTAATAGAGGTAGCGGAACTCCGGCAGCGCGATCTCGGCGACGATCCAGTGGTCAGCCGGCGCGGTCAGGGTCAGCTTGGGCATGCCGGGCCGGTCGGTCTCGTTGGTCACCCGGATGGTGCCCTCCCGCAGCGCCGCGCAGCGTTGATCGATCGGCCGGCACGTCGCGGAGCCCGGCGTGGATGTCCTCGACCCGCAGGTCGTCCCGTTCCCCGCTCTCGACGGTCCCGACGGTGAGCCCGTACGAAGCGGACTCCAGGTAGCCGGCGGGGTTGTCCAGGCAGAGGTCATGGCGCCAGCTGAGCGGCGCCTCCGGGCGCTCGCCGGCCAGCAGGGCGGCCAGTTGCTCGTCCAGCGCGCCGGCCAGCGGCGAGTCGGCGGCCAGTGGGCGTACGTGCGTGACGAAGTCGAGCTCGGGGTGTTGCGGCCCGTACGCGAGCATGGTGGCCACCGCGCGGATGTCGGCCAGCAGCGTCACCGGGTTGGCGACGATGTCCAGGATCAGGCCGTCGGTCCCGGTGGTGCCGGCGGAGCGAGTGCCGTTGACCGGCACGCGGGCCTCCCGCAGGTGGCGCTCCAGTCGCGGTACGACGTTCTCGAAGGCTTCCATGCTCGGGCGCGGCGAGCGCAGCGCGGCCCGGATGGTGTCGTCCACCTCCGGCTGCGGGGCGGCGGCCGCGGCGTACCGGAGGCCGAAGCCGCGGTCGATCTGCGACTGGTCCAGCAGTCGGCGGCCGAGCGGCCCGTACGTGAAGGCGTAGCTCTGCCCGTCGAGGACGAGCAGGATGGCGCAGCCGGCGCTGCTCGCCGACAGGTCGACGCCGAAGCCGGTGAGGACGGTCGCCGCGTCGCACCATTCGGCGGCGTGCCCGCTGACGCCGCGGATGACCAGTCCGTCCGCGGTGCCGATGGACACCGTGTCGACGGCGAAAGCCGGATCGTTGACGTACTGCTCGGAGAGGCCGCCGTAAAGCGCGGTGCGACTGTGGGCCGGCAGGTCCAGGCGGTACAGGGTGCCCTGCTTCCGCCGCTCGCCGGTCATGCGCGGTGCCGTACCTACCATCGCATCGACTCCCGTCTCTGCGTACTCACCTACTAACGGTGAGTAGTTCCTGCCGCCCTGTGGATCCTGTCTCGTTGCCAGCCTCGCGGTGGCGTAGACAGGGATCGGAGCGATGGGAAACGGCATCTTTGCCGGTGGTGCACTTTTCCGGCGGGCGACGTGTCGCCCAGTGAGAGCATCGTCGCTCCCTTGTGGTGATCGGACGATATCAGTGCGTCATCCGGGCTCGGCAGGGACCCAACCATCGGAGATCATCCGGTGTCAAATCCGCCGGTAGCGCAGGTTGGCGGAGGCTCGCGTGACCTGGTGGAAAGCGGGCACCCCGGCGAATGTGGGCCAGGCGTGGTCCGCGAGTATCGATACCGGGCGCGTTTCGTCCGGGAGAGGACACAGGTATCTGATGAGCGGCATTCCTCGACTGAAGCTCAACAACGGTGTGGCGATTCCGCAGCTCGGCTTCGGAGTTTTCCAGGTGCCGCCGGAGCAAACCGAGAAGACAGTGACCAGCGCACTGGAGGCCGGCTACCGCAGTATCGATACACACGCCGGTTATCGGAACGAGGCTGGGGTCGGCGCCGCGGTGGCGAGATCCGGTCTGCCCAGGGGCGAACTCTTCATCACCACCAAGCTCGCGAACGGTGACCAGGGCTACGACCAGACGCTGCGTGCTTTTGACGACAGCATGGGCAAGCTTGGCCTGGATTTCGTCGATCTCTACCTGATCCATTGGCCGCGGCCGGACCGCGACGAGTATGTGGCCACCTGGAAAGCGTTCGAGAAAATCCATGCCGACGGCCGCGTCCGCGCGATCGGCGTGTCGAACTTCCAGCCAGTGCACCTGCGCCGGCTGTTCGACGAGACGGACGTCGTGCCAGCGGTCAACCAGATCGAGCTGCACCCCCAGTTCATCCAGGCCGAGCTGCGCGAGTTCCACCGTGAACACGGAATCGCGACAGAAGCATGGAGCCCGCTCGCTCAGGGTGCGGTGCTCGGCGTACCGCTCCTCACTGGAATTTCCCAGAAGTACGGCAAAACGCCCCGCTCAGGTGGTGCTCCGCTGGCATCTGCAGCTCGGCAACGTGGTGATCCCCAAGTCAGCCACCCCGTCCCGGATGCGGGAGAACCTCGACGTCCTCGACTTCGAACTCGCCGACGATGACGTGGACGCGCTCTCGTCGTTGAACACCGACACGCGGACCGGACCCGACCCGGACACCTTCACCATGTAGGGCGGCGGAGGTACGAGGCAATGGGTGGCTTTGGCGATGTCCTGGTCTCGGGGGCTCGGGCCGGTCGACGGTGCTGGTCGCGGGGTGGTGTCATGGACGACAACATCCGTCACGGGCAGCAAAAGTGTGGAGCGCACCGCTAGAAGGTGGTGACCGGGGAGGCGTGAGCGAGGCCGGCGAGGGCGACGTGGGCGTTGTCGATCGAACGTGCTGGGCCGACCATCAGGGTGAGGCGGGCTCGGGACAGCCATTGTTCGGCCGTACCGGTTGCCGCTTCGATATCGCCAGTGAAGGGACCTTCCACGATCGCCTGGTCAGCACGGGGGCGCTGGGTGAGCGCGGTGGCGACGCTGCCCATCGCGTTGTCGAGTGCGGTGATGACCTGTCGCAGAGCCCCGATCGTCGCGTACGCATCCGTGCCGGCCGCAGCGCCGCGCCGTTGCGCGCGCGCGACGGTCAGTGCGTCGGCGGCGTACCGGATCAGCGTTTCTGAGGTCATGGTTTCTGGGGATCGCAGGTGCTGCTCCGCTTTGGTGGTCATAGGACAATTCTCGTCCCGAGGGGGATTCAAGGGAAGTTACTTATTCTGAATTCTGCTGTAGTTTGACTGCATGACGATCGATCCTGGGCGGCTGTTGATTCTGCGGGCGGTACGTCGAGCCGGCGGCGTTCAGGCGGCCGCCGGGCTGCTGCATGTGACGCCGTCGGGCATCTCCCAACACCTGGCGAAACTGGAGGCCGAGGTCGGCCTTGACCTGGTGGACCGCTCCCGCCGGGGCGGTGGCCGCCCGCTGTGCCTCACCGCGGCTGCGGCTGGGCATCGGCTGGCCGACGGCGCCGAGCGGGTCGCGGACGCGCTCAGTGCGGCCGAACGCGACCTGGACGAATTTCGTACCGACGTGTCTGGGCCGCTGCGTATCGGCGGATTCTCGGTGGCGATCACCGAACTCGTGGCGCCCGTGGCGATGCGTCTGGCGGTCACCGACCCGACCCTGGACCCGTGCATCTACGAGCTCACCGAGGCCGAGGGACTGGCCCGGTTGGGCACCGGTGACCTTGACATGTTGATCAGCGAACGGCTCGGCCCCGGCGACCCCGAACGCCCCGCCGGCGTGGTCGAACGTGACCTGATGCCGGACCCCTACCGGGTGATCGTGCCGGGCGTCCTGGCCAGTGCTCACCGACGCGGCCGAACTGCTGGCCAGGCCGTGGGTTACGACGTCGTACGACATCCTCTACCGGCGGGTGCTCGTCGACGTCTGCGAGAGGCACGGCGTCACGCTCAACGCGCACAACATCGGCACTGGTTCGGCCGCCACCCTGTGGCCCTGGTCGCCAACGGACTCGGCGCAGCGATCATCCCGGCCCTGACGCTGAGCCAGAACCCCACCCCGAACGTCCGACTCAGTCGCGGCGTCATCGACCCCGGCGGCCGCATCATCTCGGTGCTGTTGCCGGCCAACCGCGCCAGCGCCGCGGCCGACCGGTTCGTCGCGGAACTACGCCGCTACGCCGCCAGCGGCCGGGCTGAGGAGAACCCCCTCGGTTAGGTATCCGCTGGGCAGACCAACCACGCAGTACGAGTGGCCTTCTGTGGCGAGTCGTTCGATGACGTCCTGACTGCCGCCGAGTTACTGGTCCGACAGCCACGCCATAAGCCAGACTGGTGGAATGAAATCCCGAACTGGTGGCATGTGGTGGGGAACGACGATTGAGGCGCCCGATCCCAGCGGTCTGGCGAAGTTCTACTCCGAACTCCTCGGTCTACCGATTGGACACGAGGAACCTGGGACGGCCATCGTCGCCGGTTCCCCGCAAGGACGTTTTTCGTCTTCCAACAGGCGGACGGCTATCGCCCTCCCGTATGGCCTCCCGTCGACGGGAAACAACGGCCGATGATGCACTTCGACTTTCAGGTCGGTGATCTGGACTCGGCGGTCGCTGACGCGGTGGCGTTGGGTGCCACTCTGGCGGAGTCCCAGCCACAGGAAAACGTACGAGTGCTGTTTGATCCGGCCGGCCACCCGTTCTGTTTGTGTTTCGACGGGTGAGGGCCTGGTTGAAGCGGGTGGCTGCTGCGGAGGTGAGTGGCTTGGTTGGAAATGGTGTTTGCGGTGGGGGTGAGGGCCTTGGTTGGAAGTGGTGTTTGGTGCGGAGGTGAGCGCCCTGGTTAAGGGCGTTTTCTGCGAGGGGTGCGGCGTCTCGTCTACCAGCCATCGAAAAATCCCGCCCCCGCCACCAAAGAGCGGTGGCGGGGGCGGGATTTTTCGATGGTTACTGCCGATGCGCCCTGTGTTTCTGGCGCCTTCGGCGCGGGCGCGCCGTCGACTACGGCTACGAGGGTCGGCCTGGCGGCCGATGGCGCCGGACGGGGTTGGGTCCCGTACAAAGTTGACCAACTTTGGTTTAGAGGTGACAGTCCCGCGCGGGGGTGGGGACGGCGGGGTTGGGTCCCGTACGAAGTTGACCAACTTGATGGTGAAGGTGACAGTCCCGCGTGGGGTGGGGACGGCTGGGTTTGGGTCCCGTACGAAGTTGACCAACTTGATGGTGAAGGTGACAGTCCCGCGTGGGGTGGGGACGGCTGGGTTTGGGTCCCGTACGAAGTTGACCAACTTGATGGTGAAGGTGACAGTCCCGCGTGGGGTGGGGACGGCTGGGTTTGGGTCCCGTACGAAGTTGACCAACTTGATGGTGAAGGTGACAGTCCCGCGCAGGGGTGGTGAGGTCAGCGGGTTGGGTCCGTCGAAGTTGGCCGGTTGTGGTTGGAGATGACGGGTCCGCGTGGGGTGGGCGGGGAAAGTGTCGGGGGTGGCGACCAGTATCGGGGGTGGACGGGTTGGGTTGAGAGGATGAGCGTGTGACTATCAGTGCTGAGCTGCGAGAACGGGCGCAGGCCCAGTTGGGGACGTTGGCCGGGCCGCAGGCGTTGCTGCGGGACGATCAGGCGGCGGCGATCTCGGCGCTGGTCGCTGACCATCGTCGCTGCGTGGTGGTGCAGCGGACCGGGTGGGGCAAGTCGGCGGTCTACTGGATCGCGACGGCGTTGCGTCGCGCGCAGGGTTATGGACCGACCTTGGTCGTCTCGCCGTTGCTGGCCTTGATGCGAGACCAGGTCGGCGCGGCCCAGCGCGCCGGCATTCACGCGGTGACACTGAATTCGTCCAACTTCGACGAGTGGTCCTCGATCGAGGCGGAGATCGCCGCCGACCGCGCCGACGTGCTGCTGATCTCGCCGGAGCGGCTGAACTCGGCAGGGTTCCGATCCCGGGTGCTGCCGAATCTGGCACCCCGCCTTGGCATGCTGGTGGTGGACGAGGCGCACTGCATTTCCGACTGGGGGCACGACTTTCGGCCGGACTACCGGCGGATCCGGCAGGTGCTGGCCGGGCTGCCGGCGGCGACACCGGTGCTGGCGACCACCGCGACCGCCAACTCGCGGGTGATCGACGACATTTCCAGCCAGCTCGGCGACGACACGCTGACCCTGCGCGGGCCATTGGACCGGAAGAGCCTCGCCCTCTCCGTGGTCGACATGCCTAACGTGCCCGCGGCATACGCCTGGATCGCCGACGCGCTGCATGAGCTACCCGGATCCGGCATCGTCTACACCCTGACCGTGGCCGAGACCGAGCGGCTGGCCGCTTTCCTTGGCACCCAAGGACATCGTGCCGAGGCATATTCCGGCCGCACCGATCCAGAGGTCCGCGGTTCGCTGGAAAAAGCGTTGCTCGCCAACGATCTCAAGGCGTTGGTGGCCACGTCCAGCCTGGGAATGGGCCTGGACAAACCGGATCTCGCGTTCGTCATCCACCTCGGCGCGCGCCCAGTTCACCTATCGCTTATTACCAGCAGGTCGGCCGCGCCGGCCGCGCCTTGGACAAGGCGCGGGCGGTGTTGCTGCCGACCGCGGCGGACGCCAACATCTGGGCGTATTTCGACTCCACCGCCTTCCCGGCCGAGCGCACGGTCCGCCGCGTCCTGGACGTGCTGGCGAGCGCGGACCGCCCGGTCACCATCACCGAGCTGGAAAGCCAGGCCGAGCTGGCCCGCGGCCGGCTGGAGTCACTGTTGAAGGTGCTGGACGTCGACGGCGCCGTCGATCGCGCGGAGGGCGGGTGGATTGCCACCGGCGACGAGTGGGTCTACGACCGCGAGCGATATGAGGCGATTGCCGCCGCCCGGCGGGCCGAGCAGGCCGTGATGCGCGACTACATGGCTGCGAAGCGGTGCTTGATGCGGGCACTGCGGGAGTCGCTGGATGATCCGGAGGCGGCGGACTGCGGCCGCTGCTCGGTGTGTACGGGCACCCTGCCGGCCGCCGATCCACGGCCGGCCACAGTGTCGGCTGCCACCGATTTCCTGCGGTCGCAGACGATCGGGATCGAGCCGCGCAAGCGCTGGCCGTCCGGAGCTTCCCGGCGTGGGGCGATCCCGACCGAGCTCCGGCCCGAGGTCGGCCGGGCGCTCGCGCTGGGGGAGGACCCGGCATGGGGCGACGCGATCACCACCGCGCTGGCCGCCGACGAACCGGTGTCGCAGGAGATCCTGGACGGGATCGTCAAGGTGCTCAGCCGCTGGGGCTGGCCGCAGGGCCGGCCTACCTGGGTGACTTGGGTGCCGTCCCGGCGTCGGCCGCGGCTGCTGCCCGACCTTGCCGAGCGAGTTGCCCAGCTCGGCCGGATGCAGCTGGTGGAGGCCCTGCAGCCGCACGCCGGCAGCGCCCCCTGGCAGTCCGACGCCCCCAGTCAGGGCGCCGCCGGCATCGCCGCGCTGCGCCGCTGGACAGCGACCACTGCGCTGCCCGCCGGCCCGGTTCTCCTGCTCGACGACGAGTGCCGCTCCCGCTGGACCACGGCGGTCTGCGCCGCACTCCTGCGCGAATCCGGCGCCGGCCCGGTCTACCCCCTGGTCTTACACAAGATCCTTTAGGGCAGACCCAGTCAGCGGTGCGGGGCTAAGAGGGCTGAGCCCAGTGGGGTGACAGCGTGCAGGACGGAGTTCGCGTTGCGGATGCTGGTCAGCAGGCCGGCCTCTCGGAGCACCTTGGTGTGCTCGCTGGCGGTCGCCGCGGAGACGCCGATCGTACGGGCGAGTTCGCCCGTGGTGGCGCCGCCGCCGGCGCTGACTGCGTTAAGGACCGTGGCCCTGGTGGTGCCCAGCAGCGCCACCAAGGCGTGGTTGCTCAGCTGCGCGGCGGCGGGTCCGCAGGTGGGGTCGCCGACCGCTGGATAGACCAGCACGGGCGTCAGGTCTGGGTCAGCCATCGTGACTGGCGTTCGCCAGCAGAAGAAGGAAGGGACGAGCACCAATCCGCGGCCGTTTCAGGTGCAGGTCCTGGTCGCTCGGGAAATCCGCCTCCAACACCGGGGAACGCCAGCGCAGGGTCGGCCGCAGACTGGCCAGCAGCGCATCGACACCGCCATTCATAAGAGCGCGGGCGCGGACGGTACGGTCGCCGTCGACGCGGGCCCGGATCCGGCTGGTGAAGGGCTGTACGAGCGCACGGTGGTAGGTGATGAGCGAGTCGCCCAGCAGGCCCACCGCCGCCAGGTCGCCATCGGCCAGCGAGCGTGCCCACGGCGAGAGGTCACGGAGCCCGGAGAGGGTCTCCAGTTCGCGCCGGACCCGCTGGGCCGGAGTGTGTAGCACCGCGTCCACTCCGGCCTCGATGCCCTGCCCGTCCGGTGTGGGCGTCAGGAAGTCCGGAAAATAGGTGCATCGCGGGTTGACCGTCCCAATGACCTCGATCGCCTGCCGGACCTTGGTGGACCGAGCCGCCCATCGGGCGTGTTGCCGCCACGGATCGAAGATCGGTGTCTCCCGGGGCCTGCAACAGGTGGCTGCTGAGCACCACCTCCCACAGCGGATCCGGCCGGGTGATCAGCCGCAGGCGGGCGAAATCGTCCCCGGAGAAATGAATTCTCAACAAGGGACACCCCCTGCGGTGCGAACCCCGTCCGGGCACCGAACCCCCGTACGCCCCATCCGGTCCACCTCTCCGTTGGTCTCGGACCGTTAAAGCTATCGAACCACTCCAAGCGGTCATCTCACTCGAGAATGCGAGGTCCGGTTGGCCGAGAGGGGCAGTGCCATTTCGGGCTGAGCCGAAAACCCTGGCGCCGGCTGGGGGCGATCCGGGATCATCGCCACGCTGGGAGCGAGGGGGGAGCGGGAGACGCGGGCCGCTGCTGGGCTCGCGCCTCCCGAGCTAACGAACGTCCACAAAGGACAGATCGCCGACCGCCATTGCAGCGGCGGCGGCGTGTTCGGCGAGCCAGTCGCTGAAAGTGGAAAGATCGTTAGGAGACACCAAAATCCGCAGTCGTTACGACCGCGGAATAGTCGACACTGTCCACTGTGTACGGTGACGCGCGCAACTCGTTTTCCAGCCGGCCGGCGTGCTGATGGTCGATGGTGACGACGACCGTGTGGACCGGTCGCCGGCGGACGATCGTGGCCGTGTCGGCGGCGGCCGAGACCGCGCCGCCGTAAGCGCGGATCAGGCCGCCAGTGCCCAGCAGCACACCGCCGAAGTAGCGGGTGACGACCGCGACCACGTCGGTCAGGCCGCGGCCGCGGAGCACCTCCAGCATCGGCATGCCGGCCGTGCCGGCGGGCTCGCCGTCGTCGCTGGACCGCTGGAGCTGGCCGCTGGGGCCGAGCATGAAGGCCGAGCAGTGATGTCCAGCGCCGTGGTGGGCGCGACGCCGCTGGGCCACCACCTCGCGGGCCGCCGCTTCGCTTTCGACCGGGGCGAGCAGGCAGAGAAAGCGGGACTTTCGGGCCTGGGTCTCGATGTCGACGGCGACCGCGATCGTCACGATTTCCTGCGGTGGCGGCACGAAAGGCAGCGTAACCCGTCCGCTGGGAGAGCTGCTGACGCACGGATCGTGTCATACGGTACGCGGATGGAGACCCGTATCGCGCGCATCGCCGCCACTGTGCTGGAGCCCATTCACATCACCTGCTATTTCTCCCCGGAGACCGCCGAGCACCTGACGGCGATTGGCCTCCGGCCTGGCCGGATGGTCTATTACGCCGGACGGGCCGCGCCGATGGGCGCCGTCGGGCCGGGTGTGGTGACCGCCACGTTCTACAACTTCAGCCCTGGACCGATCGCCAAGAACATCCCGCGGGCATGGACGCTGGCGTCGCCAGCGGACGTGGTCGCGGCCAGGCTCGCCGCGGTCGACGCGGCCCTCGTCCGGCTGCTGGGGGAGGCCGGCTGTGAGAGTCCCGAGGTCGTCGAGCTAAATGAGTTGGCGCGCGAGGCAACCGCGGCCTGTACGCCGGAAGGCCGCCCGCTTTACGCCGCTTACGCCGATCTTGAATGGCCAGAAAAGCCATATCTCGCAGTGTGGCACGCGGCTTCACTGCTGCGTGAATACCGCGGCGGCGGGCACATCGCGGCGCTGGTTCAGGCCGGCATCCCGGGGCTGGACGCGCTGCTGTTGCACATTGCCACCGGCCGCTCGTTCACCCGCGAATTCGCCCAGCCCAGCCGTGGTTGGACCGACCAGGAATGGGACACCGCGGCGAAGGGGCTGGTGGAGCGCGGGCTGATCGACGCCGAAAACACCATCACCGAGGCCGGCCTCAAGCTACGCTCGGAGCTGGAGGCAGCCACCGATCGTGCCGCCATGGCGCCGTGGGAGGCGCTCGGCGAGGCGAAAACAAACCGGCTCATCGAGCTGGGTGGCCAAATCCGTGACCAGCTGGCTACTGCCGGTGCGGGTCCCAAAGGCGTGTTCGTACGATAACTCCACGCACTTTAAGGATCTGTTAATCGCCATCGGTAGTGTCGATGCTGGATGTAACTGATGGCAAGAACGGGGATGTGTGAGCGGCGCCGAAATGGCGAAGCTTGCAGCGGTCGGTGCCAGCAACAAAGGTGGTCGCCGACCGCCGCATCGGAGGTTTCACATGTATTCGCAGCGCAGGTTCGCATGATTTACGAAGTGGTGGAAGTGCTGTCCCAACGGCCGCCGGAGACGGCGCCGCTTTTCGACGCCGTCGTCGAGGCATTCGGGTGGGATCCATTGCCACGCCGAGCGGAAGTCGTTGACCGCATCGAAAGTCACGAAAATTCAGAAGGAAAACACCAGGCCGTCGAAGAAAAACTCGACGACGCGCCTGCGGTTGTGGTGTCCATCACGAAAAAAGCCCTCCTCACCGAGGGCGTGGCCACGGTGCTGCCCGAGCCGGCACCGGCGCCCCAGCCGGACACCAGTCAGCCGCGTACGCGGGTACGCAAGCCCCGGCCGCGGAAGGAATCCGAACCGCGGACTGTCTCTCTCATTCGCTCGGCATAAAAAAACAAAGAGAAAGAGCCGGCGCCCACGGGGCACCGGCTCTTTCTCTTTGTCAGTTATGCGACGAGAAATTTGGCGTTGGATTCAGCGGGAGTAAGCGCCGTCAACAGAACTTCCCGTACGTCGCTGACCGGAATGACAGTCAGGTCGGAACGGACCTCCTCAGGCACGTCATCGAGATCGGGCTCGTTGCGAGCCGGGATCAGTACGGTGGTGATGCCCGCCCGGTGCGCGGCCAGCAACTTCTGTTTGACGCCACCAATCGGCAGCACCCGGCCGGTCAGGGACACCTCACCGGTCATCGCGACATCGGACCGTACCGGCCGACCGGACAGCAGCGACGCCAACGCGGTCGTCATGGTGACACCCGCTGACGGACCGTCCTTGGGCACCGCGCCCGCTGGTACGTGCAGGTGCACGCCCCGGTGGGCCAGGTCGCCGACCGGCAGCTCCAGCTCGGCGCCATGCGAGCGCAGGTAAGACAGCGCGATCTGCGCCGACTCCTTCATCACGTTCACCCAGCTGACCGGTCAGGATCACACCTTCGGACCCGGTCTCCGGATCGGCCAGCGACGCCTCGATGAACAGCACGTCACCGCCCGCACCGGTCACCGCGAGCCCGGTGGCCACGCCCGGCAGGGACGTACGCTCCGCCGACTCCGGCGTGTGCCGCGGCCGGCCGACGAAGTCGCGCAGGTCGTCGACGCCCACCTTGACCGGCGTCTGCAGCTCTTCGGTAGCCAGTTTCGTGGTCACCTTGCGCAGCACCCGGCCGATGGCCCGCTCGAGGTTTCGTACGCCCGCCTCACGGGTGTACTCGGCCGCCAGCTTGCCCATCGCCTCGTCCGTGATGGTCACGTCCTGCGCGGTCAGGCCGGCCCGGTCCAGCTGCCGGGGCAGCAGGTGGTCGCGGCCGATGGTGACCTTCTCGGCCTCGGTGTAGCCGTCCAGGCTGACCAGCTCCATCCGGTCCAGCAGCGGCGCCGGGATGGAGTCGAGCACGTTGGCGGTGGCCAGGAACATCACGTCGGACAGGTCCAGCTCGATCTCCAGGTAGTGGTCCCGGAACGTGTGGTTCTGCGCCGGGTCCAGCACCTCCAGCAGGGCCGCCGTCGGGTCGCCGCGGTAGTCCGAGCCGACCTTGTCGACCTCGTCCAGCAGCACGACCGGGTTCATCGAACCGGATTCCTTGATCGCTCGTACGATCCGGCCGGGCAACGCGCCGACGTACGTGCGCCGGTGGCCACGGATCTCCGCCTCGTCGCGGATGCCGCCGAGGGCGACCCGGACGAAGTTGCGGCCCATCGCGCGGGCCACCGACTCACCCAGCGAGGTCTTGCCGACACCGGGCGGTCCGACCAGCGCCAACACCGCGCCGGATCGGCGGCCGCCGACCACCCCGAGGCCCTTTTCGGCCCGGCGGGCTCGTACGGCCAGGTGCTCGATGATCCGGTCCTTCACGTCATCCAGGCCCGCGTGGTCGGCGTCGAGCACCGCCGTGCCCGTGCGCGCCGGGGATGTCGTAGCTGTCCTCGGTACGGGTGTTCCATGGCAGCTCCAGCACGGTGTCCAGCCAGGTCCGGATCCAGCCGACCTCGGGGGACTGCTCGGACGTACGCTCCAGCTTGTCGACCTCGGCGAGCGCGGCCTCCTTGACCTTCTCGGGCAGGTCGGCCTCTTCGACCTTGGCGCGGTAGTCCTGCTCCTCGGTCGCGGGCTTGCCGGACAGCTCGCCCAACTCCTTGCGGATCGCCGCCAGCTGCTGGCGCAGCAGGAACTCCCGCTGCTGCTTGTCCATGCCTTCCTGGACGTCCTTGCGGATGGTCTCGTTCACATCGAGCTCGGCAAGGTGCTCACGCGCCCAGCCCAGCGCGGTCTGCAGCCGCTCGGCCACGTCAGTGGTCTCCAGCAGCTGCTTCTTCTGGTCGTTGTCCAGGTATGACGCGTAACCGGACAGATCCGACAGGGCCGACGGGTCGTCCATCTTCTGGACCGAGTCGACCATCTCTGCCACGCTGCCGCTGCTGCAGGATCGAGGCGATGACCGCCTTGTAGTCGCGGATCGTGTCCTTGCTGACCTCGTCAGCTCCGGTCTCTTCGACGACCTCCGCCTGCACCCACAAAGCGGCGCCCGGACCGGTCGTACCAGCGCCAATACGCGCGCGTGCGGTCGTACGAATGACCGCCGCCTTGCCGCCGCCGGGCAGCCGCCCGATCTGTTCGATGGTGCCCAGCGCGCCGATCGCGCCGTAGTCCCCGTCGAGCCGGGGGACCAGCAGCACCTGCGCGCCGCTGTCGGTGTTCGACCGGATCCCTGGCGTACGGACACCGTTTTCCCTGGTCCCGACCTGGGCTGCCTCGATGGCCGTGCGCGTGTCGGCGTCCGCGAGGTCGAGGGGCACCACCATCTGCGGCAGCACTACCTCGTCATCCAACGGCAGGACCGGCACGATCACTGTCTGACTCATGTGTCACGCCTCTCGTATGTGCATCTCGGACGCCCCAGAAAACTGAGCGTACTGTACTGACGCAACTGTTGTGATGCCGTTGGTGTTCCCTCGACCTTGTTCGCTCTGAGCGATCACGGTTAGGCTGGTACGCAGAATCGGGCTAACGACGCGCTGGGTGGCTGGGCAGGTGCGTCTCCTCGACGTGACTCGATGGAGACGCGATGTCTTACCGTGCCCTCGCGCGTACGGTCAGCCCGGGCTTCTTCGCCCTTGGCTTCCTCGGCCGGCTGCCGTACGCGATGGCCCCGCTGGCCACCCTTGTCCTGTTGGTCGACGCGACCGGCAGCTACACGTTCGCTGGGCTGGCCAGCGCCGCCCAGAGCATCGCGATCGCGGTCGCGGGGCCCGCCGTGGGCGCGCTCGCCGACCGGTTCGGCCACCGGCTGGTCGGTGTCGTCACCGCGGTGGGGAACGCGTTTGCCCTGGTGGGACTGGTGGTCGCTGCTGGGATGGACCGGCCAGCGATGCTGCTGGCCGCGACCTTAGCCGGTCTGTTGCAACCGCGGTCGGGCCGCTCGTACGGGTGCAGTGGCGGCGGTTGCTGGGGAGCGACCCGCTGATGCAGGCGCGCGCTGTCGTACGAGGCGGCCGCCGACGAGATCGCCTTCGTCGCCGGGCCTGCCGCGGTCGGCCTGCTGGCGCCGCTCGGCCCGGCCGTACCGGCGGTGGTGATGGCCGCGATGCTGGTCGTCGCGTCGCTGCCCTTCGCGCTGTTCTTCGCCACCCGTGAGCCAAACCGGCAAGCGCCGACCGGTCCGAGACCGGCTCTACCGCGGTGGCCGATGATCGCCCTGTTCCTCGCGATGGCCGCGATGGGGGCGATTCTCGGTGCCATCCAGACCGGCGTCACCGCGTACGCGACCAGCGCCGCCGGCCTGCTCTATGCCGAACTGGGCATCGGCAGCGCGCTCGCCGGGGTGGCCTGCGGGTGGCTGCCGGCGACTTTCGGCTGGTGGCGGCGGTACGTCGTGTTCGCCGCCACCCTGCTGGCCGGGATGACCACGTTGGCTGCTGGCGTACCGGTGCCGATCGCGATCGCCGTCGCCGGCGTGACGGTCGCGCCGTACATGATCAGCCTCTACGCCCTGACCGACCACATCGCGCCGCCGAGCCGGGCCGCGGTCGCCATGACCATCCTGTGCGCTGGCGGCCCGCTCGGCTCCGCGGTCGGCCGTGCGGTGGCCGGCCGGCTCGCTGACACGTACGGCAGCGTCGGCGCCTTCGCGGTCGCCCCGGCAGCCGCTGGCCTGGCGTTGGCGCTGGCTGTCGTGGTGGTGGTTCGCCGCGCGCGCGCAAAGAAAAAGCTCAGAACCGCCTGCGGTGAAAGGCGATCGACGCACTGGCCATGGGTGGCTAAGGTGCGCGGCATGACCTTTGGTTGACCTCGGTTTCCGGTAGCCGCGAAACCCCTGATCAGGATGGCGATCGGGTGGGCGTTTCTGGGCGACGTCGTGCCCTTGTACGCGCTCTATGCGTTGCTTTTCGCCGCCCACGGCCTGTCCCGCGCAGATCTCCGTGCTTTTCGGGATGTGGTCGGCGGTCGGCATCCTCGCCGAGGTGCCGACCGGCGCGCTCGCGGACCGGTTCTCCCGCCGCGGCGCGCTGGTCGTGGCCGGGATGCTGCAGGCCGCCGGCTACGCCCTGTGGGTTGCTTTTCCTTCTTTTCCAGCGTTCGCGGCCGGTTTCGTGCTGTGGGGCCTGGCCGGCTCACTGGTTTCCGGGACTTTCGAGGCGCTGCTCTACGACGGGCTCGCCACGGTCGACGCCGAAGCGCTGTTCGCGCGCGTACTTGGCTGGGTACGGGCCGTCGGGTTGATCGCGCAGCTGCCGGCCGCGCTCGCGACCACGGCGCTCTACGCGTGGGGCGGCTTCCCGCTGGTGGGGTGGGTCAGCGTCGGCTGCTGCCTCGGCACTTCGGTGGTGGCATCCCGGCTTCCCGAAGCCCCTCGAACAGCAGCCGACGAGCCTGAGCCGGCCACCGTCAAGCCGTCCGTGACTGGGTCGTACGTGGCGACCTTGCGCGCCGGTCTCGTCGAGGCCACCGCGCATCCGGGCGTACGTGCCGCGGTCCTCGCTGTCGCGCTGCTGACCAGCATCGACGCGGTGGAGGAATACTTCCCGCTGCTGGCCCGCGACTGGGGCGTACCGACCGGCCTGGTCCCGGTGGCGGTGCTGGGCATCCCGCTGGCCGGCGCCGCCGGCGCGTTCCTGGGTGGTTCGAGCGGCCGGCTGCGTACCGGCGCGGTGGCCGCGCTGGTCGCGGCGGCGGCCGTCGGGCTGGCCGCTGCCGGGCTGTCGCGCCAGCCGCTGGGTCTGGTCGCGGTGGCCGGCTCTTATGGGCTCTACCGGCTGGCCTTGGTGGTGGTGGACGCCCGGCTGCAGGACCGGATCGACGGCGCCGCCCGCGCCACCGTCACCTCGGTGGCTGGGCTGGGTACCGACCTCGCGTCCTTCGCCGTCTACGCGGCCTGGGCCGCCGGCGGTGTCGTACTTGTCGCCGCCCTGCTGGCCGTCATCGGCGTCTCCCTCCGCTGGCTGATCCCCCCGCGAACTCGACGTATTCGCGGTCGAAAAACGTCCGGTTCGTAGGGTGCTCAGTCGCGAGGAGTCAGAAGCCCCGGACGACGGCGGCCATGTCGTCGCTCGGGTCGCCCGCGCGGTCCATCAGGTCCTTGATGGCCTGGGCGAACGCAGGACTGCGGCCGGCACCTTCGAGGGCGGCCGCGACCAGACCGGCGTCCTTCGCGCCGCCATCGAGGGCGAAGGACGCGGGAAAGTCACCGGCGATCATCATGGCGCCCTTGAGCTGCGCGTAGCCGCTGTCCAGCGGGCCGCCCTTGATCGCGTCCAGGAACCGCCGCGGGTCGATGCCGAGGGCCTGCGCCAATGCGATCGACTGTCCAGCGGCGGTGGTCAGGGAGAGCACCCAGGCGTTCATCACGAGCTTGAAGCGGCTGGCCGCACCGGGTTCGTCGCCGAGCCGAACCACCTTGCTGGCGACCGCGTCGAACACCGGCTGCGCGCGGGTGACGAGGTCGTCGGCGCCGGCCGCGAGGACGGTCAGTTGGCCGCTCTCGGCGGGCTGCCGAGTGCCCATCACCGGCGCGTCGACGAAACCGACGCCCCGGCTCGCGGCCTTGCTCGCGAGCCTCCCGATGCCGTCGACTCCGACAGTCGTCATCTGCAGCCACAACGCGTCCTCGGCCATCGCTGGCAGGGCGTTGTCCATCACGGCGTCGACCGTGTCACCGTCGAACAGCATCGTGATGACCACGTCGGCACCGTTGACGGCCGCCACCGGCGAGTCCGCGACGGTGGCGCCGACCGCGGCCAGCGGCTCGGCCTTGTCCCGGCTGCGGTTCCAGACCGTCAGGTCCAGGCCGGCCTTGGCCAGGTTCCTGGCCATCGCGGCGCCCATGATTCCGGTTCCCAACACGGTCGTACGCAACGACATGCCCCTTCCACGTTTATCCGCAGTGTAAGAGGGCGCGATCAGAACAGCTGCCTGATGGTCTGGACGATGTCGGCGTAGAAGGTGCCGCCGACCGCGCGCAGGAGCTGGAAAGGTAGCTCCGGGCTGCCGAAAAACGGCCGCAGAGCCCAGCCCAGCTGGGTGCCGACAAAGCCGAAAAGCAGGATCCACAAATAAAGCAGCGCTGGGCTGGCCAGTTTTTCCTGTGTTCGTACGGACATCGGGCGGCTCGCCGGCGGCTGGTGCGGCTGGACGCGGTCGACGCCGGTATCGGCCAGGCGCGGCGGCCAAGGCTCCTGGGCTGGCGCCGGCACCGCGATCCACGCCTCGTCGTCGACGCCCACCATCGCCCGTACGGACAGCGCCGGCATCGGCACCTGCGGGAGTTGCGGCGGCGCCGGTGGGGTCACCGATGGCGGCCGGCTCAACCGGTTCAGGGCAGTCATGCCGGCGACCAGAAAACGCAGGCCGACCAGCGCCGTCAGCGTCAGCACGCACACGTTGAGCAGCTTGAAGAAAGCGTACTGTGGCGCGGTCACCAGGAAGAACAGGCTGACCGGCGCGAATGTCAGCGACAGCACCGAAGTGACGGTGATGGCGAGCAGCACCAAGGACAGCGTCTGGAGAAGCGAAAGCCGGGCGCCGAAAACGAGGTTGAAGAGGTAAAGCGTGGGCAGGCAGATGGCGAGGGTCACCAGGAACAGCACCGGCAGCTTCAGTGCCGACGAGACCGCCTGAGCCATTGAGCTGGAGGCGCCCAGGACGCCGCCATAGCAAGCCAGCGCGATCACCGTACTCGCCAGCAGTTGGCCGATTAACAGCCGCAGATCACGCTCTTCGTGAATCTGTCGCCAGACGCTGTCCCGGTCCCGGAGAATTCGCTCAATCACGAGAAGGTCGCGCAGGGTCCTGCGCATGGTGGCTCCTTTGCCGCCGTTGACCGGTTCTTCGTCCCGGTCGCCTTGGACACGATTGCCCCCGCTTGGCCGCCACATCCTCCGGATGCCGTGGTCAAGTCGATCACGTTACGACCATTGCGCGGTCGGCAGGGTTTTACCTCAAACTACTTTTACCGCACGGTAGGCCCCAAAGTGCCGGCGGTCCGGTCGTACGATCGGACCACCGCACGCGAGCAGGCCATTTACCGTTGCCGGCGGATTTTGGCGGCCTGTCTGGACGATTCCTTGGTCGGTCGAACAACATGACCGGTTAAGGCCGCATTCACCAGTCCGAACAAGTCGACACCGCAGACAGACTACTAGAGCAACTTCTTCTGCACCTTGCCCATTGCGTTGCGGGGCAACGAATTCAGCAGGTGCACCCGCCGTGGCCGCTTGTGTACGGACAGGTGGCCGGCGACGAAATCAATCAACACCTTTTCGGTGACAGGTTCGCGGGTCACCACGTACGCGACGATTTCCTCGCCCAGATCGTCATGTGGCGCGCCGATCACCGCGGCCTCGGCGACCGCCGGATGGGCCAGCAACGCGTTCTCCACCTCGCCGGCGCCGACCCGGTAGCCGCCAGTCTTGATCAGGTCGGTGGACGCCCGGCCGACGATGCGGTGCCACCCGTCCGGTCCGACGGTGGCCACGTCACCGGTCCGGAACCAGTCGTCGGCCGCGTACGACTCGGCGGTTGCGTCCGGCCGGCCGAGATAGCCGGCGAACAGTTGGGTGCCGCGCACCTGCAGCCCACCGACAGTCTCGCCGTCGGCGGCCAGCGGCGCGCCGGTGTCGTCGACCAGGCGGGTCTGGACGCCGTGCACCGGCAGCCCGACATACCCGGGCCGCCGCTCGCCGTCGGCGCGAGTGCTGACCGTGATCAGTGTTTCGGTCATCCCGTACCGTTCCACCGGCGGCTGGCCGGCCAGCGCGGTGAGGCGTTCGAAGACCGGCACCGGCAGTGGTGCGCTGCCGGACACCAGCAGCCGGGCGCCGGACAGCGCCCGAGCCGACGGCTCGTCCGCGCACACCCGGGACCAGACCGTTGGTACGCCGAAGTAAAGGCTGCCGCCGGCCGCCGCCCATAAGCCTGCGGCTTCGGTCGTACGGTATGCACCAGCCGGCTGCCGACCCGCAGCGCGCCGAGCACCCCGAGCACCAAGCCGTGCACGTGGAAGAGCGGCAGGCCGTGGACGAGCACGTCGTCCGGCGTCCACGCCCACGCGTCGGCCAGCGCATCCAGCCCGGCCGCGAGCGCGCGATAGGGGATGAGCACACCTTTCGGCACGCCCGTGGTGCCGCTGGTGTAAAGGATCAAAGCGGTGTCGTCCTGCGCCGGTGCCGGAAAACCGCTGGCCGAGCGGGCCGCGAGGTCGATCGGGATGGCCGCGATGGCGTCGTCCCCAGTGTGGTCTGTGCTCGTACGCCCCGGAGCCGCCAGCACGGCGGTCGCGCCGGAGTCCCGCAGGATGTGCGCGCGCGCGCGGCGTGGCCGGAATCCGGCGGCACCGGCACCACCGGCACGCCGGCGGCAAGCGCGCCGACCACCGCGACGACGGTGTGCAGGCTGGCGGTGGCGTCCACCGCGATCGCGGCCGCGCCGGCGATCCGGTCCGCGACCGCGGCCGCCGCGGCCACCAGGTCACCGGCTGACAACGGGTCGTCGCCGACCCGGACCGCTTCCGGCCGGTCGAGGGTGTGGTCGCGGTAAAGGGACGTTAACAGCACGCTGATCAACGTATCCTGGTCGTTTGGTTGCCTGTCAATGCTATGAAATTTGCCTCTGTGGCGTGCTGTGAAAGAGCTGTGGAAGCAGCGGTAGTGTCAGTCACCGTGGCTTCAAAAGGATCGTACGGAGATAACGGACATAAGCTTTCTCGTCGGGACATAATGCGATTGGGAGCGGCCGGTGCGGTCACTCTCGGGCTCGCCGCCTGCGGGCCCGACAAGCCGACCGCGAGCGGGAGTACGGGCGCTCCGGCCGGACCGACCGCGGCACCCCCCGTCGCCGTCACCATCGGCGAGCCCGTCGCCCACCCCGGCCGCGGCCAGCGCGCTCAAGCAGCAGAAAAAGGCCATTCACACGCTGCACGAATACGTCGAGTTCGTGCCCGGCGCGCAGCCCTTCCCGTCGAACGCGATCGCGCTGACGATCGACGACGGTCCGACCCCGGCCTGGACGCCGAAAGTCCTCGCACTGCTGGAGAAGCTCGACATCAAGGCGACCTTCTGTCACATCGGGGTGCAGGACAAGGGTCACAAGGCGCTCGCCAAGAGTGTCGTGAGCGAGGGTCATCACCTGGCTAACCACACGTACTCGCACCCGCTTTCGCTGCCGAAGCTGAACGCGGCGACCATCCACAAGGAGATCAACGACGCGCAGGCGTCGATCGTGGATGCCACCGGTTTCACCCCGCATCTGTTCCGGTCGCCGGGTGGTGCCTGGTCCGCCGAGGTCTTCAAGCAGGCGGCCGCCAACGGCATGGCCGCGATCGACTGGGAAATCGACCCGAAGGACTGGTCCAGGCCCGGCACCGAGCTGATCCGGCTCCGGATGCTGAAGGCCAAGCCGGGCGACATCATTCTCTGCCACGACGGCGGCGGCGACCGCTCGCAGACGTACGACGCGCTGAAGGCCGTGCTGCCGGTGCTCAAGTCCAAGGGCTACCAGTTCGTGACCCTGCCAGCCCCACCCGCCACCGGCGACAACACCACTCCCTGACCGTTAGTCGACGCGATGCGTGCGCCAGACGCACGCATCGCGACGACCCGCCAAAGCGGATAACCGGTGACCGCTACTTCGGCGGAATCGGGACTGGGTCGATGGCCGGAGCCAAGGTGCGCGCTGGGGTCGGCACCGGTGTCATGTCCGGCACCTGCGCGACCGCCGCGATCGGGTACGGCTCGCCGGCCGGCGCCTGCGCGACCGGCGGGCTGGCGATCGGGACGTTCGCCATGGCCGGCGTGGCCATCGCGAGCGCGGCCGCGACGGCGCCCGCGGCCAGCGCGCCGATGACGACCACCCGTGCCGGACCGGTGAGGCTGCGATGCATTCGGGATCCTCCATCTGTTGTGCCGGTCCCCGCACAACCAGTGCGGAACTGGCTCCACTAGGTGATCCACAGCATCGGTTTCGTGGCGATAAAACAGATACAGGGTCTGCATATCGGGCGCATATCGGCCGCGACGGAGGGCGTTGAGCAGGTCAATCTCAGCGGACGTGACAATCGGGCATTCCGGGCTCTCAGACGTGCAGGCCGCATTCGGTTTTGTCGCGGCCGGCCCAGCGGCCGGCGCGGGCGTGTTGTGTGGCCGGGCAGGACGGCCTTGGTGCAGGGCGCGCAGCCGATCGAGGGGAAGCCCTGGTACGCGAGCGGGTTGACGATCACGTCTCGTTCGGCGATGTACGCGGACACGTCGTCCGCCGTCCAGCAGGCCAGCGGGTTGACTTTTACCTTGCCGCGCTTGGCGTCCCAGCCGACGACCGGCGCGAGTGACCGACTCGGCGACTCGTCGCGGCGCAGACCGGCGCCCCAGGCCAGGTACGGCTGCAGCGCGCTGTTCAGCGGCGCGACCTTGCGCATCGCGCAGCACGCGTCGGGGTCGGGGTCACGGGCGTAGAGACTCTGCCCGAACTCCACGTTCTGTTGTGCGACGGTCAGTTCCGGGCGTACGGACACGACGTTGACGTTGAGCGTACGAGCGACCCGGTCGCGGGTCTGCAGGGTCTGTGGGAAGTGGTAGCCGGTGTCCAGGAAGATCACGTCGACGGCGGAGGGGAGTACGTCGGAGGCGAGGGTCGCCAGCACCGCGTCGCCCATCGAAGAGGTCACGCAGAACTTCTTGCCGAAGGCCGCCCAGGCCCAGCGCAGCACGTCGTGAGGGAGCGCGCCGTCCAGGTCGCGGCCGGCATCGAGGGCGAGTTCTTGCAGCTCAGAGCTAGTGCGTTGCCTCGGTAAAGTGAGGGTCATCGGGTCTCCTCGATCGACCGCGTCGCGGTGGCCGGTCGCCGGTTGGTGCCGACGAACTTCAGCTCCCACGTACGCAGGCAGGCGTCGCAGCGGTAGGTGTGAAGGTGCTCGGCCGGCGGGTCGGATGTCTTCGTCCCCGCAGTACGGGCAGTAGAACGGCGTTGCGCGCTCGCTCACGCGAGCCACTCCTCGTCGGCGCGTACGACATATTTCGCGAAGGTCTCGCCGTCTTCGCGGCGGTCCAGGTAGCCGCGCAGGATCCGCTCGCAGTAGTCCGGCAGCTCGTCAGCGGTCACCTTCAGGCCGCGGAACTTGCGGCCGAACTGCGGGTCGGCGCCGAGCTGGCCGCCCAGGTGGACCTGGAAGCCTTCGACGGATTCGTTGCGTTCGTTGCGGACCATCGAACCCTTGAAGCCGATGTCCGCGGTCTGGAACCGGGCGCAGGAGTTCGGGCAGCCGTTGACGTTGATCGTCACCGGGGTATCGAACTCCGGCAGCCGGCGCTCCAGCTCGCCATAGAGCTGCTGCGCGCGCTGCTTGGTCTCGACGATCGCGAGCTTGCAGAACTCGATGCCGGTGCACGCCATCGTGCCGCGCCGGAACACGCTCGGCTTGACCTGTAGGTCCAGCTCGGCCAGCTCGCGGGTCAGCCCGTCCACGTCGGTGACGTCGAGAATGACCAGTTTTTGCTGGGCGGTGGACCGAATCCGGCCTTTGCCGTACGTGTCGGCGAGCTCGGCGACCTTGGTCAGGATCGTGCCAGACACCCGGCCGGCGCTCGGTGCAAAACCGATCGCGTACCGGCCGTCGCTTTGTTTGTTGACACCGACGTGGTCGCGCTGCGGGCTGGCTGGCATGTCCGGCAGCGGGCCGTCGGGCAGTGCGTAGCCCAGATATTCCTTTTCCAGGACTTCCCGGAACTTCTCCGTGCCCCAGTCCGCGACCAGGAACTTGAGCCGCGCGTGGTTCCGCGACCGGCGGTAGCCGTAGTCCCGGAAGACGCTGATCACGCCGGCCCAGACCTCGGTGACCTGGTCGGGGCGTACGAACGTGCCGAGCCGCTGGGCGAAGTGCGGGTTGGTGGACAGCCCGCCGCCGACCCACACGTCATAGCCGGCCTCGCCGTCCTCGTTGTGCACGCCGACAAACGCCACGTCGTTGATCTCGTGGTTGGTGCACTGCTCGGAGCAGCCGGAGATAGACGTCTTGAACTTGCGCGGCAGGTTCGAGAACTGCGGGTCGCCGATATAGCGCTCGACCACATCGCGTACGGCGTCGGAGGCGTCGAGGACCTCGTCGTGCAGCACCCCGGCGAGGGGGCAGCCCAGGATCACCCGCGGCGAGTCGCCGCAGGCCTCAGTGGTCGACAGGCCCACCGCTTCGAGTCGCCGCCAGATCTCCGGCATGCTCTCGATCTCGATCCAGTGCAGCTGGACGTTCTGCCGGTCGGTCACGTCCGCGGTGTCCCGGCCGAACTCGGTCGAGATGCCGGCGATGACCCGCAGCTGTTCGCTGGTCATCGAGCCGCCGTCGGTGCGTACGCGCAGCATGAAGTAGCGCGCGTCCAGCTCCTCGGGCTCCAGCAGCGCGGTCTTGCCGCCCGGAATGCCGCCGCGCGTTGCGTGTAGAGGCCGTACCAGCGAAAACGTCCGCGCAGGTCGGCCGGGTCAATCGAGTCGAAGCCGCCGGGGGCGTAGATCTTCTCGATCCGTTCCCGGACGGTCAGCGGGTCGTTGTCCCGCTTGCTCCGCTCATTCGGGTTCAGTGGTTCCCGGTAGCCCAGTGCCCACTGGCCCTGGCCTCGGGTGGTGCGGGCCATGGATGTCCCTTTGTTGTGAAGGCGTGCGAGTCTCAGAGGTCGGCGACGGCCGACGGGCGCGCGCGAAAGCGCCAGGTTTATCGCAGGGGAAAGCCAATCGTCCTTACGCCGGACACGCGGCGCTACGCACGCGCTGCAGGTCAATGTGCAGGCGCACTGTCAGGAATTCTCCTGGCGACGGCATGTCACCAAGGATGCCACAACTTCCTCGGTCACGGAGATAACTGTGTTCTCCCCCGCTTGCTTAGGATGCCCTAATCCCACAGGCCGGACCGTGCGAGCGTCACCTCAGGGGTGGCGCGGCGGAGGTCCCGTACGGACAGGCAGATGGCGGCGGCCAGCAGTTCGATGGCGCCACCACCGGCGAAGGTGGGGACCAGGCCGTACGCGCTGACCGCGATGCCGGTGACGACCATGACCAGCGGCGTGACGCCCATGCTCGCGAGCGCGTTGACGCTGCCCACCCGACCGCGGAACCGGTCCTCGGTGAGGGCCTGGTTGAGCGAGGCTCCGAGTACGCCGAAAACTCCGCTTGACAGGCCGGTGAGAGCGCTCGCCGCGATGGCCGCGGCGAGGTTCGGCGCGAGCGCCATCGCCGTGATTCCGGCCGCTTCGCCGGCCGCCGCCAGTGCGATCCACAGCCCGATCCGGTCGCGGATCCGCACTTTCAGCAGCAGCGTCGCGGATGCCGCCGCACCGATCCCAAAACCGGCCAGCAGGTAGCCGATGCCGGCCGAGCCCCAGCCACGGTCGCTGGAAAGCAGCGCGAGACCGACGTTCATCGGCCCGAAAACCGAGGTTGCCGATGAAGCCGACGGCCATACTGGTCCGCAGGACCCGATGTCTCGCGAGGTAGCCGAAGCCGGCTCGCAACGCGATGAGGTAGCGCTCGGGAGTGCCGGTCGCCGCGTCCGTACGCGGTCGTACCGACGCGATGGCCAGCGCGGACACCGCGAAAGTCACCGCGTTGACGCAGCTTGCCAGCGGCAACCCGCCGACCGCGACCAGGATCCCGCCCAGCGGCGCGCCGAGCGTCAGCGCGGCTCGCTGAGTGAGCTCGCGCAGGGCGGCGCCAGACGAGAGCTGGTCGGTACGCAGCAGCCGCGGCTGCATCGAGCCGGCGGCCGGCAGGAAAAAACCGCGTCCACCGCACCGAAGACGAGCGCCACGACCACCAACAACGCGATGGTCGGCTGCCAGAGCGCGACGCCGGCGGCGGCCACACTGACCACGACCCGCAGCAGGTCGCTGCCAATCATCAGCCGGCGCGGGCCGTACCTGTCGACCAGCGGGCCGCCGAACAGCATCAACAGCAGCCGGGGGAGCGCGGAGACGGAGACGATCACGCCGGCCACCGCGGGTGTCGACTGCTGGACCGCGGCCCAGGAGAGTGCGACGTACCAGACCTGGTCGCCCAGCACGGACACCGACTGGCTGACGACGTAGCGGACGTACGGCGATTCGCGGTAGGCCGGTCTGGTCAGTGTCGTGGTCATGGCTTTTCCGGGAAGGCGTGGAAAAACAGGAAGACGGCTTCGCGGTCGTCGTCAGCGGCCAGTGGCGTACCGTCCGGATGTTTGCCCACGTCGGCCCACCGGTCCAGGACGGTCAGCAGTTCGGCGCTCAGCTGGGTCAGCTCGGCGGCGGTGAGCCGGAACTGGCTGTCGCTGGCGACCGACGCCCGGGACCACTCGTGCGTCCAGGCGTGCCGTACCTGCTCCCACTTGCTCAGCCGCTCGAACTCGTCGGCGACCATCTGGGCCTTCGCGGTGGCCGCGATCGCGGCACCCTCGGGGCCTTGGAAGTCGAGGGTGTCCCAGCTCGTCGACCCGGGTACGAGCCGCCACCAGCGCTCGCGCCGGTCGCGCGCCAACTCCGGCGCCTCGGTGATGAAACCGTGCCGCGCGAGTTCCCGGAGGTGGTAGCTGACCAGGCCCGGATCGGTCTCGGTGTGCTTGGCCAGGGCGCCCGCGGTCGCCGGGCCGAGCTGACCAAGCAGGCGATAGAGCTTGCGGCGCAACGGCTGGGTGAGCCCCTTCAGGACCTCGGGGTCGGTGATCTGTCGCTTCGGCCTCATGGCGGTCAGCATACATGCAGAAGATTAGTTCTGGAAGATTTCTTCTGGATTTTTGGTGTCATCAGGCCACACTGGTTGGCAAATGGGGAAGACCCCAGATAGCCTGTTGCAAGAGAAACGGGGATGGCCCCGTTTGGTGGAGGTGTCTGATGGGACCTGGAGACGTACACCAGGTGCTCGCGGAGAGCCGTCGCGACGGTCGCTGGGAGGACGCCTGCGCTACGTCGCTGACGAGTCGCTCGACCAGGGCAGGCGGGTCACCCGGGACGACTGGCGGCGCAAGTGGGCGGGGATGATGGCCGGCTGTCCCGATCTGGAGATCACCGTGGAGCACACCGTGGTGGACGGGGAATGGGCGGCGAACCGCTGCACCATGCGTGGAACGCACACCGGCGAGCTGTTCGGCCGGCCGCCGACGGGTGAGCGGTTCGAGTTCCGCGGCATCGACATGATCCGGGTACGGGACGGCCAGATCGTCGAACACTGGGGCTTCGCCGAGGGCTTTTAGACGGGTCGGGCGCTATTTTTTGTGGCGGCGGGCCAACTCCTGATAGATCTCGGCGTTGTTGTCGACCCATCGCGCAGCGCCACTGGACAGTGGTCCGCGTTGCTGGCCGACCGGCCCGAGGAACATCGTGCCCGGCTCGACGACCGTGTTCGGCGGCACCAGCGCGCCGCGCCGCGCCGCGACCAGCGCCCGATCGCCGATTCTCGCGCCGTCCTGCACGGTCGCGTTGTTGCCGATCAGGGCCTCGGCGCCGATCGTGCAGCCGTGTACGACGCACATGTGACCGATCGTCGCGCCCGTACCGATCTCGGTCACCGGGTCGTAGCCGCAGTGGATCACCGAGTTGTCCTGCACGTTGGCGCCGGCTTTGACGACGATCGCGGTGAAGTCGGCGCGCAACACCGCGCCGTACCAGACCGAGGCCCCGGCCTCGACCGTCACGTCCCCGACCAGCGTCGCGTTCGGGGCGATCCAAGCGTCCTCGTGCACTTTCGGCGTGACACCTTCAAACGAGTAGAGCGGCATAACTGGCACTCTACGGTCATGCACCGATTACTGGTGGTGGGGCGGGCAGGAGGTGGGGGTGAGGGAAATGTCGTCGACCTGCAGCCAGGTGTCGCCGTTGTTCGCCCAGAGGCCGGTGTAAAGCTGCAGCTGCGACTGCTGGCCGGAATTCACCGTGACCTTGAGTTGGCTGTAACCAGCCAGGTTGCCGAATTTCTGTTCGCTGACAACGGTTCCACCGGTCGTGCGCGCGCCGAAATAGCCGGCGGTGTTGTTCGCGGACGTACGCACCCAGCCCGTCAGTTGGTAAGTGGTGTTCGGCATGACCGAAACGGTTTGATAGAGGTTGTTCCAGCCCGAGTCGTTGCGCACCCAGCCGTTGTTGGCGCCGGAATGGGCAAATCCGGCGCTGCGGTCGACCCCGGCTTTGCCGCCGCTGATCCACGGCACGGCCGCACTGTTGGCGCTCTGGCCCTCAAAGCCGGGGTCGGTGACCAGGTTCGCCGGCCGCCCGTCCTGGGTGAGCGTGGTGTGCATGAGAAAGACGTTGTACGGATTCCACTGCGACATCGTGAAATACAGGTCGGGGCCGGACGACCAGGGATGCATGAATCCGCCGTAAAGCGCTGGATAGTCCACTGAGGACACCACCGTACGCGCGCCGCTCCATGGCCCGGTCGGGCTGGGCGCCTCGCGCAGCACGATCAGACCGCGCGAGTCGATCAGATACATCATCAGCCATTTGTGGGTGTATTGATTGTATTGCACCGAAAGCTCGCCGGCTGGGCCGGTCACCACTGGTACGGCCTGGGTGTCGGCGCCGGTTTTCCAGGCGATGCCGGTCCAATATTGGTACGCGGCCGGTGTCAGCGCGCTGTTTTCCGGCACCCGGGCCAGATGGACGTCGCCGAGGCGGCCGCTGGGCGTACCGAACATGTAGACGAAGCCGTCGCGGTGCACGTACGCGTTCATCTGGAACGGGTCAGTGGCGGCCGAGTTGTTCGGCCAGTGGGCGGTGGTCGGCTGGGTCCAGTTTTGGCCGTTGTCATCGGAATACGCGACGCCGGCGTAGTTGGTTTCCCACGCGCCGGCGGCGCCCCAGTGGCGTACGGACATGTAGGAGATGTAATTCCGGTTCCCGACGCTCACCCCGGCGGTGGGGATGACGGTCACCTCGCCGCCCGCGTCGTTGCTGTCTTTGCGGCAGGGGAGCAGTTGTTTCGCGTGGCCCGGCCGATCGGTGACCATGTCGGTGAAGGTCATGCCGTCGGCAAGGTGGTGGTCGGTGCTGTGCGCCAGCGCGTTGCAGCGCCAGTCCAGGGTGGCCGGATCGCCGACGCCGGCGCCAGGGCCGATCCACCCAGGGCCATAGCTGTCGCCGAAGGCGGTGAGGATCTGGCCGGTGTTGTTCTCCCAGCTGATGCCCAGGTCGGTCGCCTTGAACTGGTATTTCGTGTCGGTCTGGTTGATCGACCCGGGACCGGTCAGCTTCGCCACCAGCGTCGCGGTGGTGGGGGCGGTGGCCGCCTGCGCTGGCAGCGCGCTCAACGCGGTCGCGACCAGACCCACCACCGCGAGCAGCCAACCGGCCTTTCGTGGCATTTCTCGCCTAATCGACATGGACACCCTTGGTCGCGTACGAAAGAAAACGATTTCCGCCACCGTAAGCGACCCCTTGAGTGGTGTCAACGCGATCTCCGGTCGCGAGCAATGCCGCATTTTTGGCGCTCGAACGCCAGGAATGTGGCGGAGTGGGTTAGAAGTCGGCGACCGCCGGGATGAGACGCTCACCCAGTTGCTGGACGAGGTCCGCGCGGTGACTTTCCCGGATGGACATGTGCACGGCCTGAATGCCGAGTTTCGCGTAGTCGGCGAGTTTCTCGGCCACCTGCTCAATGCCTTGGTCGGTGAACTCGATGGGTTCCCAGTACGCCGTTGTTTTCTGGATCTCGTCGTAATCCCGCCCGACAGCGTCGCAATGCGCGCGGAGCACGTCGAGTTTGTGGGTCATGTCGGGGCCGGGGAAGATGTTGCAGGCGTCGGCGTACTGTGCGACCAGCCGTAACGTCTTCTTCTCCCCGCCACCGCCGACCAGGATCGGCGGATGGGGCCGCTGCAGGCTCTGTGGCGAGTTCAGGGGCCGGTCAAGGTGGAAGTGCTTGCCCTCGTACGGAGATTCGTCGCCCTTCCACATCTGGTGGGCGATCTGCAGGGTTTCCTCCAGCTGTTCGAACCGCTCTGAGGTGGTGGGGAAAGGTACGCCCAGGGCGCGGCTCTCGCCCTCGTTCCAGCCGGCGCCGATGCCCAGCGCCGCCCGGCCGCCGGACAGCACGTCCAGGGTGGTGACGATTTTGAGCAGCACCACCCCTGGATGCCGGTAGTGCACGCCGGTGACCTGCGTACCAAGCTGGACGCGGGAGGTGATGCCGGCCAGGAACGCGAGGGTGGTGTAGCCCTCCAGCATCTCGTTCTCGACCGGCCCGAGCATCCGGATCTGGAAGAAGTGGTCCATCACCCACAGTGAGTCGTACCCCGAGGTGTCGGCGGCTCGCGCCACCGCCGCGAGCTCCGGGCCGAGTTGGGACGGTCCGGATGGCCAGGTGAAATCGCCAATTGCCAGGCCAATTTTCACAAGAGCTCCTCATGAAAGATAATAGTTATGTTGCACCACTATTATTACAGAGGACCAACCTGGAAGTCAGTGGCGGCTTTCTCCGGTAGGCTGGGGGAGTGGGACCGTCCGACGCCGAGATCGTGGATCTCGCCACTGTGCTGACCGGCCGCATCTGGGAGCATTTCGGCCGGTGCACCGCGAGTTTCGGGCTGTCCGGACCGGAGTCGAAGGCGCTGAGCAGCCTGCGGCCGGGACAGCAGGTCCCGATGAGAGTGGTCGCCGAGCGGATGCACGCGAACCCGTCCAACGTCTCGGTGGTGATCTCCCGGCTGGAAAGCCGTGGCCTGATCACCCGCCAGGGTGGCGACGACCGGCGGGTGAAGGGCGTCCAGCTCACCGCCGCTGGCGAGGAACTGCAGGCGAAGCTCAACGCCGCCTATCTGGTGGACCACCCGGCCCTGCGTGACCTGTCCGAGAACCAGAAGGCCGCCTTCGTCAAGATCCTCCGCCGCCTCATCCAGGACTGACTTCGCCCGCTCCGCGCGCTCATCGAGTGCAGCACAATGTCCCGCACTCGACGTCGGCGGGATTTTGTGCCGCACTCGACGATCAAGACGCCGCCGCCGGGGACCCGGGCTGGGCGCAAGTGGCGGGCCGTTGAGGGGCGTACGGGAAGCCTCAGGAGTCACACCGGGACCAGTGGGCTCAGTGGCCACGGACAGCCCCTTGTGAGCGTGAGGAAACCGCTGGTCAGGGCCGTGATGAGTCGGGTACGCGGGCGCCGTTGACGTTCTGTCGTACCCAGGGTTTACTGTAATCAGTGTTCGAACATTCGTTCGAACAGATCGCTGGAGCTGCGGGCGTGGGGAAGCGCCTGTGGGGCCGGCGGTCGAAGTGCTGTGCCTTCCTCCGCAGCTGACCGGAGCGGGTGTCGCGACTTGCGCGCCCGTCAGCTTGCCGTGCCGAAGTGAGGGAGGGAGGGACGGTGTCTTACACCGTTACTGCCATGCGTCATGACCAGCCGGACTCTCAGGACACACCCGAACAGTTCGAGTTCCAGGGGCAGCTCTACCTGGTCAGCGAGGTGCTGGAGCACGTGCAGTCGACCGGCGAGCTCGGTCATATCGAACAGTGGAGGGCTCGGGCGGTGCCGGTCCAGCTGTCCGCGGCGCGGGAGTTCACGCTGCGGTTCAACTGGTGGGACGGCAGCTGGACAGTCGAGCCGTACAACCCTCAGGAGCAGCGATGACCACCCTCCCGCCGCCTACTGGCAGCACTTCCGGAAACGGGAACGGGCGTTCGCACGGCCTGCGGCCACACCGCGAGCCAGCGTTGATCCCCAGCGGCCTGCTGCCACAACGCTCCGCAGCCGCGCTGCTCGCGCTGTCCCGGCGCGGCCTGGTGGAAGCGGCCGAGACCACCGCGCCGGGCCTGCGGTACGCGACCGCGCACCTGGCCGCGCTGCGGGCGGCCGCGGCGCGGTGCTGGCGGCGAAGGCGCGACCGGATCCACGCAAGCACCGCGGCCGCCCGGCGACGGTGTGGACGCTGCTTTCGGCGGTGGCGCCGGAGCTGTCCGAGTGGGCCGCGTTTTTCGCGCTGCGGGGGCGGCGAAACGAGCCGCCGCCGAGGCCGGCATCCAGCGGGTGGTGAGCACCCGGGAGGCCGACGACCTGCTTCGCGACGCCGAGCGTTTTCTGGCGGTGGTGAGCACCCTGCTCGGCTCGACGCACCAGATGTTCCTCGCTGGCTGACATGCGGGCACCGGTGGCCGCCACCAAAAACGCCGAAACGGCGCGGAAAACTGGCGGCCACGCTCGGATTCTCGGCGGCGGATCGACTGCGTACGGGGGTCACGGTGGCCAGCGCGCTGGCCACCGCGGCCGCGGTCGACACCGCTGCGCCCGAACCCGGGCCACCGGAGCTGGCCGGGCTCACCGACGACGTGTTGCCGGTGCCGGCCTCGCTCGCGGGGCTGCTCCCCGGCGGGGGCCTTCGACGCGGCTGGACGGTGTCGGTGACCAGCGGGACGGCGCTGATGGTGGCGCTGGTCGCCGAGGCCACCCAGGCCGGCGCGTGGTGCGCGGTGGTCGGGATGCCGACGCTGGGGGTGCTGGCCGCCGCGGAGCTGGGTACGGCCGTACAAAGGCTGGCGCTGGTGCCTCGGCCCGGCGATGACGCGCCGGCTGTCATCGCCGCACTTATGGACGGCTGTGAAGTGGTTCTGGTGGGGCCGGACTGCCGGCTCACCCCGGCGTATGTCCGCCGCCTGTCGGCCCGGGCCCGATCCCGCCGGGTGGTGCTGCTGACCGCCCGCGACTGGCCGGGCGCGCAGGTGCAGCTGACCTGCGAGACGGTCCGGTGGCACGGGCTGGGCAGCGGAAACGGCCGGCTGGTCGAGCGGGAAGTGGTGGTAAGGGCCAGTGGTCGGTCGGCGGCCGCCCAGACGCGCAGCGCGCGGGTCCTGCTGCCGGCTCGCGGCGGCGGCCTGGCGCCGGAGCGCAAGAGCGACACCGCAAGGCCGGGCTGGTACGACACGCCCCGGGTGGTCGGGGCCCGGTCCGGGCTGACCAAGGTCGACCTCGGTTCCAAGCTGCGGGCCGACCCGCTGCCAAATGTCGTGTAAACAAAGGAAAGGGCAGGAGAGATGTCGGTCCGTATGGTGGTGCTGTGGTGCCCGGACTGGCCGGTGATCGCGGCGATGGCGGCCGAGGGCATCCCCACTCACCAACCGGCCGCGGTGCTGGTCGGGCACCGGGTGATCGCTTGTTCCGCGTCGGCCCGGGCCGACGGTGTGCGTCGTGGCCTGCGCCGCCGGGAAGCCCAGGCGCGCTGCCCCGAGCTGGCCGTGCTCAACGCCGACCAGGACCGGGACGCCCGCGAGTTCGAGCCGGTCGTACGAGCCGTCGAGGAGCTCGCGCCGGGCGTCGAGGTGGTGCGTCCCGGGCTGGTTTCGGTGGCCGCCCGCGGACCGTCCGGTTACTACGGCGGAGACGAGGCGGCGGCCCAGAAAAACTGGTCGAGCAGGTCGCCGTCGAGACTGGGGTGGAAGCGCAGGCGGGAGTGTCCGACGGGCTGTTCGCGCGGCCACTCTCGCGGCTCGCCGCGGGCTGGTCGTGCCGGCCGGCCAGGCGGCGGATTTCCTTGCCCCGCTGGACATTGGTGAGTTGGCGGTGGGCTGGGACGCGGGCCCCGCCAGGAAGGTCGGCAAGAACCGCGGCCAGCAGGTGGTGGACAGCCTCGACGAGCACGTGCAGCTGTTCCGCCGGCTGGGACTGCGCACCTTGGGTGGGTTCGTCGCCATCTCGGCCCGGGACGTGGCCTCCCGATTCGGCGCGGAGGGGGCACGGATGCATCGGATCGCGGCCGGCATCGACCCGTACCCACCGGCCGCCCGCGGGGTGCCGGCGGACTTGGTGGTCACGCTGGAGCCAGAGGATCCCATCGACCGGGTGGACACCGCGGCCTTCATGGCTCGTACGCTCGCAGACCGGTTTCATCAAGTGCTGTCCGCCCACGGGATGGCTTGTACGCGGCTGACTATCGAGGCACAGACCGGAAACGGCGAGCAGCTGTCCCGTACGTGGTGGCGGCATGACGGCGTGCTGCGCACGGCTGACGTGGCCGACCGGGTGCGCTGGCAGCTGGACGGCTGGCTGACCAGCGTGGCCCGCGGCGGCGCGGTCGACGTACCGACCGCGGGCATCACCCTGCTCCGGCTGGTGCCGGCCGAGCTGGTGGAACACACCGGCCTGCAGGCGGGCCTGTGGGGCGATGTCGGCGAGCGAGACGAGCGCGCACACCGCGCGTTGACGCACGTCCAGGGCATGCTGGGACAGGAAGCGGTGCTCACTCCGGTGCTCGGCGGTGGCCGCGGCCCGGCCGAGCGGGTCCGGTTGGTGCCCTGGCGGGACGACCGGACCCCGGCGCTGCCGGCCGAGCCGCCCTGGCCGGGCCGGCTGCCGGCGCCGTCCCCGAGCTTGCTGCCGGCCGGCCCGCTGCCGGCGGTGGTAAGGGACGTGGACGGTGCGCTGGTCACGCTGACCGGCCGGCACCAGCTCAGCGCCGCGCCGCGCCGCACTGGGTCGCGATCGGGGACCGGCCGCCCCGCGGCGTGCTGGCCTGGGCCGGCCCGTGGCCGGTCGACGAGCGCTGGTGGGACCCGTCCGCGGCGATTCGCCGGGCCCGTTTCCAGATCGTGCTGGCCGACACCCGGCCCGGCCACCACACCCTGAACTGCGCGGCTTTCCTACTCTCGCTGGAAAACGGCAGTTGGCAAGCCGAAGGAATCTACGACTAAATTCCCCGGTAGGAGGATTTGTGGGCTGGAACAACCCCGCCGGTTCGGTGGCAGCAGCTCAACCAAGCGCTGTCCTGGAAATCGCCTCAGGACGCTGAAGCGCATGGCGACGGCGGCGACGCGCCCGGCTGGAGTCGGGTACGTGAGCCGTACGAGCCGCCGCGCCCGCCGATTCCGGAACAGACCGGCGACCCGGTCCCGTATGCCGAGCTGCACTGCCATTCCAACTTCAGTTTTCTGGACGGCGCGAGCCAACCCGAGGAGATCGTCGCGGCCGCGGCGGCGCTGCGGCTGGACGCGGTCGCCATCACCGACCACGACGGCATGTACGGGGTCGTTCGGTTTTCCCCAGGCAGCCAAGGAAGAGGGCGTGCCCACGGTGTTCGGATCGGAGCTCAGCCTGGGGTTGGCCAGCCGGCAGAACGGGGTAGCCGATCCGGCCGGCAGCCATTTGCTGGCGATCGCCCGAAACCCGGATGGCTATCGCCGGCTGTCCCGCGGGATCAGCTCGGCTTTGTTGGCCAGCGGGGAAAAGGGCCGGCCAGATTACCGATTGGAGGTGATGGCCGACCTCGCCGCGGACCAGTGGCTGATCCTGACCGGCTGTCGCAAGGGGGCCGTACGACAGGCGATCGCGGCCGCCAGCACCTCGGCGGGGGCGTGGGACGCGGCGTCCGCGGAACTGCGCCGGCTGGTCGCGCTGTTCGGCCGGGACAATGTGGCGATCGAGCTGATCGACCACGGCGACCCGACCGACAGTGAGGTCAACGACCTGCTGGCCGAGCTGGCCGGGGGCGGCGAGACTTCCCACTGTCGCCACTGGAAACGTGCACTACGCCATCCCGCAGCAGCGTCGGCTGGCGAGCGCGTTGGCGGCCGTACGAGCGCGCCGGAGCCTGGACGAGATGGACGGCTGGCTGCCGGCCGGCGCTACCGCGCACCTGCGGTCCGGCGCGGAGATGGCGGCGCTTTTCGCCCGTTATCCCGGCGCGGTGCGGCGGGCCGCCGAATACGGAAAGGCCTGTGCTTTCGACCTTTCGCTGGTGGAGCCGCAACTGCCGCCGCGCAAGGTGCCGGACGGCCACACCGAGGTGACCTGGCTGCGCGAGCTGACTTACCAGGGAGTGCGCCGGCGATTCGCCGGCCGGCCGCATTACCGCCAGGCGAAGGAAAAGATCGAGTACGAGCTGGGGGTCATCGAAGGCCTGAACTTCCCGGGCTATTTCCTGATCGTCAAGGAGATCGTGGATTTCTGTGCGAAGGAAGGCATTCTGTGTCAAGGCCGCGGCTCGGCGGCGAACTCCGCGGTCTGCTACGCGCTCGGCATCACCGCGGTGGACGCGGTTGCCCACAACCTGCTTTTCGAGCGGTTCCTGGCGCCGGAGCGGGACGGTTATCCGGACATCGACCTGGACATCCAGTCCGATCGGCGCGAGGAGGTCATCCAGCACGTCTATAGAAAATATGGCCGGCAGTGCGCGGCGCAGGTGGCCAACGTGATCACGTACCGGCCCAAGAACGCCGTTCGCGACATGGCCAAGGCGCTCGGATACTCGCAGGGACAGCAGGACGCGTGGAGCAAGCAGATCGACCACTGGGGGCCGCTGCCGGCCGACGGTGACCACGACATTCCGGCCCAGGTCATCGATCTGGCCAACCAGGTGCTGCAGTATCCGCGCCACCTGGGCATCCACTCCGGCGGCATGGTGCTGTGCGACCGGCCGGTCGCCCAGGTGTGCCCGGTGGAATGGGCCACCAAGAAGGACCGGACCGTCGTGCAGTGGGACAAGGAAGACTGCGCTGACGCGAAACTGGTGAAGTTCGACCTGCTCGGCCTGGGTATGCTCACCGCGCTCAGCGACGTGATGCGGCTGATCAAGGAACACCACGGCCAGACGGTCACCCTCGATTCGCTGGACGAGAAGGATCCGTGGGTCTACGACATGCTGTGCTCGGCCGACGCGGTCGGCGTTTTCCAGGTGGAGAGCCGAGCCCAGCTGGCCACCCTGCCTCGGTTGCGGCCGCGTACCTTCTACGACCTGGTGGTCGAGGTGGCGCTGATCCGACCCGGCCCGATCCAGGGCGGCTCGGTGCACCCGTACCTGCGCCGCCGCAGCGGTAAGGAAAAGGTGGAATATCCGCATGAGAAGCTGAAGGAAGCACTGAAGCGTACGCTCGGCGTGCCGCTTTTCCAGGAACAGCTGATGCAGATGGCCATCACCATCGGCAATTTCACCGGCGCCGACGCGGACAAGCTCCGCCGGGCCATGGGTTCCAAACGATCCGCGGAAAAGATGGCCCAACTGCGCGGAAAACTATATAATGGAATGGCGGGGAACGGCATTACCGGGACCGCCGCCGACGACATTTATCGCAAGCTGGAGGCCTTTTCTCATTTCGGTTTCCCGGAAAGTCACGCGTTCAGCTTCGCGAAGCTGGTGTACGCGAGTGCCTGGTTCAAACTCTATTTCCCCGCCGCCTTCTGCGCATCGCTGCTGAACGCGCAGCCGATGGGCTTCTACTCGCCACAGTCGTTGATCGCCGACGCGCGGCGGCACGGCGTGACCATACGGGGAGTCGATGTCAATGCCTCGCTGGCCAAAGCGAAGCTCGAACCAGTGGACCCACAACGACCGGACCCGAGCAGAATGGGAACCGACCAAGCGGTGCGGCTGGGCATCGGTTCGGTCCGGACCGTCGGCGACGAGCTGGCCAAGAAAATCGAAGAGGAGCGGATCGAACACGGCCCGTACGCGGACATGCCGGATGTGGCACGCCGGGTCGGACTGGCTGGCTGTCAAACAGGCGGAGGCCCTCGCCACCGCTGGCGCCTTCGACTGTTTCGGCCTGACCAAACGAGAAGCGCTCTGGGCCGCCGGCGCGGCGGCCCAGGAGCGGCCGGACCGGCTGCCCGGCATCGCGGTCGGCGCCCGCCCGCCGATGCTGCCCGGAATGGCCGACGTGGAGGACGCGATGGCGCAGGTGTGGGCGACTGGCATGTCGGCCGGCAGCTATCCCACCCAGTTCGCCCGGTCGTATTTGGATTCCCTCGGCGTCATTCCGGCCGGCCAACTGGCCACTGTGGACGACAAAACCAGGGTGCTGGTCGCTGGGGTAGTCACCCACCGGCAGCGGCCGGCCACCGCCGGCGGGATCACCTTCATCAACCTGGAAGACGAGACCGGCATGGTCAACGTGGTCTGCTCGCCAGGCTTGTGGAAGCTCTACCGCCGAGTGGCCCACGTCAGTCCGGCACTGCTCGTACGCGGAAACTTGGAAAAGGTGGAAGGGGTCGTCAACGTGGTAGCCACCCGGTTGGAGCGTTTGCAGCTCCGGGTGGCTACCACCTCACGCAATTTCCGCTGATGGGTGGCTGGTGATGGCCTTAGGCCAAGGGCTTTAGGTCAAAAGATTTAAGGTCAAAAGCGGCGGTTGCCTCCGAGGAGAGGGAAGATCCCGGGCTGCTCATTTGGTGGGTGGCGTTTGCTTGCGTACGGGGTGCGTGGGGTCCGTTCTCCCCGTCGACGCAAGGGCTAGCACGTTTCCTGGGGCGGCGGCAGAGCTGTGTTTTGGGCCCCGGCTAGGTGTGCCGCCCCCGGAAACGTGCGAGGGCATCGCCCGCCGCGGTGGGCGCCGAGTTTGTTACCTACTCGTGACCTGCGGAGATGTCGCCACTCGACCTATATCGACACGACCGTCCGACCGACACACTCTCTGGCGAGTAAGCGACGCCTCTAACAGCGGCTTGACCGGGCATAATGCCCCGGTCAAGCTGTATGTCGCGCGTGCTGGCCGCGCGCCGTTAATTCTCTGGCCTCGTGTAACGAACACCGCAGTAGGAGATGCGCCGCCGGGACTCAGTCACCGCCGGACGGCGCATAGGCTGGTGATCATGGGCGATGACGAGTCGACGCGGTGGATTATTCATGGTGAGCGCGTCGTGGACGATACGCGCAAGGCGCAGCTGAGTATCGCGTCCGTTGAGCTGCCGGACGGTGTCCGATTCGAGCAGTACGTCATCCGTGCGCCCCGCGCCGCCATGATGCTGGTGCTGGACGACGAAGACCGCGCACTGATGATGCGGCGGCACCGGTTCATCCTTGACCGCTGGGTGTGGGAGCTGCCTGGAGGATACGTGGATCCGGGCGAGGATCCGGCCGAGACTGCGGAACGGGAGTGCGCTGAGGAGACAGGGTGGCGTCCCCGGTCGGTTGAGCCGCTGATCAGCTTCCAACCGATGGTCGGTACTGTTGACAGCGAAAACCTGCTTTTCCTAGGTCGCGGGGCTGATCCGACTGGCGACGCGGTGGACGTGAACGAAGCCCAGGAGGTTGGCTGGGTACCGTTGGGCGAACTGGACCAGCGCATCGCGTCCGGTGAGATCGTTGGCTCTGCGTCAGTCATTGGGCTGTATAAAGCGCGGGATGTTAGGCGTTCGGAAGGTGCGCAGCTGTAATCTGTGCAGCTACGAAATCGCGAAACTCCCGTACTGCCGTATTTTCGGAGTGCCCTGCAAGTGCCTGATCCAGATCGCGGACATAGTCAATTGCCCGCGCAGATCTGATTTCAGTGGTCCGCTCGGCAGCCTCCAGCGCGACCACTGCCGCCCGCTCAATTTCCCCCTGCTGGACGTGACCTTTGGCTAACAGAGCCAAATTGAAGGTTCGACCCCGGACGTAGGACATATCCATATCCAAGGATCTGTCGGCAAATCGCGTTGTCTGTTCTCCCCGACCGAGGGCGGAGAAACACTGACCGAACCGAGCCGACAGATAGGCGGCATCGAAATATTCCATAAATTGCGGGTCGGCGGCCCGGTCGCCACGGTCCAGTGCGTCTTCGGCTGCGGTGAGGGCACGCGTGCAGGCTCGCTCATCACCGCGCAAGGCGTAACCGTGGGCCTCACTCACGCATGCCTCTGCGGCCAGCGCAGGTAAGTGAGCATCCTCAGCTGTCTTACGTGCAGCTGAGGCGAGGGTAATGGCCGTGTCCGGATCTTTCAGATATATGGCCTGGTGACTCATGGCGGCGAGGATCTCCGCTCCGAGCGGTTGGTCATCGGCGACCTTGGCAAGTCGCAGGGCGTGGATTAGGTGGGCTTGCGCTGCTCCATGCTCGCCCGAGTCGTATGCCATCCATCCGGCCAACCGGGCTAGCTCAGCTGCGGAAGCAAAGAGCGCTGCTCCCGTGGCCGCATCAAACCGGCCAGCGGTCAGCATCGGCGCGACGTCGCCGTTGAGGTAGCGAAGCACTAATTGCCGACTGTGGGCGCCGCCGTAACGGTTGTCGAGCCGTTGAAAGGTGCGTGTCATCTCTTGGACTGTCGCCACATCTGGCGAGCCCACTAGCTGGTCGCCGCCGCCGTGCCTAGCTGGGACCTCGGACCTCGGACTATCGGCTAACCATTTGACTGCTGGAACCATAAAAGCTGATCCGGTCCAAGCCAAGAAGCTCCTGCGCTGCACGTCATTCCGCCATAGCTCGCTGGCCCGGAGGGCGCTTCCCTCCCAAGACTCGGCGAACGTCGCCGGAGCGTCATCGATCTGAGCCGGGCCGGTCTCCAGTTCTACGGCATCGGTTGAATTGTTTGCTATCCCGCGTTGGCATGACCTTAGGCCAACGAGGTGCCGGGCGGAGTCGGGCATCTGTAGACCATCGGCGACACGTAGCAGCACATCAAGCGTCTCAATCTCACGCAGATTCCGCATGATCTCGCTGACCTTGCCCTGATCAAAGCCAGTAAGCCGGCCGATACGGGTTTGGCTTTCGCCTGAGTACTTTCTGACTAGCCGGAAGACGGCGCCGAAGTCACGCGCTTCAAGAGCCTCGATCATCTCGACGCGAACCCAAAACCCGACCGGCAGCTTGATCGGCGCGAACGGATCACCTTTCACAGCGCTCTTCACCTCCTTGGCTACCGTATCCCGCCTGGGAATACCGCCACGGTATATCTCTGGCGTCGCATATCGGCGACCGTCTGACTACGCACCAATAGCGACAGGCGGTTAAGCATGAGTGTCTTATCGCGTTGCCGATCAGGAGTAGTGGATGCCCTGGTGTCCGACGCCGGTCAGTACGGCGTTCCGGACGTTGACGCGTTGTTGTTGGCGTTGAACCTGTACGGGTTGTGTACGCCGCTGGGTGCTCGGGTGCGTTTGCAGTTGTCGCTGATCACAAGCCCTGAGGTCCGGACTGTTGTGGTGGCGGCTGGTCGGTCTGATCCACCTTTCACGTTGAGCGATGACGGTTGGCTGTACGCGGCTGGTGTGCCGATCGGTCGGGCGGTGCGTACGGACGCTGATGATGCGGTGTCGGGGTATCTGCGCTGCTGGAAGCACGGCACGTGGTGGGCGGCGACGATCAACCCGGCGGGCCGGTCGCGGTGCACGGGGTGCGCGTTCTGCCCGACCTCGCTGGAACCGCCAGCCGACCCGGTGCTGACGTTGGAGCGCGAGCTGCACGCCCTACTGGACGGACTGGAACTGCAGCTACCGCCCGGCGGCACTTTGCGGTCCCTGCACGAGGTTGCGGTGTCGACTGCGTGTTACCGGACCGAGAATGCCGCGCTTGAGGCGATGGTGATGCTGCGCAAGGTGTTGCGGTCGCGGCGGATCAACGCCCGCATCGTGCTGTTGTCATCGGTGCTGCGGAGCCGGGAGGCGTTCCGTTTCCTGGCTGAGCATGTCGCCCCGTTTGGGTTGTTCTTGACCGCTGAGTGTGTGTCTCGGCGGGATTTCTTGTTGAAGAACACCAAAGCAGACCTGTTGCCGGAGGCGATGCCGGCACTGTTGGCCGAGGCCGGAGCCGGGCTGGACACCTCGTTTACCTACATTGCCGGTCTGGATACCACGGTGCAGTTGGAGAAGTTCATGACGGTGATGTTGCCGCAGGTGACGTTGTTCCCGAGTGTCCAGATTTTCCAGCCCCACAAACGAATTATGGATCGCTTGCTGTCACCGGAAGCTGAGTGCTTGGGGTATTACTATAACGCGCGGCGGGTGGTGGAGAACATCATGACCGACCTGGGTAGCCCACTCACGCCGGAACTGTGGCGGTGTTACCGGTCGCTGTGGGCGACCGAGTACGCCGGCCACGCCCTGACGGGACCGACCCGATGAGCGCGGCCGTGAACGTGCCGTTTGGCGGCGCTGAGACGACCGGCGCGATGTTGGCCGGCGAGGTGGGCCGTGCTGTGTGGCTGCGGGCGACCTACCGCCCGCAGGATGCCGCAGGGACCGCGCTGGACGCGGGTACCGGGTGTGGGAGGGGTCGCCCGGTGCTGGTGTTCCGGGATCGGTTTGTGGGAGTGCCGATGCGGCGCCCGGCCGTACTGGCGTACCCGGGCGGGGCGCGGGGTCGGGTCCGGCTGTTCGGTTTCGATGACTTGACCCTTGCGGTGCCGCTGGACACCGCCGCAGACACTCTGCCGGACAGCACGCCGGACACCGCTACCATCGGCAACCCCAGCCCGGACAGAGCGGGCGGGTTTGTGTGGTGGCGCGCGGTGTTGACGACGTTTGACCCGCGTACGCCACCGGTGCCGGCCGATCTTGCGACGGCGTTGTCCGCTGCGGGTGCGGATCTTGCGTCGGTGTCGATGGCTGGTCACCGCCGGCACGCGGTGCTGTGGGTCGCGGCGGCGCCCAACGCTCGTATCCGGGCGGCGCGGGTGGCCACGGTGGTGGACGCGGCCCGCGCCTGTTCCACTGCTGTTACCGCTGTTGCGGTCACCGGCCAAGCTGTGTCGTCGTGCCGCCGGGGTGGCGATCCACGGTGAGCGTGTTGTCGGTCGCGGGGTTGCGGCGGGTACGGACTCGGCATCGGGTGGCCCGGTTGCGCGTGGCGGCGTTGCGGTACGCCGGCAACGGCTGGCCTGTGCTGCCGGTGCAGGACGACGACTCGACCGAGCCGGGCGCGGGCGCCGGGGGGGTGTGCGCCGGTCGGTACCCGACCACGGACACCGCGACGGTGAGTCGTTGGTGGGATCGGATTCCGTACCGGATCGGCCTTGGCTGTGGCGAGGTGGCGGACGTGATCAGCGCCCCGGCGGCGTTGGGCGCGGCGGCTCACCGGGTGCTGCTGCGGTCAACGGCGACCGCGACCACGGCGGCGGACCGGTGGCTGTTCGTGGTCACCGCTGGCGTGCGATTGCCGGACCGGTTGACCGCCGCCGGAGTGCTGCGGCACGGACCCGGTGAATGGGTGGCTCTGCCGCCCACCTCATGGCCGTCCGGCCCCACGTACTGGCTGGTGGAACCGCAAGTAGTCCAGTGGGAACCGGCCAGAGCCGAGGTGGTGCATGGGGTGCTGGTGAACGCGTTGCTGATGTCATCGGCAACCCGGTTGCCGGGAATGCGGGGCGTGTCATGGCTATAAGCGGTAGGGCTGTGAGGGAACAGAGGTGAATGGGAAGCGCACGCCGGGCGGCGGGACCAACGCCGGGGCTCTGATAGAGGTTCGCCGGCAGGTGGCGCAGGGGATGAAGGATGCGCGGGATGCTGTTGAGAAGGAACAAAAAGCGGGCAACAAGCTCGGCTTTGCCCACAATATAGGGAAGGTTCAGGCGTTCTCCATGATTCTTCAAATCATTGACTTGGAGACTACGCCACCGGACGGGGATGTCAGGGAGGCTGCGGACCGGAACGCGAAGGATCTGGCCGCCCGCAAAGGCGGGTGGGCGCCGAAATAAAGACCCCGGCCGCTCGCTTCTGCGACGGCGCGTAGCGAGCGGCCAGACAAAGGAAGGAAGCGCGCAGGCCGGACCACCCCAACAGTTCGCAGACCCGGGGGGGGGGGATCCCGGTTGATGCTGGCACGCTCGACAACGGCGCAGTAACTGACTGCGATGCGAGTTGTGCAAGTCAAACGGCACCTACCGACGGCTCGGCTGCGGCTGACCCGACGAACCAACTTGCACCACCTGAGGTTCTGAATGGGGCTGGTCGGGCATACCCGAAGGTGCCTGATCCGGGGACGGGTGATCCGATTGCTGCGCCGCGGTCGGGGTTGTCGAAGGTTCCTGTTGGTGATCGTGTGCCGTGGGGTGCTCAGCAGCGTGGCGCGTAAATCAAAGAGTGGTATAACCAGGGTTACGCGACGCCGGAAGGTGGGTGGTCGAGGTACGACATCCACCACATCATCCCGCGCGAGTACGGCGGCACGAATGACTTCAATAACCTCGTTCCGGTGCTCCGCACGGTGCACCAGCAGGAATTTAACCCGTGGCGGATGAACTATGACGGATGATGCTGCGGAGGTGCTGAACGCTTTCCGCGCCTATACCGAGCCGCGCGACGGCCTTGCTGGCGACAACTCGTTCAAGGTGGCGTGCTCGTTCGACGAGCCGGCTACTGATGTCGAGATCGCGTCGGCCTGGCCGGGTGCCGAGGTTCCCGGTGAGCTGGCGCAGGTGTGGTCAACTAGCCGGCAGTCGCGGCTGTTCGAGGATGTCGACTACGGGCAGTGGGGTCTGGTGTTGCTCTCGCCGGAGGGTGCCGCAGAGCGCACAATGCAAGAGCGCGGCCAGCGTTCCGGCGACTGCCGCGATGATGACGTCGTGATCGGCGAGTTCCTCGGTGACCAGGAGCTTGTCGTGTTCGCGCCCTCGGAGGGTGACGGCCGTCGCGTGCTCGTCGCGTTGCCGATGGACGACCGGCCGGACTGGTACTCGGCCGCGCCGGCCTCGCCGAGTTCTTGGATCGCTACTTGAAGGCGTTCGGCGACAAGTACTGGGAGCAGACCGGCCAGTAGCTCCGGCGTCAGTGGGGGCCGTGCCGGTGATGGCCCGGAGTTTGGCTTGGGCTTGGGTGATCACCCCCATCAGCAAGCTGCGCGAGCTGTTGGCCCGCACCAGCTCGCTTGACCGGACAGGTCGAGGACGACACGAACTGCTGAATCTGCTGATCCGCACCGATCCGGTCCGCCATCGGCTCCATCGACTTGCGCTCACCATCAGTCAACGCGCGCCGCAGATACGCCTGCGCCTTCACTCGCTGGTCAGCGCGCGGCAACGCGCCAAAAATCCCAACACATACCGCTCAAGATCCTGGCGCCGCAGACTCATGGACAAATTATCCCTAAAACAAATAGAAACGCCGAATTGCCAGAAAAACGGCGGCCTGTAACCGGGATTGCGTAGACCGCGCTGGCCAATGCGTCCATCAACGTCGCCGGCGGACGCAGCTGCCGGGAGGTATGACACCCGGCGACAAGATGCATGTCATGAGCAGTCCCTGCAATGCAAACGAGACAAATCAGCCGCCCGACCAACGTGCAGTTGACCATCACCAAAAGAAGCCACCCACCGCGCCGAAGGAACCGGCTACCCTCCGCCAGGACCTCCTGGATCCCCTTGTCGGCCCTCCAGTGTTAGTGCACTCGCGGCTGGCGGCGTGAGCAGCTGAGCCACGCTCCGAGAGTTTTCGACGATAGCTTCCGGCGGGAGCGTGCCCCGGCCGGTGTTTGCCGCCGCCGGGCCAGAAAACGCGCGAGTGCTTCGCCCGCCGACGGGGAGAACGGACGCTCCGCCGTGTGCGTGATCTAGTTGACTGACTCCGGTGCCCTGTTTGTCCGATTTAGCGAGTGGGGCCTATCGTGAGGGTGACGTTTTGGGGTGACAAGCCGGTGTATTCCGCCCTCCGCAACGTCACCCTCGCGGTGGCGTGGGGCTGGATTTTCGTCGAGTGCGGGATAAAACCCCGCAGTCGACGTCGAGTGTGGGGTTTTATCCCGCACTCGACGCTGGACCTGTTGTTGGTGGGGCTGGAGTTACTGTCGAGGTGTTGCCGTCCCGCATGTTGGGATGGGGATGTTGATCATGGGACAATCGCGCACTTTTCTCGAGAAGGTGCGGGGTTGTCCCATGATCAACGGCGCTAGCTGCGGACAGCGGTCGCTGGGTGGCGGTCGCCACCTGGAGAGTCGCGACGACTGGAGTCGCACAACATCGGTTTAGGATTGTTTGTGTTGCCGAGACAGGGAGAAATGGGCCGATGCTGAAGATTTTCGCCGAGCTTTCCACGCCTCTGGTGGCGGACGCGTGCTTGCGGGCGGAGGTGCCGTTGCGGGTGGCGCCGGCTGGGATGGGTGCGGTCGTACGAGGGCACCGGCTTGCTGGGCGGGTGTTGCCGGCGCGGCATTACGGCAGTGTGGACGTGTTTCTGGAGGCGTACGGGCAGGCCGAGCCAGGCGATGTGTTGGTGGTGGACAACGGCGGGCGGCGAGATGAGGCCTGCGCGGGGGATCTCACGGTGCTGGAGGCGGCGTCGGCCGGAGTGGCCGGGGTGGTGATTTGGGGGCTGCATCGGGATACCCGGGAGTTGGTGGAGATCGGGATCCCGGTGTTCAGCTACGGCAGTTATCCGTCCGGTCCGGTGCGGCTGGACGAGCAGGAGGCGGACGCGCTCACCACAGCGCGCATCGGGTCGTACGAGGTGAGTCGCGACGACGTGGTTTTCGGTGACGACGATGGAGTTCTGTTCGTGCCCGCTGGCCGGCTCGACGAGATTTTGGCGATCGCGCAACAGATCTGCCGGACCGAGCGCGACCAGGTGGACCGGATCAAGGCTGGCGACACGTTGCGCCAGCAGACGGCTTTCGATGACTACCTGGCTCGCCGGGCGGCTGATCCGGCGTACACGTTCCGCCGGCACCTGCGGCGGCTCGACGGAGCCATCGAGGAATAGTCAGGTAAGCCAGCTGGCGATGTGATGGGACATCTCGGCGAAGTCGGAGTCGTCGTCTTCCACGGCACCCAGGAGATTGTCGACGGCGCGGGCCTGAGACCAGCGGCGGGCGCGTTCGCCATCGAGGTCGCCGGCTTCGACGATGATGGCGACCCGGCGCAGCAGCGCTCGGCGGGTGTTGCCGGTGGCGACCAAGTCGTCCCAGAGGTTGTGCAGCGCCGGCAGCACATCGAATTCCGGCTCACCCGCCACGCCCTTCGGATCGAGCGCGAGCCACGAGTCGTTGCTGGCCGCGAGAACGTTGTGTTGGTGCAGGTCACCGTGTACGAGCAAAGGCCGCTCAAACAAGCAGCTGCTGGCAGGTGGCGACCGCGAAATCGACGAGTTCGCGCTCGCAGGGGCGGCCGAGACGCTCCCATTGTGCGGGCAACTCGGTGGCCCAGCGGGCCGCGGTGTCGTTTTGCCGGGTCAGGATGCCGGGCTCGTCGCCGACCGGGATCGCCAGCCGGCGGAGCAGCCGCCGCCGATCACTGCCGCGCCGAGCTCATGGTCGACACTTGCCAGCGACCGGGAGCTGTCCAGCCGCTCCAAGAGCAGCGCATTCGTGCCGTACCACTGGCCACTGGCCACGATGATCGACGCCGCGGGTGCCGTCGATGATGGGGCGCGGCGCGGAGCAGCCGTACGGCGCCTTGCCCACCCCAGCGGCGCAGCGCCTCGGCTTCGGGGTGGTTGTCGGGCCCGGTGATGCCGACCTTCAGGACGGCTTTATCGCCGTCGGCGGTGGTCACCGGGAGGACGATCGCGCACAAGCCGTGCATGGGCGGCTGGTCGGGGTCGGCGATGGTCAGCCGCCAGTCGTCCAGAAGCCGTTTGACGTGCCCCGGCAGCTCGCCGAGCCACCGGTCGGCCTGGTCCTGGAGCAGCGTTCTCACACCGTCGACGTATTCTCCCGGCAGATCGGTCATATCAGCGAGTATTGCTGGCGATCGACCGTACGCCCAGGAATTTTCGCCGCCCCGCGGAGTCGATCCGCCAGGTTGTCAGCCCTCGACACTAAGGTTCACAAACAAGGGTTCACCGCAGGAACCGCGAATGATCCGGGGTGACAGTGATTCAGGGTGGGTGACCAGACGGCGCGAGTGGGCGCCGGCAGCACCGTACGCACCGCGGTGATCTGGCGTGGGTTGCAGGCCGAGATCGACCGGCGCGCTGCCGACGGGCCGTTGCGGGTGGTCGACGTCGGCGGCGGCAGCGGCGGGTTCGCGGTGCCGCTGGCTTGTCAGGGGCACCACGTCAGCGTGGTCGACCCGAGCCCGAACGCGCTCGCCACCCTCAGCCGCCGAGTGATCGACGCGGGGGCGTCGCGGACCGTGTGACGGCGGTGCAGGGAGATGTCGCGACGCTGATCACCGCGGTCGGAGCGCAGGCCGCTGACCTGGTGTTGTGCCACAGCGTGCTGGAATATGTGGACGATCCGGCCGCCGCGGTGGTGGCCATCCGGGCCGTGCTGCGCCCGGGCGGGCTCGCCAGCGTGGTGCTGGCCAACCGGGCCGCGGCGGTGTTGGCCAAGGCCATTGGCGGGCATTTCCAGCTGGCCGCCGCGGGGCTGCAGGACGCCGATGGCAGGTTTTTCCGGGGCGGAGACACCGCGTTGCGGCGGTACGACCCGGTCAGTGCCGCCGCGCTGCTGGCCGGTGCCGGCCTGACTGTCGAGCAGGTCCACGGCGTAAGGGTGGTGGCCGACCTGGTGGCCGGCACGGTCGATATCGAGCACCCGACCGATGACCTGCTGAGCCTGGAGCTGGCGCTGTCCGACCAGCTGCCCTATCGAGACCTCGCGACCCAGTTGCATTTACTGGCCCGACGATGAGTCCGAAGATGGGCCCGACATGAGCAGCGAAACGAGCGCGGTACGGCTGCCGGCGTACGGCACCGGCTCGCTCGCCGAGGTGATGCCGTCGGTCGCCGCGGTGCTTGGCGTGCCCGGATACGACGACGTGCTCGGCATCCAGGCCTTAGCCGGTGGGGGTCCTTCAAGCGGGCATGTGTGCTGCTGATCGACGGGCTCGGCTGGAACGCGCTGCGTGCGCATCTGGACGAGGCGCCGACCCTGAACGCGATGGCGGGGCGGTCGATCACCACGGCGTTTCCGGCCACCACTGCGACCAGCGTCACCACGGTCGGCACCGGCCTGCCGCCAGGCCTGCATGGAGTTTTGGGCTACCAGGTCGCCATCCCCGGCACTGGCCGCCTGATGAATTCACTGCGTTGGGACCGCGAAGTCGACCCGCTGACCTGGCAGCCGTACGAGCCGGTGCTGGCCCGCGCCGCCGGCTTCGGTCTCGCCGTCGCACACGTTGGGCCTGGATTTCACAACGGCAGTGGGTTGACCAGGGCGTCCGCTCGCGGCGGTCGGTTCCGTCCGGCGTACAGCCTCGGCGACTTGGCTTATGGGGCCGCCGACGCGACCGCGAGCGCCGACCGACCGCGCGCTCACCTATGCGTATTTCGCGGAGTTGGATACCACCGGCCACATGCGTGGCTGGCAGTCCGAGGCCTGGCGGGCCGAGTTGGCGCAGGTCGACCTGCTGGTACGCACCCTGCGGGCGGCCTTGCCGCCGGACGCGGCGCTGGTGGTGATCGCCGACCACGGGATGATTGACGTGCCACCGGCCGGCCGGCTGGACGCCGACGAGTGGCCCGCCCTGTGGGAGGGCGTGGCATTGCTCGGCGGCGAGGGTCGGGCCCGCCATGTGTACGCGCAACCTGGCGCGGAAGCCGACGTGTTGGCCGCGTGGACCGACGTCCTCGGACCGGACACGCTGGTGGTGAGCCGCGACCAGGCGATCGCGGACGGCTGGTTCGGACCGAAGGTGGACGACCGGGTGCGTCCCCGGATCGGGGACGTGGTGACAGCGCCTGGCGCCGGTGTCGCGGTGATCGCCACCGAGGCCGAGCCATTGGAGTCTTCGCTGGTCGGACTGCACGGCGGCATGGTGCCGGACGAACAGCTGGTCCCGTTGCTGGTGTCTTCCGGGGCCGGCTAGCGGTGGGCCGCAGCCAGCATCTGCCGCGGATGGCGACCAAGCCCGGCGAGGTCGGCGACGACACCGGCTGCACCATTCTGCACGTCGACATGGACGCCTTCTTCGTGTCCGTCGAGCTGCGCACCCGCCCCGAGCTGCGGGGGAAACCGGTTGTTGTGGGTGGCACCGGCGGCCGCGGGGGGTGTCGTCGTCGGCGAGCTACGAGGCGCGCGCTTTCGGCGTACGCAGCGCCATGCCCACCGGGGTCGCCCGCCGGCTCTGCCCCAATGCCGTCTTCCTGCCGGTCAGCCACGGCGCGTACGGCGAGGTGTCCCGCGATGTGATGGCGATTTTCGCTGACGTCACGCCGATGGTGGAACAGTTGAGCGTCGACGAGGCGTTCCTGGACGTGACCGGCGCGGTCCGGCTGCTCGGACCGCCAGCCAGCATCGCCGAGCAGATTCGCCGCCGGGTCGAGGCCGCAGCAGCACATCACTTGCTCGGTGGGGGTGGCGTCGACCAAGTTCATCGCGAAACTCGCGTCCTCGCTGTGCAAACCGGACGGCAAGCTGGTCGTACCGAAAAACTCCATCCTGGAGTTCCTGCACCCGCTGCCGGTTGGTGCGCTGTGGGGCGTTGGCCAGCGGACCGAGGAGATCCTGACCCGGGCAGGGTGCAAAACCGTCGGCGATGTGGCCGCGATGCCGTTGCGTACGCTGCAGAAAACCGTCGGAGCGGCGGCCGGCGCGCATCTTTTCGAGCTGGCCAACGGACGCGACCCGCGCCGGGTCTCCGTGGAGGAGCACGACAAGTCCATCGGCTCCGAGGAAACCTTCGACATCGACGTCACCGATCACCGCCGGATGCACAAGGAAATCCTGCACCTGGCCACAAAAGTGGGCGAGCGGCTGCGTTCCAGCGGCTATTCCGGTCGTACGGTCAGCATCAAGGTCCGGTTCGCCGACTTCAAAACGATCACCCGCTCGCGTACGTTGCACCAGTCCACCGACAGCGGCCACGAGATTTACGCGACCGCCCGCGGTCTGTACGACGCCCTACGGCTCGACCAGCCGCGTATTCGGCTGATCGGCGTACGAGTGGAGCACCTCGGCGGCGACGGTGCCGGCGGCAGCGAGCAGTTGATGTTCGGCGACCCGGACCACGGTTGGCGCGACGCCGAACAGGCCGTCGACGCCGCCGCGAAACGGTTCGGCTCCGGAGCGATCCGCCCCGCTACCCTGGTGCCGCGAAAACAGGCGCCTAATAAGTCGGAGCCGGCAACATAGTCATGCAGGCATAGTCGGGAAGTGCTGGGAATGTCGCCGGGTGCGGGTCTGGCCCGGCCTTCACGTCGATCAGCGTCCATCCCGGCGAAGCCAGCGCGGCCGACGCCGAGTTGATCTGCTTGGACTGGACCACGTGCCCGTGCTGGCCGAGCATGGCGACCACCCGAGCGTTGAAATCGTCGGGGTGGGTGGAAAGTCGGGCGCCGTGTACGTACCAGATGCGGGTCGCGCCGGCGAGGATCGGCGCGAGCGTCTCGGGATGGCAGGTCTTCTGCGGGCCGAGGGTGGCAAGGCCCACCACCGGCAGGTGGAAGTGTCGGCCGTACCAAGCGATCAGCGGCTTGCTGAAGGCATAGCCGACGACCCGGTCGCCGGGTTCCAGTCGGGTCGCCACATCGGCCAGCACGTCTCGGCCCGGGTCGCGATACTGCGGAGTGGTGACCTCTTTGTACGCACCGGCGACCGCCGGCTGGGCAATGGCGGCGGTGGTGCCGAGCGACAGGACCGTACCGATGGCGAGCACGACGCCGACCGCGGTGCCGATCGGCCGCGTACGGCTCCACCACTGTGCTGCCGAAACCTCTGTTGCCGAACCCTGTGTTGCCGAACCCTGTGCTGCTGAGGCCTGTTTTCCTGACACCGCGGTGAAAGCGCGTACGCAGCCACGGACCGCGCCGTCGACGCAGGCCGTGATGGCCAGCGCGACTGGTGCCAACAGGTAGAGCGACACCCGGTCCTGCACCGGCAGGCCCTGCACGGCGGCCGCGCAGATCGCCACGCCCAGCACCGCGGTCAACAGTGCGGCCCACAACAGCCGGCCCCGCAGCAGAAACAGCGACACCAGCCCGCCGATCACCAGCAACAGCACCAAAAAAACGGGCGCCCCCCACATCAGCGGGGACTGCACGAAACCGCCCCACATCCGGGGCAGCCACTCGATGATCTGCGGCAGGTTCGAGTGTGCCGGCGGGAAACCGGTCGGGAAGTAGCCGTTCTGGTCGGCCAGTTGCGGCAGCATCCGGCGGCGGAAGACGACCACCGCGGTCAGCGCGAGGACCGGGATGCTGCCGAGCAGGAAGGCCTTCATGTCGGGGAATCGCTTGCGGATCCAGAGATGCAGCACCACGGCAGCGAGTGCGGCCGCGATGACGACCATCGCGCTGTAGCTGAACACCGCGGCGATCATGCCGATCACGATCCAGGTGATGAGCCGCCGGCGCCGGGTCAGGTGCTGCCGGTCGTCAGCCGCGTACATGTCGGCGGCCAGCAGCACGAGCAGCGCGATCGCGGCCTCGGTGGTGTATTGCTTCAGCTCGCCCGCGTACGTCAGAAGCATCGGCGAGGTGGCCAGCAGCAGCCCGGTCAGCAGTGCGGCCCACCTGCCGATCGCCCGGCAGGCCAGCACGACCCCGAGGATGAGCGTGGCCACCGCGGCGACCATCGCCGGCAGCCGGAGCGCCTGCTCGCTCTCACCGAGCACCTTCAGGAAGCTCTTCTCGGTGACCAGCCAGCCCAGCGGGGCGATCTGGTAATACCGCAGGGCGCCGAAAAGTCCGCGTACGCCGAGGTCGCGGACGTTCGCGGCGATGTAGAGCTCGTCGTTCCAAAAGCCCCGATCGCTCAGCCAGACCCGGACGGCGCCGGCGGTGCCGGCCAGGATCACGACTGTCACCAGAATCCCGTACACCCAGTTGGTCACCGGACTGAGCCAGCCGCCCCGGCCGGCGGGGCTGGTGGTGGGAGCCGGGTCGGCCTGCTTCTGCTCGGGCGCGGTGGGTTCGGTGTCGACAGAATGTGATCCGGGCATGCGCGGGATCTTTCCAGGGGCGCCGGAAGACCCCGATCCGGCCCGGCTGGGCCGGATCGGGAGGTCATCGAGAGGTCATCGGGACGTACGGCTGCCAATCCTCGCGGTTCTGTGACGGGATGCTCACAGAGATGGCACCCTTGACCGTGGCGCCCATCTTTCCGGACGGGCGCCGTGCTCGTAGACTGTTGTTACTACGCCGTCAGTTCGGGGTACCTCAGAGGTAGCAAACAGATCGACCGTCAACCGGCGGGGGATACTCTTCCCTCGCCCTGGCGGGCGTGGCCGAGTCGCAGGAGGAGTGCCGTGCCGCTCTCCGAGCATGAACAGCACCTGCTCGAGCAGATCGAGCGTGCGCTGGTCGCCGAAGACCCCAAGTTCGCCTCGACCGTACGCGCCGCCGATCCGCGTCACCATGTCCGTCGCCGGATGGTGCTGGCCGGCATCGTCGCGGTCGTCGGGCTGGCGCTGGTGTGTGTCGGCGTGATCTTCGGCAAGCCGGACGTGTGGGGTGTGCCGATCGTTGCCGCCGTCGGCTTCCTCGCGATGTTCGGTGGCCTGGTCTTCGGACTCAGCGCCTACCGGCACCGCCAGTTGGAGGCGCCCGGTGCGAGTTCCGAGGAAGGCGGCGAGCGCCGCCGCGGCTCGCTGATGGACCGGCTGGAAGATCGCTGGCGTCGCCGCCCGAACCGCTGGACCTCGTAAGTTTCGGTGCCTACCGAAGAAGATCTCGTTTTCCTTGGTGCCCGGCAGCTCGCTGCTGACATCGGAGCTGGTGAGCTGTCCGCACGCGAAGTGCTGGACGCGCACCTGCGCCGCATCGAGCGAGTCAACCCGGCTGTCAACGCGATCGTCACGCTGATCGCCGATCGGGCCATGGAGCAGGCCGTACGGGCCGACCAGCTGGCCGCTTCGGGTGGACCGTTGGGCCCGCTGCACGGTGTTCCGATCGCCCATAAAGACACCAACATGACGGCCGGCATCCGGACCACCCTGGGCTCGCCGGTGTTCGCCGACCAGATCCCGGACCACGACGACCTGGTGGTGGCCCGGCTGCGGGCCGCCGGCGCGATCAGCATGGGCAAGACGAACGTGCCGGAGTTCGGCGCCGGGGCGCACACTTTCAACCCGCTCTTCGGGCCGACCCGCAACCCGTACGCGCTGGACCGCTCGGCCGGCGGCAGCAGCGGGGGAGCCGCGGCCGCGGTCGCCACCGGCATGCAGCCGCTCGCGGACGGCAGCGATTTCGGTGGCTCGCTGCGGTTCCCGGCCTCCTTCTGCAACGTCGTCGGCCTGCGCCCGTCAGCCGGCCGCGTCCCGGCCTATCCAGCCGCGCTCGGGTGGGCGTGGCTGCCCGTCGACGGGCCGATCGCCCGTACGGTCGCCGACGTCGCCTTTGGGCTGTCCGTGATGGCCGGTCCGGACGACCGTTCACCGCTCTCGCTGCCGGAGCCGGGAGAGGTGTTCAGCGCAGCCTTGGACCGTGACCCCGCCGGGTTGCGAGTGGCCTACTCGACCGACCTCGGCGGCACGCTGCCGGTCGACCCGGAGGTCAGGGCCGTCATCGCGGCCGCGGCCGGAGTCTTCGAACGGCTCGGCGCCCACGTCACCGAGGACTGCCCAGACCTCTCTGGTGCCAACGACTGCTTCCGTACGCTCCGGGCCGCGTCCTTCGCGTACACCCTCGGACCGCTGGTGGACGCCCATCCTGGCCTGATCAAGCAAACGGTCGTCGAGAACGTGGCGGCCGGCCGACGACTGTCCGCCGCGGACATCATGGCCGCACAGGAGCAGCGGACCACCCTCTACCGGCGGATGCGCGCCTTCTTCGACTCGTACGACGTGCTGGCCCTGCCCGTCAGCCAGCTGCCGCCCTTCGACGTGGACCTGGAGTTCCCCACCGAGATCGACGGCACCGCGACCCCGCACTACCTGGACTGGATGCGGTCCTGCACCGACATCTCCGCCACCGGCCTGCCGGCGCTGTCCGTACCGGCCGGCTTCACCCGCGATGGCCTGCCGGTTGGGCTGCAGCTGGTCGGCCGCTGGCACGGTGACTTCGACCTGCTGCAGATCGGCCATGCCTTCGAACAAGCCACCCAGCACGGCCAGCACCGCCCGCGAATGTAACGAAACGGACAAAACTGAGCTGTTTCGTCACATTCGCGGGTGTCAGCCGCGAGGGGGGGGACCTGGGGAAGCGGAAAACGCGGCCGACGGCGTGGCGTACCCGCCAGACCCCATTCCGCGGTCGCCTCGCTCCATCGGCTCGTCGGCTCCGACAGCGCGGCCAGCGCGGACGCCGGCAGCAGGGCGGCTCGCCAGCGGCGACGCTTGGACACCGCGCGGCTGAGCTGCCGGCCTACGGTCGCGGCCGCTTCGTCCAGACCCTGCGCCGGCGCCGCGTGCGGCGCGCGTATCTGGCCTGCTCCTCGGCACTGGCCAGCAAGTCGATCGCGCTGACCCCGGCGGCGTCCAGGCTCGCCTCGGATTCCAGCCGTTCGGCCGTGCTTCGCGGTGTTTCCGAGACGTCCAGTGGGAACTGCAGGTCGGCCGCGGTGTCCAGGACCTCGTCCCAGCCGGCGTGCGCGGCCGTGGTCGGTCTGCCGGCCTTCGCGATGGTCATCCGGCGGCGCCGGATGCGACTGCGCAGCATCGTCGTGGGCACACCAGCATGCACAGCAACACGGCCAGCAGCAGCCCCAGGCCCCACCACAGGGCCGGCGGCGGGCCGGTCGGTGCCAGTCCGTTGGCGGCTGGGTCGGCGCTGTCCTGCTGCTGGTCCAGCTTGCTTCGGGACTTTCCGGCGGCGCCGGTCGAGGCGCTTGCGGTGGGCGCCGCGTTCGGGGTGGTGCTGCCAGCGGCGCCCTGGCCGCCGTCCGGCTGGGTCCACGGCAGCGGGGTCCGTACGGTGTTCGGGTCCGGCGGGGGTCGGGTCGAAAGGCACCCAGCCCAGGCCCTTGAAGTAGATCTCCACCCAGGCGTGCGCGTCGTGGGCGTGCATCGAGTACGTGCCATCGGCGATCTTGCGGCCCTGGGTGTGAAACCGACGGCGACTCGGGCCGGCAGGCCGGCCAGCCGCGCCATGTACGTCATGGCCGAGGCGTACTGCTCGCAGTAGCCGCGCTTGTTCTGCAGGAAGTCGACCAGATCGTTGCCGCTGTTGCCAGGCCTGGTCGAGGTGTCGTAGACGAAGCCGTTGCCGCGGAAATACTGGTCGATGGCGTTTGCCTTGTCGATCCAGGTCGTCTTGCCGCGGATGAGCGGGTCGACGATGCCCTGCACCTGCGCGAGCACCGGCACCGCGCCGTAGTGCTGCATGATCGGGTCGCTGGTGGGCAGCTTCGGCGCCGCCTCCAGGGCGGACAGGTCGTAGTCCACGTGGGTGGAGGTGAACTGGTAGGTGGCGGTGCCGGTCTTGCCGTACGGGCTGAAGATGTTGCCCGACAGCGAGTCGAGGTGCCAGTCGCCGTCGATGTCGACCTTGGTGCTGTTCGGGTAGACCGGCAGATACGGCGAGGCAGTCAGGCCGGTGATCTTCACGCTGCTCTTCACCGTGTGGTGCGCGGCGTTGGCGTCCACACCGGGCGCCGCGATTGGCCCACTTGTGACCCGGTTGCGGGCGCTGCTCTTCGCGTCGCCGGGGGACCAGCCGGCCTGCGGGCCGGACGGGGTGAAGGTGTCGAGCGTGGCCAACCGCAGATATTGCAGCTGCTGGCTCGTCTCGTTGGTGTGCAACTGCAGCATCTCGCTGTTGCTGGGCTGGGTGAGCTGGCCCTTCAGGGTGGAGATCGGGTTGACCAGGGTGGCCCGGCCGGCGCCGGGCCCGCCGAAGCCGCCGCCGTTGAACAGCGCGGCCAGGTTGCTGCCTGGCAGGCTGGGCAGCAGCAGCGGAATCACCACGGCGACCGCGATCCCGATCAGGCCGATCCGGCGGCCGGCGGCTCCGATCGGGGTGTTGGTGACATCGCCGGAGGTCGAGTCCATCGGCGTACGGGCCGGCCGCATCATCCGGCCCCAGCCGCGGATCCGGTCCCGGTGGTCGGTGGAGATCAGCCAGAGATAGCCGCCCGCCCCGAGGACGAACAGCGGCCACGGGATCCCGGTGCCGGTCACCGACACCGGGATCGCGTAGAGCGCCAGCATCGGCAGGCCGGCGAGCGCCGGCCGGCGCAGGCCCACCGCGACGATGTCGGCGACGATCGCGACCATCCCGACGCCGACGGTGGTCAGCAAGACCAGGCCGGCCGAGGCGTTGGTGGGCGTGCTTTGCGTGACCACGTCACTGACCCCGCCGCGGACCAGCGAGGACAGCGCCTCCAGGCTCTGCGGGGTGGGGACAATCCCGAACCAGTTCCCGGTCCGTACCAGGATGAGGACGACGTAGAGCGCCAGCCCGACGACCATTACCGCTGGTTGCAGCCACAGCGGGACGCGGAGCAGCCGAGCGAAGGCGGCGGACGCGGCGACCGCCACCATCGCGCCCACCACCGGCAGCAGCCAGCCCCAGATGGAGTTGAAGATCGGTCCGAGCGCGCGGTCGCCGACAGCAGGACCGCGATGGACACCACAACGGTCCGGCGCAGCTGCCAGGACAGTGCGGACATGGTGGGCATCAGCGCGGTCCCTCGATTCCGCTCGCGGTCGGCAGTTCCAGCGTCGAGCCGCCGCGGCCGGACCAGGTGGTCACCTGCCGCCAGAGTTTCTCCAGCGGGTCACCGTGGCCGGCCTCCACGACCTTCCAGCCAGCGCCGCGCAGCAGCTGGACGGACAGGTCGTACGCCTCCCGGGTGGCGACCATCTCCGTCTCGCCGGCCTGCCGGGTCCAGGTGGTGGTGTCCAGCAACAGTGCGGCGCACGGCCGGCCACCCTGGGACAGGTTGGCGAGCTCCGCGGCGGCTTCGTCGTCCAGCAAGCCGAGAACGGCGATCAGGACGCCGTCGCCGCCGTGCTTACGCAGCCGGGTGACGCCGTCGGTGAAGTGCCGTTGGTGCGACAACCGGGCGCCGGCGAGCAAGTCCATAAGAGGGCCGTCCGTGGAGTGCCGGCTGGTCTCTACCTCGGTACCGATGTCGGTCACCGTCTTCAGCGTGTAGCCGCGGCCGTACAGGTGCACGGCCATGCTGGCGACCGCCGAGACCGACCACTCGAAGCTCGAGCCGGGTCCGTCGCCGCGGTGGCCGATCGCCCGGGTGTCCAGCAGCAGGCTGGCCCGGCTGTGCCAGGGCTGCTCCTCGCGGCGAACCATCAGGGCGCCCACCCGCGCGGTCGACTTCCAGTGCACCTTGCGCAGGTCGTCGCCGATTCGGTATTCGCGGGTGGCCGCGTCGTCCTCGCCGTGCACGGCGGCCGTACGCCCGCGGTTGTCGCCGGTGCCCTGCCGCTGGCCGGTCAGCTGGACCGCCGGCAGCGGCTTCGCGGCCGGGATCACCGACAGCCGCTCAGTGCCGGTGAACGACTTGTTCAGCGCGCACAGCCCGAACGGGTCGGTGACCCGGACCTGCAGCGGGCCGAGCTGGTAGTGGCCGCGTACGTCCGCGCGGGCCTGGTAGCTGACCCGGGCCGACTGCCGGGACCACAGTCGGTCCAGCACGAACCGCGGCCGGCTGCCCAGCGCGTACGGCAGCTGTTCCTCCAGCAGGAGCACCCCGGTTGGCAGCCGCGAGGTGTTCTCCACCGTCAGGGTGACCTTGACCGGCTTGCCGGCTGGCACCCGGTCAGGGCTCAGCGTGCGTCGGCACGACATCAGATAGCGGGTCCTGGCCACCGCCAGCGACGACAGGATGGGCAGCAGGATCAGGAGCACGGCTACTCGTAGCAGGTCGTTCTCGCCCAGGATCAGCGCGCACACGGCGCTGGCGATCCCGGCGGCCAGGAAACTCCGGCCACGCAGTGTGAGTCCCCGCAGCGCGGAGAACACTAATGTGTCCGGGCGGTCGGGACCGGGACCCGGCGGAGCAGCTCATGCACGATCTGCTCGGCCGTACGGCGGTGGGACTGCGCCTCGGAGCTGGGCAGCAGCCGGTGCGCGAGGACCGGCAGCGCCAGGTGCTGGACGTCGTCGGGCAGCACGTATTCACGGCCGACCAGGGCGGCGGCCGCACGTGCGGTGCGCAGCAGGTGCAGGGTGGCCCGCGGGCTGGCGCCCAGCCGCAGGTCCGGGTGCTGGCGGGTGGAGGCGACGAGCTCCACCGCATATTGCTTCACCGGGTCGGATACGTGCGTACGCCGGACGATGTCGATCATCGCGCGGATCTGGGCCGCGTCGGCGACCGCGCGCAACGAGGCCAGCGGGTCGGTCATGCCGTGCTGGTCGATCATCGCCAGCTCGGCCTCCTGGGCCGGGTAGCCCATCGCGATGCGGGCGGTGAACCGGTCCCGCTGCGCCTCCGGCAGCGGGTAGGTGCCCTCCATCTCGATCGGGTTCTGGGTGGCCACCACCATGAACGGGCTCTGCAGCTGGTACGTGGTGGAGTCAACCGTGACCTGGTGCTCCTCCATGCATTCCAGCAGCGCCGACTGGGTCTTGGGCGAAGCCCGGTTGATCTCGTCGCCGACCACCAGGTTCGCGAACACCGCGCCGGGCCGGAACTCGAAGTCGTGCGTCTCCTGGTTGTAGACGTTCACACCGGTCACGTCGGTCGGCAGCAGGTCCGGGGTGAACTGGATCCGGCGGACCGAGCAGTCAATGGACCGGGCCAGCGCCTTGGCCAGCATGGTCTTACCCACGCCGGGCACATCCTCGATCAGGAGGTGACCCTCGGCGAGCAGCACGGCGATCGCCAGCCGTACGGTCGAGGTCTTACCAGAAATGACGTTTTCTATGTTGCGGACAATCCGCTGAGCCGCGTCGGCGAGGTCATTGTGGGTGACCAAAGCGCCGCCCGCCGGGATCTGACCGTTCTGCGCCGTCTGGCCAAGCCGAGGCTCGAACTCCTCCAGCATGCCGTGAGCCACCGTCCACTCCCTCCCGCTGGCCGCGCATCGTCGGCCCCCGTCGGCCGATGGTTGGGTCCTCGGCCGGTCTATACCCCGTGTGTTCGCTGTGAGCGTCAATCCTCGCAGGTGGACGCTCGCGGCGGCACCGCAACTCCGGATTCCGTTTGCTGTTCGTGATCATTGCTGGTCAGCCCGGTGATGACGGAGTCTTTTCCGGTGTCTTTACGGGCGAACCACCCTGCGTCGTCGTGCAACCGCCACGCCACCAGCCCGGCGACTAACGCGGGTGGACCCACGTCGACACCGACAGTCACCAGCCACGCCGGCGCGCCGATCGTACGCAGGGCCGCCACCGCGAGCAGCGCGAGGCCGGCCAGCTCCAGCCAGCTCCACCATCGCCGCTGGTGGACGGCGATGGCGGCCACCGGCAGCGCCAACGCGATGCCCAGGCCGTAGCCGAGCCAGTCAACCAGCATCCAGTGAGTGTCCCACCGCGGCCCGGCCGATGGCCGATCCGGCGACCAGGTCTGGCCGTACGAGAACCGGACCGGAACCCGGCCGCGCGGTTCCGCGTCCGCGCGACCTGGTGACAGGGCGGTCGGCGCCGGCACGGTAGACTCTTCGCGTGGCGGCATACGGACTGCTCCTTAGTAGGCCGTACTGATCCGCTCCCGCCGGTTGGCGGGACCGCGGCGATCAGTACGGCGACCCCTCCTGCGCGAGGGGTTTTTTCGTGTCTGGGGCACTTCCCGTACCGACAACAGACTTTGTGAACCCGAAGGATTGAGCAGATGAGCACCGAACCCGCTGTTGACGCTTCTGCCGACACGCCCCCGCATCGCTACACGGCCGCGCTGGCGAACCAGATCGAGACCCGCTGGCAGGACCGCTGGCAGACCGAGGGCACCTTCCACGCGCCGAACCCGTCCGGTCCGATGGCCGAGCCCAGGACCGGCCCCGGCGGGGTCGACCTGATCAACCGGCCAAAGATGTATGTGCTGGACATGTTCCCGTACCCGTCCGGCGCCGGCCTGCATGTCGGGCACCCGCTGGGTTACATCGCCACCGACGTGCTGACCCGCTTCCAGCGGATGAACGAACGGCCACAACGTGCTGTACACGATGGGCTTCGATGCTTTCGGCCTGCCGGCTGAACAGTACGCGGTACAGACCGGCACCCATCCGCGAAAGACCACGCAGGAGAACGTCACGGTCTTTCGCCGGCAGCTGCGCCGGCTGGGACTGGGTCACGACGACCGCCGGTCGATCGCCACCACCGATCCCGAGTTCTACCGCTGGACGCAGTGGATCTTCCTGCAGATCTTCAACGCCTGGTTCGACCCTGAGCAGCAGAAAGCCCGTCCGATCGACGAGCTGATCGCCGAATTCTCCGCTGGGCAGCGCGAAACACCGGATGGCCGGGCGTGGTCGGCATTATCCGACGTGGAGCGCCGCGAGATCGTCGACGGCTATCGGCTGACCGTACGATCGGACGCGCCGGTGAACTGGTGCCCGGGTTTGGGCACCGTGCTGGCCAATGAGGAAGTCACCGCCGACGGCCGCAGTGAACGCGGCAATTTCCCTGTGTTCAAGCGCGGAATCTGACCCAGTGGATGATGCGCATCACGGCGTACGCGGACCGGTTGCTGGCCGACCTGGACCGGATGGACTGGCCGGAGCCAGTGAAGCAGATGCAGCGCAACTGGATCGGCCGTTCGGTCGGTGCGGCGGTGCATTTTGGTACGGACGCTGGACCGCTGACGGTTTTCACCACCCGCCCGGACACCCTGTTCGGCGCCACGTACATGGTGGTGTCGCCGGAGCATTCGATGCTGTCCGCACTGACGCCGGCCGGGTGGCCTGCTGACACCAAACCCGCATGGACCGGCGGGTTCGCGACTCCGGCCGAGGCGGTGGCCGCCTATCAGGCCGAGGCCGCGAAGAAGACCGAGACGGACCGGACCGCGGATTCCCGTGAGAAGACCGGAGTTTTCACTGGTTCGTACGCGATCAACCCGGTCAACGACCAGCGGATCCCGATTTTCACCGCCGACTACGTGCTGACCGGTTACGGCACTGGCGCGATCATGGCGGTGCCCGGCCAGCAGGACCAGCGAGACTGGGATTTCGCGAAGGTTTTCCAGCTGCCGATTATTCGTACGGTGCAGCCGTCCGAAGGTTTCGACGGCGACGCGTATGTGGGCGAGGGCGCCGCGATCAACTCAGCCAACGCCGAGATTTCGTTGAACGGCCTGGAGGTCAAGGCCGCCAAGGCGCTGATCATCGAATGGTTGGAAAAGCGCGGATTCGGCGAGGGCACGGTTCAGTACAAGCTGCGCGACTGGCTGTTCAGCCGGCAGCGCTACTGGGGTGAGCCGTTCCCGATCGTGTACGACGAGACCGGCCTGCCGATCGCCGTACCGGACTCGATGCTGCCGGTCGAGCTGCCCGAGGTCGAGGACTATTCGCCGCGCACTTATGCCGACGACGATGCGAATTCCGCACCGGAACCGCCGCTGGGCAAGGCCACCGACTGGGTCGAGGTCGAGCTGGATCTGGGCGACGGACTGAAAAAGTACCGCCGCGAGACGAACGTGATGCCGCGCAGTGGGCCGGTTCCTGCTGGTACGAGCTGCGCTACCTGGACCCGACGAACTCCGACGCGCTGGTCGACCCGGCCGTCGAGGAGTACTGGATGGGTCCGCGCGGCGCCGGCGAGGTCGGCGGCGCCGACCTGTATGTCGGCGGGGTCGAGCACGCGGTGCTGCACCTGCTGTATTCGCGGTTCTGGCACAAGGTCCTGTTCGACCTGGGTCACGTGTCCAGCGAGGAGCCCTTCCACCGGCTGATCAACCAGGGTTACATTCAGGCGTACGCGTATCAGGACAGCCGCGGCCAGTACGTCCAGGCCGACCAGGTCACCGAGACGGGCGGCAAGTTCTTCTTCGAGGGCAACGAAGTCAAGCGTGAGTACGGCAAAATCGGCAAGAGCCTGAAGAATGTTGTGACACCGGACGACATGTGCGCGGCTTATGGCGCGGACACGTTCCGGATGTACGAGATGAGCATGGGTCCGTTGGAAACCTCGCGCCCCTGGGACACTCGCGCGGTGGTGGGCGCGCACCGGTTCCTGCAGCGGGTCTGGCGACTGGTCATCGATGAGCAGACCGGGGACGTACACGTCAACGACGACGACGTTGACGAGGAAACGCTGCGGCTGCTGCACAAAACGATCGACGGTGCGCGCCGCGACTACGCCGGCATGAAGGCGAACACCGCGGCCGCGAAGCTGATCGAGCTGACCAACCGGCTGACCGTGGTGGCCGCCGAGCGCGGCGCGGCCCCCCGGGCGGCCGTCGAACCCCTGGTCCTGATGACCGCGCCACTGGCCCCGCACGTGGCCGAAGAACTGTGGTCGCGGCTGGGCCACCCGCAAACCCTGACCTTCGAACCCTTCCCGGAGGCCGATCCCGCGCTGTTGACCGAGGACACCGTCACTTATCCGGTCCAGGTCAACGGAAAAGTCCGCGGCCGGGTCACCGTCCCCGCGGACGCTTCCCAGGACGACGTGCTGGCCGTCGCGTTGCCGACCCGACCGTCGTCGCGGCTTCCCTCGCCGGCAAGGACATCCGCAAATCCATCGTCGTCCCCGGCCGAATAGTCACCCTGGTCGTCTAGAGGGCTTAAGACGACTTCGTCGTCCAAAGCCCTCTAGCGGCCCACCGCGAACTCGACGTTTTCGTTGTCGACACGCCGAAAGAGGCAACGAAAACGTCGAGTTCGCGAAGGATTTCTCAGTGCAGCTTGAGCTGACCTATCAGTCCAAAGACCAGGTTTTTCTCAGCCTCGTAAATTGTCTCGCTGCCACCGGTCTTGGACCAGTTCGCGCCCCGAACCGTCAGTTGGATCACCACGTTGGCCACTCTCGTGGTGATCCGGCTGCTGTTCTCGCCGAAAGGGTTGTCCAAGCAGTATTCGTCGCCGATCGCGGCCTCTCCTGGAGCGCCGGTGAGTTCCCAGTCGTCATGACAGGAATCCTCGTATGCAGCGTGCGCTTGGGCGGCCGGTGTGGCCAGGATCCGGCCGGAATACCGTTTGATCTGTACGCTGACCACGAGATAAAGCGAGTCCGGCTGGGGTTGGGTGGAGGACCACACACATGACGCGAGGCCGCTGGTTCGTACGTCGTCCCTACTCGAGCGGATGTCTTCCGGCCAGTAGTGGTCCAGGCCGGCCTTGCGCAACCCCTCGCAGCCGGGCGGCAGAGTGCTGGCGATGGAGTGCCGTACCAGGCTGAAGCCGGACTGGTACAGCAGGGATCCGGCCGCGCTGACCAAGACCAGGGTGCCTGCCAGAGCGAGCGACCCGATGACCAGCGGAACCGACTTCCTTGACATTCAACGGATGCTAGGGCGTGTCTCCTCATCCCAGGCGGCGAGGGCCGAGCCCAAACGCCGTCTGCCAGCACCGGGCGATCACCTCCATACAACAACGGTATGAAGGCGACCGCCCGGCACCGGCAGACGACGCTTGGATCTCGACCCTCATCCACCTGGAATGAGGAGACACGCCCTAGCCAGCCGCGGCACGGCTCTCTTTCCTCATCAGGCAAACAATCGGACCACGATGACCATGGTCGTGTGGTGCTCTCTCAGAGGACTTTGGCGAGGAAGTCCTGCGTACGCGGATGGGTGGGGTTGGTCAGCAGAGCGGTGGGCAGGCCGCTTTCGACCACGGCGCCGCCGTCCATGAACACCAGGTTGTCGGCGATTTCGCGGGCGAAACCCATTTCGTGGGTGACCACCACCATCGTCATCCCGTCGCGGGCGAGTTGTCTCATCACGTCCAGGACCTCACCGACAAGTTCGGGGTCCAGAGCGCTGGTCGGCTCGTCGAAGAGCATGAGTTTTGGCTGCATGGCGAGCGCTCTGGCGATCGCGACCCGTTGTTGCTGGCCGCCGGAAAGCTGGGTGGGATAGGCATTCTGTCTGTTTGTCAGTCCAACCTGCTCAAGCAGCGCACAAGCCTCACGCCGGGCGGTTTCCTTGCTCTTGCGGTCGACCTGGATGGGCGCCTCCATGACGTTCTCCAGAGCGGTGAGGTGCCCAAAAAGGTTGAAGCGCTGGAAAACCATCCCGACCTGCCGCCGCTGGCGGGCGACTTTTCGTTCGGTCAGCTCGTAAAGCCGGCCACCGCGTTCGGCGTAACCGACCGGTTGGCCGTCGACGTAAAGACGGCCGGCATCGATACGTTCCAGGTGGTTGATGCAGCGAAGGAAAGTCGACTTCCCGGAGCCGGACGGGCCGATGATGCAGCACACCTCACCCGGCTCGACGCGCAGGTCGACGCCGCGGAGCACCTGCAGTGGGCCGAAGTTCTTGTGTACGCGTACGGCTTCGACAGCGGCTGAGGTCATCGAGCACTCCCTGCGGAGAACCGGCGTTCCAGGAAGAACTGGCCGACGGTGAGGACGGACGTGACGATGAGATACCAGATCGACGCGGTGATCAGCAGCGGGATTGTCTTGTAGTTGTCCGAGTAAATGAGCTGCGCGGCATAGAGCAACTCCGGAAATGCCAGCACACTCACCAAAGACGATGTCTTGAGCATCGAGATCGTCTGATTGCCAGTGGGCGGCACGATCGCACGCATCGCCTGCGGCAGAACAATTCTCCGTAATGTGAGCGTACGACTCATGCCCAGTGCCGCTGCGGCCTCGCTCTGTCCATGGTCGACGACCTGGATGCCGGCTCGCACAATCTCCGCCATGTAGGCCGCTTCGTTCAGCCCAAGTCCGAGGATCGCCGCGCCGAAAGCGGTAATGATGTCATTGGCCGAGAATGTGAAGAATGCCGGGCCGAACGGGACGCCGATCGAGAGCTTCGGATAGAGGGCGGAGATAAATCCCCAGAAGAGCAACTGCACGAACAGCGGCACACCACGGAAGAACCAGATGTAGAGCCACGCGATGCCCGACAGGATCGGATTCGACGACAGTCGCATGATCGCCAGCACCGCACCCAGGACAATGCCGATCACCATCGAAATCGCGGTCAGTTCGAGGGTGTTGACCAGCCCGGACAGAATGCGATCAGAGAGGAACCACTGCCCGACGACCGGCCATTCGAAGCGCGGGTTGGTGATCAGGCTGTGTACCAGCATCGCCGCGAGGACGAGCACCACCACCGCGGCGACCCAGCGGCCCGGATGTCGGACGGGTACGGCTTTGATCACCTCGCCGTCCGGCGCGGCCGCCGTCAGGCCGGAGTCCTTTTGCAGCGACACATCGTGTCCTTCAGTCGGAGTTGTGGTTGACGGCCGCGCTCGGAACCCCGCCGTTCGCGACACCCCAGCGGGTCAGGATCTGTTTGTACGTGGGGGAATCGATCAGATGTTGCATCGCGAGGCGCACTGGCTGCAGGAGACCGGAGGTCTTCGGGATGCCGATGCCGACCGATGACGTGTGCGCGACCGCGATGACCTGCACCTGGCCGTCGGACTTCTTTTGTGCGTACTCAAGAACGGGCGAGTCCTGCATCACCCCGTCGGCGCGTCCCGCGATGCCGGCGAGAATGGTGGCCTGCTGGTCCGGCAGCACCATCGGCTGGATCGGCTTCTTTCCGGCTTTCACACAGGCCGCTGAATATTCGGGCACCCTGGTGGACTCCTGGAAGGAGCCCTTGAGTACGGCGATCGTGTGCCCGCACATGGTGTCCAGTCGCATGCCGAGCGGATTGCCTTTGCGTACGGCCAAAGCGGTGCCGGACGAGAAGTAGTCGACGAAGTCCAGCACCTTCTCGCGCTTCACGGTCGGCGACATCTGTGCGATGGCGAGGTCGTACTTTCCCGCTGCCAGCCCGGGAATGATCGAGTCAAAACCGATGCCGACGATTTTGACACGTACGCCAAGCGCTTGCCCGAGTGCTTTGGCGATGTCCGGGTCGAGCCCGATCACGCTGACCCCGTCCGGCCCGGAGAAGTGGTTCGGCGGACTGGAAACGTCCATCGCCACCACCAGCTCTTTTTTCGCGCGACAACAGCGGCCGGCAGCTGGGCGATCGCGGCCGTGTCCGGAGTCAGTGGGGTGAGGACGCCCGGTGGTTCGGCATCGCCGACCTGGGTCGGATTCGCGCACGCGCCGACGCCGACCATGGTGATCGCCAGCAATCCCGCGAGCAGCCACCTGCGCATGGTCCCCATTTCAGTGCACCAGAGCGGTCCCACCGCCGGCGCCCATTCGGTAGTCACGGCGCTCGATCTGCGCGCCGCGTGCGAAACGGTGGTACGAGAACGGCCGGAGGTCGGCGCTGGTCGCCTGTCCGTCCTGGATCAACTCGGCAAGGCACGCGCCGATTGCCGGCGCTTTCTTGAAACCCGAGCCACTCATGCCGACAGCGAGAACCAATCCGTCGATCCCGTCGACCGGCCCGAGGATCGCACAGTGATCGGGGGTCACGTCAAGTGGACCGGCCTGGGTGTGGCTGATGGGTTGACCGCTAAAGGCCGGGAACGCCTCGGCGAGCCGGTCCCGGGCCCGCTCGGCGAAACCGGGCGCGACGGGTACGTCGTCGAGGTCGCTGAGGGTGTCCGCGTTGGAACTGCTCATACCGACCAACGTCCGATCGGCGTCGTACGGACGCGCGTAAATTCCGTTCCGACGGTCGATAACGGCCGGATGCCCGGCAATTCCGACGAGCGGTGCCGGCCGGCGCACGACCGCTGCCTGCGCGCGCGTCGCGGTGATCGGCAGGTCGAGACCAAGCGGCCGCGTCAACGCGTTCGACCAGGCGCCGTTGGCTAGTACGACCACCTCGGCGTTGATCGGACCGTCGTTCGTGGCGACACCCACGACGTGACCACCTGCGGTCAAAAGGCCGTCGACAGAGCAGTTCTCCCGTACGTCCGCACCCAGGCGACGGGCCGCGTCGACAAGACCGCGGGTGGTGGCAACGGGATCCGCATACCCGCTCTCCGGTTCGTACGCGGCCGATTCGTCGTCCGCCACCGCGAGCCCAGGCACCACCGCCCGGATGTCCGACGCAGCCAGAGTTTCCGTCGTTGCGCCGAGCCTCTGCAGTGATTTTACGTTTTCCCGCAACAGTTTCGTGTCGTCCACGCCGACCAGCTGAACGAATCCGGTACGTACGAAACCGCAGTCGCCACCGACCCGGTCGGCCCATTCGGTGAACCAGGGCAGCGCGGCGATCGCGAGCGACGCCTCCGGATCGTTGGTGTAGTGGGTGCGTACGAGCGCGCACCCGACCGGCCGGTCGCACCGGACGCCGCGCGCGCGCCGCTCGACCAGTGTCACCTTGCCGACCCCCAGCCTTCGCAGGTGGAAGGCGACGCTCGCCCCCACCACACCCGCGCCGACCACAACAACCTCACTTTGCACCTGTCACCGTCCTCGTTTCCGCAGGTGATACGAGCGTGACTGAGCCGGAGCCGGAGGACAAGGCCAACCAGCAGGAAAGACTGTTGCCTCATGCGTAAGCTTTGCTTGTGCTCAACCCGGTGCATCTCGACACCCTGCAAGTGGTGCTGCAGCGCGGCTCGTTTGTGGCCGCGGCCGACGTGCTGGGCTACACCGCGTCGGCTGTCTCTCGCAGCAGATGTCGATGCTGGAGCGGGCCACCGGGCTGGCGCTTTTCGAGCGTCTGCCGCGAAGCATTCAACCGACCGCCGCCGCGCGCGCGCGAAACTGGCTCGGGAAAGTGTCGACCTGGTGGCCGGCTTGCGATCGCTGGAGCTGGACGCGAAAGCACGCGCGGCAGGGGAGACCGGGCAGCTGCAGATCGGCAGTTTCTCCAGCGCTGGCATGCGTTTGCTGCCGTCTGCGCTGGCCAACCTGTTGCGTACGCGCGGCGGCGTCGCGGTGGAGCTGGAGTACGGTGAGCCGGCGGATCTGCTGCCGCTGTTGCGAGACGGCCGGCTGGATGTCGCGCTGGTCTACGAAAACGAGATCGAACAGCGGCGCTGGCCGGCGAACCTGGTCACCGTCCCGCTGCTGACCGAGCGACGGTATGTCGTTCTGCCACCCGGGCACCCGCATCGCGACAGAAATCCGGTCAAGCTCACGGATCTGCGCGACGATCCCTGGGTGACCAGCCTGGAATCGCCGGGGCTGGCGCAACTCTGCGCGTCTGTCGGTTTCCAGCCGCGAGTTATCGTGCGCAGCGACGAATATTCGGTGGTCGGCGCGCTGGTACGCGCAGGTGTCGGTGTCACCCTGCTGCCGGAGTTGGCGTTGCCACCGTATCCGGAACTGACTGCCCAACTTCTCACCCCGGAGCCGCCGCCGCGATACGTGCACGCGCTCTATCGCCGTACCAACAACAATCCGCTCGTGCGCCCGTTGTTGACGGCCCTCGCCGAGGCCGCCGCCCCCAGTTCTAGCGGCCCAGTTCTAACCGACAGTTTCCGGCCACACCGAGAACCCTCGTTTAGCGCTAGCATCCGCAGATGACAATCGTGAATCTGCTGCTGGTAGCGGTGCTGGCGGTCCCGTCGCCAGGTGCGGCCGGCATCGGGGATCCGTATTTTCCCGCTGCGGGCAACGGAGGATATGACGTCGCCAGCTACGATATTGACGTTCGTTATCAACCTGCAACCGACGAGTTGGCTGGTACGACGAAAATCGTCGCTCGCGCAACCCAGGATCTGTCTCGATTCGATCTCGATTTCGCGCTCACGGCTCGTCGAGTCACGGTCGATGGAAAGACCGCCGCGAACGCGGCGAATGGGCAGGAACTGGTGATTACGCCGAATCATCCGGTCCGTGCCGGCGAGGTGTTCACGGTCAGCGTTACGTACGCGGGCATTCCGAGCACGGTCAAGGTCGACGGTGTGTCTGCGTGGACTCGGACGAAGACCGGGGCAGTGGCGACCGGGGAGCCGGCGATCGCGCAATGGTGGTTTCCGTCCAATGACCATCCTCGGGACAAAGCCGCGTTCCGGACCACGATCACGGTTCCGGCCGGGATTCAGGCGATCAGCAACGGAAATCTGAAGTCGACCCGGACCGCGGGCGGGTGGACGACCTACCGGTGGGCTGAGCCGTTGCCGCAGGCGACCTATGGCATTTATGGCGATAGGGAAGTACGACGTCGAAAGCGGACGGACCGCCTCGGGGTTGCCGTACGTTTATGCGTTTGCCCAAGGGGATTCCGCGGTCAACCGGCAGGCGCGGGCGGATATCAGGCGGACCGGCGAGGTTGTCGACTGGTTGTCACAGCAGTGGGGGCCGTACCCTTTCGACGCCGTCGGCGGTGTGCTGATGGAGGACAAGAACGATCTCGCGTTGGAAAACCAGACTCGGCCAACGTATCCGGAGGCATTCTGGGAGCCGGTTGAGCCTGGGCAGCCGGTCGAGTCGGCGATCGGGCTGATGGTGCACGAGAACGCTCATCAGTGGTTTGGTGACAGTGTGTCGGTGAAGAACTGGCGCGATATCTGGCTGAACGAAGGCTTTGCGGTGTATTCCACCGAGCTGTGAGACGAAGCGCATGGCGGCGAGACCGCGCAACAGTATTTTGACGACCTGTGTGGATACTTCCCGCCGGAGTCGGATTTCTGGACCACGGTGGTCGCGGATCCGGGCGCGGCCCATCTGCTCGGGCTGTCGGCGTACACCCGCGGTTTCATGACGCTGCAAGCGTTACGCAACCGGATTGGCGACAGCGAACTCCGCCAGGTGATACGCGCCTGGGTGGCGTCGAATCGATACGGCAATGGATCGACAGAGGACTTTGTCGCGCTGGCCAACCGGGTGTCCGGGCGTGATCTCAACGACTTTTTCCACGCCTGGCTGTATGCGCCGACGATGCCGTCGCCGACCCAGTACAACGGTTGCAGCGCGTCGGCCGGGCACTTTTAGAGGCGCCGGAAAGGTTCCGCGTAGACGAAATCGCCGCGTAGCGTTGCGGCGTAAGTGGTGAGGGTGCGGAGTTGGAAGGCAGGTTCCCATCCGGGATCAGGCGGGACGATGCCGGCGGGGACGGCTGGCTGGAAACCGAAGCGCGGATAGTAAGTCGGATGGCCGAGGAGGACTATCGCCGGCTCGCCGAGGGCGTCGGCGGCGCCGATGATGGCGTGCATCATCAACGCTTTTCCGGCGCCGCTGCGTTGGCGGTCGGGGCGTACGCCCAAAGGTCCGAGTCCTAAAACCGGAAGGGCATCAGGACCGACGGTTGCGCGCGTACACACGACATGGCCGATCACGTTGTCGTCTTCCACAGCCACCCACGAAAGTGCGTTGATCCAGCCGGCGTCCACGCGCAGTTCGTCCACCAGGTTCGCTTCGACTGTCCCGGGCGTTCCGTCCTCGCGTGCGAAAGCGGCCAGGTGAATCGCTCGTACGACCTCAGTGTCAGCTGGAATTTCTCGTCTGATCAGCACCGACCGAGTCTGCGACGACGGGTTCGGGCCGGCAATCGGGTTTTGTCGCCGGCCACACTCTGAGGATAAGTGCGTCGACGCGGTCGCTGGTCTGCGAGCGGGGCGGCGGGGGGTCGTGTCGCTGCGCGCCTCAGCTGGGCGCCACGGCGCTCCATTCCGCTCCCCTGGGTCCTCCACTTTGCCCCACATCTCCACCTGAGCCCGTGGAGAAACGGACATAACGGGCGTCAGGTGGATGGCTGGCGAGCGTACGAGTGCACCTTCGGGAATCGTCCTCCACTCTTCTCCACCGGCTCTGACCTGGGCAGTCACCCTCAATGGGGGTATGTTCGGAGCGCCTACGGGTTGTCCGTGGGGATTTGTGGGGTACAGTGGAGCGCAGTGGGGCATCAAGACGGCAGGATGCCTCGCTTGGGGGAGGGGAGGCCGGCATGTTTCTTGGCACCCATTCCCCGCGGCTGGACGACAAGGGCCGACTGTTTCTGCTGCCGGCGAAGTTCAGGGACGAACTCGCGGAGGGGCTTGTGATCACGAAGGGGCAGGAGCGCTGCCTGTTCGTGTTTCCGATGGCCGAGTTCACCCGGATCGCCGGACAGCTGCAGGCGGCACCGGTCACCCACAAGGCGGCTCGCGCTTATCAACGGGTCTTCTTCGCCAGTGCGTACGACGAAGTGCCCGACAAGCAGGGCCGGGTCACCATTCCGGCCGGGCTGCGGGAGTACGCGGGACTGACGAAGGAATGCGTGGTGATCGGGGCCAGCACCAGGGTGGAGATCTGGGACCAGCAGGCCTGGGACGACTACCTGACGGAGTCCGAGCCGGGCTTCGCCGACGTGGAGGAGGAGGTTCTGCCCGGGGTGTTTTAGGCACCCGCTGAAAAAGATCGAGGCCGTTTCGCCAGGCCTCCAGCCGCTCCGCTCCTGACACACCTTCCCCGGTGCCAGGCGTACGGAGCGGATGGGGACCTGACGAAACGTCAGCAGATCACCGCACACGCACGGCAGCGAAACTCGGGGGGGGGTCGACGCGCGTGGACGACAGTGCACCACAACAAGCACCACAGCACGTGCCAGTGATGGCAGAGCGAGTGGCTGAGCTGCTCGCGCCGGCCCTGTCCACGGGCCCGGCCGTGCTGGTCGACGCCACGCTCGGGCTCGGTGGTCACGCCGAGGCGATGCTGGCCGCTCATCCGCGGTTGCGGCTGGTGGCCCAGACCGCGACCCGGAGGCGTTGCGGCTGGCCAGTGCCCGGCTGGATCCATTCGGAGAGCGTTTCACCGGCGTCCACGCGGTGTATCACGAGATGACCGAGGTGCTCGAAGACCTGGACATCGACCGGGTCGAGGGCGTGCTCTTCGATCTGGGCGTCTCGTCGATGCAATTGGACCGTACGGACCGCGGCTTCTCGTACGCACGGGATGCGCCGCTGGACATGCGGATGGACCCGACCACCGGGATTTCCGCCGCAGAGGTAGTCAACACGTATGCGGCCGCCGACCTGGCCCGGATTCTGCGGGAGTACGGCGAGGAAAGATTCGCCGGCCGGGTCGCGAGAGCCATTGTCACCGAACGGGAGCGCACTCCGCTGACCTCCACCGCGAGGTTGGCCGAGCTGGTCCGGGACGCCATCCCGGCAGCCACCCGGCGCACCGGGGGACACCCCGCCAAGCGCGCCTTCCAGGCGCTGCGGATCGAGGTGAACGCCGAGCTGGAGTCGCTGCGCGGACAGCGCTGCCGGCGGCCATCGACGCCATCAGGGTCGGTGGCCGGCTGGTGGTGATGTCGTACCACTCGCTGGAGGATCGCATGGTCAAACGGGCTTTGACGGCCGGTGCCACGAGCACCTCGCCGCCTGACCTGCCGGTCGAGCTGCCTGGCACCGAGCCGGTGTTGCGGCTGCTCACCCGCGGTGCCGAGACGCCAACCGAAGCAGAGCTGGAGAGCAATCCGCGATCGCAGTCGGTACGCGTGCGGGCCGCCGAGCGAGTGCGGGACGCGTCGTGACTGCCCGCGCGACCGCGACCGTCCCGACCAGGACGGCTCCGGCGCCCAGCCGCTCGGCGGGTCGAGCCACCGTCGGCGCGCCCGCGCCGGCTCGGCCGCAGCGGCCGGTTCAGCCTGGCCGCCGGCAACCACCGCGTGATCAGCCCACCCGGACACAGCCGGCCCGCCCGAAGAAGACCGCCTCTCGGCGGTCCGTACCGCGGCAGGCCGGACGGCTCGGCGCGCGGCTTCTGCTGCCGCCACCGCCCGCTGCCAGCTCGGCGCCACGTACTCCCTTTGTCGTGCTGATCCTCGGTCTGGTCATCGCCGGCATGGTGTGCCTGTTGCTGCTCAACACCGCGGTCAACCAGAACTCGTTCCAGCTGAACACGCTGCAGCGCAACCAAAAGGTGCTGGACCTGAAGGAACAGGGCCTGCATCAGGACGTTAACCAGCTGCAGGCACCCGGCACGCTCGCCGCGGCGGCTCGTCGGCTCGGCTGGGTGCCAGCCGGGCAGCCGGCCTTCATCCGGCTCCCGGACGGCCGGATCCTCGGCGTACCGACGCCGGCGAAGGATCCGACGTCCAGCTCGGACGGTTCCTCCGACTCGAACGGTTCGCAGCCGCTGGTGCCGCCGGCGAACTCGACCGGTACACCCCAGGGCGGCCAGCCGTCGACGCCGCCATCCGGCGCCGCGAACTCGGCGGCGAGCGGCGCGAAATGCGCCGACCGGAGGTGCCAAACCACCGACCGGGGGCGCTAACACGCCGACTACCCCCACCACTGGGGGAGCCGCCGGGGGTGGCCGATGAGCCGCCCACCGGCCAACCGACCTCCCGGCCGGCGCGCGCGCCGAGACCAGCGGAGCAACGGTGCTACCGCTTCGGTCACGCGCCGACCGGGCCGGACGTACCGAACGGCCGCGGTACGCCACCGCCGGATCTCAGCAGTCCCGCGGTCAGCAAGGCGCGGCCCGCAAGCCCCGGCAGCCGGCCGGGCGGGTCCGGCCGAGCGCCGCGGTCCGGCGGATGGCGAACGGCTGGAGTCATCCGATCGCCGCTGGTACGTCGTACCGGCGGCTACGGATCGGGCTTGTGGTTGTCCTGCTGCTTTTCGTCGCGGTGGTCGGCCGGCTGGTCTACATCCAGTCCGCGGACGCTTCGGCGTGGGCGGCGGAGGCGAAGGACAGCCGCGAGATCTCGGTCAAGCTGAACGCTCCGCGCGCGGGGTCGATCGTCGACCGCAACGGCGCGGTGCTGGCCACCAGCGTGCAGGCCAAGGCGATCTTTGCCGACCCAGGTGAGGTCGACCACGTGCCCGGCACGCCGGCGAACAAGCTGGTGCCAGGTCTTGCTGAGGCGACCGCCGCGAAACTCGCCGGCGTCCTTGGCGTACCAGAGCAGACGCTGCTGGCGAAAATGACCAAGAAGACCAACACGACCACCGGCAAGGCGATCCGGTTCGTCTTCCTGGCGCACCGGCTGGACCCCGCGGTCGCCAACGTGGTGACGTCGATGAACCTCCCGGGCATCGGTACGCAGGACGAGAAGCGGCGCGACGAGCCGGGCCATGACCTGGCCGCGAACATCATTGGCTTCACCAACTCCGAGGGCGTGGGCGCCGCCGGTCTGGAGTCGTCTTTCAACAAGGTGCTCGCCGGCCAGGACGGCCAACACACGTACGAGGCGGACCAGAGCGGCATCCAGATTCCGGCCGGCTACGACAAAACCGTGCCGGCCCGGCCGGGCACCGGCATCAAGCTGACCATCGACAACGACGTGCAGTATCAGGCGCAGCAGATCATCGCCCAGCAGACTCGGGCGGCCGGTGGCTCGTTCGGTACGGCCGTGGTGCTCGACGTGAAGACCGGCCAGGTGCTCGCCGATGCCAGCTATCCGGCGTACGACGCGGCGAATCCGGGTGACTCCAACCCCACCACGTGGCGGGATGTGGCCACCCAGACGGTGGTCGAGCCGGGATCGGTGCACAAGGCGATCACCATCGGCGCCGGCCTGCAGACCGGGGTGATCCAGCCGGACACCGTGCTTGATCTGCCCGGCTCGATCACCAAGGGCGGGGTGCGTTTCACCGACACGCATTCGCACGGCCAGGTGAAGATGACGTTGCAGGGAATTCTCACCCAGTCCAGCAATATCGGCACGATCACCGTCGCCGACAAGCTCGGCGCGCAGCGACTTTATGACTTCCAGAAGGCATTCGGATTGGGTGCTTCCGACGATTTGGGCCTGCCCGGGGAAAGTTCGGGCATCGTGCAGCCGGTGAAGAACTGGAGCGGCCCGTCGTACGGCGGCATCCCGATCGGTCTCGGTGTCGCGGTGACGCCGATGCAGATGGCGTCCGTCTATCAGACGATCGCCAACAACGGCGTACGCGTCCAGCCGTCCCTGGTCAGCGGCACGATCGCCCCCGACGGCACGTATGTGCCCAAGGCAGCGCCCAAGCAGACCCGGGTGCTCTCGCCGGAGAACGCGGCCGCGATGCGCTGGTTGCTGGAAGGCGTGGCGACCCAGGAGGGCACCGCGCCGGCCGCCGCCATCGATGGCTACCGGGTAGCCGGCAAAACCGGTACGGGTGGGCAGGTCGCCGGAAACCACTACGAGAGCGGCAATGTCACGTCGTTCGTCGGCATGGCACCAGCCGACGCGCCGCGCTACGTGGTCGCGATTTTCGTGAAGGTCCCCGACAAAGCCGAGGGCGGCCCGATCGCCGGCCCAGCCTTCCACGACCTCATGAGCTTCGTCCTCCGCCACGAAGCCATCCCCCCCACCGGCAGCGTCCGCCCCCCCCTAAAAATCTACGGCTAACCCCGGCGGAGCCAAGCCCGCGAACCCACCCCGTGCGTGACTGTCACTTTCACAACCAAGTCAGCCAACTTCGACGGAACCTACCCCGTGCGCGACCGTCACTCTTCACACCAAAGTTGGTCAAATTTCGGCGTGACCCAACCCCCGCCGTCCTCACCCCGTGCGGGACCGTCACCTTCAACCCGTAGCTGGTCAACTTTGTACGGGACCCAGCCCCGTCCGGCGCCATCGGCCGCCAGGCCGATGTTGTCGCCCCTCCGGCAGGGGCGTCGGTGTTAGGACCCTGCGGTCTTTGCAGGGTCCTAACACCGACTCTCGTAGCCGTAGTCGACGGCGCCCGCGCCGAAGGCGCCAGAGATACAGGGCGCCATCGGTAGTAGCCCTAAGAAATCCCACCCCGACACCGCCCTTTGGTGTCGGGGTGGGATTTCTCAGGGCTGGTAGACGAGGCGCCGCTCCCGCACAGTCACGGCTTTTGACCAGGGCTGTCGCGTCCGCTGTGGACACGGCTTTTAAGCAGGGCTGTCACGTCCGCAGCAAACACGGCATTTGACCAGGACGCTCATCTCCCCAGCAAACACCGCTTCTAACCAGTGTCATCCCTTCCGAATGGACACCGCTTTTAACCAGGGCCGACAACGTTTCTCGTCGACCAAGCCAGGGCCGGCGGAGATCGACGATGACCGTTTGCCGCCCTGGTCAGAAGCGGTGTCCACGAGGGTGCGGCGCCTCGTCTACCAGCCTCGTGAAAGCCCCGCCTCCGCCCCAAAAACCGGGCCGGAGGCGGGGCTTTCACGAGGTTACTGCCGATGGCGCCCTGTATCTCCGGCGCCTTCGGCGCGGGCGCCGTCGACTACGGCTACGAGCGTCGTTCTGTCCGGCCCCGCAAAGACCGCGGGGGCCGGACAGAACGACGCTCCTGCCGGAGGGGCGACAACATCGGCCTGGCGGCCGATGGCGCCGGACGGGGCTGGGTTCTAAAGAACTCGGTCTGACATTGAGTGGGAGAGCGGCGGTGGAGCGGGGGTTGGGTTGCGTCGGGAGGTAGGCGCGGGGCTGGTTCTAGAGAAACTCGGTCTGATTTTGAGTGGGAGAGCGGCGGTGGAGCGGGGGTTGGGTTGCGCTGGGAGGTAGGCGCGGGGCTGGGTTTTTAGAGAACTCGGTCTGAGTTTGGGTGGGGGAGCGGCGGTGGGGCGGGGGTTAAGTCGGGCATGGTGCAGCCCAGAACCTCAACCGGCGGCAGTTCCCCTACAGTCCTGCTGACCCGAGTCCCGGACCTCGTCAAACCAGCCCGCTGACTCGTACTCACCAACGAAACATCCACCAGACGCAGTGGTGAAGAACACCGGACCGCCACGGCTGTCTGTACGCTGGGTGCATGGGGCGTACGGGTAGGGTTC
>NZ_WOTO01000002.1 GCF_010993775.1 Fodinicola feengrottensis | reverse complement strand
GCGCTGGGGCACGCATCGGGTCGGGCGGCTGTTCGGGCCGGTCATGGTGCTCTGGTTCGTGGTGCTCGCGGTGCTCGGCGTGCCGCAGATCGTCGCGCACCCGGACATCCTGCGTGGCCTGTCCCCCACGTACATCGTCACCTTCATCTTCGACCATCCGTATATCGCCTTTATCGCGATGGGCGCTGTGGTGCTGGCGATCACCGGCGCCGAGGCGCTCTACGCGGACATGGGCCATTTCGGCCGGCCGCCGATCCGACGGGCCTGGTTCGCGGTCGTTTTCCCAGCGCTCACGGTGAACTATCTCGGCCAGGGCGCGCTCATCCTGCACCAGCCGTCGGCGGTCTCGGACCCGTTCTACCTGCTGGTGCCGACCTGGGCGCAGATTCCGATGGTGGCGCTGGCGACCATCGCCACCGTGATCGCCTCACAAGCTGTCATCTCCGGTGCGTTCTCGGTGTCCCGGCAGGCCGTGCGGCTCGGCTTCCTGCCTCAGTTGACCGTCAAGCACACCTCGCACAGCGAAAGCGGCCAGATTTACGTGCCAGCGGTGAACTGGCTGCTCTTCGGCGGAGTTCTGGTGCTGATGCTGGCCTTCCGGTCATCGGACAAGCTGGCCACCGCGTACGGCGTGGCCGTCACCGGCACGCTGCTCATCACGACCACGCTTTTTCCTGGTCGTCGCGGGCGCGATCTGGAAGTGGGCCCGCTGGAAGGTCATCGTGGCCGGCGTCGTCTTCGGCGGCGTCGAAATCACGTACTTCGCCGCCAACCTCACCAAAATCGCGCACGGCGGTTGGCTGCCGGTGCTGGTCGCGATCCTGATCGTCACGGTGATGACCACCTGGCAGCGCGGTCGCCGGATCGTCACCACCCGACGTACCGACCTGGAAGGCTCGCTGCCAGATTTTGTCGACGCCATCCGGGAGAAGTCGCTGCTCCGAGTGCCCGGTACGGCGGTCTTCCCGCATCCCACCAGCCTCACCACACCGCTGGCGCTGCGCGCGAAACGTCGAGTTCAACCACGTGCTCCACCAGCACGTGGTGATCGTGTCCGTCGAGACCGAGAACGTGCCGCACGTGCCGGCCGATCAGCGCCTGCGGGTCGACAACCTCGGCTACGTCGACGACGGCATCGTCCATCTCACCGCCCGCTTCGGCTTCCAGGACGACCAGGACATTCCGGCGACGCTACGCAGCGCGAAGGCCCTCAGCGAGACCCAGTCCGAACTCGACATCGACCCGGAGACCGCGTCCTATTTCCTGTCCCGGATCACCATCGAGCTCAGTCATCAACCCGGCATGCACAGCTGGCGCAAACGGCTCTTTATCGGACTGGCCAACAACGCGGCCAGCCCGGCCATCTATTTCCGCCTACCCCACGAACGTACGGTCGTCATGGGCTCCCACGTCGACCTTTAGCTGGGCCGCCCCAGCAACAGCAGGCGGGCCAGCAGGTCGGACCGCCGGGAGGCCTTTCGAACCCGCAGGCCATGCCGGCTCGCGGCGGCCAGCAGCGCTGCCTCAAAAAGCGTCGGACATGCCCGCTCATGTCGGAGAGCAGGGCCTGAGCAATGACCGTACGCACCGCCAGATAGCCGGCCCCGACGCTCACGTCGATCTTGCCGGCGACCAGGTCGGCGAGGCCCGGCAACACGTCCGTACGGCCGAGCAGCGAGAGCGTGTGCAGGTCAGCCACCACGTCCGCGTCGCTGGCCTCCCACACCTGCCGGACCGCCTCGACGCGGCCACGGTGATGGGTCTGCTGCGCGTACACGTCCGGCAGCTCGGCGGCCAGCCGGCGGGCCACCAGCCAGCTGCCGTCGGTGCTGCCGGCATCCGCGATGACCAACCGGAAGGGCGCCCTGCCGGCGGCCAGCGCCGCGTAAAGGACGTTCACGTCGGCGGCGAACTCAGGGCCGCGGTTCCGCACCGGGAGGACGATTTCGATGACGGGCGCGGCGGCTTCGTCGTCCGTCGGCTCCGCCGTGCTGCTCATGGTTACGACGATCCGAGGGACCGCTGAGCCACCACTCAAGGAGGGGTGAGAATTCGCTAAGAGATGTCGCCGGGGACCCCTCTTGTAGGCGATAACGGGCGGTAGTGCCTACTGTCGTCTCATGCAACCGAACGCCGAGCCGAGCGGACCGCGGCACGTGCTGGTCGTCGACGACGAACCAGCCGTCCGAGAGTCGCTGGCGCGCAGCCTGACTTTCGAGGGCTACCAGGTCAGCCTGGCCGCCGATGGTATTGAGGCGATGGAGCGGATCGCCGCCGAGCGCCCGGACGTGGTCGTCCTGGACGTACTGATGCCTCGCCGCGACGGCTTGACCACCTGCCGCCGGCTGCGCGCCGAGGGTGACATGCTGCCGGTTCTCATGCTGACCGCACGGGACACTGTCGGGGACCGGGTCACCGGGCTGGATGTGGGCGCCGACGACTACCTGGTCAAGCCATTCGACCTGGAGGAGTTGCTGGCCCGGCTGCGCGCCCTGCTGCGCCGCAGCGCCCTCTCCTCGACCCAGCCGCCAACCGACTCGCCCGACGGCGACCCGGCCGCCACCCTGCACTTCGACGACCTGACGATGAACACCACCACCCGCGAGGTCCGCCGCGGCGACGACCGGGTGGAGCTGACTCGTACGGAGTACGCGCTGCTGGAGCTCTTCCCTGGCGCACCCGCGCCAGGTGCTGACCAGGGCACAGATCCTGAAGGCGGTCTGGGGGTTCGACTTCGAGCCGGCGTCCAACTCACTCGATGTCTACATGATGTATTTGCGCAGGAAGACCGAACCGGCTGGCTCTACCCGGCTGCTGCACACACACGTGCGCGGAGTCGGGTACGTCCTCCGGCAGGCCGGCTAGACCGGCGCCGCCATGCGCCACCTCACCCTGCGCGGCCGGCTCGCGCTGATGTCCGCGGTCGCCGTCGCGATCGCGATCGTGCTGGCCGCGACCTCGGCCTGGCTGATCACCCGATCGCAGCTGACTCAACAGCTCAACGCCAACCTGCAGGCGGCCGCGATCGGAGCCATCCAGAAGAACGACCCGACGACGGTGTGTCGGCTCGACGCCAGCCTGCTGCCCGACCGATATTCGGTCCACTTCCAGGTGATCAGCGAGGACGGCGCGCAGCTGTGCGGGCAGACCGGCGACTCGCCGCGCCTCCAGGAGTCCGATGCCGCTGTCGCTTCGGCCGACTCGCTCACGAGCACCACACACGATGCCGTCACCTACTACGGCACCAAGGTCCAGGTCTACGCGCTCACGTACTACCCCAAGTTTCCGCATCTCGCGGTCGTCGTGTCCGAACCGCTGGCGGTCGTCGACGATCCGATGCGGTCCTTGGGGCTCCTCTACCTCGGCATCGCGGCTTTGGGCGTACTGCTGGCGGCCAGCGCTGGGCTGGTGATCGCGAGGACCGGCCTCGCCCCGGTCGACCGGCTCACCCAGGCCGCCGAGCACATCTCGCGTACCGAGGACCTATCCATCACGCTGCCGATCCAGGGCAATGACGAGATCGCCCGGCTCGGTCAGGCTTTCAACACGATGACGCACGCGCTCGCCGAGTCACGAGAACGACAACGCCGGCTCATCGAGGATGCCGGGCACGAGCTGCGTACGCCATTGACGAGCATGCGTACGAACGTGGACCTACTGCGCCGCAGCGCGGCCACCGGCCGGCCACTGCCCGACGGGGAGGCGCCGCGCATGCTGACCAGCATCGACGCCCAGTTGCGGGAGCTGTCGGACCTGGTCATCGACCTGCTGGCGCTGGCCAGGGGCGTTCAACCGGCGGCCGACGGGGTGGCCCGCCAGGTCGCCCTGCACAGGATCGTCGAGCGCGCACTCAACCGGGCCCGGCTGCGCGGCCCGGACCATCGGATCGAGGCCGAGCTGCAGCCGTGGTTCGTCCGAGGTGACCCGACCGGTCTGGAACGGGCGGTGCTGAACATCCTCGACAACGCGATCAAGTTCAGTCCGCCGAACGGTTCCGTCGAGGTCACGCTGAGCGAGGGACGTCTGGTCGTACGCGACCACGGCCCGGGCATCTCGAAAGCTGACGCCGCCGAGGTCTTCGAGCGGTTCTGGCGCTCCCCCACCGCCCGCGCGCTGCCCGGCTCGGGCCTCGGCCTCGCGATCGTCGCCCAGGTCATGCGCGATGTCGGCGGCCGGGTCACGCTGGCCAGCGCGCCGACTGGCGGCGCAGTCGCGACCTGTGTCTTCCCGGGCAGCCCCACCGAGCCGGCACCTGAGCAAACCCCCACGCCGATAGCAGCCGGCCCCCAGTAGCGCCGCATCAGGCGGGTGGGACGAGGGCCATGATGCGGGCGCGGAAGACTCCGCATTCCCACACGTCGGGGGCCTTGCAGTCCAGGGCATGATCGATCATCGACTTGGCGCTCTGCAGGCGATCGATCCGCTGTTGGAGGTCGTCCCGATGGCGGCGAAGGACCTTGCGGCGGGCGGCACCGTCGGGGGCTTGTACGGTCTCCCGGATGTCCTCCAGGCTGAGCCCTGCTTCTTTGCCACGCAAGATCATCGCGACCTGTACGACGTCCGGGAAGTCGTAGCGGCGACGGCCGTTGGGCAGCCGCCGGGGCGTGATGAGCCCTTCGGACTCCCAGTGCCGGAGCACGTGCGTCGCGAGGCCGAAGCGGCCCGCGAGTTCGCCGATGGTGAGATCGTCGCTTGACTTCATGTCAACATGAAATTGCACGCTGGGCCTCATGGTCAACGACATGCTTACTGCCCTCGACAAAACCGAGCTGACACCGTCAGCCATCAAGCTGCGCCATCGCTCGTACGAGCTGCTGCGTCTCACCAGCGCGAGCAAGGTCGCTGACGTCGGCTGCGGCTCGGGCCGGGCTACCTCGGAGCTGGCGGGGCAGGCCCGAAAAGTCACCGGCGTCGACCCGGATCCGCAGCTGCTGGAGGTCGCCCACGACCGTTATCCGGAGGTCACCTTCGTACGAGCAACCGCCGAATCACTGCCCTTCGATGACGCCGAACTGGACGCCTACCGAGCCGACAAAGTCCTCCACGTGCTCAAGAATCCGGCGGACGCGATCACCGAGGCGAGCCGCGTAATAAAGCCGACAGGCCGGATCGTCCTGATCGGCCAGGACTGGGACACGATCGCGGTGGCGGCGAACGACCGGGCGCTGACCCGCGACCTCATCCGCGGCTTCGCCGATACGATCCCGAGTCCGTCAGCCGCCGCCAACTTCCGCGCGTTGCTGGCCGATGCCGGATTTGCGGACATCGAGCTGGAAGTCTCGCCCATGCTCTTCACCGATGGCGAGGTCATCGGCCCGCTGCTTCGACGGGCAGCCCAGAACAACGACGACTGGCTGGCCGAACAGCACGAAAGAGCCCGAACCGGTCGTATGACCGTGTGCGCCACGATCTACCTCGCGGCGGCCACCAGACGCTAAATGGCCTCTTGGTAGGCGCCCTCGGTGGCCATCCGGTTGGCGGCGAGCAGCGCCTCAAGCACGGTCGTCATCGCAGGCAGGCAGTGGTGCCGCAGCTCCCAGTGCCACACCCAGTGCCCAGCGCCCGGCGACGGCGGCGCCTTCACCACGCCACCGGAGCCGCGGTGCAGGATGTCCAGCTCGGGATCCCAGATCGGCTCCCGGCCGCTCTCCAGCGGAGCAGTGAAGAACAGCGCGGTCCGGCGTACGCACCGCCGCCGGATACGGCCGCGGACCGCACTCCAGGATTCGCATCGCGTGTGCGCCGAGCACGGTGGACACGTCGAGTACGTCGAAGCCGCGGCCAGTCGGCAGGCACACGGCCTCCTTGCATGCCGTACGCGGCCACCAGGCGATGATCTGGTCAGGGTCGACACTCGCCTGGGAGAGGTCGACCACCGACTCGGGCAGAACGGCCCAGCCGCTGCGGGCATATCGCAGCGCGGCGGAGCGAAGTCGAGAACGGAACAACATCGCGCGTGCCTTCCGTACTGAAGAGTGCGACCACCATGACAGACCCGATTCTGACCGATCTCATCGGGAGGGGTCCGACACGCCGCGAGTACGTCCTGGTGAGCGTGCTGTGACGCACCGAAAGGGCCCACGTGCTCGCGGGCGGAATTGAGTTTCCGCTCATCAGCCTTTCTTCGTACGATCGCGCCCATGCGTAAAGACGGTTGGACCTGGGACGAGACACTCTACGAAGGCAGCGCGACCTATTACGCCCAGGGCAGGATGCCCTATCCGCCCGCGATCGCCGACACCTTGCGCACGCAACTTCAGCTGGACAGCACCGGCCGACTGCTCGATGTGGGCTGCGGACCTGGGTCCCTGACTATGCTGCTGGCGCCGCTTTTCGCCGAAACCATCGGCATTGACGCCGACGAGGGCATGATCGCCGAGGCGAAGCGACGGGATGAGCGCGCGGCAGGGTGAGCTGGCATCGGCTTCGTGCCGAGGAAATCCCGGCTGACTGGGAGCCTTTCCAGCTGATCACCTTCGCGCAGTCGCTGCACTGGCTGGATCAGCCGAGCGTACTTCCGGTCGTACACTCACTCATCGCCCCGGGCGGTGTTTGTGTGCACGTACAAGCGACCACTCATCAAGGTACGGCCGACGCCGGCCCAACTGCGTATCCGACACCGCCACACGACGCGATCGCCGCGCTGATCGTCGATTTTTTGGGGCCCGTACGCAGAGCTGGCCGCGGCACCCTGCCAGCTGGTACGCCCGGCACCGAGGTCGACGAGCTGCGCGCGGCCGGATTCACCGGGCCAACCCGGATCCAGGTCGATTATGACGACGTTCTGACGCGTACCGAGGACGAGGTCGTCGCCAGCGTGCTGTCACTGTCGTACTCGACTCCGCATCTTTTTGGTCAGCGGCTGCCGGAATTCGACCGCGAGCTGCGCGAACTGCTTCGCGGTACGTCCTCCTCTGGGGGCTTTTCAGCGAACGGCTCCGCCCCATGGCGTTGGACTTCTGGCGTCCCTGAATCATCATCAGCGTGATCACGACCAGGACCAGCGCGAGCTGGATGACTGCCGCATAACGCATGCCGCCAGCCAGGCTCGACTGGGCGGCCGCGGCGAAGAAAACCGTACCCACCACGGCTACCCCGGCGGAGCTGGCGAACTGCTGGGTGGTGGTGAGAATGCCCGCGCCGGCACCGGCGTTCCGCGGCTCGACCTCGACGAGCGTCGCGCCGATGAGGCGCGGCGCGGTCAATCCGTTGCCAACGCCGGCAATCGCCAGCATGACGACGAACCAGCCCAGCCGTACGTGCGTGGATCCCAGCAGGAAGAACAAAAAGACCAGGCTTGCCGCCACCAGCGTGCCGCCGGCGACGACCGTTTGCCGACCGTACCGAGGCGGGATGCGGGAGCCCAGCACGGATGCCACCGAATACGTGATGCCCATCGGAGCGAAAGCCAGGCCAGCTTGGAAGGCCGTCAGGCCAATACCGCTTTGCAGCACCAGGGTCAGGGTGAACATGAAGCTGCCGAAATAGAGCATGAACGCGCCACTGCTGCCCACCCCGGCGACGAAGGATCGCAGCCGGAAAAGGCCCAGCTCCAGTACGGGCTGACCACCACTTGCGGCCAACTTTCGCTGCCACCACAGGGTTCCAGCGGCCGCGGGGACGGCCAGCGCGAAGCAGATCCACACCCACGCCGGCCAGCCCTGATCGCGGCCGAGCGCGAGCGGGATCAACGCGAGACCCAGCGCGGCCGCGATTCCGGTCGCGCCGAGCAGATCCAGCCGCACCCGCCGGGCGGCCTCCCGACGCGGCAGCACCCGCCATGCGAAGGCCAGCGCGATGATCCCGACCGGCACGTTGACCAGGAAGATCGTCCGCCAGCCGAGGCCCAGAACGTTGGCGTCCAGCAGAAAGCCACCCAGCACTTGGCCGGCGATCGATCCCAACCCGCCCGCCGTGCCGTACCAGCCGATCGCCCAACCACGCAGCCGCACCGGGAAGTCGGCGGTGATGAGTGCGAGCACCTGCGGGACCATCAGCGCGCCGGTCAGGCCCTGCGCAAGCCGCCCGAGCACCAGCTGGGTGGGATCCTGCGCCAGCCCGCACAGCAGCGATGCGACCGTGAAAGCCACCATCCCGGCCAGAAACAGCCGGCGGTGACCGAAAAGATCGCCGAGGCGGCCGCCGGTGATCATGCCTGCCGCGTACGTGAACGCGTACCCGCCGACGATCAGCTCCAGTGCCGCCGGACCGGCATGCAGCTCACGTTCGAACGACGGCGCGGCCACATTCACCACGAAGAAATCGAACTGTGCCATGAACCACGCGGACAACAGAACGACCAGCACGAGGCGGTATTTTCGGGAGTCGGACGGCTGGGACACGTTCCGATGGTAGGGAGTCGTGCCGGTCGTACGACCATTTGCGACGATGGTCACAGGTGTTGATTCAACAGGAGGCTCGCGCATGAAGTACGTGAAACTCGGCTCGACCGGACTCGACGTTTCGGCCATCTGCCTGGGCACCATGAGTTTCGGTGGCGGCGGCAACCACACCTGGGGTTACGACGAGGAGGCCAGCCGCCCCTTTCTCAAGCAGGCGGTCGAGGCCGGCATCAATTTCTTCGACACCGCCAACATCTATTCGGTCGGCAAGAGCGAGGAGATTGTGGGGCGGGCGCTCAAAGACTTCGCCAAGCGCGACGAAATCGTGCTGGCCACCAAGCTGCACGGCCGGATGCGACCAGGACCCAACGGCGGCGGGCTTTCCCGTAAAGCGATCATGACCGAGATCGACCGCAGCCTCGTCCGACTCGAGACCGACTACGTCGACCTCTACCAGATTCACCGCTGGGACTACGAAACTCCCATCGAAGAGACCCTCGAGGCGCTGCACGACGTGGTGAAGGCCGGCAAGGCGCGGTATATCGGGGCGTCCTCAATGTACGCGTGGCAGTTCTCGAAAGCTCTTTATCTGGCGGAAAAAAACACGGCTGGACGCGGTTCGTCACCATGCAGAACCACTACAACCTGATCTACCGCGAGGAGGAGCGGGAAATGTTGCCGCTGTGCGCCGACCAGGGCATCGGGGTCATCCCGTGGAGCCCGCTCGCCCGCGGCCGGCTCACCCGCGACTGGGACACCGCCACCGCACGCAGCGACACCGACGAGTTCGGCAAGCTGCTCTACGTGGATTCCGACCGTACGGTGGTGGAACGGGTCGGCGAGGTGGCCGCCGAGCGTGGAGTGCCCCGGGCGCAGGTCGCGCTGGCGTGGTTCGGCGGCAAACCCGGGGGGGTGGCGGCGCCCATCATCGGGGCCACCAAACCGGAGCACATTGACGACGCGATCGCTTCGCTCGACCTCGAGCTGACTCCCGCCGAGGTCGCCCGCCTGGAGGAGCCGTACGCGCCGCACGTCACGGTTGGCTTCCGGTAACCCGTCCCGCTCAGCCGCGGTGTACGTCGGAGGCCACCGCGGTCTCGGCCACCGCACGCTCGCCCGCGCTCACCCGAGTGCGCCGGGACCACACCTCCCACAGCCCGATGGCCAGCGCCACCACCGTCACGGCGACGGCGCCGTACATCGCTAACGAGACGCCTCGCTCGTACGCGTTCGAGGAGCCGACGCCGGCCCGGAAGATCGACGCGAGGACGGCCGTGCCGATAGCCGTCCCGATCCGCTGGCCGGTCTGCAAGGCACCACCAGCGACGCCGGCCATCCGGGTGGGCACACATTCCAGCGTCAACGTGGTGTTCGGCGAAATGACGGCACCGCCGCCAATGCCGGCCAGCAGCAACGGCAACGCGACCGCGAAGCCGGCGGTTGATCGGGACGACAGCGGCACCAGGACCGCGACCAGGGTGAGGCCGACGATGACCAGGCTGAGGCCGGTCACCGTCACCCACCTCCCCCAGCGCGACACCAGCCGGCCGGCGACCACCGAGGTGACCGCCGATCCCAACGCGAACGACGTCACCGCGAGGCCGGACTGCAACGGCGTGTATCCGAGGCCGTCCTGGAAAAACAGCGCCAGTACGAGCCAGATGCCGGCGAAGCCGGAGAAATACACCGCACCGAGCGCGGCCCCGGACGAATATCCGGGTGTCTCGGTGAAAAGCCGAATGTCCAGCAGTGAGGCGCGTTGGCGACGAACCGTACGCACCTCCCAGCGAAGGAACCCGAACCCGACCAGAACGCCGACCGACCGAACAGCCACCAGAACTTCGTCAGCCCGCCGTTTTCCGATTGTACGAGCGGGAAAAGCAGACACACCACGGCGAGCCCGAGCAGGATCGCGCCGACGAAGTCGATGTCCGCGCGGGTGCCGGGTTTTCGTTGCCAGCGTGGCAACAGACGGGCGGCCAGGATCAGCGCGAGCACGCCGATCGGTACGTTGACGTAGAAAACCCACCGCCACCCGTGCTCCGGCCCGAAGGCCGCGAGGATCAGCCCGCCGACCACCGGGCCGACCGCGGTGGAAAGCCCAACGGTGGCGCCGAACATGCCGAAAGCCCGGCCTCTTTCGGCGCCACGGAACAGGTCCTGGATCAGTCCGGAGTTCTGTGGGGTCAGCAGGCCGGCGGCCAGGCCCTGCAGTAGCCGGGCGGCCACCAGCCAGAAGGCGCTGGTCGCCGCGCCGGCCAGCGCACTGGTGAGGATGAAGGCGGTCAGCGCGATCAGGAACATCCGCCGCCGCCCCAGCGCGTCTCCCAGCCGCCCGCCAGCCACCAGCGCGAGGCCGAAGGCCAGCGCATAACCCGAAATCACCCACTGCACATCGCTCAGGGAGGCGTTCAGGGCGTGCTGGATCGACGGGAAGGCGACATTCACGATGCTGACGTCGAGCAGACCCATGAAGCCGGCGACCAGCGTGACCGCGAGCGCCTTCCACCGTCTGGGGTCGGCCCCGGGAGGCGGATCTTCAGTCACCGCCCCATCGTTGTCCTTCCGACGCCATTTGGCGAAATCAGTCGTGATCTGGCAACCCGCGTAGATCGTGGTCGACCGCCTCGACGACCTCACTGACCAGCCTTCGTACGTGCCCGCCGCGGGCCTTGTAGAGCGCCCGCCGCCCGTCCCGGCGGGTGCGTACCAGCCCGGCCAGCAGCAGTTTCGCCAGGTGCTGCGACACCGCCGGCCGGGCCGCGCCGGTCGCCTCCGCGAGGGTTGTCACGTCCAGCTCCTGGTCACGCAGCAGCCAGGCGATCCGCAGCCGGGTGGGGTCGGCGAGCATCCGCAGCGCGGTAGCGGCGGCGTCCACCTGCTCTTCCGTCGGCAGTTGCAGGTCAGCGGCAGCTGCCACATTGTCGCGTGCGTACATGAGCACATATCATCGTCGCGTACGAGTGGTCCTGTCCAGCCAGAGAGGAGTCCGGGATGCACACACACGGACATGGACATAGCCACGGGCACGGCAAGCGTGGCTGGCGGGGGTTGCTGACCCCTCATTCGCACGACTCCGCGGACAAGGTGGACCGCGCGATGGAGTCCAGCCGGGACGGCATGCGAGCGCTGTGGATCTCTCTTGTCGGGCTCGGGCTGACCGCGCTCTTCCAGGCCGTCGTGGTGGTTTTCTCCGGTTCGGTGGCGTTGTTGGGCGACACGCTGCACAACGTCGCTGACGCGCTGACCGCAATCCCGCTGGCACTCGCTTTCCTGGTCGGCCGGCGGGCCGCGAACCGCCGCTACACGTACGGGTACGGGCGGGCCGAGGAGGATCTCGCCGGGATCGCGATCGTGCTGGTCATCGCCGCTTCCTCAGCACTGGCCGGGTACGAGGCGGTGGACCGGCTGCTCCATCCACGGCCGGTGCACAACCTGTTCGCCGTCGCGATCGCCGCCGTGGTCGGCTTTGCCGGCAACGAGCTGGTCGCCCGCTATCGGATCACCGTCGGGCGCCGGATCGGGTCCGCGGCACTGGTCGCCGACGGGCTGCACGCTCGTACGGACGGGTTCACGTCGCTGGCCGTGCTGTTCGGCGCCGGCGGAGTGGCGCTCGGCTGGTCGTGGGCCGACCCGGTGGTGGGGCTCGTCATCACCGGCGCGATCGTGCTGGTGTTGCGCGATGCGGCTCGGGAGATCTACCGCCGGTTGATGGACGCGGTTGACCCAGCGCTGGTCAGCCAGGCCGAGCAGACGCTGCTTGAGACACCTGGGATAGTCGCGGTAGGGGCTTTGCGGTTGCGCTGGATCGGCCACCGGCTGCACGCCGAAACCGATGTCGTGCTGGCCGCCGACCTGACGTTGGTGGCCGCGCACGCGATCGCCGTCGACGCGGAGCACCGGCTGCTGCACGCGGCCCCCCGGCTGGCCGGCGCGACCGTACACACCGATCCGGCCACCGCCGACCACTCGGCGCTCGCGCACCACCACTGAACGCACCACCGCTGAACGCAGCATCACTGAACCAAAAGCCGCCGGCTGTCGTACCTTCTGAACAGGACGATCCCTGCTCTGGAAGGAAACGCCGCCATGAGGAACACCGTGCTCGTGATCGTCGGCATCCTGCTGACCTTCTTCGGAGCTGTCTTCGCCCTTCAGGGGGTGGGCATCCTGCCCGGCAGCGCCATGACCGGCGTGATGCTGTGGGCGATCCTCGGCCCGATCATCGCCATCGTCGGCCTGGTGTGCATCGGCCTCGCCGTCGCGGGCTTTCGCCGCCGCTCCTGAAACGCAGGGAGGCCCGGGGGGTTTGCCCGCCCCCGGGCCTGGAAATGCCGTCCAATTCCTTGCACCGACACATTTAAGAACGGGAATCACTCTGAGTGCATCGCGCTTTTCGATTAAGCTACGGGCGCATGTTTTGGGGCACCCGACCGGGTTTGAACCAGTATCTCGACGCGGTCGTTCCCTTTCCGTTGATCCGGTGCTCGACGGCGAATGCTGAAGCTGGAGCGAGAGTCTGACCTTGGTTGCGGCCCGGCGGTTGCCTCTGCCTTGTTGGGCTATCCCGCCAGGAGTGGCGGGAGAGGGAATCGAACCCCCACTGTCACCGTCTTGCCTGTCACACTGACCTTCAGTTTCAGTTTGCGCTCCTGCGCACCGAAATCATAGCAGATGGAAAATTCAGGCGAAGAGATAGCCGAAGATCCGGTCGCCGGTCTTCACGTCGGCGATCTCCGCGTTATTGGCTTCCTCGCGGGCAAATTTGACCGCTTGCTGGAGTTTTTCCACCCGATCCAGCAACTCGTTCACCCGCTTGGCCGGCAACGCGCCGGAGAACTTGACCGTACGCCAGGTGCCGACCGTGATGTCCTCGTAGTAGACCTCCACCTGCGCCGGGTGCTTCTCGGTCGCCTCGGCCTTCACGTGGTTACGCGGGATCTTCTTCGTCCGCAACGTCTGCGCCGGCTCGGTCGCCCAGCAGTCCGCGGACGCGTCGTACTCCCACGTGTCCGCGGCGTCCAGGGTCGGCAGCTTACGCACGAAGGTGTGCAGGTCGGTGAGCTGTTTTTCGAGGAACAGCAGGTAAGTGACCGGCACGCCGGAGACCAGGGTGGTGCCGTCGACCACCAGGTCGGCCTTGGCCGAGCAGTTCGCCCAGTCCTTGGTGGCCGTCACGTCGAAGAGCTTGGTGAGGATCGCCGCGGTCTGCCGGATCACCTCGTCCGACTTCACCTGGACCTTGGTCGCCTCCGGCGGCAACTGCTCGCCTTCCTCGTCCTTGGCCCGATAGGTCCGGGAGATGCCGGACAGCAACGCGGATTTCGCAATGCCTGGTGGGCGTCGGTCAGCTCCGAGAACGACCGGGATTTCACGCCCTTCTCCACTGCGACGATCTGGTTGAGCCGCGTTGCCGCCATCTGCTGTCTTCTCTCCTATGAAATCTCGTCAGCTTTCCGCTTCCGGGCACTGTAGTCGGTGGCCGCCATCGGGCGCCTTCGATTTCTCCTGCCGTTGGGGCACAATTATTCGCTGTCAGAGCATCCCGGCGAGTTTGTAGAGAACAAGGGATCCGGCGACCGCGACATTCAGGCTGATCCCGCTGCCGATCATCGGGATCTCCACGGCCACGTCCACCAGGTCCAGGACGTCCTCCGGGATCCCGTACGTCTCGTGGCCGAGCAACGCGATGCTGCGGCCGCCGGCGGCCGGCAGATCGCCTAACCGGATCGCCTCGTCCGCCAACTCCACCGCGAAGATCCGCGTACCGACAGCGCGTTCGCGCAGCAGCCAGCCGCGCGGATCGTTGACCCAGTGCACACAACTCGGCCGCCGCAACGTGTTGCCGCGGTCCAGCGCCTCGGGCACCCACTTGTGTTTCGGCACCGCCATGCAGGCGCCAACGGCGTCACACGTACGGAGCAGAGTGCCCAGATTGACGCCGTGTTTGGGCCACAGCGGCGCCACGATCAAATGGCCCCAGCAGCCGTGTGCGCGGCGGCGCCGCTGCCGGGAAACTTCCTGGCGGGTGCTCACCCGCGGCGCGCTCACCGGCGCGGGGCCAGCCGGCCCTTTCCTACCCAAAGTGACATTTTTCCGCACCACTGCTCGGCGGGTGCTGACCGTCTCGACGACTTGACAGAACTTAATCCTACGCCAGTACGTTTAGAAGATCGTACTCAGGGAATTCTTAGCGCCAAGGTGGAGGATGGAACCCGGGACAGCCGTTGGCCGCCCCGGGTTCCAGCAGAGGGAGACCAACTCATGCTTTCGTCCGTAATTGCGCGAGGACCGTGGGGTCCTGGTGGCGGCGGCCGCGGGGGGGTTCGGACCGCTGTCCTTGCTCGGCCCGGCGATCGCCCTGACGCTGCTTATCCTGATCGCGGCTTTCGTCGTTCTCGCGTTCTTCGCGGCGCGTCGGCGTGGCTCGTGGGGACGCGCGCAGATGATGGCCCGGGCTGGGATGGGCCGGCCCAGCTCCGCCGAGACGATCCTGGCCGAGCGGTTCGCCCGCGGCGAGATCGACGAGCAGCAGTACGTGCATCGCCGCTCGGTCCTGCGTGGCGAAACCGCCGCCGCACCACCAGCCGCCGCTCCCCCCCGCCGCCGCCGGCGCCAGAACCCACCAACCTGGACAAAACAGAAAGGATTCCGCCCGCGGAGTCCTGACCCCCAGACGGCTTTCGCGGGCCGCGCGCCCCCCGTCGCCCGGCCCGCGAAAGCCCCTCTTCCTCCTGAGGGGCCGCCACGACCCGCCTATCGGCCTCTCCCGCCGGCAGCGGGTCGTTGCGGTGTCCGGTCGGAGTGCACGGCCACCCCGACGATCACCAACAGGATCCCGGCCACCTCGGTCAGTGTTGGCACCTGGCGCAGCACGACGATGCCGATCACCGTGGCCGTCGCCGGTAGCAAAGCCAGCAGCAGCGCGAAAGTCGACCGCGGCAGCCGGGCCATCGCGAGCTGGTCACACACGTACGGCACCACCGACGAACAGATGCCGACGCCGATCCCGGCGGCCAGCAGCAGCGGCTGGGTGAACGTACGAGCCGCCTCGACGAACCCGACCGGACTCACCACCACCAACGCGACCAGCATCGACGCACCCAACCGGTCGATGCCCTCGGCGCCGCCGTCGCCGGCGATCCGGTGCCCAAGCACCACGTAGAGCACGAAGCCAGCGCAGTTCACGAAAGCGAAGACGAACCCCAGCGGCTCACCCACCAGGCGCACTTCGGTCAGCAACGCCACCCCGCCCATCGCGAACAGGAGCGCGGCGAGGTTTTCGCCAGGTGCGTACGCCCACCGCAGCCAGTAGCACTGGCCCGAGGAACTCGATCGCGCCAACCGTGCTCAACGGCAGCCGGTCGATCGCGAGGTAGAAAACCACGTTCATCAGACCCAGGACCGCGCCAAGGGCCAGCAACAGCAGCCGTTGCTGGCCGCGGGCCCGGATCAACACCAACCACGGGCGGCGCCAGATCGCGAAAACCGCCGCCGCCGCGGCGATCCGCAGCCAGCCACGACACCGAGCACACCGACCCGCGCGAACAACAGAACCGCGAACGACGGGCCAAGATAGTGGAAGACCGCGCTGGTCACGAAGTAGGCGTGCGGAGGCACTCTCTGGGCGAGTCGTGCGGGTTTGCCGGCAGTGGGCGTCACCGGTCTATTGTCGAAGGCGTAACGTCCCAGCTGAAGGGCTTTTTCGAGGTCAGGAGACTGTGATGCCTTCAGAAAGGGCAGCCCGGCCGGCCACTGGCGTTCCGAACGGTAAGCAGCTGCTGGACGAGGTCAACGTCCGGCTGCTGACCGAACTTCAGGCCGACCCGCGGCAGAGCATGTCCGAGCTGGCCCGCCGGGTGGGGATGTCCGCGCCGGCGGTGACCGAGCGGGTCGGCCGGCTGGAGGCGGCCGGCGTCATTCGTGGTTACCGGGTGGACATCGACCCGGCCGCGATCGGCCTGCCGGTGTCCGCGTGGGTGCGCGTACGCCCCGGGCCTGGGCCCGGCCAGCTGGGCCGGATCGCCGACATGGCCGCTCGTACCCCGCAGATCACCGAGTGCTATCGGATCACCGGTGAGGACTGCTTCCTGCTGCGCGTCTACGTGCCAGCCGTCGAGGATCTGGAGAACGTCCTGGACCGCATCCTGCCGTACGGCACCACCACCTCCGCCGTGCTGGTCTCCACCCCTGTGCCAGTCCGCCCGCTGCCGCTCCCGGACGTGCGGAACCTCTGACCGTTGAGGGCAAGACGACTTTGTCGTCCAAAGCCCGCTACGGCGCGGTCGGACCTTCTGGGCTGGAGCCGCCGATCTGAACACCGTGGGAGGAGGTGATCTCCTCGATCTGGGCAAGGGTGTCCGCATCCAGCCGTACATCCGCCGCACCCACCGCGTCCGCGATGTGTTTCGCGTTGCGGGAGCCCACAATCGCGACATGCACGGCAGGTTTGGCCAACGTCCAGGCGGTTGCCAACTGTGGCAGCGTCACCTCCAGGTCGGCGGCCAGCTTCGCCAGTTCGTCGACCACGGTGAGGTTCTTGGCGAACGGCTCACCGCGGAAAGCCGGGTTCCGGGATCGCCAGTCGTCAGGCGCGAATGTCGTGGAGGCAGTCATCGAGCCGGTGAGCAGGCCGTGTGCGAGCGGGCCGTACACCAAGACACCAATGTCGCTTTCCTTTGCGTACGCCAAAATGTCAGCCTCGGCCGTACGGCGAAAGAGGTGGTATGGCGGCTGCAACGTCTCGACCGGCAGCACCTCGGAAAACGCCGCCATCTGGTCGGCGGTGTAGTTCGAGACGCCAACATGCTTGATTTTGCCCTGCTCTACAAGGTCTTTCAGCGCGGCTGCGGTGTCCTCGAACGGCGTCCCCGGGTCCGGCCAGTGCACCTGGTAGAGGTCGATCGTGTCGATGCCGAGGCAGGTCAGGCTTTCCTCGACGCCCCGGCGCAGAAACTCCGGGCTTGAGTCGCGTACCCGCCCGGTCGCCGTCCTGCGTACCCCACCCTTGGTGGCGATCACCACCTCGTCGCGGCGCTGATCCAGGTCCGTCCGCAGGGCCTTGCCGAGCAGCCGTTCTGAGGCCCCGAAGCCGTACGCCTGCGCTGTGTCGAAGAAGTCGATGCCGCTGTCCCGGGCCGTCCGGATCGCCGCCACCGCGTCGGCCTCGTCGAAGGCGCCCCAGTCCCCACCCAGCTGCCAGGTGCCGAACGCGATCGGTGACACCGAGAGACCGGTCCTGCCCAGTGTTGTCCGCTGCATGAGCTCCTCACTCCTTTGAGCACGCTGTCCGATGCCTACCATCGTCGCCAGGACAGCGGGCCGGCGTCCAACAGCGAAACCTGCACACACTCAGCAGCTAGAGTGATGAACGTGGAACTGCGTCACCTGGAGTATTTCGTCACCGTCGCCGAGGAACGGCACTTCACCCGGGCCGCGGCGCGCCTGCACATCGCCCAGTCTGGCCTCTCGGCCTCGATCCGGGCGTTGGAGCAGGAGCTCGGCGCACCGTTGTTCACCCGCTCGACCCGCCGCGTCGAGCTGACCGATGCCGGCCGGGCGCTGTTGTCCGAGGCCAGACGTACGCTCGACGGCGCCGCCGCCGCGCGCGCGACGCGGTCGCCGCGGTCCAGGGCCTGTTGCGCGGCACGCTGGCGGTCGGCACCGAACAGTGCCTCGGCGCCCCGGACGTGCCATCGACGCTGGCCGCCTTTCGGCTCCGGCATCCGGGCGTGCGGGTGGAGTTGCTGCAGGACGGGTCAAGCAGCCTCATCGACAAAGTCCGGCAGGGCCAGCTGGATGTGGCCTTCGTCGCTGTCGACACACTCGGTGACACCCCAGGACTGCTGCCGATGATGGTCCGCCCCATGGTGTTCTCTGTCACCGGTCGCATTGGCTGGCTGGCCAGTCCACAGTGGACCTCGCGGCCATCGCCGGCGAGGTTTTCATCGACTTCCCACCGAACTGGGCCGGCCGGACAATGGCGGACGCGGCTTTTGCCAGGGCCGGCCTGCGGCGCAAGGTCGGCCTGCAGGTCAACGACGTGCACACGCAGCTGGAGCTGCTCGGCCACGACCTCGGTATCGCGGTCGTGCCGGAGCCGATCGCCAACAAGCCGCAGGCCGCCGACCTGCACCGGGTCGAGCTGGACGGCCACCCGATGCGGTGGCACGTGTGCGCCGCGATCCCACCGGACGGCCGCCCCACTCCAGCGGCCCGCGCCCTGCTCGACCAGATCCCGGAACTCGCCAACTATGAGCCCGCGTCGGCGCTCTCCAGCTGATCACGTCACCGGCCCCGACTGTCGCTCTCGTACGATTCGTATTGTCATCACATGGGCATCACATTCCCCTTCATCTTCTCAGGGATTCACACCTGGATTGGTTCGGAGGTACGTCTCGGCGCCGGCGCGGCCGGCAGGTGTCGCAGCTGCCGGAACCGCCAGATCGGATACCCGATCGTGGCCAGCAGCGAGAAGAGTGGCGCGGGGAAGCCACAAACCAGGCTCAGCGCCAGGTCGGTCACCGGCACCGCGCAACAGGCGAGGAATACCCGAGGCGACCCGGTGGGCAACCGCTTAGGGGTGCCATTCTCACCCCATGGCGTCTTCTTCCAGGGTTTGGCGATCGACATCCACGCCTGGAATCCAATCGCGGACATCATCAGCGCCGCCGCGCGCGATGGACAAGGGGGTCCCATCCGGGTCCAGAAAGAAGATCCCCACCGTGAGCTGAGCGACCGTGATCACGAATTTCGCCAACACCCACCAGTAGCGGAAATAGCCCCACGCGGTCAGAGCCGACAACATGAAGCCGGTGAACGCGGACGCGTCGGCCAACTGCGCGAGCACCTGGCGATCGAGCAGCCGCGCGATCGCGATCGCCGCATCCCGTACGGACGGATCCAACCGGGCGACCAGCATCAAAGTGAGCAACGCCAACGCCTGGCTCATCCAGCCGACCGACGTGATGACGTGGATCCATACCAGTAAATTGCGGCCGTACTGCGAACTTCTTTTCGACACGCTGTTTCATCCCGTCCCGTTCTCAGGAAACCAACAGTTCGGCGGACCACAGGTCCTGGTACGGCCCGGGTCCCGCCAGCAACTGGTTGTGCGGACCGCGCTGCACAGCCCTGCCGCAGTCCAACACCACCACCTCGTCCATCTCGGACAGTCCGGCCAGCCGGTGGGTGACCACCACTGTCGTTCGGCCCGCCCGGGCTCGAAGCAGGCCCGCGAGCACTTCGTCCGCGGCCGCCATTTCCAGGCCTTCGGTGGGTTCGTCCAGCAGCAGCACATCCGGATCGGCCAGCACGGCCCGGGCCAACAACAGTCTTTGCCGCTGGCCCCCCGAAATCGGCCGGCCACCTTCGCCGACGACGGTGTCCAGGCCAGCGGGCAGGCTCGCCACCCATTCCCGCGCGCCGCTCAGCCGTACGGCCGCCAGCAGCTCCGCCTCGGTCGCGTCCGGCCGGGCGAGCGCAAGGTTGGCCCGGATGGTGGTCCGGAACAGGTGCGCGTCCTGAGTCAAGACCCGCGATGCCGGCAGCTGTACGGAACCGGCCTCCGGGCGTACGAGACCGGCCAGCACCGCCAGCAGCGTGCTTTCCCGGCCCCGCTCGCGCCGACGATCGCCACCGCACGGCCCGGCTCGACCCGGAATGACACGTCGTTCAACGCAACCACGGCACCAAAAGTCACCCGTACGCCGGTCAGTTCGATTCGCTCCGCCGGCAAGGGACGCGGTGGCGACGCAACCGGTTTCAGCAGCTCAGCCACTCGGCGGGCCACCGGCCAGAGCTCGACCCATCGCTGCGCCGCGTCCGCAAGCGGCAGCACCGGTTCGAAGGCGGCCAACGCGGTCAAGGCCAGCACCGCGACCAAAACTCCGTCGGCCCCGGCTCGTACCGCCAGCAGCGTCACCAGCACACATATGAGGCCCTGCAACAAAATCCCTATGCCGGTGAGGACTGCGCCAGTGTACGCGGCCATCCGTTCCGACCGGCCGAGCCTTGCCGCGACACGTTCGGCCCGCTGCTCGGCCGCCGCCGTGCCGCCAAAAGCCGCCAAATCCCATCGACCGTCCACCAGATCGAGGCTGCGGACCGCCAACTCCGCATGCAGGGGCGCGATGCCGGCGCTCATCCGTTTCGCTGCCACCGCGCCGATCGCGGGCAACACCATGCCCACGACCACCAATCCGGCGGCCAGCAGGAATCCAGCGGTCGGCAGCAGAATCGCGCAGGTGGTGATCGCGGCGACGCTGACGCTCGCGGCCACCGCCGACGGCAGCAGGCACCGCAGCAGCAGCACGTCCTGCGCACTGTCCACATCGGACACCAGCCGGGACAACGCGTCGCCGTCCCGCTCATCGTCGCGGTGTCGGACCACCGCGGCATAGACCCGCGACCGAAGCCCAGCCACCGTGCGAAGGGCCACGTCGTGACCTGCAAGCCTTTCGGCGTAACGGAAAACACCGCGTAGGAGCGCGAACGCCCGGACGCCGACAATGGCGACCCCCAGCGCGGCGATCGGCGGCTGGTCAGCGGCCCGAGAGCGAGCAGCCAGGCCGCGGTCGCGGTCAGCCCGACCGCACCCACCTCGGCCAGCATGCCGGCAACCACCGCGATCAGCAGCCGCGGCCTCGCAAGGGTCCGCAACAGCACCATCATGCCGCTACCTCGACGTCCACCGGCTCCAGGCGGCCGGCCCGCAGCCGTACGACCCGGTCGGCCGCGGCCAGCATTGCTGGCCGATGAGCCACCATCACTGCCGTACGCCCGAGCAACAGCCGCGTCGCGGCCTCCACCACCGCGGCCTCCTCGCTGCACACATCCCAGTCGAGCGGTCGGCTCGTCCAGCAAGACCACCGGAGCATTTCGCAGATACGCCCGGGCCAGCGCGATCCGTTGCCGCTGACCGGCGGACAGGCTGGTGCCGCGCTCCCCCCCCACACCGTGTCGTACGCCGCCGGCAGCCGTTCGACGAAATCCGCCGCGGCCGCCTGGACAGCGGTCCTGACCTGGGCGAGGTCGGCCTGCGTACCCATCAGGATGTTTTCCTCGACAGTTCCCATAAAGAAATGCGGCTGCTGAGGCACCCAGGCCAACTGCCGCCGCCAGGACGGCACATCCACCGTCGCCAAGTCGACCCCACCCACCAGCACCCGACCACTGTCCGGTCGTACGAATCCCAACAGGAGATGCAAAAGCGTGGACTTGCCGGCGCCACTTGGCCCGATGATCGCTACCCGTTCGCCGGGCTGGATCGTCAGACTCACCCGATCGAGCGCCGGTTCGGGCTGGCCGGGAAACCGGACTGTCACATTCTCCAGCCGGATTTCCCCTGCCATTGCTGACAAACCCGCACTGGCGGGTTCGGCCGGCGCATCCAACACCGCAAAGGCGCGCTCGGCCGCCGCGACACCTTCCGCGCCGGCATGGAACCGAGTTCCCAGCGCCCGCAACGCAAGGAATGCCTCCGGTGTCAGTACGAGCACCAACAGAGCCGGGTGCCATCCGATACGACCGTCGAGCAGCCGCAGGCCGACCGGCACAGCCACCAGCGCGACGGCCATCGAGCACACGAGTTCCAGGACGAAGGCGGAAAGAAACGCGACCCGCAGCGCGCCCATGGTGGACTTTCGGTGCGCCTCGGCCATTTCCCTGATTACTCCGGCCTGATGGTCCGTACGCTCGAAGGCCCGCAGCGTGGAGAGACCCGCCAGCACGTCCCGGAAATGGCCGCCGAGATGTTGCAGGTGCGCCCACTGCCTGCTGGTCACGTCCCGAGTCCGCAACCCAATCAACGCCCCGAAAACAGGCACCAGCGGGAGAGTCACCAAGACGATCGCCGCGGACAGCGGATCGGCGAACCCCAGTCTGGCGAGCACGATCGGCGGCACGATCATCGCCGTCGCGAGCTGCGGAACGTACCCGCCGAGGTACGGGTCGAGAGCGTCTAGGCCGCGCCCCACCAGAGTTCCGAAACCACCACCGTCCCCGCCGCCCGCTCGCCGGAGCAATGCCTTGCGCAGCCCAGTTTTCGCCGTCTCAGCGGCTTTTCGTGCCAGCAGCCCGCCGCCCCACCCGGCCACCGCCCGAAGGCCGATGGCAACGGCCAGCCACGGCAACGCCAGCAGCTGTCGATCGGCGATCGCCCGGGCCAGCAGATCCGCCTGGACGACGATCAAAACGCCCTGGACCAGCGCGAGGACCCGGCCGGCTGGCTCCGCGTACGCCGGCAGGAGCGCCGTCAGCCGGCCGGCAGTGGGGTCTTGCTGGCGGCGCTTCACAGGTATGACGGCCAGGTCACCCGGCCGCCACAGACCAGCCAGAACCAGGATTTGCGACAGCAGCAGGAAAGGCGTGCGTGAGCAACACGACCGCCGGCACCAGCAGCTGCAAGGTCGCCGAGTCGGCCGCCGAATCCAGCAGCGGGAGCCGGAACCCCATGCCGACGGTCAGCGCCACCAGGCCCGCCGAGGTGAGGATGTACGTCCGGACCTCGCCGGCTGGGCCGGACAGCGCTCGGGCCCGGGACCGCAGCTCACCGGACAACCGCAGGGTCGCGTACGCGAGGCCATGTAAGACAAAGAGACTGGCGACCGTCAACGCGGCGAGCACCGTGCCTGGTCCAGACGCGACGGCGGCACTCGACTGACCGAGCACGCTCGCCGCGATCCACCCCCAGCTCAGCGCGACCGTCCAACTGCCGGCCACGATCGCCGCGTCGCAACACCACCACCAAGGCCGGGCGTTCATCCGGCCTCGCAGCCACAGGCCGAGGTCCCGGCAAATCCAGCCCAGCAGCAGGCAGACCACCGCCGGAAACAGCCCAGTCAGAAGTTTACCTTCCAGGTTGGGGAAAAACCCGACCAACAGTCCCGCGGTGCCGACCAACCACACTTCGTTTGCCAGGAAGAAAGGACCGAAGGACGCGATGACCAGCCGGCGTTCGCCGGGACGGCGACCCAGGAACGGCAATACCATGCCGACCCCGATATCCGCCCCAGCCAGGACGAAATAGCCGACTGCGAAAAAGGTGAGCAGAGCAACAGCGATGACATCCATGGCGGGCCGCCTAAAAGGTCGTGACCGGCAGCGACACCGGTGCTTGGGTAGAGGTGGGGTGGCCGAGCAGCACGCTGTCCGGGCCGTGCCGGGCGGCTCGGGCCAACAGCCAGACATTGAGCAGGATCAAGACGCCGAAAAGCATGCTGAAGGCGATCAACGACAACCGCATCTGCCCTTCCGGAATCGGCGAGATCGCGTCGGAGGTTTTCAGCAGCCCGTACACCAGCCAAGGTTGCCTCCCGGTTTCCCGGAAAACCCAGCAGCAGCGAGCATCGTCAGGAAAGGCACCGGAATCGCCGCGATCAACAGCAAGTGCCATGGCCAGCATCGACGGACTACCGGGGTGGCCAATGCCAGCAGGAAATTCATGCAGGAGAAGAGAAACATCAGCGCGAAGAACACCAGCATCAGCACGCCACCGGTACGCACCCAGCCAGCGTCCGGAACGTAGTCTCCCGGCCCGAACTGCGCCATCATGGCCGCCTGTAGATGGGCGACCTCGTCGGCCACGTCGCCGAAAACCGCCAGCTTCATCGGCTGTTCGCCACCGACCACGGCGAACTGAATGCCACCGGCGATGACCGTCGAAACCAGCGCCGGCACGGTCAAGAACACCCCGATCCGCAGCGACCGCCGGAAAAGTTCCTCCTCGACGGCCCGGCGCATCAGCTGGTACGCGCTCACCCCGGCGACGAAGAAACCGGCGGTGACCAGTGATCCACCGATGATGTGGAAAAACGCCACGATCGAGTTGGGATTTGTCAGTACGGCGGCCGCGTCGGTCAGCCGCAGGACTCCGTCCACCACGTGATAGCCACGCGGATTCTGCAGGAATCCGTTGGACACCAGGATCCAGTACGCAGAGAGGTAGGCGGTGATCGTCACCACCCAGATCACCCCGAGGTGCGCCCACCGGTTCAGCCGTCCCCAGCCGAAAATCCACAGGCCGAGGAAGGTCGACTCGACGAAGAACGCGACCAGCGTCTCCATCGCCAGCGAGGCACCGAAAACATTGCCGGCGAAATGCGTGAGGCCGCTCCAGTTCAGCCCGAACTGGAATTCCATCACCAACCCGGTCAGGATTCCCATGGCGTAGTTGATGACGTAAAGCTGCCCCCAGAACCTGGTCATCCGCTCGTGGACGGCGCTTTCGGTCAGCGTTGCCCGGGTCTGCATACAGGCGACGATCGTGGCCAGGCCCACGGTCAGCGCGACGAAAAGGAAGTGGGCGCCGGCCGTCAACGCGAACTGCAGCCGGGCGAACTCAAGGGTTTCTCCAGTCACCTCACCACGATCGCCCGCGCACACCCCCCCCGGTCGTCATGCCGGCGCTGGCACTGCGCGTACCGCACCAGTTGTTACTAGGGGTTTCCCCTTACACCGCCAGTTGCAATACCCCGGGGTTCGGTCCGCGGCGGCACCGGGCACTACTATGCGCAGGCCCGATCAGCCCCGACGGACGGAGCTCGCATGGCCAGCCTGGGCGTGCACTTCATGCTCACCCCAGAACAGGACCGGCTGCTCACCCGCGCCGCCGACGACGACACCGCCAGAATGGCGGTCGTGAAGACGCTCGGCGGACCCGAGACCCTGGAGACCGACAAGGCCTGGGACGCCATCCACCGCTGTCTCACCGACGGCACCCTCACCATCGACGGCGGCGACGACCCGCTCGCCCACGCGGTGCTGGGCGGCCAGCAGCTGTACGAGTCCGATGACTCCTTCGTCAGCCACATCACCGCCGACCAGGTCGCCGCCACCGCCGCCGCACTTCAGCCACTCAACAAGGACTGGCTGTTGACGCGCTACCGGCGGCTCAGCGCGACCGATTACGACGGTCCGTACGACGACGATGACTTCGTCTACACCTGGGACAACCTCGTCGAGCTGCGGGACTTCTTCGACCGCGCCGCGCGACAGCGCCGGTCAGTGATCTTCACCGTCGATATGTAGCCAGCCGGGCCGCACCATGCCCGACTCGTACGCGAGCACCACGAGCTGCGCCCGATCCCGTACGCCGACCTTGCTCATGATCCGGCTGACGTGCGTCTTCGCGGTGGCCGGGCTGAGCACCAGCTGAGCGGCGATCTCGTCGTTGGACAGGCCGCCGGCGACCAGTGCCATCACCTCTCGCTCACGGGTGGTCAAGCCGTCCAGCCGGAGGCCCGCTGTCGGCCGTGGCCCCCGGCCGGCGAACTCGGCGATCAGCCGGCGGGTGATCGCCGGCGCGATCGCGCAGCGCGTCGCCGCGGGCCACCACCCGAACCGCGTGGATCAGCTCGGTCGGCTCGGTGTCCTTGACCAGGAAGCCGCTCGCCCCGGACCGCAGCGCGTCGTAGACGTACTCGTCGAGGTCGAAGGTGGTGAGGATGAGCACCTTGGAGGCACCGTTCTCGGCGGCGATCCGGCGGGTCGCCTCGAGGCCGTCCAACTCCGGCATCCGGATGTCCATAAGGACAACGTCAGGGCGCAGCTCACGGGTCATTCGTACGGCTTCCAGACCGTTGGCGGCCTCCGCGAGCACGGTGATGTCGGGCTCGCCGTCCAGGATCGAGCGGAAGCCGGCGCGTACGAGCGTCTGGTCGTCCGCCAGCACGACGTGGATCACCGGTCGCCGCCGATTGGCAGCCAAGCCGCCACCCGGAACCCGCCGCCGTCGCGGTTCCCGGCGGTCAGCTCGCCACCGATCGCGACCGCCCGCTCGGTCATGCCGCGGATCCCGTTCCCATCGGTGTCCCCCTCAGCCGAGCCGCCGCCGCTGTCGAGAATCTCGACGCTCAGGTGATCGGCCGCGTACCGGATCCTGACACTCGCGCTGTGCGTACCGGCATGCCGGGTCACGTTGGTGAGGGCTTCCTGGACGATCCGGTACGCGGCCAGGTCGATCTCCGCCGGCAGGTCCACTCGCGACCCGCTGACCTCGGTCGACACCGCGACGCCGCCGGCGACCTCGGCGGCCGCCGTCAGGTCGCCCAGCCGGTCCAGGCCGGCCGCCGGCGCGGTCGGCGCGGCCTCGTCCACCTGGCGAAGCACCCCGAGGGTGGCCCGCAACTCGCGCAGTGCTTCCCGGCTGCTGTCCTTGATCGCCACCAGCGCGCCCGACGACTGCGCCGGATCCGCGGGCTGGCGATGCAGGGCGGCGCTGGCCTGCACGTTGATCAGCGAGAGGTGATGCCCGAGCACGTCGTGCAGCTCGCGGGCGATCCGTAGCCGCTCCTCGGTGGCCCGCCGGCGCAGCGCCTCCTCGCGGTTTGCGCTCAGCCACAGCCCGCTGGTCGGCTTCACGCTGATACGCCCGCCGGTTGTCCGCTACCGCGCCCAGCGCGACCACCGCGATCAGCCAGCCGACCAGCAGGAACAGCTCGAAGTTGTCGACCTGCCGAGGCTCCCGGGCGACTATCAGGCTGATCTCGCCAGCCACCACCAACAGCAGGCTGACCGCGGCGGCAACCACGATCGCCGCCACCAGCTTCCCAGCGGCCGCCACGGTGTAGAGAGCCACCACGAAGGCGAGCACGATCGGCCCGTCCGGCTCGGTGGCCGGGTAGTAGACCACGCAGACCGCGAGCGTGAAAGCCGCGATCACGACCGGAAAACGCCGGCGGAAATACAATCCCACCGAGGCGGCCACGATCAGCGCCCAGCCGGCCGGCTGCAGCGGCACCGAGACCGGTGGCCACAGGCGTACGGTCCCCGCGACGACGATCAGCCCGACCACCACCGCGACGGCCGCGTCCAGCGTTCGCGCGTGGCTTGCCTCTCTGCCATGCGCCGAACCATAGTTGAGAGACTCCAGAGGTGAGCACCCTGCACGTTTTCGACATGGACGGCACCCTGCTGGCCGGTACGACCGCGAGCCTGGAAATCGCGCGGGCCTTGGACACCGTTCCGGAGCTGGTCGCGCTGGAGGCCCGGTTCACCGCCGGCGATCTCGACACTCGCGGCTTCGCCCAGGCATTGCATCGGCTTTGGCGGCAGTTGACGCCGGCGGTAGTGGCAGACGCGTACGCGACAAGCCCATGGCTGTCACGCATCGACGACGTATGCGCCGATATCCGCTCCCGCGGCGAACGTTCGATGGTCATCACCATGTCGCCAGACTTTTTCGCGCGGCACCTCCTCAACCGCGGCTTCGACGAGGTGGTGGCGTCCCAGTTCCCAGCGCCGCCTTTCGCCGCGCCGATCGATCCATCGCTCATTCTTACGCCTGCGGACAAAGTCCGTATTGTGGCCGCACAGTCCGACCCGTGTGTCGCCTATGGCGACTCCATGTCGGACGCGCCCCTCTCTTCGTCACCTCACCGCGACGGTCGCCGTCAACGCTGACAAACATTTGGACGGGCTCGCTGCTGCGCGCTACCACGGAGATGACCTTTTCGAGGCGTACCAACTCGGTCGTACGCTGATCGACTACTAGCCCTTCCTTCACCGCTCACTATTTCGGTGCTGCAACTCACCCGTCGAAGGTTCGAATCCGATGGCCCCGCTTGAACAGATTCGAGGATGCCAGCGCAATAGGTCTGGAAACGGCCTACGGTTTAATATCCGCGGCCACCGTACGCAATTGGGACGCCGAGTCACCGATAACGGGGTCACCGTGACCGAAGCACGCGATTTCCGTTTCCAATGCGGCAAAACGCTTGAAGCTCTCGATGGTCGCGGCGCGGTCCGTGTTGAAGACGCCGAGCCGCAGGGCCGGCTGGTTCGCCACGGTATCGCCGGTGAACAGCACACCGTGATGGGGAAGGAAAATCCCGATGCTGCCGGCGGTATGGCCGGGACCCCAAAGCACCTCGGCGCCGCCGCCGAAGTCGAGCACGTCGCCGTCCTCCACCTCCCGGTCCACACCCGACGGTGGGCTCGGATCTTGGTTGCCAGTGCCGACAATACGCTCATAGAGGGCACGGTCCTCGTCGGTGAGAACGGGTGGGATGGCTGGCTGTTCGCCGCGTACGACCGGAGCCTCCAGACGGTGCGCCAGCACGGCCGCGCCGTTCCAGGCGGCGACCTCGGCCGCGCCACCGGCATGGTCCGGGTGGTGGTGGGTCAGGACGATCGCGCGTAGTTCCTCCTGGCGCCTGCCCAGCCCGCGGATCGCGTCCGCGATGGCCGGCCCGGAGCCGGCGAAGCCCGCGTCGATCAAAGTCAGCGAATCACTGTCGTGCCAGAGATACGCCTGACCTACCGGAAAACGCAACATCATCAAGAGAGTCGGAAGAACCTCAACTGTTTCCACCGCACCACCGTAGCGACCGCCACCAGACCCTGCACAGCGCTTTCACTCAGAGCATGATCGTCCCGAAACTACCGGGTGCCGAACTCGGCCAGCTGGGCACGCACCCATTCCCGCTCCACTTCGGTCATGTGCCGGCGAAAATCCACCGCCTGTGTCGGCCAGCTGGCCATCTCTTCGACATCGCCGAGCGTACGGCCGCGCAGTTCCGCCAGCTTTTTGTCGAGGCCGTCAAGGGCATCCAGGCGCGCTAGCAGAACCCGTCGGCGTACGTCCGCGTTGACGAGATGAAAAAAACGCTACCCTGGTCCAAAATTCATCCGCACGACGTGCCGCGGCCGGCTCGAAGTCGGTCAACAGGGTGTCCAGCCGACGGCGGCCGGCCTCGGTCAGCCGGTAGACCTGGCGGGTTGGCCGGCCCGGCTCGTGGTGTTCCTCGGACCGCACCAACCCGTCAGTGCTGAACCGACGCAGCGCCGGATGGAGGGTGTTGCTGTTGATCTCCACCGAGCCGGCCAGATCGCGGTGAATCCGCTCCTTCAGCTCGTAGCCGTGAGCCGGCCGCTGAGCCAGCTCAGCCAGGATGAGAATCTCCAGATACACCCAGCTATTTTAACCTAGTGTCCTGGGTTCGAAGTTCGTTGCTTTATTCGGTGATCCAGATGGTGGCCTGAGTGCGCCGGAGGATCGTCCTCATACTGGTGGTATGTGGGCGGTTCTCCGGTGCTCTCAGACGCCGTCTGGGCGCCGGAGAAAGTAATGAACTTCGGGCGCAGGACACTAGTCCGGGGCCTTGACACGCTGGCCGAGACCACCGTCGACCGGGAGTTTCGCGCCGGTGGTGAAGGTCGCGTCGAAGGCCAGGAACAGCGCTGCCGCCGCGACCTCGTCCGGTCGCCCGTGCCGCTTCATCGGCGTGACCTGGTCGCCTATCACCGAAAACTCGGCGCGGAGCTGGTCGGAGGCGTCCACCCCCATCGTCGGGGTGTCGACAAATCCCGGACTGACCGCGTTCACCCGGACTCCCTGAGGCAGCAGTTCGGACGCGAAACCCTGCGCGAATGACCACAGCGCCGCCTTCGAGCCCGCGTACGCCATCATGCCCGGCGAACCGCCGGCGTCGGCGATCGAGCTGGTGAACACGATCGAGCCGCCGGACCGTACCGCCGGCGCCAGCCGCTGGACGGCGAAGAAGGCACCTTTGGCGTTGACGTTGAAATGTCGGTCATACATCTCTTCGGTGACCTGCTCGTACGGTGCCAGCCGCGCATACCCGTGGTTCACAAACAATGCGTCGACCCCGCCAAGTCGGTGCATCACCTCGCCCCGCAACTCGTCGAGGTCAGCGAGATTCGCCGCATCCACCCGTACGACGTGGACGCTCGGCCCCAGCCGTTCGGCGACCGCGGCCAGATTCTTCTCGTTCCGGCCGGTTAACAGCACCTCGGCGCCGCCGGACAGCAGGCCGTCCACGATCGCCGCCCCGATGCCGTGCGTGCCGCCGATCACGACAGCCTTCTTACCTTCGTACTTGCCCATGGAAAACTAGCCCCTGTCTACTGTGGACGGTGTGCGCAGGAGCTCGACAATGCTGGCCCCGTCCTGGTCGCCATGACCGTCGGCTACCCGCTGTTTCATCAGCTCGTATATCGGCCGCAGCAGATCGTCTCGGACGCCTTGTTCCCTGCTGGCGTCGAAGAAGTTGGGAAAGGCCTGCACCTGCATGCTGAGCTTGGACGACACGCCGGTACCGAAGTCGCCCGAGTCGATCCGCTCGGCGAACCGTGGCAACGCGCCCAACATGGCCCGCAGCCAGGGAACCAACAGGGCCAGGAAATCCGTTGCCGGCACTTTCTCGCTACCCGCCAGAGCAAAGGCGTTCAAGGCACCGCCGTGCAAGCCGTACATCGCGCTCAGCAAGGAAAGATCGTACAACGCCGCTAGTCCCGGGTCGGTGCCGACGAAGGTCCCCGTGCCCAGCAACCCCAAAACGTGCTCATACGATTCGTACGCCTGCGTCGATCCGCTGTACAGCACCATCGCCTCAGGGCCGGCAATCATCGGCGGGATAGCCATAATGCCGCCGTCGACATATCTTGCGCCGCGTGCGGTCACCGCGGCATCAAGCTCTCTCGCCTGCCGGGGCGTGCCGTTGGTGAGGTTCACGATCGTACGGCCGGAAATGTCGACCGCGCCAAAGATCTCCTGCACCGCCGAATAATCCAGCACACAGACCACAACCAGGTCGCTCGCGGTCACCGCGTCGGCAACACTCGCGGCCTCCACCACGCCGGCCAGGTCGCCGGCCTTACCCGCGGTCCGGTTCCACCCTGTCGTACGATGGCCGGCTCGCGCGAACGCACGCGCCAGCGCGACCCCCATCTGCCCAAGGCCGAGCACAGTCACATTTTCTTTTCGCACACAAACCTCATTGTTCGAGAAATCCCGGTCGGTCTTTCCCATCGTCCGCGCAGGCTTTACTCTGATCAAGTACTGACAATTTTGTGGGGTACTTACCAAGAAGTAAGTGGGGTCGTTGTGGTGAAGAGCAAGCTGCCGTACGTCTGCGGGATCGACGCCGCCATCGACGTGGTCGGCGGCAAGTGGAAAGTGCTCATTCTCTGGGCGTTGGACCACGGAACCACCCGCCGGTTCGCTGACCTGCGGCGGGAGCTGCCGGGCGTCAGCGAGAAGGTGCTGATCCAGCAGCTGCGTGAGCTGGCGGCCGATGAGGTCGTGCACCGCGAGGTGTTCCACGAGGTGCCGCCACACGTCGAGTACTCGCTGACCGAGTTCGGCGACTCCCTTAACGAGGCACTGCGGCCCCTCGGGGCCTGGGGGCGCCGGCACATCAAGACCATCGAAGCCAACCGCCGTCCAGCCGAGTTCGATATCGCGACCGGCTAACCAGCTCGGTGTGCGGCCTACCCCGAACCCCGGGAGAATGTGCGTGAAGACACCGAGGGGACACAGTGCCAGCAACAGACGCCGTCGTGGTCGGCTCCGGGCCGAACGGGCTGACCGCTGCGATAACGCTCGCCCAGGCTGGCCTCGCGGTGGAGCTTTTCGAGGCCAGTGAAGGGATCGGCGGCGGCGCCCGTACGGACGAGCTGACACTTCCCGGCTTCGCGCACGATCCCTGTTCAGCGGTGCACCCGCTCGGCATCGGATCACCGGCGTTCAGGGCCCTCCCGCTCGCGGAGCACGGACTGCGCTGGCTCCAGCCCGACCTCGCGCTCGCCCATCCGGTGCCGGGTCGGCCGGCGGTCGTCCTGGACCGCGGTTTCCAGGCCACCGTCGCCTCGCTGGGCCGGGACGGTCATCGATATCGACGACTGCTGCAGCCCTTCGCGGATCGCTGGGACGCCCTCGCCGCGGCCTTCCTGCGCGCCCCGCTGGATGGTTTTCCGCCCCATCCCGCGCTGCTCGCGGCTTTCGGGGTTCCTGGCGGGTTGCCGATCTCCGCTTTGGCTGCTTTCTTCAAGGAAAGCGGCACCAGGGCGATGCTGAGTGGGTTGGCCGCGCACGTGATCGCACCGCTCAGCACGCCGGCCACCGGCGGGGTCGCGATGGTCTTCGCGGCGGCCGCGCACGCCAACGGCTGGCCGGTCCCGGCCGGCGGATCCCAGTCGATCACCGACGCACTGGCTGGCTACTTTCGTTTGCTGGGCGGGAAAATCCATACCGGTACGCTGGTGCGGTCGATCGACGAGCTGCCGCCGGCTCGCGCCTACGTCCTGGATGTGTCACCGCGTGACCTGGTCACCATCGGTGGTCACCGGCTGGGCCGCAAATACGCCGCCCGGCTGGGGCGCTACTACTCGTACGGGCCGGCCGCCTTCAAAATCGACTACGCCCTGTCCGAACCCGTCCCGTGGCTGGATCCGGACTGCCGCCGGGCCGGCACCGTCCACATTGGACCGTCGGTGCCGGAGATCGGCAACGCGCTCAAAGCCGTCCAGCACGGCAGGCCGCCGAACCCACCTTTCCTGATCACTTCCCAGCCGACCGTGGTCGACCCGTCCCGGGCGCCGGAGGGCAAGAGTGTTTTCTGGGCGTACGGGCATGTTCCGGCCGGCTGGCCCGGCGACCTGACGACCCTGATGGAAAAGCAGATCGAGCGGTTCGCGCCGGGATTTCGCGACCTTGTCCTCGCCCGATCGGTCCGCGGCCCGGCCGCGCTGGAGGCGGCGAACCGGAATTACCTCGGCGGTGACATCGCATGTGGCGCTTTTCGGGGCACCCAGCTGCTTTTCCGGCCGATTCCGGTGCCGGTTCCCTACGCTACCCCCGATCCGCGGATTTTCCTTTGTTCGGCGGCTACCCCACCCGGCCCAGGCGTCCATGGAATGTGCGGTTGGCACGCGGCGCGGACCGCGCTCCGGCGCGTTTTTGGCGTCAGCGGGGCTGGGATGACGCGGGCCAGGATGACCGAGGCAATCGGCGGCTGATCGGTGTTCCCGGACTGGTTTTTCGCGCCGGACTACGCTCTCGCGCGGCTGGTGGTCTCCCATCTGGTAGCGGTGATCTACACGCTCGCTTTCGCCAGCGCCCTCCGGCAGTTCAGAGGTCTGCTCGGCGAACGTGGCCTCACTCCGATCCCGCGCTTTCTGGCCAGCCGTACCTTCCGCCAGGCGCCCAGCATCTTCCATTTCCACTATTGCGACCGGTTCTTCGCGGGCGTCTGCTGGAGCGGCTTGACGATCTCGGTCGCCTTGGTTGTTGGCGCCGGCGACGTGTTGCCTTTGCCGGCCACGATGGCGGCTTGGCTGGTGTTGTGGCTCATTTACGTGTCCATCGTGAATGTCGGGCAGATCTGGTATGGCTTCGGATGGGAGTCGCTGCTGTGTGAGGTCGGCTTTCTCGCTGTTTTCCTCGCACCCTCATCGCTCACGCCGGCCGCGCCGGTCCTGTGGCTGCTCTGGTGGCTGCTTTTCCGGCTCGAGTTCGGCGCCGGGCTGATCAAGATGCGTGGCGACCGATGCTGGAAGAACCTCACCTGTCTTTACTACCACCACGAAACCCAGCCCATGCCCGGTCCGCTCAGCTGGTATTTCCACCACCTACCGCGGCCGATGCACCGGGTCGAAGCCGCCGCCAACCACGTCACCCAACTTCTCGTTCCGTTCCTGCTTTTCGCTCCACAGCCGGCGAAAAACGTGGCCGCGGCGATCATCGCGGGGACGCAGCTATGGTTGATGGTGAGCGGAAACTTCGCCTGGCTCAACGCACTCACCATCGTGCTCGCGTTTGGTGCGATGGATGACGGGCTGCTGCGTCACGCCCTGCCGATTCCCTTGCCCAGCGCCCTTCCGCCGCTGTGGTACGACATCGCCGTCGCACTGCTTTTCGTTGCCATGGCGGCGCTGAGCTACTTCCCCGTACGGAACATGATCGGCCCACGCCAGGTGATGAACCGCAGCTTCAACCGGCTGCACCTGGTCAACACGTACGGTGCCTTCGGCAGCGTGACCCGGCTCCGGCACGAAATCGTGTGGGAAGGCACTCGTGACCATCGCCTGACACCGGAAACGGTGTGGCACCCGTACGAGTTCCGCGGCAAGCCCGGCGATCCCGGTCGCCGGCCGCGGCAATACGCGCCCTATCACCTCCGGTTGGACTGGCTGATGTGGTTTGTCGCGCTTTCACCCCGCTACGGCACATCCTGGTTGCCGAACTTTGTGGACAAACTGCTGAAGAACGATCCAACGCTCGATCGGCTGCTGCGACGCAACCCGTTCCCGGACGACCCGCCGGTCTTCGTTCGGGCCCGGATGTTCCGTTATCGATTCACCACCCCTGCCGAACGTCGCGACACCGGGCTCTGGTGGCACCGCGAACTCGTCGGCGACTTTCGCCAACCGGTCCGGCTCCGCCGTCCGGCGCGGACTCGGTGATTTACGCTATCCAGCGCAGCTTTTTACCTACACTGAACCCTTCCCGCACCTACTCGCCGAAAAATCGGACAGAAATAACGTGACCTGACGTATCGTGCCACGTTCTCCTGTTCGGAAGGTCTTCCGCTCTCGACAACGGGGAAACAGACAATGCGACAGGTAACGTTCGTGGTCGGCACCGGCCGGGCCGGATCGACCGCGCTGACCAGCGTTCTCCAGGCACATCCCGATGTCCTCAGCCTCAGCGAGTTGTGGTTTTCGATCGGACCGCGCGGATTCCGGCCAGGCCCGCTGGACGGCCAGCGTTTTTGGCGACTGCTGGCCAAACCGCGGCCGGGCCTGGACGCGGCGATCCGCAGCGGCGCGCAGGCACCGGAGATTCTCTATCCGCGCCGGCCCGGCCGGTTCACCGCGCAGAGCGGCATTCCGGCGATCAGCCTGGTGCCGCTGCCGGCCCTGTCAGACGACCCGGACGGCCTGTACGACGAACTCGCCGCCGAGGTGCCGACCTGGCCCGAACGCAGCACCACAGCCCACTGGCTGGCCCTTTTCGGCTGGTTCTGCGAGCGTTTCGACCGCTCCGCGGTGGTCGAGCGGTCGGGCTACTCCCTGCGGCTGGTGCCCGCGCTGCGCGACACCTTCCCAGACGCCAGGTTCGTGCATTTGTTTCGGAACGGCCCGGACTGCGCGCTGTCGATGAAGGACCATCCGGGCTTTCGGATGATCGTGCTGCTGTTGGAAATGTGCGAGCGCGTCGGCGTACGAACGATCGAGGACCTGACGCCCGCACACGCGGCGCAACTGCCGCCAGATCTGGCACCGCTGCTCAGCGACACCTATGACCGGTCGCTGATTTTCGACCGCTCGCTGCCGGTGGACCGGTTTGGCGCGCTCTGGTCGGACATCATCATTCGCGGATTAGCTGACCTGGCAGCGATCCCGGCCGCTCAACGGACCGACCTGCGGTACGAGACGCTGCTTGCCGACCCAGCCGCCGAGCTGACCCGACTGGCCGATTTCGTGGACGTACCAGCACATCCCGAATGGCTCGAAAAGGCGGCCGTCTTGCTGGACCCGACCCGTAGCGGCACCGCCGGCAAGCTGCCCGCGGCCGTACGCGCCGAGCCGAGCTCGTCGCCGCCTGCGAACCAGGAATGCAGGCGCTCGGACTGTCCTAAGCCGAGCGCCGGCGGGCCGCGAAAACCACGACGATGATCGCGGCCAACACGACAACCGCGGCAGCCGGGAAGGTCGCGGCCGGCGTCGACGACGCGGTCGCGATCACACCGCCACCGAGACCGGCACAGGTGACGCCGATGTCCAGGAAAGACGACAGGGCCCCCAATGCCGCACCCCGCTCAGCCTCCGGCGCGGTCTTGATCGTGATGAGTGCCAGCACCGGCTGGAAAAGCGTGAAACCGGCGCCGGCCAGCACCGCGCCAACAGCGCCCATCCAGAAGGCCGGCGCGAATCCCATCAGCGCCAGCCCGACCGCCTCCGCGATCGACGATCCCGCGATGAGCCGTACGGGTGCGACCTTGTCCGGAACCCGGCTGGTCAGCAGCCGAGTGACCAGATAGCCAACGCTGAACAGGCCAAGCGCCAGCGAACCACTACCGAACCCATGCGATTTGAACGCCAACACGCCAAAACTGGTCACCGTGCCATAGCCGAACGCCCCGGCCGCCAGCGCGAGCCCGGGCAACACGACACTGCGCGGCAGCAGGCTCCGCGAGGTGCTGGCGCCCTGACCGGCGACCTTTTTCAACCACAGCACGACCATCACCGCCAGCAACGGCAGACCGGCCGCCACCGTCCAGGCCAGCGGGTACGAACCGACCCTGAACAACAAATCACCGACGATCGGACCGGCGATCAAGCCGCTCCACGGCCCCAGGCCGTAGAGCCCGACCCACTGCCCCCGCCGATCGGTCGGCGCCATCGCGACAATCCACACCGCGCCACCCACGAACAGCAGCGCGCTGCCCGCGCCCATCATGATCCGGCCGACCAGAATGCCGGGAATGCCCAGCGGAAGCACGTAAAACACGGTGCTGGCGGCGGCCAGCCCGCAGCCCAGCAGCATCGCCGGGCGAGTGCCGACCCGCTGGGCGAACTGGCCCGCGTACGGCCGGACCACCAACGCGGTGATCGCGTTGAGAGCGAAGGTCAGACCCACCTCGAAGGAGGACCCGTGCAGCCGTCCGGTGATCAGCACCGGCAGCACCGGCACGGTGATCCCGAACGCGGTGAAAGCCGCGAACAGCGCGACGACCGCTTTGGGCAGTTCTCGGGACCAGGGCTGCGATCCCTGATCGGCATCGGACCACCCGACGGTGGATTTGTCCGCAACCAAGGCATTCCTCTCGCCGCCCTTACGCCCCCGCCAACCCAGACGCGCCACCAAGGCCGATGTCACACAGACCAATCGTGGCGAAATCCTAATGGCAGGGGCGTCCCGAGGCAGCGACTCCGCGAACATTCACGGCGGCCTGCACGGCCGGCAGCTTGCGCATCGCGGCGATCACCTCCAGCCGGGAAGAGCTGATCCCGGGTAGCGCCCGCGGCGACGCCGGCACTCGCCGCAACAACGTGTCCATCCGGACCCGCCGCCGGAACCGGCTCCGCGCCACGTTTAGCGCTACGGTCCGCAGCCAGGCCTCGGGGTTGTCCGCGTCCAGCACCTTGGCGGGCCGCGCCACCGCCCGTACGAACGCCTCCTGTATGGCGTCTTGTGCCTCCGGAAGGTCGCCGGTCAGCGCGTAAGCGGGCACCACCAGGCGTTGGTACGTGCCGCGATACAGAGCTCGTCGAGTCGACGACGTATGTCCCCCGTACCGGTCATCTCACCCGCTCTCCAGTCACTGTCAACCGCTGTCGCGTGTCCCATCCAGGCTCCTCGTCATCGGTCACTATCACGAGGAAAGACCCAGGCCAGGTCACAAACGGTTTCAGCGACTTTCTCAGACGCTGTCGATGGCCCGCAGGATGCGCTTCTCGGAGACTGGGTACGCGGTGCGCAGCGACTGCGCGAAGAGGCTGACCCGCAGTTCTTCGATCATCCAGCGGACCTCGGCGAGGGCGGCGGGCACCGGTGCGCCGGCCGGCAACCGGTCCAGCCGCCGCTGGTATTCCTCCTGGACGTACGCGATCGTGCCGGTGTTGATGGTGTCCCGCGGCACGTCCCGGCGAAGCCTTTCGATCCGCTGGGAAATGCCGGTCAAATAGCGCGGGAGATCCGCCAGCCGATGCCAGCCACTCGCGGTCACGAAACCGCGGAAAACCAGTGCGTCCAGCTGCCGGCGAATATCGGCGACAGCCGGTTGTACGGCCGTCGCACGCAGGTCGGCGATCTCACCTTCCACCTGCTGGGTCGCGGCCAACACGGCTTCCACCGCTCGTACGACCGCCAACGTCGTCTCCGGCAGAGCTGCCCGCACGGATGTGAGCAGGGCTTGGAAACCCTCGCCTTCCCAGACCGGTCCGCCGGCGTCGGCGATGAGTTTGTCCGCCGCGCAGGAAACGCAGTCCTGCAACATGTCGGCGACATCGCAGTGCGGGTTCTTGCTGAGAGTGAGCTTGCTGCGGTTGGTGAGCCGACCATTCACGTACGCGACGGGAGACGGCGAATTCAGCAGCACCAGCCGCCGGGGGTCCCCTCCGCCATCGCCCGCTGCTGCTCGGCTTCGGTGTCATAGAGCCGAACGGCCACGCTGTCCCGCTCGTCGGTCAGCGCCGGGAATGCCTTGACCACATGTCCGCCGCGCCGCCGCTCGTAGACCTTCGGCACAGCTTCGAAAGTCCGCAGACCGGCGCGCTCAGGACTGTCGGTGCCCCCCGACATCTCCTCGCGCATGCGTTTACGCAGGCGTTCCTTCAGAACGTTCAGGTCTTTGCCCTCTGCGACCGTACGTTTGCGGTCCACCACCCGAAAAGTGACCCGCAGGTGATCAGGCACCTTGCTCAGGTCCCACGCGTCGACCGGCACCCGGATCCCGGTCAGCCGGGCCAGCTCGTCTTCCACCGCGGCCACCAACTCGCCGTCGGACGGATCGATCGCCGCCACCACGGCGGCCGCGACATCCGGCGCAGGGACGAAATTGCGGCGCCAGACCTTGGGCAGCGACCGGATCAGCGCTGCCACCACATCCTTGCGGAGCCCCGGCACCTGCCAGTCGAATCCTTGCGCGCCAACCTGGTTCAGCACCGCGAGCGGAATGTGTACGGTCACGCCGTCCGCGTCCGCGCCCGGCTCGAACTGGTACGACAAATGCAAAGCCAGCTCGCCGTGCCGCCAGGTGTCCGGATAGTCCTGCGCACTGACCAGCTTCGCCGGGTCGTTGATCAGCATAGACTTCTCGAAGTTCAGCAGATCCGGCTCGTCCCGCCGGACTTTCTTCCACCAGCTGTCAAAGTGCCGGCCGGACACCACCTCCGGCCCGATCCTGCGGTCGTAGAAGTCGAAAAGCGCCTCGTCGTCGACCAGGATGTCCCGGCGCCGGGCCCGGTTTTCCAGATCCTCGACCTCGGCCAGCAGCTTGCGGTTCTCGTGGAAGAACTTGTGATGCGTCTCCCATTCGCCGTCCACCAGCGCGTACCGGATGAACAGTTCGCGGCTCAGCTCCGGTTCGATCCGGCCGTAGTTGACCCGCCGCCGCGCGCACCACCGGCAGCCCGTAGAGGGTGACTTTTTCGTACGCCATCACCGCGCCGGCCTCGGCGTCCCAGTGCGGTTCGCTGTACGTACGGGAAATCAGGTGTTCGGCGAGCGGTTCCACCCAGTCCGGGTTGACGGCAGCGACCGTACGCGCCCACAGTCGGCTGGTTTCGACCAGCTCCGCGGCCATCACCCAGCGGGGCTGCTTCTTGAAAAGTCCAGAGCCGGGGAAGATCGAGAAATGCGCGTTACGCGGGCCGCGCGTAGTCGTTCTTTTCCGGATCCTTCAGGCCAATCTGCGACAGCAACCCGGACAGCAGGCTGATATGCACCTTGTCCGGATCGGCGTTCGCCACGTTCGGCGAGATGCCGACGCCCCGCGAAATCTGTCGGAGCTGGCCGTAAAGATCCTGCCACTCGCGTACGCGCAAATAGTTCAGGAAGTCCGTACGACAGAGTTTGCGGAACTGGTTGCCGGACAGTTCCTTCTGCTGCTCGGTCAGATACGCCCAGAGGTTCAGATAGGCCAGGAAGTCCGAGTGCGGCTCGGCGAAGCGGCGATGTTTCTCGGTTGCGGCTTCCTGCTTGTCGATTGGACGTTCGCGTGGGTCCTGAATGGACAGTGCCGACACGATGATCGTGACTTCTCTTACGCAGCCGTTTTTGTCGGCTTCCAGGATCATCCGGCCGAGCCGCGGATCCACCGGCAGCTGCGAAAGCTTCCGCCCCACCTGGGTGAGTCCGGAGCCGTCGAGTGCGCCGAGTTCCTCAAGGAGCTGCACACCGGCGGCGATGTTGCGCTTGTCCGGCGGATCAAGGAAACCGAAGGCCGCGATGTCGCCGAGGTCGAGCGCGGTCATCTGCAGGATCACCGACGCGAGGTTGGTACGCAGGATCTCAGGGTCGGTGAATTCTGGCCGCGAGTCGAAGTCGTCCTCGGTGTAGAGCCGGATGCAGATGCCATCGGACGTACGACCGCAACGCCCCTTGCGCTGGTTCGCCGAGGCCTGCGAAACCCGTTCGATCGGCAGCCGCTGCACCTTCAACCTGGTGCTGTAGCGGGAAATCCGGGCCTGACCGGGGTCGATCACGTACTTGATGCCCGGCACCGTCAGCGAAGTCTCCGCGACGTTGGTGGCCAGCACGATCCGGCGGCCGGTGTGGCGGTGGAAAACTCGATGCTGCTCGGCGGCGGACAGCCGCGCGTACAGCGGCAGCACCTCGGTATTGCGCAGGCTCAGCCGGTTGAGATAGTCGGCCGCGTCCCGGATTTCGCGCTCACCGCTCAGGAACACCAGAATGTCGCCTGGTCCCTCGGCGGACAGCTCGGCGACCGCATCGCTGATCGCCTGCAACTGGTCACGGTCCTCGTCCGGATCGGGGTCATCCGGGTCGACGACCGGACGGTAGCGGACCTCCACCGGATACGTACGCCCCGAGACCTCGACGATCGGAGCGTCGTTGAAATGCCGGGAAAACCGCTCCGGATCGATGGTCGCGGAGGTGATGATGACCTTCAGGTCCGGCCGCCGTGGCAGCAACTGCTTCAGGTAGCCGAGGATGAAGTCGACATTGAGGCTGCGTTCGTGCGCCTCGTCGATGATCAGCGTGTCATATTGCCGAAGCATCCGGTCCGAGCCGATCTCGGCGAGCAGGATGCCGTCGGTCATCAGCTTGACCAGACTGTCCTCGCCGACCTGGTCGGTGAACCGGACCTTGTAGCCGACGGTCGCGCCCATCGTCGTACCGAGCTCCTCGGCGACCCGTTCGGCGACCGTACGGGCGGCGATCCGACGGGGCTGCGTGTGCCCGATCGTGCCGCGGATCCCCCGTCCGAGCTCCAAGCAGATCTTCGGCAGCTGGGTCGTCTTTCCCGAGCCGGTCTCGCCGGCCACGATCACGACCTGGTGATCCCGGATCGCGGCGGCGATCTCGTCGCGACGCTGGCTGACCGGCAACGCGTCCGGGTAGACCAGCTTGGGCACCGCCGCCCGCCGCCGCGCGACTCTCGCCTCGGCCTTGTCGATTTCGCTGGTCAGCTGGGTCGCGGCCTGCTGCTGGCGGGTTGGGTCCCGGAGCTTGCGGGCGCCCTCGAGACGGCGACGGAGCCGGCGTTCATCGCGGGCCATCAACTCGGGGAGGCGTTGCGAGAGGCCGGCGAACGGGGTCGTCGCTGGGGTCGTAGGCATAGCGCGACCAAGGATAGGCGTACGACTGTCCCGAACGCTCGCCAATATCGTCAGGCGTTCGCTGTGAGCGGACACCCTGCGGGTGGGAATGCGAATCCGGCCTGTCAGTGTTACCGATAGTCGACTGTCAATTGGTTGAGAGCTCGCGACCCGTACCCGTTCTCCGAGAGGACCTAGCAGTGCCCGATTTCGACGCTGACCAGATGAACGCCATCAACAAGCAGGTGATCGACGATTTCCGTGCCAACAACGGGACGATTACGACGCCTCCGTTCCGGCACTCCGATCGTCCTGTTGCACCATGTGGGTGCCAAGTCCGGTACCAAGCGGATCACTCCACTGGTCTACCACCAGGACGGCGACCAGTTGTTCATCATCGCGTCCAAGGGCGGCACGCCGGAGAACCCGGCCTGGTACTACAACCTGCTGGCCAACCCGGACACCACCATCGAGGTCGGCCCGGACACCATCGAGGTGACCATCGAGGCACTGACCGAAGGCGACGAGCGCGCCCGGCTCTACAAGATCGCTGCCGACAAGATGCCGAACTTCGCCGAATACCAGACCAAGACCGACCGACTCATCCCGGTCGTCGTGCTGCGCCGCAAGTAGCCTGCTCCCCGCTCGAAAGGATTCCTCAGATGCCCGACACCGAAACCTCCGCGGCGGAAATGGCAGCGCATCGTGCCAACAACACGGTGCCGACCGATGCCGAGATGGCCGCGTTCAACAAGATGATCATCGATGACTTCCGCGCGAACAACGGCAAGGTCACGTGTGGACCCGTTCAAGGGCGCGCCGCTCGTGCTGGTGCACCACGTCGGCGCGAAGTCCGGCAAGGAACGGATCGCCCCGCTCGCGTACGACATCGACGGTGACAACGTCATCATCATCGCGTCCAAGGGCGGTACGCCGGAGAATCCGGCCTGGTTCCACAACCTGGTCGCGAACCCGGACACCAAAATCGAGCTTGGCCCGGACGTCATCGAGGTGACCGCGGAACCGCTGACCGAGGGCGAAGAGCGGGCGCGTCTCTACCAGCAGATGGCTGACAAGATGCCGAATTTCCACGAATACCAGAAGAACACCGACCGGCTCATCCCGGTCGTCGTGCTACACCGTAAGTAGGTAGTTCACACCAGCAGGCAACGAGACGGCTCGGCCGTTTCGTTGCCTGCTGGGAATGTCCCTACTCCGGAGCCCCCCGAGCGCCCCGGATGGAGGCGACCCGGCGGTGCGGGCCTCGCCGTCGAGGCGTGTCCCGCACCCGGCCGGTGAGAGCAGCAGCCCCCCGTTCGGTGGCTTTGTAGCTCCTGATCTCGGTCGCGTCGGCTAGCCTGCCGGGCCAATGCCAGCCGTAGCATTGGGGGAATCCCCCCATGCTGACCAGATGCGGTCTCGATTCGGTCTCAGCCGCGCCCGATGTACGGCATCGCCGTCGCCATCACGGTGATGAACTGCACGTTCACTCCCAGTGGCAGGTCCGCCATATATCGCACTGCGCTGCCGACATGTTCGACGTCGAAAACCGGTTCAGCGACGATCTGCCCATTCGCCTGCGGCACCCCAGCGGCCATCCTGCTGCCCATGTCGGTGGCCGCGTTGCCGATGTCGATCTGCCCGCAGGCGATCTGATACGGCCGGCCGTCCAACGAGATCGACTTCGTCAGCCCGGAGATGGCGTGTTTGGTGGCCGTGTACGCCACGCTGGCCGGCCGCGGCACATACGCCGAGATGGATCCGTTGTTGATGATCCGACCGCCCTGCGGGGTCCTGATCGCGCATGATCCGGAACGCCTCGCGAGCGCACAGGAACGAGCCAGTCAGGTTGACCGCGACGATCGCATTCCAGTCCTGCACCGAGAGGTCGCCGACAGTGCCCGCCAAACCGGCGCCCGCGTTGTTGACGAGTAGGTCGACCCGACCGAATGTGTCAGTGGTGGCTTGGAAAAGAGCCCGCACCGAGTCCGGGTCGGTCACGTCCGTACGCACCGGCAAGGCCCGCTCGGAGCCCGCCGCGACCGCACGCAACAGCTCCTCGCGGCGGCCTGCCAACACCACTCGATAGCCGTCCGCCAGCAACGCGGTCGCGGCCGCCCGGCCGATCCCGGAGCCCGCGCCGGTCACCACCGCGACCCTGCTTTCGTCCGTCACTCGCTCTCCTCATCCAGCGTGACCTGGCCGGTCACCGCGTCCGGGGCGCCGGCGGCGCCGGCGGTCAGCTCACCGCCCGAGCCACCGCTGACCGTGACCAACTGGTGGTCGAACAGCGCCGACAGGCCCGCCAGCGGAAATCCCTGACCGTACGATCCGGAGCCTCTCGCCGCGGCAACTCCAGCAGCAACAACGCCAACAGCGGGCCGTGCACGACCAACCCCGGATGGCCCTCGACCTGGGTCGCGTACGGCTGGTCGTAGTGGATCCGATGGGCGTTGTGGGTGAGCGCGCGCTGAACCGGAAAAGCAGCACCGGATCGGGCCGGACGCGCAGCTGCCAGGGGCCGCGTTCGGCGGGTTCGGTCATCTCCGGCGGGGCTGTCGGCCCGCTGCGCAGGTCGTCGGCATCTCGGTAGACGAGGTCCTGTTCCTCGAGCACCCGCAGCTGCCCGCCGACCAGGAATTCGTGCCTGACGGTCACCAGCAACAACCAGCCGGTGCTGCCGTGGCGTACTCGTACGGAGCCGAGGCTCGATCGGCGTTGGACCTGGTCGCCGCACCGCAGCGGCTGATGGACAGTGAGTCGGCCGCCGCCAAACATCCGCCGCCGGTGCGGCAGCGGCGGAGTGAAGGACGCGTTCGCCGGATGGCCGTCCTGCCCAAGTGTGGCCTGCGGATGGATCGTGTCGAAGAAGAACCAGTGCCACAACGGCGGCAGCGGGTCGCCGGCCGTACGGACCGGGGCCGGCTGGTCCAGCAACGCCGCGAAAGTCTCCGGCGGCTTCACGGTGATCACGTCCTCGGAGGTCTCCGGGTGCGGCCGCCAGTTCGCCTCGATGGCCGCGAACGCCTCCGGCGGCTCGCTCACGTGGCGGCCCGTACCAACGCGCGGCCAATCACCAGTCGCTGGATTTCGCTGGTGCCCTCGTAAATCCGGAACAGCCGGGCGTCCCGGTAGAAGCGCTCGACCGCGGTGCCGCGCATGTAACCCATGCCGCCATGCACCTGGACGCCGTGGTCGGCCACCCGACCGACCATCTCACTGCAGAACAGCTTCGCGGCCGCTGGGCCGGTCGAGGTGTCGGCACCGCTGTCGTAGTCGTCGGCGGCCTCGACCACCAGCGCGCGGCCGGCCCTGACGTCCGTGTACGAGTCCGCCAACAGGGCCTGGACCAGCTGGTACGTGCCGATGGCCTGGCCACCCTGTTTGGTGACGGCCGCGTGCCGTACCGACTCGTCCAGGATCCGCTGCGCCATCCCGACACAGACCGCCGCGATGTGCAGCCGGCCGCGAGCCAGCACCGCACCGACAGCGCCGCCTGGTAGCCACGGTTCGGCTCGGCGCCGATCAACCGGGCGGCGTCGACGCGTACGTCATCGAAGCTCACATCGGAGGTCCAGGCGCCGGCCTGTCCCATTTTGTGGTCCTTTGGGCCGACCGTCACGCCGTCGCTCTTCGCGTCCACGATCAACGCCGAGATGCCGCGACCGCCTTGCGCTTCCGCGTCCGTACGCGCGAAAACGACGAAATAGTCGGCCAGCGGCGCGTTGGTGATGAACCGCTTGCCGCCGTTGATCACGTACGTGTCGCCGTCCCGTTTCGCGGTGGTTCGCAAGCCCGCCGGGTCGGAGCCGGCTTCGGGCTCGGTGAGCGCGAAAGACGCGATCGTCTCGCCCGCCGCGAGGGACGGCAGAAACTCCTGTTTCTGCGCTTCCGTACCGAACTTCACGATCATCTGGCCGGCGATCGAGTTGTTCGTGCCGAACATCGACCGGAACGCCGGCGTCGTGTAGCCGAGCTCGAAGCCCAGGCGTACGTCCTCGGCCATCGTCAGCCCGAGGCCGCCGTACCGCTCCGGCAGCGCGAACCCGAACAACCCCATCTGCGCGGCCAGCGCTCGCAAGTCGTCGGGAATCCGGTCGGTGTCCTCGATTTCCTGCTCAGCCGGGACCACCCGCTCCCGTACCAGCTCACGGACGGTGGACAGCACCTGCTGAAAAGAGGCCGCATCCATGCCGTCGACACTACGTGCCGCCCTCGCCCCCAGCAGCCCGGCTCTCCCGCCGGGCCACCGGAAACCCGTCGCTTACTCGGCTGTCCCGTTCTTCCCGGCCATGGCCACAAGCACCTTGTCCAGTTTCTTCCCGTGCTCGGCCTGGCTGGCGACGAACTGCATCTGATTGCTGGCAAGTTGCGCTTGGCTGTTGAGGAGCTGCGTTTGACTACCCGACAACTGGTCGAGCCGATGCGCGAACTCATCGAGCCGATGCGCCTGACGCCGCTGGATCACGGCGAGCTCGCTGTTACTCGCACTGAGATCGTCGTACGTTCCGGTGAGCTCGTTGATCCGGTTGTTCTCCCTCATCTGGGTGACTTGCATTCTCGTTTGCGACTGGCTCAACGCCTCAAGCGTGGCTCCCTGTTTTTCCTGAGTCTTCTCGATCTTCTCGAGCAGGCCATAGATCGCGTGCACGTCGTTGTCAAGCCGGTTGATTTTGAGTTGAACATCTGCGGTCGTTGTCTCCATGGCTGGGGACTGTAACGGACCCACCAGACCTCACGGAACCTGGAAATTTGGTCTGTTGACTGGCATTTCCTGTGGACCTGTCGACGTAAGTCTGCCGGCCAGTCCTTATGGACATCGGGCCTGGGAAATCCCAGGAAAGAAAAAAAAAAACCCCCCCACCGGAGGTTGTCCGGTGGGCGGGGTCAACCAGGCCTGGGCGGTGCCTGGAAGCTGTTCGGCGATCAGGTGCCGGTGATGCTGTTGTAGCGATACGGCACGAAAGTGCCGTAGCCAGAGAAGTACGGGTAGGTGATCGTGCGGTGGTGGATGCCGCTGCCGGACAGTTCGTAACCGACGTACGAGCTATGGGCGGTGTTCGCCCACTTCTCGAAGATCGCCACGTGGCCGGCGTTGCCGGCGGCCTTGTTCAGCAGGATGTCGCCGCGTTTGAGGTCAGCCTTGGCGATCTTGGTGGAGATGCCAGGGAAGCGGGTGGTGTCGATGCCCGGTTTGGCCAGCCCCCAGGTGTAGGAGACATAGCCCGAGCAGTCGGTGCGGTAACCGTCGTGGGTGGCGCCCTGGTTGTATACGACGCCGTCGTTGACCCAGTTCTGGGCCCGGGCGATCACGGTCGCTCGGGACACCGAGGCCGATGCGGGTGGTGCCATCGACGCGACCAGTCCAGCCGAGACGACCAGCGTCGCCACTGTCGCCACGGCCAGCCTGGCCACCGCCCGTCTGGTGATCCTCATCCTCATCCAGCTCCCTCCGTGCAGGTAGGGTGGCGACGGCCGGATGCCAGTCGCCAGCTATCTCCTCCGCCAGACACCGGATTTTCGCCGGTCCAGCGTGGTGAGGCGCTTTCAGCTAAGCGGGGCCGGATACAAATTTCCTACAAACTTCGCCCGACATGATTATTTACCACGTTTACCTGGCGTAGTTTGGCCAATATCCGGGCAAGGTGGATGCGGCCAGGTACCGTTTGCACCCAAAGCCGCCTTTTGCCGGTCCGAGCAGGGACTTCGCGCCGCACGGGGGTGAACAGCCGTGACCGAACCGAACCACCAGTTCCTCTTCCGGTTCCGGTACCACATCCTGGGACAACTCGAGGTCCGCCGCTTCGGCCAGGTCGTCGAGGTGGGCGGCGACAAGGCCAAGCGCCTGCTCGCCACGCTCCTGCTGCAGCCCAGGCACACGGTCTCGACCGATGTTCTGGTCGACGTGTTGTGGCCGGCGGCGCCACCGCGCTCGGCAGTCGCGAACCTGCGTACGTACGTCAGCTCGCTCCGCGCGCGACTGGGCGTCAGCGGCGACGGCCCGTTGCAGACCCGGCCGTCCGGCTACCGGATCGACCTGGACGACGACGCCAGTGACCTGATCCGGTTCGAACAGCTGGTCGGTGAGGCGCGCCGCCAACACGGCTCCGGCGACACGGTCCGGGCCAGTGCGCTGCTGGACGAGGCCAACCGGCTCTGGCGGGGCGATCCGCTGGCCGACCTGTCTCCCGCGCCGGAATGGGAAATAACCATCAGCCGGCTGAAGGCGCTCCGGCTGGAGGCCGAGGAACTGCGGCTGGGCACGCTGATCTCGCTCGGCCGACCAACACAGGCCATCCCGGACCTGCGGGCTCTGGTTTCCGAGCACCCGCTGCGCGAGCAGCTCTGGTTCGAGCTGGTACGGGCACTGCACGGCGCTGGCCGCCGGGCCGAGGCCCTGCAGGCGTACGTGGACGCCCGGACCGTGCTCGTCGACGAACTCGGCATCGATCCCGGACCGGCGCTGCGTGGCCTACAGCGGACCGTGCTGGCGGACGCCGACCTGGACTCCGAGCCGCGCGGCGAGGCGTACGTGCCGCCACCGCGGGTCTTCCAAACGCCTGCGGACACCGCCGACTTCGTTGGCCGCAAAGCCGAGACCGCGGAGATCGCGACCGCCCTGGAGATCGCAACCGGGCCCACGTTCGTGCTGCTCACCGGCCCAGCCGGGGTCGGCAAGTCGGCGCTGGCCGTACACGCCGCGCACCGGTTCCGGGGGCGCTTTCCGGACGGCCAGATCTACGTCGACTGTCGGGGCACCGACGAACGGGGCGCCACGGACCTGCTGGCCGAGGCGCTCGGGGCGCTCGGGGTGCCGGCCGGAGCGCTCGCGCCCGGCCTCGCCGGCCGGGCCGCCCAGTTCCGCTCGCTGCTGGCCGACCGGGCCGTTCTGGTCATCGTCGACAACGCGGCGACGGCCGACCAGATCGCCGCTTTCCTGCCAGCCACCACCGGTTCCGCCGCGCTGGTCAGCAGCCGGCACCACCACCCCCCACTCTGCCGGGCTTTCGGCGCATCTCGGTGCCCGCTCTCGAAGATCCCGACTCCCACCAGCTGCTCGCGGAACTGCTTGGCCAGCACCGCGTCGACGCCGAACCGGCCGCCGCGCAAGCCATCGTGACCGGCTGCGACGGGCTGCCATTAGCGCTGCGTACGGTGGCCGCCGGCCTGATCGCGCAGCCGTACAGGCCACTATGGTCGATCGCCGTGCCGGCGAAGGGTCGCGGTTTGGACGGCGTCGTCGCCGACGGCATCGGGGCGGCGACCGAACAGCTACGGGCCCAGCCTGGATGCCGACTTTCGACGGCTGCCGGCCGGCGCTGCCGACGCGCTGACCGTCCTCGCTACCCTCGGTCCGGAGCCGGTCCCGGACTGGATGGTGTCCGCGCTGTCCGGTGCGACCGGCACCCTGGACGGCGTCGTCTCCGCCGGACTGCTGCAACCGGTCGGCACGGATACCCTCGGCATCCCGACGTACCAACTGTCCGGCCTGGTCCGGCGCTATCTGGACGGCCGTAGGACCGCGTCCATACCGCTGCCCGCGCTGGAACGAATGGCCGGCGGGTGGTTGACCCTCCTCGCGTACGCGTCCGAGTCGTTGCCAGTGGGTTTCTTCCAGGTGGAGCCGGCCGCGGCGGCTCGCCGCACGACGGTCCCGCCGGCCGCCCAGGTGGTGGCGCGGGCCCGCCGGAACGCCGTTCGCTGGCTGGAGTCCGAGCAGTCCCGACTGGTCGCCGTCACCGAGCAGACCGCCGACGCGGGCGCCGCCGGACTGGCCGTCGACCTCGCCGTCGGGCTGGCGTCGTTCTTCGAGCTGCGCGCGAATGTCGACGACTGGCGGCGTACGCACCGGGCGGCACTGCGCGCGGCCGTGTCGGCCGGCGATGCCCGCGGTGAGGCGATGATCCTGCGTGGGCTTGGACAACTCGACATTTACGCCGACCAGTATTCAGCCGCGGCCGGCAAATTCCACCGCTCGCTGGCACTGTTCACCCAACTCGGTGATCGCCGCGGTGCGGCGGCCGCACTGTCCGGCCTCGGCGCTGCCCACCACTACGACCAGAAAAAAAACGACCAAGCACTCGACTTTTACCGGTTGGCGCTGGGACTGTACGAAAAAAACCGGCAATGCCCACGGGGTCGCGTACGCCCGGGCCGCCATCGGCCTGGTGGGCATGAGCGCCGGCAATGCCACCGCCGCCCGCAAGTGGCTGGATCGCGCCCGCCTGGACGCCGGTGCGGTGGCCGACCACAACCGGTCCGCACATGTCCTGCACAAACTCGGGCTTCTCATGCACCGCCAGGAAGAACCCGCCATGGCCGCCGCGTACCAACGCGAGGCGATGGCCATCTTCAGCGGCCTCGGCAACGACCTCGGCGTCGCCAACACCAAGCTCCAGCTCGGCCAGCTCACCGCCGAGCGTGGCGCGGTGCGGCCGGCGATCGCCCTGCTCGAAGAGACCCTTCCGACGTACCGCACTCTCGGCGATCGCCGGTCCGAAGTGGACGCTCTGCTGCTTTTGAGTGATCTCAACGAATCCGAGCGCCGGGCGGGCCCTGCGTGGAGATATCGCCAGCGGGCAGCTCAGCTTTCCCACACTCTGCGTACCGGTTCCTAACCCAGCAGCTTAAGTACGCTTACGTCCAAGGTCAGGGGCGATTTCCCGGTCCCATAATGCAGAATTACCGTACGGTCAGGTCCGGCCGGAGCCTGCAACAGTGTGGTTCCTTGTAAAGCCGCCCAGCCGGCGGCGGGATGTGGCACACCCCAGGGATCCCGCTCTTTCGAAGACAATGAGGCTGTAGGGCTCCAGCAACATCCCGACTGTCGCCGCCGAGTTGAAATAGCTCATCGGATCCCCGCCAGCGGGCACGGTCACGTTCGTCACCCGGATGCCAGCCCCGCCGGATAGTGTCAGCTCCCCCGCCGTCACTGCCGAACCCGTGAGGGACCGACCGTCGTCGGTCAGGTTCATTCGTACGCCATCGCAGGTGACGCTGGTGACTTTGCTGGCTGGCGGCGTACCGGTCAGGTACGGCAGTCCCACCAGATAGCCAAACTCGCCGCTGACCTCATTGTCCACAGTGGACATTACGGTCAGCGTTGTCCCGTCTGTCATATAGGCAGTCCGTACGCCAACCACCCCGTGCGGGCCCTGGACGACTGAGTGGATGACCTTCACCGCGTACTGGCCATCGGTGTACTCCTCGGACCTGGCCACCGAAACCAGGTTCGTCAGCCGATGAAGGCCGTGCTCGTCCGTCCAATATGGACCGATCTGATGGATGATCTCGGTCTGCCCGGCCGTGATCGAATACGGCACCAACGACTCATCAAAGACCACCGACGTCGTGCCTTTTCGCAGCTTGTAACGAGAATTCTCATCTCGGCCGGACGGCCACCACTCCTGCCGGTGCTCCATCAACCAAATGGTGGTGAAGGCGAAATGGCCGGTCGGCACCCCATCCGCGCTGTCCATATGAAATGCCCGGGAGCTGTCGGTCCGATAGCGACCGAGATCGTCGCCAAGCGCATTGCTCCAAAACCGCAAACCCAGCACGTTCGGCGAGTTGTCGCGTTCCTCGTTGTGCCGGGCACCGCCGTAGTCGAAGCCGGACACCGACATCCGCAGGTTCAGGTAGCGCGCATGTTGTTCAGCGTCCGCCGCGAAAACTGTCTCGCCGGTGGCCAGATAAGCTTCGGTGACGAAGGTCAGCGCGATCGCGCTGTAGTTCTGATCGAACCCGCCCGAGTGCTCCTGGAAGTACGCGTACCCGCGGTCAGTGGCGCGAGTCGGCCGGATCTTCTCCAGATAGAGCCGCCGCATCGCCGCCGCGCGCATGGACTCACCCACCTCGCGTTCACCGGCCGCCGCCAGCAAATCACCCAGTTGCATGCCACCGATCACACAAGCAATGGCCTGGTTGCTGGCATCCTGTGGATCGAAGTCGGTCACCTCGGTGGACCAGCGCCAGTACGAACGGCCCAGGTCCAGCAGCGCCAGCCGGTGCTGGTCAGTCAGCAGCCCGTCGCCGAAAACGCAGGATGTTCACCGCGTGCAACAAAGCCCAGACCGTGGTCGGCCAGTCGCCACCGGGGATCCGGCCCGGTGTCAGGCAGTAGCGTGCGTACGGGAGGCCACTGTCCCTTACCCGCAAGAACGGTGTGCCGGGGTTGTCGGTGACGAAAATCCGCTGCCGGAAATGAAAATCCAGGCCACGACGGACCGGTTCGACCAGCCCCGGGTCCGCGTTGAGGTGCCATTCGTACGCTAGCAGGGAAACGACGACCCCGAGAGTGTTGTCGCCGACATCGAGTTCACGCCCGGCGACATCGAAACTCCCGTCGGCGCCCTGCCGTGCGATCGCCCGGGCAAGGTGACTGGTGAGCAGATCAAGCAGGTCCTCGACGCTGGTGGGGCTGGTCGAGATCGCCGAATCCAGCGGCGAAATAGGTCTCTCGTTGGTCAAGAAGCTGTCCCGACACAGGCCGGATAACGGGCGGCGATCTCGGCGACCACCGCCGCACCGTCCCGTTTCCACAGCTCGTCGTTGAAAATCTCCACCTCGATCGGGCCGGTGTAGCCGGTCGCCAGCACGGCCTCGGTGAACGCCGGAAAGTCAACACAACCGTCGCCGATCTGCCCACGACCGGTCAACACGCCGGCCGGCAGCGGCGTCGTCCAGTCCGCCAGTTGGTACGCGGCGATCCGCTCCCCCGCCCGCGAAATGCCGGCATCCAGGTCCGGATCCCACCACAGGTGGTAAGTGTCCACGCAGACGCCGACCTGTGCCACCGGGAACTGCTCGGCGATGTCCAGCGACTGCGCCAAAGTGGACACCACGCAGCGGTCCGACGTGAACATGGGGTGCAGCGGCTCGATCGCCAACCGCACACCGCGCTCAGCCGCGTACGGCGCCAGTTCTGCGATCGCGTCGACGACCTGAGCGCGCGCCCCTCGCAGATCGCGAGAACCGGCCGGCAACCCACCGGCAACGAGCACCAGCACCGGTGCTCCCAGCGCGGCCGTTTCGTCGATGGCTGCGCGATTGTCCTGGATCGCCCGGCGCCGGTCGGCCGGATCCGCGGCCGTGAAGAAGCCACCCCGGCAAAGGCTGGTGACGGAAAATCCAGCGCTGGTGAACAGTTCGGCGGACCGCACCAACCCGTACTCGGCAACCGGCTCCCGCCAGAGCCCGACCGCGTCAACACCGACAGCGGTGCACGCTCTGATCAGCTCAGGCAACGAAAGTTGCTTCACTGTCTGCTGGTTGATCGACAACCGGCTCATTGATCGACTCCCGCCAACCGGAGGAAATCCCGTACTCGGGTCGCGGCGAGATCCGGGTCAGGGAAAAGTCCGAGCCTGTCGGCGAGGACGTACGCACGAGCAAGGTGCGGCACCGAGCGAGCGCTCTCCAGGCCGCCGACCATGCGCGGAGTGTCCTGGAAACCGGCCAGCCAGGCCACGAATACCACCCCGGTCTTGTAGAACCGGGTAGGCGCGCCAAATAAATGTCGAGAGAACTCCACCGTCGGATCGAGCAGCCGGCGGACGGCGGCCGGATCGTCGGCCAGCTGCCGGACAGCCGTTGACGCTACACCGGCCAGCGGATCGAAAATTCCCAGCAGGGCATCGCTGTGGCCATGCTTGTCGCCAGTAATCAGTTCCGGGTAATGGAAATCGTCACCTGAATAGCACCGCACCCCGGCCGGCAGCCGGCGGCGAAGCTCGACCTCCCGATCGGCGTCCAGCAAGGACACCTTCACGCCGTCGATCGCGTCCTGATGCGCCACGATCAAGTCGACAAGGGTGTCAGTCGCCTTGTCGAGGTCGTCGCTCCCCCAGTAGCCGCTCAACGCTGGATCGAACATCGGTCCCAACCAATGCAGGATCGCCGGCCGGCTGGCCTGCCGCAGAACAGTGCCGTACACCTGCTCGTACTCGTCAGGGCTGGTCGCGAAGGCGGCCAACGCCCGACTTGCCATCACGATCGGCTGGCCGCCGACTTCCTCGACCACCGCCAGTTGCTCCAGATATGCCTGAACAATCTCGTGGAGGGACGAGACGGGCGAAGCCAACTGATCCGTACCCACTCCGCACGAGATCGCGCCACCACACGCCGACGCTTCGGCACCACTGCGCCGAATCAGCTCCGCGGCGACCGGCCAGTCCAGGCCCATGCCGCGCTGCGCGGTGTCCATCGCCTCGGCCACGCCGAGTCCGTACGACCAAAGATGCCGGCGAAATGCCAGAGTCGCGTCCCAGTCCAGGACCGCGGGCTGCCCAGGACTGTTGTCCGCCAGCGGATCCGCCACCACGTGCGCCGCCGCGAAGACCACCCGCTCGGTCAGCGGGGTGTCCACCGGCTCGAACGCGTGGGGTGTCTTTGCCGGCTGGTGCTCGACAATCGAGCCATCGGCGGTCGGGATATGGAGAATCACAACCGCAGCTCCGGCACGTCGAGCCGGCGCCCTTCAGCCGCCGCTTGCAGGCCAAGTTCGGCGAGCTGCAGGCCTCGGGCTCCGGACAACAGGTCGTGTGACCATTCGCCACCGGCATAGACGTGCCGAAGGAACTGCTCCCACTGGATTTTGAAGCCGTTGTCGAAAACCGCGTTGTCCGGAATTTCCTGCCACTGCGACCGGAAATCCAACGGCGTGGGCATGTCCGGGTCCCATACCGGCATCGGCGTGGCCGAGCGGTGTTGCACCCGGCACCGGCGCAGGCCCGCGACCGCACTCCCGTCGGTGCCGTCCACCTGGAACTCCACCAGCTCGTCCCGATTCACCCGAAAACCGTCCATGAGGAGTTGATCTGCGCGATGATCCCGTTTTCCAGCTGGAAAATCCCGTACGCGGCATCGTCCGCGGTCGCCTCGTACGGCTGGCCGGCCTCGTCCACCCGCGCCGGGATCCCGGTGGCCTGGATGGCCTGAACCGTACGGATCGGCCCGAAGAGACCGCGCAGAACGTAGTCCCAGTGCGGAAACATGTCGAGCACGATCCCGCCGCCGTCCTCAGCGCGGTAGTTCCACGACGGCCGGTTCGGCGGCTGCCAGTCGCCCTCAAACACCCAGTAGCCGAATTCCCCCCGCACGGACAGGATGCGGCCGAAGAAACCGCCGTCAATCAGCCGTTTCAGCTTTCGCAATCCCGGAAGGAAAAGTTTGTCCTGCACAACTCCGGACTTGATCCCGGCCGCGTCCGCCAGCCGGGCCAGTTCGAGAGCGCTCGCGAGGGTGGTGGCGGTCGGTTTCTCGCAGTAGATGTGCTTTCCGGCGGCGATCGCGGCCCTTACGGCCGGTTCGCGTGCCGAAGTCACCGCCGAGTCGAAATAGATTTCCACCGAGTCACTGGACAACACCTCGTCCAGATCGGTCGTCCAGTGCTCGATCTTGTGCTGCTCGGCCATCCGGCGCAGTTTGGTCTCGCTGCGGCCGATCAGGATCGGCTCCGGCATCAGCGTGCTGCCGTCCGGCAGGTCCAGGCCGCCGGCGTCCCGGATCGCCAGAATCGAGCGCACCAAATGCTGTCGGTAACCCATCCGCCCGGTCACGCCGTTCATAGCGATCTGTACGGTTCTGATCGTCACTTCTCGCTCCCCGCCCTAATATCCTCGATCGAAGGTCGTGTCGCAGTGTCATAGCGTTGCAACCGGCCGCACATTCCCCAAGCAGGGCTAGGTTCGCCGACGTAGACGGCACCTTCGGTGAGGTGGCTGATATCTCCAGCGGCGAGAGCGTCCAACTGCCGGCCGGTACGCTCAGCGGCCGCCACCGGGCCGTCCTGCCACTTCTGGCGCCACTCTCCGATTTTCGGCGCCACCAAGCCGCCCGCGGCTCGATGGAAAGCGGCGAGCGCGGCCGCGTCCCCGCGTACCAGTTCCTGGAACCCGACGATCGCCAGATCGCGTCGCCGGCGCACCGATTCCTCCGCGGCCAGCGGGTCCACTGTGGACGCTGCCGCATATGCCGCCGGATCGGCCAGGATGTTGGATGGGAAGGTGAAAACCGCGTCTCCGGACTCCGGAAGGCCGGCATTCTGCATCAGGACGACGAGCCGCAGGTCGTCCTCGTTGATCAGCCGATGAATCGTACCGGGAGTGAACCAGACGACCTCGCCGGCGCCCAGCGGCGTGCGACGAAATCCTTCGGTGGTGAGGGTTTGCACGGCCCCGCGGCCGCCAGTCACCGCGTAACCCTCGGTGCACGCCAGATGCATGTGCGGTGAACCGCCACACAGCTCGTCGGCACCTGGCCAGTCATAGACCCTCAGCTGGGAAATCCCGATCGCACCAGGCAGAGGTGCCTCGTCGTCGACGGCCATCAGCCGGTCCAGGTAGACAACGGGAAAGCCTTACGATAGTCCTCAATCCCGTCCCGATCCCAGCCGCCGGCCCGTACGACCACGCGCCACCCGCGCTCGAGTACGGCTCCAGGCCTCAGTTCGATTTCCTGGTCGAAAGCCAGCGAAGGATTGGCGATCGGGAAAGGCTCGGTGCGTACGAACCACTTCGCCTCGGCCGCATTCGAAGGATCGTGTTCGAAAAGCAGCGTGGACGTGGCGTCCACGTCGTCGTGTTTACCCACATACGCGAGCCAATCCGCGCGCTGCCCCATCATTTGCGGTCCGCCCAGATCCGCGGGTCCGAGCACCTGACCGTCGGTGAACGATCGCGGTCCACGCCACGCGAGGCCGGTGTAACCAGCCGCCGGCCGGCCGGCCGTGGTCGGGCTGCCGAAAAGCAAGGACTCATCCCGGGTATTGGTTATCGCCGTACGCCAGCGAATCGACCACGTTCCCCATGACGGCGACACATCTGCGACTGCGATTTCCCGGGTTTCCCGCGCCCATTCTTCCCCAGCCGCCGTCAGCCACCGCAGCTTCTCGGCTATTCTCAGAGATTCGTCGCTCACCTGCACCCGATCGAAGCCAAGGTGCTCCATCGAACCGACGACCTCCGGCAGCGGCAAATACCCTTCGCCGTGTCGGTAGCTGTGGCCGCCCCAGAAATTGTGGCCGCTCAGATGCGAAACCGCGAACTGCAACCCCTTGTGCCAGCGATGGTCGTGAGGGCGATAGCCGGTGACGAGGTCGCCGGCGAGGGTCCGCAGGGGATGCGCGTACGGCTTGGGGCCTTCGAAGGCGGACGGATCGGGTCGATAGACATACCGGAAGATCTCCAGCCCTTCGGTCGACACGGCGATCGCCTCGCCGTGCGTGTGAACGACCTGAATCTGACTCACCGGGCCGCCTTTCCCCGCATCGACTGGTAATACGGATGGCCAGGACCGGATGTCGCCGCGGCGGACCGGTGTGCCGCTGTCGGCCGAGGCATACATGGCGGTGATCAGCTCGAGAGCCGCCCGGCCGCTCGCGCGCCGCCGGCCTTTGGACGCTCGCCGGCTCGCATGCTGGCCAGCAGATCATCCAGAGCGGCGGCATGTGAGCTGGGCACGTCCTCAGTGGACGGCCAGAGCTTTTCTGTTGCCTCAGAGCAATGATGGGCCGGGGTAAAGCGCCAGTTCGCGTTCTGGTAGCCGTAGAGATGGCTGAGCTCGACGGTCGCGTCCCGGAAATCGAACCGCAGGTAGCTTTCCTCACGTGGCGAGAGCGCACTGGTGACCACGGTCGCCATCGTGCCACGCTCGAATCGTACGCACGCCATGGAAACGTCGTCGGTCTCGATGTTGCGAGCGAGTGTCCCTGTCATGGCGCGGATTTCCGCCCAGTCGCCCAACACTGCCAGCATCAGGTCGATTTGGTGGATGCCCAACGCCATCGCCGGCCCACCACCTTCGGTCTCGAACTTTCCCCGCCAGGGCACCGCGAAATAGGCGTCGTCGCGATACCACGTGGTTTGACAGAGGGCCACCAGCGGATCACCAAGCGACCCGTCACGTACCAGGCCGGCGAGGTGTCGCGTACCAGATCCGTATCGCTGTTGGAAAACAATCGCCGCGTACGGGCCGCCTTCGGACTCGGCGGCGATCATCGCGTCGTACTCGGCCAAGGAACGTGCCGGTGGCTTCTCGCACCACACCCATGCGCCGGCCCGCAACGCGGCGCTCGCGTGCTCGCTGTGCAGGCCGGGCGGAGAGCAGACCACCACCAGGTCCGGTTCGGTCCGGGCCAGCAGCGCCGGCACATCCTGGTCGGTGTCCGGGATGTCCCATTGTGCAGCGAAGGCAGCCAACGCGCCGGGGTGGACGTCAGCCGCGCCCACCACCGCCACCTCGGGACCCAGTCCGCGTAGCGCCGGCAGGTGCGCGCTGCCGGCGATGTTCCCGGTCCCGACAATCGCGACCCGGACCTGCTGATCGACTCCACGCGACACGTCGTACGACCTCCATAGAAAGCGCTTTCTACATTCTCTCGAAACTAGGATCCGACGGTCCGGCTTGTCAACCTCCGGCTTGGTAGCCTCAGCGTTCGGTACGCGCAGAAAGCGATTGCGGCATGACCCAGCACCCCGATCCACCGGCCACACTGGCCGACGTCGCCCGCCGCGCCGGCGTGTCGCCGGCAACCGTGTCGCGGGTGCTCAACGGCAACTACCCGGTCGCGCTCGACACCGCGGCCCGGGTTCAGCGTGCGGTCACCGAGCTGAGTTACGTCGTCAACGGCAATGCTCGCGCACTCGCGGCCGCCACTTCGGACCTGGTCGGGATCATCGTCAACGACGTGGCCGACCCGTTTTTTCGGGTTGATCGCGAGCGGCATCCAGGATGAGACCGGCGGCACCGACGTTCTGGCCATCATCGGCAACACCGCGGGCGCACCGGATCGGGAGTTGCGTTACTTGACGCTGTTGCGCCGCCAACGGGCCCGCGCGGTCGTCCTCACCGGCGGTACGGTCGACTCCCCCGACCACCTTCGCGCGGTCGCGACCCAGGTCAGCGCCCTGGTCAGCGCCGGAACCACGGTGGTTCTGTGCGGTCGGCCACCGCTGGCCGGCGCGGACCATGGGCCGTTGGCCGGAGTGTCCACTGTGGACTTCGACAATCGCGGCGGCGGGCAGGCACTGACCGCCCACCTGATCGCGCTCGGTCATCGGCGGATCGGCTATGTGGCCGGGCCGGCGAACCGGACAACAACGAAACTGCGGGTGCTTGGCCACCAAGACGCGCTGAAGCGGCACGGCCTCGGCGGCACCGACTGTCCAGTGGTGTCCGGAGACTTCAGCCGCGGCACCGGAGAGTCCGCGACCGCTGAACTGCTCCGCCAGCGGCCAGACCTGACCGCGATCGTGGCCGGCAATGACACCATCGCCCTTGGCGTCTGCGCGCTATATCTGCGATCCCAGGGCCGCACCGTGCCCGCGGACGTGTCGGTGGCCGGCTTCGACGATCTCCCCTTCAGCGCGGACGCGGTGCCGGCACTCACCACCGTCCGGCTGCCGCTCATCGAGGCGGGGCGTACGGCCGGACGGCTCGCCCTGGGACGGCAACTTCCGCCCCCTGGCGGGATTTTCCCCGTCCCAGCCGAGTTGGTCGTACGAGCGTCCACCGCGCCCGTCCGCGGGATTTAGGACTTAATCAAAGCCTTGCCCACGCCATTTCATGTATGTAGCATCTGTTCAGCCCAACAGCGCCTGTTCACATCCACGAACACACTTGTCGTACATCCGACGAATGGCGGCCGACATGACGGACGTTTCCCGACGGGCTTTGCTGGCCGGTGCCACCGGAACCGCTGGCGCGCTGGCACTTCCAGCATTCCCAGTGGCCGCCGCCGCTGAGCCGCGAGTTCTCACCGACGCGGCCTCTTACGCGGTGTCCAAACTTCGTACGGTGGCGCCGACCGTGACGGCGTTCCCGACCGGTACGAAGTTCGAGAAATGGGCCTTCTCGCAGGACGGTGACTGGGTGGGCGGCTTCTGGGCGGGTGCCCTGTGGTTGGCGTGGATCTACAGCGGCGAGGAGAACTTCCAGTCGCTGGCGATCGCCTCGGCGACCAAATTGGCACCCCGACAGAATGACACCTCCACCCACGACCTCGGTTTTCTGTTCTCTCCCTCATGGGTGACCGGCTGGCGGCTGACCGGCGACGACAAATGGCGCGCCGGCGCGTTGCAGGCCGCTTCTTCGCTGATCCAGCGATACAACCCGGCCGGCCGTTTCATCCGGGCCTGGGGAGCGTTGGGCACTTCCGGCAACGCTGGCCGGGCAATCATGGACACGCTGATGAACCTCGACCTGCTTTCCTTCGCCAGCCAGCAAACCGGCGATCCGAAATATCTCGACATCGCGATCGCCCACGCTCGTACGACCCAGCACAACTTCGTACGACCGACCGGACGGCTCGACTCCGCATGTCTTCGATTTTGACCCGGTCACCGGGGCACCGATCGGGCCGAACACCGTGCAGGGTTACAGCCCCACCTCGTGTTGGTCTCGCGGTCAGGCCTGGGGAATCTACGGCTTCACCACCATGTACAGGCGGACCGGCTACCCGGAATTCCTGGCCACCGCCAGGAAACTCGCCGACTTCGCGCTGAGCGTACTCACACCCGACCATGTGCCGGTCTGGGACTACCGCGCCCCACAGGCACCTCATGACATCAAGGACGCTTCGGCCGGAGCTGTGATGGCTTGCGGTTTGTTGGATCTTGCGCGTGTTTCGCGTCGTCCGATTTACCAAACCCGGGCGTTGGACATCCTTACCGCGCTTTGCCGCACCTGCCTGACCACCACATCCACCCGCGCCGACGCGATCGTCGCCCGCTGTACGCGCAACCGGCCCAGCGAGGACGGCGTCGAGATTTCCGTCCCCTACGGCGATTACTACCTCCTGGAGAGGCGCTGTTGCGCGTCCTTCGCCCCACCCAGCTGGCCGCCGCGATCGGACTTTAGCCGCTACTCGCCACGCGGTCGAAGGGCCACAGTCCCCGTACTCAAGGACCAAGAGCGGTGGATCCGGTTGCCCATCAGGCAGGCAGCGTCATGGCGGCCAGCCGGCCGTCGATAATCTCGACCGCCTCGGTGACGATCCGCCGGACGAGCTCGCCGACGGTGGGGATGTCCTTGATGAGTCCTTGCACCAATCCCGCGCTCCAGATGCCGTGTTCGGGGTCACCCAGCTCGAAAACCTTACGACCCCGCGAGCCGGCGACCAAGTCGCGTACGTCCGCGAATTCCCCGCCTTCGTCCAGAATCCGGACCACATCGCGGCTCACCGCATTACTCGAGACGCGCGCGGTGTTGCGCAGCGAACGGAAGATCAACTCGGTGTCCCGCTCGCTGGACGCCACGATCTGTTCCTTGACCCGCTGGTGGATCGGCGACTCGACCGTACACATGAACCGGGTGCCCATGTTGATGCCGTCCGCGCCCAGCGCGAGCGCCGCGACCAGGCCTCGCGCGTCCCCGAACCCACCGGACGCGATCATCGGGATGCTGATCTTGTCAGCGGCCGCCGGAATCAACACCAGGCCCGGAATGTCGTCCTCCCCTGGGTGGCCGGCGCACTCGAAACCGTCGATGCTCACGCCGTCCACACCGATCGACTCGGCCTTCACCGCGTGCCGGACGCTGGTGCACTTGTGCAGAACTTTGATGCCAGCACGGTGAAAATCAGGCAGGTGCGCCTGCGGGTTGAAACCGGCAGTCTCGACGATCTTGACGCCGGAGTCCACGATCGCGGCCCGATACTCGTCGTACGGCGGCGGGTTGATCGACGGCAGGATCGTCAGGTTCACGCCGAACGGCCTGTCCGTGAGCTCGCGACAACGGACGATCTCCTTGGCCAGCGCCTCCGGAGTGGGCTGCGTGAGCGCGGTGATGAACCCCAACGCGCCCGCGTTCGCGACCGCTGCCACCAACTCGGCGCGGCCCACCCACTGCATGCCGCCCTGGGCGATCGGATGCTCTACCCCGAAAACCTCGCAGAACCTGGTCCTGAGCATGGTGTCTCAACCTCCCGCTCGCGCCGACGGCAATGCAGCGCACCGTACCCTGAGCGATCGCTAAGTAAGGAGAGAGTGACGAATCTGCCACCATGTACGTCCACTAGCGTCGACGCCGTGCCCACCAAACCCGCTCGGCGACCGGCGAAACCCAAGCCACCAGCCGCGCTGGACCCCGCCGCTGACGAGCTAGCCGACGAAGCCGTCTACCGCCGGCTCGGATTCGTCGAAACCGACCTTTCCGGGCGTACGGCCGCGCTCGCCGAATTCGAGCAGTGCCGGTTCCGCACGGCCAACCTCAGCAACACCCGGCTGGAGCGGGCGTCTTTCACCGACTGCCTGCTGGAGAGCTCGGATCTGGCCAACCTCCGTACGGTCAAGTCGTCTCTGCATCGTGCACTTGTCCGCCGACCGAATGACCGGGCTGCACTGGGTGGACGGCGCCTTGCGCGAGGTGGCGATCACTGACTGCCGCGCCGACCTGTCGTCTTTTCGTTTCACCCGCCTTCCAAAACGTCCTCTTCGAGGACTGCGTGCTCACCCGTGCGGATTTCCAGAACGCCGATCTCACCGGCGCCCGGTTCGTCAACTGCGACCTGACCGGCGCGCAGTTCTCGCACGCGAAAATGACCGGCACCCGCCTCACTGGCTGTGTGCTGGCACATCTCGGCGGAGTGTCGAGCCTCGCCGGCGCCACCGTGTCCGGCGCCGACCTGGTGGCGCTGACGTACACACTCGCCGGCGCGCTCGGCATCAACATTGAGGACAGCTAGTCGCTCCAAGATGGTGCATAATCCGGCATATCCGTCCTACCGGAGGTGCCTGATGGCCGAAACCAGCGGTGTCGCACAGCTGTCCCCAGCCTGGCCAATGGTGGGGCTTCGCGGCCTGCTCGCCGTTCTCTTCGGAGTGGTCGCGCTGGTCTGGCCGACCATCTCCATTCTCACGCTGGCGGTGCTTTTCGGCGCGTACGTGCTGGTCGATGGCATCAGCGCGATCGTGCACGCGTTCCAGCACGGCGCGACCACGGCCCGTTGGGGTTACGTGGGGCTCGGGGCGCTGGGCATTGTCGCCGGCATCCTGGCGCTGCTCTGGCCGGGCCTGACAGTCCTCGTCCTCGTCACGCTGGTCGGCATCTGGGCAGTAGTGACCGGCGTGCTGGAAATTGCCGCCGCGCTGTCCATGCGCCGGGTCGTGGGATCGGCAAGCGTGCTGGTGATCGTGGTCGGCGCGCTGTCCGTGCTCGCCGGGATCTTGATCCTCGTCCAACCGCTCGCCGGTGCTTACGGCATCGCGCTCATCATCGGCGCGTACGCCGTCATCTACGGCATCGCGCTGATCGCCCTCGCCTGGCGACTGCGTGCAGCCCGGAAAGTTGTCTAGGCGCAAATAGCGCCATCCATAATGCCCAGCCCCCTGCGTTCGGTCATCGCCAGCGCCTCAGTTTCCGTTGATGAGATGAGTCGCGAGGTCCGGCGAGAACTGGCCCGCCGGCACCGAAGGCGCACTGCCGCACGTACCGTCGGAATCGCCGGGCACCTTCACCCACAGGAGCATTTCCGCGCCACCTCCGGTGCGGCTATCTTCGCCGAGCTTGCGTCCGGCCGGGTTGCACCACTGTCCGTTCGCGCCGTTGCCGTTGCGACCGACATCAATCACAAACGGCGTGGTGTAGCCGTACCGGCTGGACAATTGGTCATCCACCGCGTTGGAGAAGCCTATTGACTGCTCGGTTGTGTAGAAATTTGAGACATTGTCAGAAAAACCACGGACGTTGCGGAGGCCGGCGGCCTCCAGCCGGGGGGCCATCACATCCGCCGACATCCAGCCGGCATTGCCCGCATCCAGGTATGCCCAAGTGTTCGGCGACTTGTCCCGGAACTGTGTGGTGGCGTAGTTGATCATGTCCGTACGCACCTGCCGATCGCCGTCCGTGGGCAGGCAGTCCAGCTGCGGCAGCGCATCGGGCTCGATCACCACCACGGCCGGCAGATCGCCGATAGCGGCGGCAAAAGTCGAAATCCAGGCCCGGTACGCCTCCGGGCTGCCGGCTCCGCCACTGGAATTGCCCCCACAGTCGCGGCCGGGAATGTTGTACGCCACCAAAACCGGAAGCTGATCCACGTTCGCCGCGGCGCCAACGAACCCGGAGACCGCCGAGGAGATATCACCGCTCCAGTTCCCGAACCAGCGAGCGATTGGCTTGCTGCCGATCGCCGATGCGATGGCCGGCGCCCGCGAGTCGTCGGCGTGGTCCCGAGCCCAGGTAGCCGGGTGGGACTCCGGGTCCACGTAGAACCCGTTCGTCATCTCGATGGGGCTGTGCGGCCGGGCGCCGACCAGCTCCGCTCCGGACGCCGATCCAGCCGCGCCGAGCGCGGCGACAAGGACAGCGGCTGCGGCGGCCAGGCGGAACCCGCACCGGCCGATTTCGGGACGACCAGTTCGAAAGATTTCCATCACGGCACCTCCGGAAGGACCTTTTTGGGAGCGCTCCCATGAACGGACTATAGTGTGGCCTTGGGCATTGGTCGAGAGCCGACGGGGGCTTGTTGGGTGACGACACGGGAGGGTGGGCAGAGGTGGCCGGAGCGGGACAACCGACGATCGACGAGGTGGCCCGGCTGGCCGGTGTCTCCCGCGGTACGGCATCGCGGGTGATAAACGGGGGAGCCCATGTCAGCCCAGCCGCACACGAAAAAGTCCTTAAGGCGATCGAAGAGCTGCAATACGTGCCGAGCCGTGCGGCCCGTTCCCTTGTCACGCAACGCAATGATGCTGTCGCTTTGGCGATCTCCGACGCGAATCCGCGGCTGTTCACCGAACATCCGTTCTTCTCCGAGGTGATCGTCGGCATCGACACGGTGCTGGCCGAGTCCGACCTGGAACTGATGCTGGTGCTCGGGGCCAGCGTTCGGGAGCGGAACCGACTGCGCCGTCAGCTGAGCTCACGCCGAGTGGACGGCATAATGCTGCTTTCCTTACATGGTGAGGATCCGCTGTACGAGCTGGCGGAGCAGGCCGACGTCCCGGTCGTCTACGGCGGAAAGCCGCTCGGAGTAGAGCCGCCGCACTACGTCGACGCCGATAATCGCGGTGGCGCCCGGCAAGCCGTCGAGCACCTGGTCACCACCGGCCGCCAACGCATCGCCACCGTCACCGGGCCGATGGACATGGACGTGGGAGTGGCCCGCTACCACGGATTCCGGGACGCGCTCGGCTCGGCGGGCCTGCCCGCGCATCGGGTGGCGAACGCCGATTTCACCGCAGCCTCGGCCGTACGTGCGATGGCCGACCTCCTGGACCGATTTCCGGACCTGGACGCGGTTTTCGTCGCTGCTGACTCGATGGCGGCGGCCGCACTCGGCGTCCTCCATGAGCGCGGTCGACGGATCCCGCAGGACGTAGCCGTGGTCGGATTCGACGATCGCGCCACCGCGCTGACCACCCATCCGCCGCTGACAACTGTTCACCAGCCTGTCCAGGCACTCGGCGCGGAAATGGCCAAGATGTTGCTCAGCCTGATGGCCGGACGGCCGGCCGGCCACGCTGATCCTGCCCACGCGGCTGGTCATCCGGCAATCGACGTAGCTCAGTTCACCGTCACTGAAAACGAATGCGTGGCGAGGCCTGTTCCGCCCTTCCAAAGCTCAAAACCCGCTTCGACGTCGATCAGCCACCACGAGTTCTGGAGGTAACCGCGCCCGACCGAGTCGGCAGTCAGGTCATGAACGTCGATGTCGTTCACCGAGGTCGTCGGGTTGGTTCGCGCGTACGAAACGAGATTCCACCCCGACTGCCGCGCGTACCAAACGTCGTACTGCACTCCCCCAACTGTCACTGTCCCGACCTTCGAACCGGCCGGGCCAACGTTTCCGTTGTGCGCCAAACCAAATCATCACCTCAGTGCCGTTTGGTTGCCCACTGGTCGAAGCGCTTTGGTTATACCAAACGTCGTAAGCAACGTCGTACACGTTGCTGCCGGCGGGCTGGCTAGTGCTCCAACTGGTGGTGACTTTTCCAGCGGACAGTGCCGAAACCTGGATCGGGAAACCGCTGTTCGGCGTACAGGCGCCCCAGTGACATCCCTTGTAAATGGACGGATATCCAGCGGGCGGTTGACCGGTCGGGCTGTTCATCGACGAGTTCACCACCGCGAAGTCGGCGCCGCCGCTGGTGCTGATGCATTCGTTCGCGGAGGAGTTCCACTCGTCGTTCTGCACGATGTACGTGCCGCCGGCCACCGAGGCTGTCTGCGAATGACAGAGTGTCGTGGCTGCCACGGCCGGAGTCGATAAAGCGCCGAGTCCGATCGACACCAGCGCCGCCAGCGTGACAAAGCGATTTCGTAGCGTCATGGTTTCCGCCCTTTCTGGGAGCGCTCCCAACTGGGCCGTCACGCTAGCATTGGCTTAGCTGATTGAAAAGCCTTCGCCCCTTATGGCGGTGATTTGTCGTTTAAAGCGAAGTTCAGAGCTCGTCGAAGACCAGGATCGTGTGGGTAGAAAGCACATCCTCCATCATTTGCAGTCGCTCCAAGACCAGATCGCGCAGGCTCTCGGCGTCACGAGTACGGACAAACAAGACCAGGTCGTTGTCGCCGGACACCAGCGCCCCGTGTTCGACCTCCGGCACCCGTCGCAGTGCTTGCCGGACGTTTTTTCCAGGAGTGCTGGCGAATCTTCACGTGGATGTGCGCGGACACCGTCCGGCCGAGCTTGCGGGGATTGACGATCGCCGCATAGCCGGTGATCACGCCCTCGCGCTGCAGGCGTTCCACTCGGGCATAACAACCGGCACGGGAGATGTGTACGCGCTCGGCCAGCGCCCGCATCGACAGCCGCCCCTCGACCTGCAACTGCGCCAACAACCGCAGATCAACGTCGTCGAGAGCGACCGGTTGTCCAGCCGAACCGGACGAAGAGTCAGCTTCGGTAGCCATAATTCCAGAGCGTACGAGCCTCAGTTCGTATTTGTCTACGCTTGCTTGCCCACGCTAGATGTTCTGCGCTCACACGCCCAGACTGGCGGCTACTCGTCTTTTCGCAGATCGGAGCGCCTGGTGACCACATCGCTGCTCCCCACCGAAAGTCCGGTGGCCCTGATCGACGCCGACGGCCAGCCGGTTCCCGACGCCTTATGGAGCATGCCGAGCGACGAGGTGTTGGTGGCGCTGCATCGAGCCATCGTGCTGGCGCGCCGGTTCGACGCGCAGGCGACGGCATTGACGAAGCAGGGCCGGCTGGCGGTCTACCCGTCCGCGCGAGGGCAAGAGGCCAGCGAGATCGGCGCCGCGCTGGCTTTGCGGCCCCAGGACTGGCTTTTCCCCACTTATCGGGACTCGATGGCAGTGGTGGCGCGCGGTGTCGATCCGGTCGAGGTCCTGACGCTGCTGCTGCGCGGGGACTGGCACTGCGGCTACGACCCGTACGAGCATCTGGTCGCCCCGCAATGCACACCGCTGGCGACCAACACCCTGCACGCCGTCGGTGTCGGCCACGCGGCCACCCTCAAGGGCGAGGACACCGTCGCGCTGGTCATGCTTGGCGACGGCGCCACCAGCGAGGGTGATACTCACGAGGCGCTGAACTTCGCTGGTGTCTGGAAAGCGCCGGTAGTGTTCTTCGTACAGAACAACGGCTATGCCATCAGCGTTCCGCTCGCCCAACAGACCGCGGCACCTTCGTTGGCGGCCAAGGGAATCGGTTATGGCGTTCCCGCGATGCTCATTGATGGCAACGATCCGGCCGCCGTCTACCGCGCCGTCTCCGTCGCGATCGCTCGCGCTGCCGCTGGGGACGGGCCGACGTTGATCGAGGCGGTGACGTACCGGATAGAGGCCCACACCAACGCCGACGACGCGACCCGCTATCGACCGGCGGAGGAAGTGCGGCAGTGGCTCGCACGTGACCCGCTCACCAGACTTACCCGCTATCTCACCGATCGCGGCCTCCTGGATGCCGACAGGATCGCCGCACTCGATGCGGAGGCCGAGGCCGAGGCGGCCGCCTTGCGGCAGCGGATGAACGTGGACGCCGTACTCGACCCGGCTGACCTTTTTCGGTACGTCTACGCCGAACAGACGCCCGAGCTGCGCGCGCAGCAGCAGGAACTGGCTGAGGAGTCGCGATGACGATCGTGGCGGAACAGGTCGTCGAGGCGGCACCAGTAGCCTCCGCGGTGACCATGGAGGCCGCACTCAACCGCGCTTTGGCCGACGCGTTGCGTGACGACGACCGAGTCCTTGTTTTCGGCGAGGACGTAGCAAAGCTTGGCGGGGTTTTCCGGGTGACCGACGGGCTCGCAGCGACCTTCGGGCCGGCCCGGGTGTTCGACACTCCGCTGGCCGAGGCCGGCATTGTCGGCACCGCGATCGGGATGGCCATGAACGGCCTACGGCCGGTGATCGAGATGCAGTTCGACGCCTTCGCCTACCCCGCTTTCGAACAGATCACCAGCCATCTAGCGAAGCTCCACAACCGGACGAAAGGCAAGATCGCGCTGCCGATCGTCATTCGCATTCCGTACGGCGGCGGCATTGGTGGCGTCGAGCATCACTGTGATTCGTCCGAGGCCTATTACACGCACACCGCGGGCCTGCGGGTGGTAACCCCGGGCACTGCTGGCGACGCGTACGCGCTGCTCCGGCAGGCGATCGACTGTCCAGACCCGGTGATTTTCCTGGAACCCAAACGCCGCTACTGGTCGAAGGAAGCCGTCACGCTCGACCACACCGGCTCCACTGTGGACGGTGCGGTGATTCGCCGGACGGGCACCGATGTCACCCTCATCACGTACGGTGGCACCCTCGGTACCGCGTTGGAGGCAGCGCAGGAGGCTGACCGCAGTGTCGAGGTCATCGATCTGCGCAGCCTCTCCCCTTTCGACGACAAGACCGTCGCGGCGTCCGTTCGGCGTACCGGCCGGGCCGTCGTCGTCCACGAAGCCAGCCGATTTTGCGGCTATGGCGCGGAAGTCGCGGCACGGTTGACTGAGCAGTGCTTCCACTATCTGCACGCTCCGATCCTGCGAGTAGCCGGTTTCGACATTCCTTACCCGGCACCGAATCTCGAAGAACATCACCTTCCCAGCGTGGATCGCATCCTGGACACCATCGACCGGTTGCAGTGGGAGGACAGCTGAATGCCCGACTTTCTGCTGCCGGACCTCGGTGAAGGGCTCACCGAGGCGGAAATCGTCACCTGGCACGTACGGGTGGGCGACACGGTCACGATTGACCAGGCCGTCGTCGAGGTGGAAACGGCCAAAGCCGTCGTCGAGGTGCCGGTGCCTTTCGCCGGCCGGGTGACCGAGTTGCATGGCGCCGCGGGTGAGGTCCTCACCGTCGGAAGGCCGCTGATCACCGTACAGGAGAACGAGAATCTCTTCGTCGAAGCCAGGTATCGTCCAGGCCGACAACGAAAGCGGCAACGTCCTCATCGGTTACGGCACCTCCGCGGGCAGCCGTCGACGCCGCCGCGCGACACCACCCAAACGGCTCCCATTCCAGTGGTGTCTCCGTTGGTCCGGCGGCTCGCTCGTACGGCCGGTGTCGACCTCGCCACCGTGCGCGGATCAGGCGCCAACGGCCTCATCACCCGCCGAGACGTGGACCAGGCCGTGCATCCCGAGCCGGCCGGACTCGTACGCGTCCCGATGACCGGGTTCCGCAAGGTCATCGCGGACAAGCTTTCCCAGTCGCGGCGGGAAATCCCGGAGGCCACCGTCTGGGTCGACGTGGACGCGACCGGGTTGCTCAGGCTCCGCCAGGATCTCAACACGACAGGCCCGAAAATCAGCCTTCTGGCACTGTTTTCCAAGTTCGCGATGCTGGGCCTGCGCCGATTTCCCGAGCTCAACGCGCGGATCGAGGGCGACGAGATTCTGATGGGCCCGACGGTCAATCTCGGTTTCGCCGCCCAGACCGACCGCGGCCTGGTCGTACCCGTCGTGCCAGACGCGGCAAAAAAACTGCCACTTGAGCAGCTGTCGATGAGCCTCGCGGAGCGTACGACCCTGGCCAGAGAAGGAAAACTGGCACCCAAAGACCTGACCGGCGGCACCTTCACCCTTAACAACTACGGCGTTTTCGGCGTCGACGGTTCGGCCGCCATCATCAACCACCCCGAGGTGGCGATCCTCGGCGTCGGCCGCATCATCGACCGACCGTGGGCGGTGGACAAACAGGTCGTCGTGCGCAGCTGCACCCAGCTGACGCTCGCCTTCGACCACCGTGTCTGCGACGGCGGCACCGCCGGCGGTTTCCTGCGTTTCGTCGCCGACTGCGTCGAATCCCCCACCACGATTCTCCGACACCTCTGACGCCGCCCCGCCATGGAACGCGGGATCTCGGCGCATCAGCAGTGCGTTAAGCCGTACGACGCAGCAGCTCCTCGAACGGCACCAGATCGTCCGCCGGTTTCGTCGTACGTGCCTGCAGAAGCGCACCGAACTCGCCGGCGGCGCGCGCTCGATCCGCTGCTGAAGTGTGCCAGCGCCCCAATCGGCCGAGGCCGCGTAAACAGCGGTCGTCGTCGGTACGGCTCGTAAGTAGGCGAACATCGGTCGCATGTGGTAGTCCAGTACGAGCGAATGCCGTTCCGTCCCGCCGGTCGCACCCATCAGGACCGGCATGCCCACCAACGCCTCCTTGTCGATGACATCAAAGAAGGACTTGAACAGACCGCTGTACGAGGCGGTGAAAACCGGTGTCACCGCGATCAGCCCATCTGCCTGGGTGACCACATCAATCGCCGTACGCAAGGCAGGGCTGGGAAACATCGTCACGAGGTTCTTGGCGATGTCCACGGCCAGGTCACGCAGCTCGATCACCGTCACGTCGGCCGGCACCACGTCCTGGGTGGCCGCGGCCAGCCGGTCGGCGAGCAAACGTGTCGAAGAGGGCACGCTCAAACCTGCGGAGACCACCACTATGTTCTTGTTCATCGGGAATTCTCCAACACAGGTTGGGTGGGACCATCGGGTACGTGCGCTGGCCGGTTGATGGCCATTTCCTTGCGCAGCACCGGAACGACCTCTTCACCAAGGAGGTCAAGCTGTTTCAGGACGGTTTTCACCGGCAGGCCAGCGTGATCCACCAACCACAGCTGCCGTTGGTAGTCACCGAAATGTTCGCGGAAGGTCAACGTCTTCTCAATGACCTCCTGCGGGCTGCCGACACTGAGCGGCGTCTCGTCCATGAATTCCTCCAGCGACGGCCCGTGACCGTAAACCGGGGCGTTGTCAAAGTACGGACGGAACTCCTTGATCGCGTCCTGCGAGTTCTTCCGCATGAACGCCTGCCCGCCCAGGCCCACGATCGCCTGGTCGGCCGAGCCGTGGCCATAGTGCTCGAAGCGCTGCCGGTAGAGGTTCACCAGCGCCATGAAATGCTCTTTCGGCCAGAAAATGTGGTTCGCGAAGAAGCCGTCGCCATAGTATGCGGCCTGCTCGGCAATTTCCGGGCTGCGGATCGACCCGTGCCAGACAAACGGCGGCACGCCGTTCAACGGCCTCGGGGTGGACGTGAAACCGCGCAGGGGCGTACGAAACTTGCCTTCCCAGTCGACCACGTCCTCATGCCACAACCTGTGCAGCAGAGCATAATTCTCCACTGCGAGCGCGATGCCCTGCCGAATATCCTTGCCAAACCAGGGGTAAACCGGCCCGGTGTTGCCACGGCCCATCATCAAGTCGACCCGGCCGTCCGCGAGGTGTTGCAGCATCGCGAAATCCTCGGCGATCTTCACCGGGTCGTTCGTGGTGATCAGGGTCGTCGACGTGGACAGGATCAGTTTGCTGGTCTGCGCGGCTACGTACCCCAGCATCGTCGTCGGCGACGACGGCACGAACGGCGGATTGTGGTGCTCACCGGTCGCGAACACGTCCAGCCCGACTTCCTCGGCCTTGCGGGCGATCGTGACCATCGCCTTGATCCGATCGTGCTCCGACACCGTCTGACCGGTGGTCGGGTCGGTGGTCACATCGCCGACTGTGAAGATGCCGAACTGCATCGTGTGCTCCTCGTGCGAATGTTTATGCGCGTGCATAGACTTGCAACCACTCCGAGGGCACCATTGTTCCCGGGCTGCGGAACCTCGTCACTTCCTGCGAGGATGCCGGCCATGAATCTTGTCGCGCAGATCGCCGCCCTGCTCGCCGGCCTGCTCCATATCGTGATCTTCTCGTTCGAGAGCCTGCTGTTTCGCCGGCCGACGATCCACGCCCGCTTCCTGGTCGCCGACAACGAGGTCGAGACCGCCCGGCCGTGGGCCTTCAACCAGGGCTTTTACAACCTGTTCCTGGCGGTCGGGACCATTGGCGGGCTGGTGATGTTGTACGCCGGCGGGGAAATCCCCGGTCGTACGCTGGTGCTCTTCTGCTGCGGCAGCATGCTGGGCCGCGGCGGTCGTCCTGGTGGGCAGCGAGCCGCGAATGGCCCGGGCCGCCGCGATGCAGGGCACCCTCCCGCTGATCGCCCTGATCGCGCGTCGCTCTTCTGACCCGTCAGGCAACCTCCTCCGACATGTCGGCACTATGCCACCGATCCGGCCGAACGGTGTACATAAGGACGGTTCCGCCCGGATGCGCCAGTTCCTGTTGGACGAAGCTCTGCGCGAACTCCTCAGGCATGTAGCGCCGGGTGATCGCCAGCATCCGCTCGGCCGTTGGCGGCTGCTCGATGCCGGTCACGGTGCCCTCGACGGTGACGTACTTGTACGGCAGCTCTTCGTGTTGTACGGACAGGCTGAGCACGCCGTGCTTCGCGATCAGACCGACCTTGCGGGACTGCCGACCGTGCGTGTTGGTGAAGAAGGTCAGATCTCCACCCGGCTCGTAGTGGTAGAAAACCGGCACCGCCAGCGGCGGCCGCTCGTCAATGCTGGCGACACTGAGCGTGCCGACGTGGATGGCCGCCAGGAAGTCCTGCCGACCTTGTTCGCTCATCGGACCAGGCATGTTCCGCTCCTCTGTTAGACTTTGAACACCTCAGAGTTTGACTATCAAAATCTATGCGTGTCAAGAGCCATCGAAGGAGAGATCCGGTGACCGACTCCGTCGAAGCGTCGATGAGCCGCGACCTGGCCGGGCATCCCACCGCGGACCCGGCACTGGAAGGTGCGGTGAAGCGGATCGCCGAGATCTCTCGGCGGTACGAGGAAGCGATGCGTACGGTGGCCGGCCGCTATGACATCTCGCTCGGCGACTGCCAGGTGATCTTCGAGCTCGCGCACAGCGAGCCGACGGAGCGTACGCCCGGTCACCTGGCCCGGGCGTTCCACATCACCGCCGGCAGCGTGACGGCCCGGTTGGGCCGGTTGGAGCGCGGCGGCTTCCTTCGCCGTACGGTCGACGCCGACAACCGTGTGCACGTTCAGATCGCGTTGACCGAGAGCGGGCACGCGATGCACCACGAGGTCAGCGGCGAGTTGATCGAGCTGCGACGGACGCTGATCGCGGACGCGCTGCCCGCCGCGGACCTGACCCAGCTCAACACGTTGCTTCGCCGCGTGCTGACGCACATCGAGACGACCGATCAGACCTGAGGCCGCGTCCAGCTCGTACAGAAGGTGCCGGCGTGGTCGGGCGCGCGGTCCTCCACCGGTGCCTGGCCGCAGGCGCGGAACCACCGGGCGTCGCCGTTCGCGTCGACAGCCAGCAGCGCCGGCGTGGACGTGCCTTGGCTGACCGGCTGCGCGCCGCACTGGCGCCACTGCGACTGGTCGACCGGATTCGCCGAATAGCTCCAGTCCAGCCAGAGCCGGTCCAGGTTCGACGCTGACTTCTGCAAATACGCCCAAGCGATCCAGCCGTCGTCGGGATGTTTCTGAACTCGCAGCTCAATCCGCCGGTCCGGGTTCGGCTTGCCCGGCGGGCCCTGTTCGAACAACAGCGCGCCCGCTGCCAACCCGAGTGCTCTGGCCGATCTGTTCGGCGCAGGGGCCGTACTCCAACGACGGATCCGCCGACGACGGCAGGCGCCAACCCGTCACGACCGCACCAGCGCCAAAGCCCACCAGCACCGCCGCCGCGATGGCCGCGATCAACCATCGGCGGCCCGGGCGTACCGGCGCTGGTACGGCCACCGGCTCAGCCTTGACCTGTGGCGGTGGCTTGGCCGGCGCCTCCCGCAGCGGCTGCCCGGACGCGATCACGAGGTCTTTCCACCAGGTGTGCCAGATGTCCAGATGGACGGTCACCTCGTCCCGGGACAAGCCGCTGGCGACCAGGCAGCCAGCCACCACCGCTTGGACGAAATCCCACCGCGGCAGGCCACTGGAGCGCTCGTTGCGAAACTCGGACAGCGTCGCCTTGGCGACCGCGGAGCCGTAGTCGCGGCCGATGCTGTCGATTTCCCGGTGCGCCGGTCGGCCGCTTTCGGTGTCCAGCGCGAGCAGCCGAAGCCGGAACTCGCGGACACTGCCCGGCGGCCGGCTCTCGGTCTGGATGTCCCGGTCGCCCTTGTCGTCACTCACTTCGGTCTCTAACCACCCGTTCGGTTCGTGTCACTCGGCAAAACCCGCTGACCTGCGTTCGAGCAACCGAACAGCGGAGCGTTCGGGACGCTGGTCCGGAAAATCGTTGGCTTCCACGGCCGGCCATGGCTTCATGGTGCAGTCCGCGATCGTACTGGGATGGAGGCCTTTGTCCATGGAGCGCCCGATCGACGAGAGTATTCCACCGGAATACCTCCCGCCGACCGCCGATGCGGTAGCCAACCGGATGGCTTACCGGCCGGTCAATGTCAATGTCGATGCGAGCCCGAGCCGGCTGCGCGGCTCGCTCCGCTCCGGACGGGCTCTGGTGGCCGCCACCGCGCCCAAGATCGCGGCCCGGCTGCCGGTGACCGTCACGGTGACGCGGAAGCCGCCCACGTACGTGCCGATCCAGCAGTCGCAGGTGGCCGTACGGCCGCCGGATGGCACGTTCGTGCCGATGCAGGTCAGCAGCGAGACTGTGGTCAGGGAAGAGGTTTCTCCGTACGCGCCGCATCCTTATCAGGTGCCACACCTTTATCGCGTGGTGGTCCCGAAGAAGCCATGGAACGCACTAGCGGTACTGGCACTACCTTTGGCGTTGTTGCTGCCGCTGGCAGGGTTCCTCACCGGCGTGGTGGCCGTGCGACAGATCCGCCGGACCGGTGACCGCGGGATGGCGCTCGGCACCCTCGGCTGGATTTTCGGCCTGACCAACACACTTTTCCTCGCGTTCGCCATCACGATCGCGGTGGTCGGTTACGCGATCAAGGCCGGCATTGAGGACGGCGTCCATGACGCTATCGTCAGCATCGTGGATGGCATCCTGCAGTGGCTGTTCGGGTGAGCGCGAGAGGCAGGTTTCTCTTGTGGACCGCCGGAATCAGCGCGTTGTTGCTGGTGGTCGTGGTCGTCGTTGTTGTCTTCATCGGGGGATCAACGACCACCCTGCGGGTCAGCGTGACCGGGTTGCCATCCGGCGCAAGCGCGACGGTGACCGTCCGCGGGCCGGTGACATACACCGTGACCGGCTCGGACGAACGAAAGGTGCCAGCCGGTGCGTACGTTGTCCAGATCCCGTCGGCGCGGACGAGCCTGGGCACCGCGTACGCTGACGCCGACCAGCAGTCGGTCACCGTGCCAGCCGGGCGCACCACCAGCACGACTGTCGACTACGCGACGATCATTCCGGACACCACCAAAGTGCTGGACTACACCAACCCGGGAATCATCGCGGTCGACGGCCTGAAGGTCACCTTCGCGGCGAATTCCGGCAGCCGACCGGCTTTGGTACCTGGCCACATTTTCATCGTCGCCGAAGGCCCGCAAACGCCAGATCCGCTGGCCCGCCGGGTCGTCAGCGTCACGTTGACCGCGGCGGGACTGGTTGTGCAGACCACGCCGGTGAAACTCTCCGAGGGCTCTGCCGGTGGGACACTTCGACCTGTCCGACGACTCGTCGACCAGCGTCGTACCAGCACTGTACGAGTCTCCTTCGCATCCTGATTTCTCCTTTGATTTCGGGAAGGCGATCGAGAGCTACGGAAAATGGAAGACCGGCGAGAAGGGTGGCATCGAGGGTGCGGGGAGCTGCGACACCGAAGGTATGAAGGCGCCCCAGTTGGCGCTCGCGATCCACGATTTGTCCCCGAAATTCGGCGGATCCTTTAAATGGGGCCTGGCGCCGCCAAAAGTGTCCATTAAGCTCACCGCCACCCTCAATCCTCACATCAGCTTCGATGGGCAGGTCGCGGCCGCACTGAACTGCGAGCTGAAGTTTGAGAAAGCGAAGGGTTTCACCCTACTCAACAGCTTATGCGACAAGGTCATCGGCAAGCTGGTACGGGTCGGCCCAGTATCGTTGAAATGCGAGCTCTCGCCGTTCGTGTCCGTGGGGGTGCACACCAGCGCGGCGACCACACTCGGTTTCGATGCCACCGTCCACGCCGGCATCAAGGACAACAAGCCCCTCTTCAGCGTCAGTGATGTCGCCACCAGGAACATTTCCCAGCAAGTAGTCCCTGGTACGTCGGTCAGCGCATCGGTGGGCGGCGACCTGGGACTCACCTTTGGCCTGAAGGGCGGCGATCCGACCGGAACCGCGTGGCTGGGCCTCAGCGTCGAGGTGGGCGCCGGACCGGAGTTCTCGGTGGAACCAGGTTCGGCCGCAGTGGCCCTGGTCTTCAAGCTGGAGTTGACCGCGGAGATGGAGCTGGACCTGCGGTTTCGCGACTTCGGAAAGAAGAAGACTCTCGCCACCATCACCACGAAATTCCCGCTGTGGCACACCACCGACACCAAGTTCCAAACACCTGCCCCGCCTACGCCCTTGGATGTGGGAAAACTCAGCCTCGCCGCACCACCTAACTGGCGGGCCGCGGTAGTGCCGGACAATCACCAGTACGGTGGTTTCTGGGTCACCACCGGCAAACCCTGCCCGGACGGCCAGCTGACCGGTGGCTGTCCAGGGGTGATGGTGCTGGACCAGAGCTGGATCACCGCGGCCAGCGGCGCGTCCGCCCCCTATCGGCTCGATCAGCCGGCGGCCCTGATGGATTCGCAGGACCAGGGATTCAACTGCCCGCCCATGCCACGGTTGGGCACCGGCGGCGACAAACAGCCGGTGCTGGTGAAGTCAGCCAAGGAAATGGTGGGTGGACGTTCGGCCGACTACCGGGAATGGCGGATCCAGTGTGTGCCGCGGTCCGCGCTGATGGGCGGCCGGCCGGAAGACGCGAACGAGAATGTCTCGTTCGTGGAACGCAGCTGGTATCTCCCTGACGCCCAAGTCCTCATCGTGGACGATTGGCAGAATCCGAGCCTGCCGGACATTCTACGAAACTCGACCTGGAAATGAAGCGAATAGTTATCGCCATCAGCGTGGTTTTGGTGCTGGCGGCCGCAGGGATTGTCACGTAGGTGTTCCTGCACCGCTCGACGACCGACAAAAACGACAACAGGTCTCGCGACGGCGGCTGTCAGCGCGCTGTGCCGGGCGGGCTGGAAGTGCTGACGAGGTGCATCCCGGCGACCCGGCCGGTCATCCGTTCGACGGTGATCGCCTCGTATTCCCCGGCGTTTTTCGCCAGCCACCGCAAGGCACCTGGGCCGCGAGCGAAGGCCGCGGTCGCATAAATATCGGCCCACAGCAACGACGGCCCGATGACGGTCACGGAGGCGAAGGTGCCGGCGGGACGGCCGGTACGAGGATCTCGGATGTGCGCACCGCGAGCCGCGGTCCCGGAAGTGGCGATGCCGCCCGAACGCAGTTCGCGAACGGCCAGGATCTGGGTACGGTCAAAGGGATTCTCGACACCGATTCGCCAGCTGGCCGCGGCTTTCGGGCGGACGCCAAGGGCGATGTCACCGCCAGCGTTCAGGTAGTAATCATGGTCTTCGACAGCCGCGAGTGCCCGCGCGCTCGCTCCACCGCCCAGCCCTTGACCAGCCCGGATGGATCGAAGACCGGCACGTCTCGCGGGCCGGGCAGCCACGGGTCGAAACTGCCGTCAGTACGCTCGCGGGCTTCGTAACAGAGGTCGAGGACTTCGTCGACCAACGGGTGGCAGTCGGCGGCGGTTTCCAGGTGACGGTTCATTTTGCTGATCTCGCTGTCCGCCCGAAAGGGGCTGAACAGTCGGTCGACCTCGCGCAACTGCTCGAAAACGCTCCGAACCGCAGCCGAGATCGCCGAGTCGTCGGCCGTACCAGGTCCGCGTACGCAAACACTGATCGGCATTCCCATGATCTGCTCGACCCACGACCGCTTCATGACAGGTGAGCCGCGTCGATGGCCGCCTGCAGCGACGAGATATAGCCCTGACTGGTGTAGGTCGCGCCACTCACCGCATCGATTTTGGCGCTCTGCGCGGAAACCACCTCTTGGTTGAGGACAGGCACCGCGGAGGCGTTGATTTCGGCGTCCCGCGCGTTGTCCGTCGGGACCTGGACGGCCTGGGCCGCCCCGATCCGGCCACCGGACACGGTGATCCGGACCTGCACCGGACCGTATCTCGTCTGGACCACCGAACCGGTGTACGTCCCACCAGCCGTTCCGGTCGAACCAGCCGGCTCCGGCGTGCCAGCTGGCGCGGGCGGCGCGGTCGCGGCCGGTGCGGCTCGGGGTTCGTCTGGTTCGTACTCGTGTAATAGCTGAAAAGCAGCACCAGGCCGGAAACAGTGGCGGCCAGCGCGACCACGATCCTACGCATCTTCAAGCTCCTCTCTCGGTGAGAATCCGCCGTTCACCACGAAAATCGCTCGCTGTGCAGCTGACTGTGCGGCACCCCAGCGGCACGGGCGGCTCGTACGACCGCGGCTGTCCACCCGTCCGGACCACAGACGAAGACATCGTGGCCGGCGATGTCCGGCACGATCTCGCGTAAAACGTTGTTATCGGCAAACCCCGCATACTGCGCCGGCAACCATGAGTCACGGCCCGGAATGCGGTGCCCGCAGAGATAGACAATGCGAACGCCTCGGCGTGCGGCGAGCATGTCGAGCTCCGGCCGGAAAAGAAGGTCTCGCTCCCCGCGCGCCCGGTAGATCAGCACGGCCTCGCCCGGCGCGTATGTCATTTCCTCGAGCAACGCCCGCAACGGCGTGATCCCAATCCCGGACGCGATCAGCGTGACTTTCCGCGTACGACGAACAGCGGCGGTCATTCTTCCGTACGGGCCCTCGAAAACAACTCGGGTGCCAACCGACAGAGTGGCCAGTCGTCGACTGCCTGGCCCGAGGTCGCGGGCGGTGATTCGGAGCCGGTCCCGGCGCGGGGCGGCCGACAGCGAGTACGGCTTGCCACGACTGCATCCTGGTCCGTCCAGGAACCGCCAGACGAAGAACTGGCCGGCGCTCGCCTGCAAACGCGCCAACTGCCGCCCGCGCAAATACACCGACACCACGCCGTCCGCCTCAACGACAAACCTGGTCCACAACCAGCCGGTGTCGCAGGTTTCGCAATCCTGGCAAAAAAATCCGGAAGACCAACACCGCACCCGCGGCGGCCGCATAGACACTCCACCAATACCCGGCCGCCAGCGGCGACGCGGTGAAATCAGCGCCGGTCCAGATTTCGTGTGGAAGGGCGAGACCGACACCGAGGTACGCGTACAAATGCAGCAGGTGCCACGACTCGTACCGAAGCCGCCGGCGCGCAGCTCGTACCGAGGTCACCACCACCATGACCAGCAGCACGGTCGCCGCGGTGGCCAACAACATTCCCGGATAGGTGGTGACCAAACTCCAAGCCTGGGCAGGCAAACCAGTGTGCGCATCGGCCGCATAGCCGACGACAATCAGCACGATGTGGGCCAGCAACAAATGAAAAGACGTGAACCCGACCAGGCGGTGGGTCCGCACGAGCGCATCCTGTCCGAAGCCCCGCTCCACCCACGGAATGCGGGCCATCAGCAGCACCTGCCTGCAGAGCAGCAGGTCCGCCGACAACAACCCGGCCAACCGGCCCAGCGAAGTGGCGAGGCCAGGCAGCGTGTCGGCATTCTGTACGCCACGGTTGGCCACCCACAGCGCGACCACCACCAGCAGGCTCATCCAAGCGGTGAATCCCACCGCGTCGCGCCACCAGCCCGGCGTCCGCCGATGGCTGCCGGTCCGGCGTACCGGCGCGACATGCACGGCGGGCCGTGGCGGTGCGGTGACTGGCGGCAAGGGAGCTCCTCTCGGTGGGCTCCCCCAACAGTCATCACCTTGGCTTAGTCCTCGACGTGGCCCGGTTTAGAGTTCACTGAGAAGCCGACCACGGCGCCGCCACCCTCGCGGCTCGTCACGAAAACGTCCCCGCCATGGGAGTCCGCGACCTGACTCACTATGGCGAGGCCCAGACCAGAACCGGGCAGGCCCCGGGCCGTACTAGCGCGGTAGAAGCGCTCGAAAACGTGCTGCCCGTCCTCTTCGGACATGCCCGGTCCGCGGTCCCGCACCTCGATCCGGCCGTCCTTGACCACCACATCGATGGGCTCTTCAGGAGCGAATTTCACCGCGTTTTCCAGGAGATTGGACACCGCCCGCTCCAGCGCCTGCCGGCGCCCTCGGACCACAGTCCGGTCGGCGTCGACGAGAATCTCGCGGCCGGACCGACGACGTACCCGGCTGGCCGCCGCCTCGGCCACCTCCGAAAGCGCCACCAGCTCCGCACTCTCCAGGTCGTGCCGGTGAGTGGCCAGGTCGATCAGTTCGTTGACGAGATCGGTCAGCTCGCGCGTCTCACCGTCCAGGTCATCGATCAGTCGGTTGCGCGCGTCCGGGGTCAGGTCGTCGAGCTGCCGCAGGACCGCCACGTTCGTCCGCAGGCTGGTCAGCGGCGTACGCAGCTCATGCCCAGCGTCCTGGACGAGCCGCTGCTGGTCGTCGCGCGAGCGCGCCAGCCGGCCGAGCATCGCGTCCAGGGCGGCGCCGAGCCGCCGGCCACCTCGTCCCGGCCGCCGGTTGGCACCTCGATGTCCAGTCGCTCAGTGGACCTGACCCGCTCGGCGAGCTCGGCCAGGCGTACCAGCCGGCGGGTGATGCGCCAGGCGATGAACCAGCCGACCGCCGCGGCGGCGATCAGAACGAGCACGCCGGCAAGCACGATCATGGTGGCGAGCCCGGCCATGATCCGGTCCGTCGGGCCAAGGTCACGGGCCACCAGCACCGCACCGCGCTTCGCGCCGAGGGCCAGCGTGCACACCCGGTAATGGACGCCGCCGACGACACGACCGTCCGCTCCTTCGCAACCTTCCCCGTCGTCATACTCGCGAGGTGCCGGTCAGTGTCCGTGATCGGCAGGGTGCCGGCACTTCCGGTGACCTCGTGGACCGTGCCGTCAGGCGAGATGAGCTGGGCGATGATCGGGTCAGCGGCGCCGCTGCGATCACCGTCCGGGTCCGGCTGGTTCTTCTTGCCGATGGGCAGCGCCACCGTAGTCGCGCCCCCGCCGCCAGCTGGCCTGCGGTGGCCGCGAGCGAACGGTCCAGCTGGCCCCAGACTTCGTTGTCGGTGGCCTGATAGCTGAGGATCCCCATCAGCGCCGCCACCAGCCCAGCGATCGCCGCGAAGGCCACCACGACCTTCGTACGCAAGCTCATGCCCGCACCGAGTAACCGACACCTCGGACGGTACGGATCAGCGGCGGCGCACCGGCCTGGTCCAGCTTGCGGCGCAGGTAGCTGATGTAGACGGCCAGGTTCTTGGACTCCGGGCCGAAGTCGAAACCCCAGATCCGCTGGTAGATGGTGGAGTGGTCGAGCACCGCGCCGGCATGACGGACCAGCAGCTCCAACAGGTCGAACTCAGTCTTGGAAAGCTCGATCGGCGCGCTCCCCCACGACACCCGGCGGCCCGCCGGGTCCACCTCCAGGTCGGCGACCCGGATCGTACGAGCCGACTCGTCCGGCTCGGGCGGCACCGCCCGGCGGACCAGCGCCGCCCGCAGTCTGGCCAGCAGCTCGTCCAACTCGAACGGCTTGGGCAGGTAGTCGTCCGCACCCGCGTCCAACCCGGCGACCCGATCGGGAGTCTCAACGCGCGCGGTCAGCATGAGGACGGGCGTGTGGTCGCCAGACGCTCGCAGCACCTGGCACACACCCAGTCCGTCGACTCCCGGCATCGCGACATCGAGCACCAGCACGTCGATCTGCTCATGCTTCACGGCGGCCAGCGCGGTCACCCCATCCACCGCCGTACTGACTTGGTACCCGGCCAACTCCAGCGCACGCTCCAGCGAGTCCCGGATCGCCCGGTCGTCGTCCGCGATCAGTACGTGATGCGCCATATCGCCATCCTGCCGGTACGCCTCCGCCAGCGCCCCCGGGGACCTACGCCCGTTCCCCAAATGGCGGTAGGAGGGCTGGATGTCCGGTGTCGAGTGCGGGATAAAGTCCCGCACTCGACGAAAATCCAGGCCCCCCTTATCAGGCGGCGACGGTTTCGTTCCAGGCGCAGGATCTCGCTTTCGACCTGCGGTGGGAGGCGACGGCGGTTGGCCAGGGCCCAGGGCAGCCGGATCAGCGCCGACCCGAAGGCGACGCAGGCGTCCGCGGACACCGTCGCGCAGTGGGCGAGCCGGAAGGCGTCGGCGCACGCTCGCCGCAAAGGCCGGCGCATCCAGCTGATCAGCAGCAGATTCCGCAACTCCAACCGGCGGCGGGCGGACCGCGTGGACGACCGTTGGTGCATGACGACGGTGTCGACGTACGCCAGCGCCCAGCCAGCCGCGGCCAGGTCGTACGACAGCAGCATCGCTTCATTGGTGGAAAACGACACCGACGAAAATCCGCCCACCGCGAGGAAGGCGTCTCGGCGTACGAACGCGGCCCGGCCGCGGAATCCGAGCACCGGCACGCTGTCGGGACGCAGCGACCGGACGGCGGTCTCGCTCGCGGCCGGGTCAGAGCCGCCGATCGTACGAGCGGCGAGCAGGCCGAGAGCGCGTTGCCGGTCGAAGATCCTGGCTGCTTGGGCGAGGGTGCCGGCGGCCCAGGCGGAGTCGAGGTAGCCGAAGGCGACGTACGGCGTGGTGGCGAGCCGGACGCCCACATTGCGTGCGGCGGCACCGCGGTTGCGCGGAAGCACTGCGATCCGTACCGAGGGGAAAGCGGTACGGACAGCGGCCGCGGTGCCGTCGCGGGAATCGTTGTCGACCACCACCACCGGCACTCGCCCTACCAGGCTGTCAAGGAATCGCAGCAGGTCAGCGCGCCGGTTGCGGGTCGCGATGACGACCGTCACTCGGTCGGTTTCGGCCAGCTTCCAGTCAGGATCCACCAGGTCTGGTTACCCGGCCAAGTCGCCGCCAAACCCGCTCATCCCGACGAAACGTTGAGCAACCGGTCCATCCGGGTCAGCAGGTCCTGGGCGTCCACCGGTTTGGTGACGTAGTCGGTGGCTCCGGCGGCGAGGCTTTTTTCTCTGGTCACCGGCCATCGCCTTGGCCGTCACCGCGATGATCGGCAGTTTCGCGTAGCGCGGGATCTCGCGGATCGCGATGGTCGCCGCGTGGCCGTCCATCTCCGGCATCATCACGTCCATGAGGACCAGATCAATGGCGTCATGCGCCAGTACGGCCGCGACTCCTTCCTTCCCGTTCGGCGCGTGCAGGACGGTCATCCCGTAGAGCTCCAGGACGCCGGTGATCGCGAACACGTTCCGGCTGTCGTCATCGACGACCAGCACCGTACGGCCGCGCAGCCGCTCGTACTGGCCGGCCGGCGCGCGGCTCGGTGACCGCCGGCCGCACCTCGGCCAGCGTGGGCTCCTCGACCACCGTCGTGTCCGCAACGGACAGGCAGGCGACAATCCGGCGGCGGAGCTGGTCGAGCGAGTCGAACACCTCCACCGGGTGGATCTTTCGCAGGTTTTCCAGCACTTCCCGCTGCGCCGCGGCGAGCGGTTGGCTGGAATGGGCGAGCACCACCGGCGGGTCGGACTCGGCCGCGAGCGGCTCCATCAGGTCCAGCGCCGCGCGCGGGCCGGCTCGTCGAGGTTGACCACCACACAGCCGTAATGGCCGCCGCGCAGCACCTTGACCGCCTCCCGGCTGTCGCTCACCGTGCTGACCACGGCGGCGCCGTCCCGGCTCGCGGTGCTGGCCGCGCTGTGCGCGAGCACCGAGAGCAACCGGTTCTCGGCCGGCTCCAGGACGAGCACCAACGGCTGCTCCAGCGGCGCCAGCGCGACCACCTCGCCGCCGGCGAGGCCCGCCGACACACTTTCGAGGCCGGCCGCGTCGATGCCGTCGACCGGCAGGTAGAGGGTGAAGGTGCTCCCCCGGTCCGGCTCACTCACCGCCCTGATCTCGCCGCCGAGCAGGGCCGCGAGCAGGGCCGCGATCTGCCGGCCGATGGACAGGCCGAGGCCGGTGCCGCCGTAGCGCCGGCTGGTGGTGCCGTCGGCCTGCTGGAAGGCGTTGAAGATCGTCGCGAGATTCTCTCCTCGGCGATGCCCACCCCGGTGTCCACCACCGAGAAGAAGACCACGAAGGGCCGGTCCGCGGCGGCCGCCGGCAACTCGGCCGGGTCGGCTCGCCTCGTACGCAGCTCCACCCGGCCCTTTTCGGTGAACTTCACCGCGTTCGACAACAGGTTTCCGAGCACCTGACGCAGCCGCTGTTCGTCGGTCACCAACTCGGTGGGCGCGTCCGACTCGGCGACAATGGCAAATTCCAGGCCTTTTTCCAGCGTCAGCGGTCGGAAAGTGGCCTGCACGTATTCCAGCAGATCCCGCACCGGAACCGACTCGGCGTGCACGGCCATCTTGCCGGCCTCCACTTTGGACAGGTCCAGGATGTCGTTGATCAACTGCAGAAGATCCGATCCGGCCGAATGGATGACGGTCGCGTATTCGACCTGCTTGGAGGACAGGTTGCCGGCCGAGTTCTGGGACAGCAGCCGGGCCAGGATCAGCAGGCTGTTCAGCGGCGTACGCAGCTCGTGTGACATGTTGGCGAGGAATTCGGACTTGTATTTCGAGGCCAGCGCGAGCTGTTGGGCGCGTTCCTCGATCTCCCGCCGGGCATGCTCGATCTCGATGTTCTTGATCTCGATGTCGTGATTCTGCCGGGCCATCAGGGCCGCTTTGTCGGCCAGCTCCGCGTTCGAATACTGCAGCTCCTCCTGCTGGGCGCGAAGTTCGGCGGCGAGCCGCTGCGACTCCTCCAGGAGGTCGTCGGTACGGGAGCTGGCGACGATCGCGTTGACGTTGACACCGATGGTTTCGGTCAGTTGCTGGAGAAAGTCGCGGTGCACCTGGGTGAACGCGTTGAAGGCAGCCAGTTCGATGACACCGAGTGTCTGCCCCTCGAACAGGATCGGCAGCACCATCAGGGTGGCCGGTGGCGCCTGCCCCAGACTGGACGAGATCTTCAGGTAGTCAGGTGGCGTGTCGGTGACCAGGATCGGTTTGCGCGTACGCGCCGCCTGCCCGACCAGCGACTGGCCGACGGCAAAGCGGGTACGCGGTTCCACCGAGTGCTCGTGATGCCCGTAACTGGCGATCAGCTCCAGCTGAGTACGCCCGTCATCGCCAGTGGTGGCAAGGAAGAACGTGCCGTACTGCGCTCGTACGAGCGGCACCAGGTCATCCAGGATCACGCCGGCGACGGTGGTCAGCACCCGCTGGCCCTGCATCAGGCTGTTGATGTGCGCGAGGTTTCGTCTTGAGCCAGTCCTGCTCGATGTTGGCTGTCGTCGTGTCTCGCAGCGACTCCACCATCGAGTTGATGTTGTCCTTGAGCTCGGCGAGCTCTCCTGGCGCTTCCACCGAAATCGTACGAGTCAGGTCGCCGGTCGCGACCGCGCTGGTGACCTCGGCGATGGACCGGACCTGCCGGGTCAGGTTTTCGGCCAGTTCGTTGACGTTCTCGGTGAGCCGCTTCCAGGTGCCGGACACGCCCTCGACCTCGGCCTGGCCACCGAGCCGGCCCTCGCTGCCGACCCTCGCGGGCGACTCGGGTGACCTCCGAAGCGAAAGCGCGCTCAGCGTGTCGACCATGGTGTTGACCGTCGTCTTGAGTTCCAGGAACTCGCCGCGCGCGTCGACGTCGATCTTCTTTTTGAGGTCTCCCTGGGCGACCGCAGTGGTGACCTCGGCGATGTTCCGCACCTGGTTGGTGAGGTTGTTGGCCATCGAGTTCACGTTCTCGGTCAGGTCTTTCCAGGTGCCGGCGACGTTCGGCACGCGCGCCTGGCCGCCCAGCATGCCCTCGGTGCCGACCTCCCGGGCGACCCGGGTGACCTCGATGGCGAAGGCGCCAAGCGTGTCCACCATCGTGTTGATCGTCTCGGCGAGCGCCGCGACCTCGCCCTGCGCGTCGACAGTGATCTTCTTCGACAGGTCGCCGCGTTCCACCGAGCTGGCGACCTGGGCGATCGACCGCACCTGGCTGGTCAGGTTGGACGCCATCACGTTGACATTGTCGGTGAGGTCCTTCCATGAGCCGGAGACGCCTCGTACGGTCGCCTGACCACCCAGGATGCCCTCGGTGCCGACCTCGCGGGCCACCCGGCTGACCTCGTCCGCGAAGGCCGACAGCTGGTCGACCATGGTGTTCATGGTCTCCTTGAGTTCCAGGATCTCACCGCGCGCGTCTACCCGGATCTTCTGCGACAGGTCGCCTTTCGCGACCGCGGTGGTGACCTCGGCGAGCGACCGGACCTGGTTGGTCAGGTTGTTCGCCATGACGTTCACCGACTCGGTCAACGCCTTCCACGTGCCCGAGACGCCCTTGACGTCCGCCTGGCCGCCGAGCCGGCCGTCCGTGCCGACCTCGCGGGCGACCCGGGTGACCTCGTCCGCGAAGGCGGACAGCTGGTCGACCATGGTGTTCAGGGTGTTCTTCAGCTCCAGGATCTCGCCGCGCGCGTCCACGGTGATCTTCTGCGACAGGTCGCCGTTGGCCACCGCGGTCGCCACCTGGGCGATCGATCGATCGCACCTGCTCAGTCAGGTTGCCGGCCATGAAGTTCACCGAGTCGGTCAACGCCCGCCAGGTGCCGCCGACGCCTGGCACCTGCGCCTGGCCGCCGAGCCGCCCGTCCGTACCCACCTCGCGGGCCACCCGGCTAACCTCGTCCGCGAAGGCGGACAGCTGGTCGACCATGGTGTTCAGGGTGTTCTTCAGCTCCAGGATCTCGCCGCGCGCGTCCACGGTGATCTTCTGCGACAGGTCGCCGTTGGCCACCGCGGTCGCCACCTGGGCGATCGATCGCACCTGCTCAGTCAGGTTGCCGGCCATGAAGTTCACCGAGTCGGTGAGGTCCTTCCAGGTGCCCGAGACTCCTGGTACGTCGGCCTGGCCGCCGAGCTTGCCGTCGGTACCCACCTCCCGGGCCACCCGGGTGACCTCGGAGGTGAACAGGTCGAGCTGGTCGACCATGCCGTTGAACACCGCGGCGATCTCGTCGGTGAGCTCGTCGCCGACCAGCGGCAGGCGGGTGCCGAAGTCGCCGTCTCGTACGGCCGTCAGCCCGGCCAGCAGTTGCTGCAGCCGGAGGTCCGCCAGCGCCGGCTCGGACTCCCGCCGGCCCGCCGTACCGAGGTCGGTATCAGTCATCTGTTCCGTCACCAACGCCCTCTTCTGCTGCGTCGCCCGGTCGTGTCCCCTTGCGCCTCGCGGCGGGCGAGGGCACCCTTCTGGGCGTGCGGTCACCGTCTTGTAGGTCCCAGCCTTTCAGAAGACCGCTCACAGGTCATGTCCCCCGGCGGTCCTTGTGACGTCTGAGGACGTCTCCCGGCTCGCTGCCGCGGTCGCCCAACAGCAGGTCGAGATCGAGGCTCTGCGGGCCGCCCAGGCCGCCGACAAGCTGGTCGCCTGGGCCTGCGGCGTGCTCGTCGAGCAGCTCGCATGTACGCCTACCGAAGCCGCGCAGCAGCTCTCCCAGCTGGCCAAACAGGCGGGCGTACGACCCGAGGAACTGGCCGCGGACCTGGTTGACCAGCCGCCGGTGCGCCGGTCGCCGACCGGCTGACCGTCCAGCTGCCGGCGGCCGAGGCGACGGTGAGCACGGCCGGTTCGGGCGCGGCCATCGCCGACGCCGTCCTGGAGGAGGTCAGCCGGGGCACCAACGCGGCCGGCGCGATCCTGTGGCGACTGAGCCCGGAGGGGACCCTGGAGCTGGTCGGTCAGGCCGGCCTGACCAGCGGCGAGGCCAGCCGGTGGCAGCACGTGCCGGGCCCGATGATCAACACCCTCTGCCAGCAGGTCGCCCGCCGCCGGGAGCCCATCTGGCTGCGCAGCGCGGGCGAGGCCGCCGACGGCGTCGCACTCACCGGTGGATGGCTCGGCGGCCGGGCCGTGCTGCCGCTGCTGGGGCCGACCACCGTGCTGGGCGTCCTGGAGGTCTGCTGGCCGGCGCCGATCAAGGACTTCCCAGCCAGCCTGCGCAAACACCTCTCCACCCTGGCCGACGTCTGCGCCCGTACGCTCGACCTGCGATCCGGCGACCCGACGTTGCACACCGACCCGGATGGGTGGCCATACGCGGTCCTGGACGGCGTCCTGGACTCGGGCCTGTTCGTACGCCCCGCTTACACCGACACAGACGGCACTGCCATCACGGACTTCGAGGTCAGCCACGTCACCGAACGGTTCGCCGACCCGGCCGGCCGGCCGTCGACCCAGCTGGTCGGGCGACGGCTCACGGCGCTCTACCCGGGCCTGGTCACGCAGCCGCTGTTCGACCATCTCCAGACTGTCCTTCGTACAGGAGTGCCTTACCAGCTGGACCACCTGCCGATGACCGCGCTGGCCCCGGGCAGCGGATCGCCGCGGGTCGTCAACCTGCGGGTCGCCCGGTTCGTCGACGGGCTGCTGGTCAGCTGGCGTCCGCACGACACCACCGACCGGCTCGCGGACGTGCTCGCCAACGTGCAGCGGCTGGGCCGGATCGGCGGCTGGGAGTACACGCCGGTGGACGGCCGCACGACCTGGACCGACTACACGTACGCGCTCTTCGACCTGGCGCCGGGCACCGCGGCCCCCAGCCCGGAGGAGCTGCGCACCCAGGTCCATCCAGACGACGTGCCGTACTTGTCGGCATTCCTGGACCTGCTGTTGCAGCAAAAGCAGAGCGCCAGCACAAACCTCCGCTTCCTGCGCGACGACGGCACGCTCCGGCAGATCCGGGCCTCCGCCGAGCCGGTCCTCACCGCGACCGGTGAGTTGACGCTGGTCCGCGGCACCTTTCAGGATATTTCTCAGCATTACCACACGCAGATCGCGTTGTCCGCGACCCAGGACCAGCTCGCCACCACCGAGGATCAGGTCCAGGAGCAGCTCAGGATCGCCCTGCAGCTGCAGCGGGCGATCCTGCCGCCGGCCGACCGGCCGCTCCGGTTGGGACGGTCTGGAGGCAGTCATGCGCTACCGGCCGCCGGTGGACGAGCACAACGTCGGCGGCGACTGGTACGACGCGGCCGAGCTCCCCGGCGACCACCAGGTGCTGTTCGCCGTTGGCGATGTCTCCGGCCACGGCATCACCGCGTCCACGACCATGGTCGCGCTGCGCAACGGCCTGCGCGGCCTGGCCATCACCGGCGCCGGCCCGGGTCGGCTGCTGGCGTTGCTGAACACGATGTTGATCGGCCTCTACGCGGGCACCACCGCGACCATCGTCTGCGGCTTGTACGCGCCGGCCACCCGTACGCTGCGCTGGGCCAAGGCCGGACACCTGCCGCCGATGCTCGTACGGGATGGCATCGCCACCCTGCTCCGCCAACCTCGCGGGATCCTGCTCGGCGCCAGCGACGCCGCCGACTACGAGGAGTCCACGCTGGTCCTGGAGGTCGGCGACACGCTGGTCCTCTACACGGACGGCCTCATCGAACGGCGTGGGGTCGTCCTGGACGAGTCACTGGCCGACCTCGTTCGTACGGCCAGCAAGCCCGTGCCCAGCGTCGGGGACCTCGTCGACACCCTGATGACCGCTCAGATCGGGGACACCACAGACGACACCTGCATCCTCGCCCTCCAGGCACACCCCCGCGAGTAGCTAACTGTCCATTTTCTTGAGGGTCTCCAGAGACCACCAGAGCAGCACAGACGTCCCGTCCTCGGTCGCGTCGACCTCGGTGCTGGTGGCCAGCCGGCGCATCAACAGCAGGCCGCGGCCGCGGTTGCCCGGGTCGACCGGGAGCTGCCGCCAGTGGCCGTAGTCGGTCACCGTGACGATGACCCCGCCGGTGTCGGTGAGCGCGGCCCTGATGTCCAGAACGCCGGCGCTGTGTGCGTACGCATGGTCGACGACGTTCGCCATCGCCTCGTAGCTCGCCAACACGATCGACATCACCGCCTCCGGGCCGACGCCAGCTCGCCCGGACCACAGCGACAGCGCCTGTCGCAGAGCCGGCAGCTCGCCGGCCGTGGCCGGCACTCGGTGATGCAGGTCAGTCATCATGTCGATCTCGCGACGGCGAGTGGACGGGAGCCCTCAGCCAGCGCCGAGCGCCTCCTCCCGGGTCGCGAAGATCGGAACCACGTCGGTGATACCGGTCAACTGCATCGGCCGCAGGCTGACCGGGTTGGCGGTCACCACCCGGAAGCTGATCCGTGCGCCGGCGTACTGATGGCAGCGCAGCAGCACGGCGATGCCGTCGGAGCCGAGAAAGCTCACCTCGTCCAGATCGAGCACCAGCGTCTGGGGGCCTTCGTCCAGCGCCTTGGTGACGATCCGCTGCAGTTTGGGAGTGGTCGTCATGTCCAGGTCGCCGGCGACGCTGACCGTCGTCATCCCGTCGGCGCTGTCCACACGGACCGTGATGTCTGTCCGGCCGCCCGAGACGGGCGGCGACTCACCGAAGCTCATGGTCACATCCTGCCGTACCCGGCACCTAGCCCGCGCGCCTACGCAGAATGAGCAACGCCACGTCGTCCGCTGGTGCGGTCCGACCAAGCATGCTCGCCATCACGGCCGCGCAGACCTCTTCCGGGTCCGCGTCGTCGACGACCGCCCGACAGAGCGCGTCCATGCCCGCGTCGATGGAGACGCCGCGCCGTTCCACCAGGCCATCGGTGTAGAACGCCACCATCACCCGGGCGGGCAGTTCCACCGTGCTGGTACGTCTGCGCGCCGCGGCCAGAACGCCGACCGGCGGGTCCACCGGCAGGTCGGCGACCCTGGCCGGCTGGCCAGGTCCGGCCACCACCGGAGGCAAGTGGCCGGCCAGCGAGATCCGCACCCGGCGCAGGTCCGTGTCGAAGACGGCATAGAGCACGGTGGCCATCGAACCGGCCTCGAAGTGCCTCGCCTTCGCATCCAACCGCTGCAGCACCTCGGCCGGGTCCTCGTACTCCAGCGCGTACGCCCGAAGCGCACTGCGGAGCCGTCCCATCACCACTGCCGCGGCGAGGCCGTGACCAGCCACATCTCCCATCACCACGCAGAACCGCCCGGATGGCAGGGTGAACAGGTCGTACCAGTCGCCGCCGATGTTCTCGCCCTCCCCGGGCACATACCGCGCGGCGAGCCGCAGTCCCGGGACTTCCGGCAGCCGCGCCGGCATCAGGCTCCGCTGCAGCATCTGGGCAGCGCTGCGGTCCTCCCGGCTCAGCTCGGTCTGCATCGCCAACGCGACCCGGTCGGCGACCATCTGCAGCAGGTCGGCGTCCTCGTCGGTGAAGCCGACCTGGGCCAGCCGGCCGACGTGCAGCACACCCAGGAGGCGGTCCGCGGCCACCAGCGGGACGCCGAGCAGGGTCCGGATCCCAGCCGACAGCAGCACCGGGTCAAGGACTGTGGCCGGGCTCACGTCGTCGAGAGCCAGCGGTCGGCGGGCCGCCACCACCTGGCCGGCGAAGCTGCCAGCCGTCGGGACTCCGATGCCCGCCCGGCGCTCCTCCTGGAGACCGCGAGCGGTGGTCACGACAAGCTCATCATCTTCAAGCAGCAGCACAGCCGCGGTGTCGGCGGACAACGCTTCCAACACCCGGGCAAGCAGTTCGTTGATCAACTCGGTTGGCCCCAGCCGGGCCAACGACGGGTCGGTCACGGACTCGATCTGGCGAAGCCGGTCAGCGGCCCCCGGAGATGACTGCGCCGGCACGGCGGTAGGTTACCGCGTTCGTGGCAAACCGGACGACAACCTCCATAAAGTCGGCGATTTGTCGTTATTCGCGATGATTCTAAGAAAAAGTTTGGGCGCGTGCGTTTGCCCCAGCGCAGATCGGGTATCCGCCGCGGAACGTCGCCAGGTCTGGAAAGGGTGGCCCGCCATGGAGTCCCCAGTCGAGCTCCACCCGTACGGCATCGGCGAGTATCTCGCGGTCATCCAGCCCGGAGACGTACTCCGCCATCTCCTACTGGGCCTGGACGAGCCGGTCGTCGCGCTGCTCGGCGGGCCCGATCCAGACGACCTGGTGCACCAGGCCCTGATCCTGCTGCTGGAAACGTGGATCCCCGAGGAACTCCCGCACGACCTGGACCTTCGAGATCTCGCGGTCGCCGCCGACCCCGATTTCCTCCCCGAACTGCGAGCCAGGTTAGACCGCTGAGCAGCCGTACGCGCCTGCGGCGGCCGCTGCTCAGTCCTGCGCGAGCGCCTCGCGGAGTTGTTCGAGCGTACGGCCAAGGATGCGGGAGACCTGCATCTGCGACACCCCGACCTGCTCGGCGATCTTGGTCTGGGTGAGGTTTCCGAAGAACCGCAGCAAAAGAATGCGCCGCTCCCGCTCGGGCAGGGCGGCCAACAAGGGCTTGAGCGCCTCGTGGTTGTCCACCAGCTCGAGGCGGCTGTCCTCCTCGCCGAGCGTCTCGGCGAGCGGGGTGTCCGCGGAGAATCCCGGGGCCGGCGCCTGCAGCGAGTCCGCGTGATACGCCCGGCCGGCCTCCAGACCCTCGTACACCTGCTGCAGGCTCATCCCGAGGTGCTCGGCGAGCTGCGTCGGCGTCGGCGCGGACCCGATCCGCTGGGACAGCTCGGCGGCCGCCGAGCTAACGGCCAAGTGCAGTCCTTGGCGCCCCGCGGCACTCGTACGGCCCAGCTGGCGTCCCGGAAGTAGCGACGCACCTCGCCCATGATCGTGGGCACCGCGAAAGACAGGAAATCGCTGCCGTGCGCCGGGTCGAACCGGTCCACCGCCTTCACCAGTCCCAGCCGGGCCACCTGTACGAGGTCGTCATGGGGCTCGCCCCGGTTGCGGAACCGCAGCGCCACGTGCTCGGCGACCGGCAGGTATTCGGTCACCAGCCGATCGCGTACGTCCGCTCGCCGCGGGTCCTCCTCGGCGAGGCCGCCCAGCTCGACGAAGAGCGGTTCGAGGTCGGTGTAGTCGCGCGGCTGATTCGGTTGACCGGCATCCGCGGCCATCACCCTGCGGCCACCCCGCCGCGAGACTTGACTGCCTCGATGTGCAGCTCCGCCGGTTCCTGGGCCCACGTCCGCACCGAGTCGACCAAAGTGGACAGCACTCGCCACCCGAACGAGGTGACGCTGAGCGGATCCGGTTTTTGGCTCCCACGCTGCCATGCAGGGTGATCCGGTCACTGTCCACAATGAACCGGCACACCAGCACGGCTTCGCCGGCGGCCCGTACGATCAGCTGCGAACACAGCTCGTCGACGGCCATCGTCACGTCCGCGATGGCGTCCAGGTCGAAGTCCTCCCGCATGGCGATCGTGTTGGCCACGGCTCGCAACACCGGGAGTTGGGTCGCTTCGGCCGGCACTCGCACCTCGACCGCTTGGGGAACATCCACCTCAAAACCGTAGCGCGCCGCACGACGGACCGCCGAACGGGGCTTTCCGCGCGGCGACCCGGATTCCCTTCCGGACCCACTACTGAGCTGCCTGTTATCAAGGATAAAGTCGCCGGTGGCCGTACCGCGCGAAGCCGGAAAGGACGAACAGGGACCAGCTATGCCGAACCCAGCCGCCCGTACGGCCGTCGGCCCGATGACCATCGTCGCGGCCGCCCAGTGGGGTCCCCAGGAGCACCGGATACATGAGGACAAGCTGGCGTACGGCTTCCTGCCCGCCGCCACCCGAGCCATCGTGTCGCTGACCCGGTGGGAACCCGCGCGGCGCGCTCTCTTCAACGCCACCGAGTCGCGGGCGAAGGGCCTGTGGGCGGAAATGCTGTGCCGTAAGCGGTATGTCGACGACAAGCTCCGGGCCGCGGTCACCGCCGGCGTGGACAACGTCGTCATTCTCGGCGCCGGCCTGGACACTCTCGCCTATCGCCGTCCTGTCCCAGCCGGTACGGCGGTTTTCGAGGTCGACCAGCCGGACACCATCTCGTACAAGAAAAAAGCGGTGACCCGGGCGCTCGGGAAGATGCCGGCCACGGTGACGCTGGTGCCGATCGACTTCCAGAAGGAGAACCTCCGCGAGGTGCTGACCGCGCACGGCTACCGGTCCGGCGGCCGGACCTTCTTCGTCTGGGAGGCGGTCACCCAGTACCTGACCGAAGACGCCGTCCGGAGCTGTTTCACCTTTCTCTCCCAGGCATCGGCTGGCAGCGAGCTGGTTTTCACGTACGTCCGCAAGGACTTCCTCGACGGCATCACGCTCTACGGCGCCGAGGGCGCCTACTTGGACTTCGTGATGAAGAACCGTCTCTGGCAGTTCGGCATGAACCCGGACCAGGTCGAAGGATTTCTCGCCGACTACTCCTGGATGGTGAAAGAGCAGCTGGGCGGCAAGGAGTTCACCGCCCGCTACGTCGCACCATCTGGAAGTAGGCTGCCGGTGACCGATATCGAACAGTCTTGCTACGCGGTGAAGAGCTGATCAGCTCAGGACCACCTCCAGCTGCTGGCCGGCGGCCACGGTAACCTGGCTGGCCAGCGTGATGTCCACCCGCGTCCCAGTCACGGTCTTCTGCGCTACGGCGACCGGTTGACCCGCGAGGGTCACCGCGACCGTCGTTGCGGCGGTGGCGGTTTCGAAGGCCAGCGAGGAAAGTGTGACCTGCCCGTAGCGGACCTGGACCTGACAGGTCTGCGAGGTGGCGTCCCGGAGTTGGCGATAGGAACCCCAGCCCTGCGCCGCCGTGAACGCGGTCTGGAATGCCTCCGGGGTGATTTTCGGCGCGAATCCGAGATGACCGCGCGGCCCGTGGTACGCATACCCGGACGCGGCCAGGAAAACGGCGTGGCTCGCCATCGCCCGGGAATAGTGGTCCCCGCACTCGATCTCGTTGTAGGGGTTGCGTTTCACCGCGTCGTAGCGGGCATGCACCGCATTCACCACCGACAGGGCCTGCGACACCAGCCCCTCGGCCATCATGTGCGCCGCCGCCTGGTATTCCTGGCCGGTCCACACTTCGTTGAAATACCAGCCGATCCAACCGCCGCCGGCGTCCGGGCTGACGCCGTGCGGCCACACCGACATGATCATCCCCGGCTCGTTCTTCGCCGCGTACGTCCGCGCACCGCTGCCGGCCGGACTGGTGCTGAGGTAACCCACCGGGTCCGCGATGAAGTTGTAGCGGAACAGGTTCGCCAGCGCTGTTTGCGCCTTGTCCGCCGGGAAAACCCGCGGCAGGTCGAGTTGCGAGGCATACATCTGCCCGAACATCTGGTCGATGTAGCTGCCCCAGTTGCTGCTGTGCGTCTGGCCGTGCGAGGTGTCGGGTTTCTGAATGTAGTAGCCGTACTGGGCGTTCCACATGTTCGTGTTCAGGTAGTTGCTGCCCGCGGTCGCCAGGGTCGTGCACTGGTTCGCGTACGCGGTATCGCCCATCTCGGTCGCCATCGCCGCCACCGCCCGCAGGGCGGCGATGTAAAGGCCGCTGATCCAGGGAATGACGCCGTACCAGTCGTCGTCCAGAGTGGTGTGCTGCTTTCCTTCCAGGATCCCGTTGTTATTGCCGTCCTGACCGATCAGGTAGTTCATCGCGACCTTGATCGTCGGCCAGTTTCGCTGCAGGAAGCTGGCATCCGGGGCCATCTGGTGTTCGCGGTAAATCCGCAGCATGGTGCCGCAGTCGCCGTCGGCCGCCGTGGTCATGTCGTACTCAGCCCGGAAACCCATCGCGCCGGTGTCCGGGTGGAAGCCGACTCCGAGATCCACCCGCTCTCGGGTATCCCTTTCCAGCGACGGGAAAAGCCGGGCGATGGACTGCGCGTACGACCAGACGTGCTCGCAGGTTCCGTCGCAGGAATACACGCCCTCGAAGGCGTAGAAACGGCCACTGCCGAAGTGGTAACAGGTCGAGGTGGCCGCGGTGGACGCCGGGCTCATGGTTCGTTGCAGGAACCAGTACGGCAGCGTGGAGCTGTCATAGACGGCGTCCACCCACGAGCGGGTCGTCGCCTCCAGCCGAGCCAGGTCTGTGCCAAGATAGCCGGCGATCGCCTGCGCGGAGCCAAAGCGGCCGGCGTAGTGGTGGGTGAGTGTGTCGGCGTCCGCCAGCAGCGCGAAAAGGTCCCGCCGGGGCACCGGAAACCGCCAGGTGACCGCGAAACGTACGGTCGCGGATGCGCCCGGCGCGAGCGTGACCGGCACCCGTACGGCACCGACCGGCCCGGCCTGCCCGGGAGCGGTGTCGGCCGTTCCGTCTGGTGAATCGAAAATATCGTCCACCGTCGCCGACCGGCTGAGCGCCGGATGCGCGTCGGCGCGGCGGCGGCGAGCGCGGTGATCGCGAACGTGCCCTGGTCGGGGATACGACTGAAAACCTGGGTCGGCGGCTGGTCGGTCTGCACGATGTAGTCGACGTTGATGTGCGCCCACCCGCCCTGCGCGTTGTCGACGATCTGCAGGGTCGCGGTTTGTCCCTGATATCCAGCGAGGCTGATGACGCGCGGCTTCAGGAGTTCGGTGTCCTCGCCGGTAACCGAGCCAATCACCGTGCCGTTGATCAGGACATTCACGCAAGCGGTGCCGGGTTTGTTGCCACCGCCCACCCGCAGGGACAGATATTGCCGGCTGACGGTGAAAGTCCGGCTGAGCATGCCGGTGTACGAGTCAAAATCACCGCTGTTGGACCGATAGTTGTATGAGGTCACCCAGTTCGCACCGTGTGCGTTGAGGTCGCCGAAGCGTTTCATTCCGTCCGGCACCGAAGCGACGGCCACTGGCCCGGCACCAAACGCGTTCCCGGTCACCGTCCATCCCGCGTACGTGCTGGATTCGAAGTCATCGACGACGATGTCCGCACGGGTGTCGGTGAAGCCGAGGTAGTCGACGTTGATGTGCGCCCACGCGCCCTGCCGCGAGTCGACGATCTGGATGGTCGCCGTCTGTCCTTTGTGGGCGGACACGTCGATGTACTGCTCTATCAACGGCTCGGTGCCGTCGCCAACGCCCGCGCCGGCTCCGGTGACCGAGCCGATGACCGTACCGTTGACAAGGACGTTGACGCATTCCTGTCCAGGCCAGTTGCCGCCGCCGACCCGCGCTCGTACGAAATCGCGGCTGATCGTGAAGGGTTGGCTGGTCAAAGTGCCGGTGTAGGAGTCCGGATCACCACTGTTGGCGCGATAGTTATACGACGTCACGATGTTCGTGCCGTTCGCGTTGAGGTCACCGAAGCGCTTCATCCCGTCCGGCACCGAAGAAGCCGCCACCGGTCCGGCGCCGAAGGCCGTCCCGGTCACCGTCCAACCAGCGTACGTTCCCGCTTCGAAGTCCTCGAAAAGAATGTCCGGCGCGTGGTCCGTGAAGACGATCTGGTCGACGTTGATATGTGCCCAGGCGCCCTGCCTGGAGTCGACGATCTGAATAGTGGCCGACTGTCCTTTGTGGGCGGACACGTCGATCCACTGGTCCACCATCTGCTCGGTGCCGTTTCCGGTCCCAGGCGTAGATCCGGTGACCGAGCCGACGACCGTGCCATTCACCACCACATTCAGGCATTCCTCGGCCGGCCAGTTGCCGCCACCGACCCGGGCCCGGACGTAATTGTGGGAAATCGTGAAGGCGGCGCTGGTCAGCGTCCCGGTGTACGAGTCAGCGGTGGCCAGGTCCCCGCCGGCCGCGATGAAGTTGTGCGAGGTGACGAAATGCGTACCGATCTGCTGGAAATCGCCGAAACGCCTCAGGTAGGCCGGCGTCGATCCAACGGTCACCGGGCCAGCGCCGAATGCCGTTCCGGTCGCTGTCCACCCCACATAGCGAGCCGTTTCGAAGTCCTCAAAGACAAAGTCACCCGGGTCGGTGGCACTGAATTCCACCCCGGCGCCACCACTGACGGTGAAACCGCGGCGTGTGCAGCTGGACCGGCTGCGTATTGCGGCTGGCCAGGCACACCGGCGCCTCGCTCCACCCGGCCAGGGTGACGGTGACCGGCTGCGTCGAGGTGTTCTTGACCGTGTACGCCATCACCGTCGCTGGCAGCTCGGAGTCGTCGACGTTGGTCGGCACGTACGGGCTGAATGCCTCCAGCGAGACGCTGACCGGCAAACCGCCGGCTGGGTAGTCGACGTGGGCGAGCGGATAGCGACCGGTGAAGGTGATGCCGGCCGGGTCGAACCCGGTGGAGTCCAGCGCCCGGGTCACCGTCTGGCCGGCCGACACCGTACGAATGACGAAGCCTTGCCGGAACCGCGGCGCGTACGTGGTGCGGTCGAGGTAGGACGCCGGCGCGACATAGTGCGGGCCACCGCAGTCGTTGGCGCCAGGCGCGACCAGCGTGGGACCGTTGTCGATGTCCCACCACCACAGCCGGCCGTCGCCGCCGAGGTAGAGCTGCCCGGTGGTGATGCCGCCAACCGGCATGCCGATGTGCGCCAACGCGGCCCCGGACCAACTTGTCGGCACGCCGCGGTCGGTCAACGCCTTCGCGGTCACCGCGTCCAGCTCGGCCGGTGCGCCGATCCGCTCGATCTGGTCAGGCCGCGCCGAGAAGGCGGCGGCCACGTCGGCTCGACTGGCCAGAATCCCAAAAGCCGCCGCCGACAGCGACGAGGTGAGGAACGCCCGCCGTGAGACCGCGCCGATGGGCAGTCGCGCACCCTTCGGGCCGTCGCAACAGTACGGGTCGTTCGGCTGAGTCGGATCCATGACGGTCGGCCTCCTGAGAAAATGCGGGACAACCACGCTAGAAATCGTTTTCCGCGCGTGGAGGCTAGCCGCCGGATGGCCATCGGGTCAACGGCTGTCGGGGCGGCTCGGGAAATCCCACACAAGACCATCGTCCAAGAATGGGAAAGCAGACTTCGGCCCCGAAAGGGACGGCCGTCAGCAATTCCGGCGTTGGATTCACTCATTCCAGCGCGGCAGTCGATGAGCACGCGACGTGTGCAGTGGCAGCAAAAGTGTGGCCTTGGCAACCTCAGCCCTCGAGGAGGGCCAGGTCTGCCGGGGTGAGGGTGCCCGACACCAGCAACGCGGTGATCAGATTGTGGTTCAGCGCGTTGCCCACTGGTGGCGGGACTTCCTCTTCCAAAAGGCCGGGTGTGATCGGGCTGAGCCGACGCCGGACCTTACCGACGACGTGCCCGAGCCGGCGGACGCCCCATTCTTCGGTCGGCCGCACCTCCGCCAGCTCGCTGGCGACCTGTCCCCACGTGAGCGGCTGCGGTTGGGGGTCGGAGCGCAGATAGCGTTGACTCAGACAGACCAGCACCAGCTTTTCCACCGGACTGAGAGAATGCGCGTCCGGATCGATCGTGTTCAGCTCGTACGCGGACGCCGGGTTGGTGCTGGCGCGACCGGCGACGCGGACCTCCAGGAGGTGTTCGCGCCGCGGTCCGACAATGAACAACGGCGTGTACGCGACCGGCAGGTGTTCGCGGTGGCCGCTCAGCAGCAGGCGCGGCCCGGGAAAGCAAATCGGCATCCGACCCACGTTGTCCACGACCCAGCCGGATCGCTCGTACGTGATGTAGCCGTGCTCGCGGCTGACGTGCGGATCGTCGGCACCGACGCAGACGTGCACCGCAGGATCGTTGCGGCCGAAAACCACCCGGAAGCCGGCATCCGGTGCGACGCTCATCCCGCCATTCACGCCGAGCACGAACAGCGTGCCGGGCGCGGCCGGCGGCAAGCCCCCGGCGAGGCTGCGGGCGTCTTTCGGCAGCAAGGTCACCTTGCTCGACGATCCCGGGATGGACAGCGTCATGAATGCAGGCTAACCGCCGCCATCCGGGAGGGGTCCCGATTCAGGTGTACGTGTAGCCGCTGTCCTTGCCGCTGCCCTGTTGACCGGAGACCCCGTCGACACCGGTGGTCACCTGGAAACCGTCGACCAGGACTCGGTGCTGGATCTCCCCCGGCGGGAAGCCATACGTCAGCTGCCAGGTGTTCTTTCCCTTCCCAGAAGGCAACTTCACCACTTGCCGCCACGGCAGCCTGACGTTCTTCAGGGTCATCGCCTGCCCGTTCACGGTGTACGTGACCGAAGTGAGCGCGACGTTGCCGGTGAAGTAGAACTCCAGCGTGTGCACGGCCGCCGGCGAGGCGGTCGGTTTGGGGGTGGGTTTCGGGGTAGGCGCTGGCTTCGGCTTCGTATCGAGGGCGTAGAGCGTTGGGACGCCAATACCGGCCGCCAGCACGACCGCGCCGCCGATGCCGCCGAAAAGCAGCGCCCGCCGGCTCATCCGCCGACGCGGTGGCATCTCGACCGCCATCCGCGGACCTATCGCCCTTTCCACCGGCGGATTCTGGGCCTCGCTCGCGCGCCGATCGATTTCGGTCACCACGGCTGGCGGCAGCCAAGACGACCCGCTGGACCTGGTCACCGAGGCCAAGTAGCTGGTCAGCTGCACCGCCGTCGGCCGACCGGCCGGTTCCCGGATCATGCAGTTGGCCAGGAAAATTCGCAGGTTTTCGTCGGCAATCCCTACCAGTGGTGGGACTTCGTGGTCGATCCGGAACATCTTCACGTGCGGCGGTCCCTCGCCGAACGGCTCCATCGCGGTGCAGGCGTACGCGAGGGTGGATCCCAGCGAGAAGACGTCACTGGCCGGTCCGAGCGCTCGGCCGCCCACCTGCTCCGGCGACATGAAACCGGGTGATCCAGCTGGCAGCGTCGGTCCGGAGATTTCCCCGCTCGGGCGGGAAATACCGAAGTCGATCACCCGCGGACCGTCCGCGGTCAGCAGCACGTTCGACGGTTTCAGGTCCAAGTGGGCAACCCCGGCCGCGTGAATCGCGACCAGCGCTTCGCCCAGGCCCGCCGCCAACGGCCACACCGCGGTCGGCGGCAGCACGCCGAAAAATCCCGTACGGCATCACGCAAAGACACCGCCGGCAGGAACTCGGTGACCAGCCATGGGACCGCCGCATCGGGGTCGGTGTCCACCAGCGGCGCGGTGAAGGCGCGCGCCAATGGCCTGAGCGGCCCACACCTCCCGACGGAATCGGTCCCGAATCTCCGGATCGGCGGCGAGCACGGGATGCACCACCTTGACCGCCACCGACCGGCCGGCCGGCGACCGTCCCAAGTAGACAGTGCCCATGCCGCCGGCACCGATCCGGGCCAGCACCTGGAAACGGCCGACCGAGGCCGGATCCCCGAATTCAAGGGCTTGCACTGGCGGCTCCCACGGGCGTCGGGGGCTGATGGCTTGCACGGACCCGTCCCGGGTCCCGATGAACACCAGCGCGCCGGCGGCGACCGGCCCACCGTTGTGCATGACGTCAGCGGCGTAAGTCCACAGGACCCGCCCGGAGGTGGCATCCAGCGCGTACGTCATCTTGTCAGTGCCCGCAACATAAAGCATCGTCCCGGTCAGCGTGAGCATATTGCTCGTACCAGCCACTCGGCCCTCGCCGTGACCGACCTGCTGCGACCACACCAGCTCGCCGGTACGCGTCCGAAGCGCCCGGACCTGCCCATCCGGTCTGGTGGTGTAGAGAATTCCGCTGCCGCACTGAAATCCAGATGTGAGGTCGTAGTCGGACCGCTGCCAGACATGCTGGCCGTTGTCGGCGCGAAGCGCGTGCAGGGTTCCCTGCTTGTCACAGACGAAAACCATCGCATCACCGGCCAGCGGGAAAAGCGCGTCAGCGATCTGGTACGACCATTTCTTGCGGCCAGTGCTGGCCTCCAGCCCCACCAACACGTCCTGAAGAACGACAACCACCCCGGCCGTCGTGTCGATGCCTTCCTTGGCCCCGAAGTTGGCCGTCCACAGTGGACTTCCGCTGGACACGCTCAGGCCGTGCGTACGCTCATATCCGAAGCAGGCCACCGATCCGGCGACGACGACATCGGAATCCGGGTAGTCGGGCTCACCCACGTACGTCCACGCGGTCGCGCCGCTGGACGCGTGGATGGCGGTCAGCAACTGCAGCTGGGTGGCATCGGAGGTATACGCCAGATCGCCGGTGGCCGAGCCCCGCGAGCCGGCCCGCGACCAGCGCTGGCGACCCGTCGCCGGGTCCAGTGCGTGGATGGTCTTGTCGATCCACACCAGCACCAGCCCGCCGGCCATCGTGACCACGTCAGGAAAGTAGCCACCCAGCCGTACTGTCCACTTGAGACTCGCCAGCGGCACCGACACCGAGGGCAGCGCCCTGGCTGCCTCGGTCGTCGACGGGGCCGGCTGCCGAGCGCGGTGCTGGGTGGTCGCGAGCCCGACCGCGACACCGCCGGCCAGCACACTCGCACCGACCGCGCCGATGACGAAACTGCGCCGGCTCAGCGGGCTTCGGGGCGCCGGCGGCGCCGGCACGATGGTGGGATCCACCGTTGGCAGACCCATCACCACGGGATCGGCCGTCGGCTCGCCGGTCAGCACCGACAGCTGCCCGACCGGCGGCGACGGCGGATGCCGGGCCAGCGCCGTCCGCCGGTCAATCTCCTGGGCCACCGCGGCCGGCAGCCATCCGGTGCCCTGCAACGAAAACTGACTCGGGCCGAGCTGTGCGAGCACCGCCTCAGCGCTCGGACGCTGCCGCGGATCCAGCCGCAGGCACTGGGAAATCAGCCGATGCAGGTCGCCGTCGGTGACACCGCTCAGCTCCGCCCTGCCGGCGGACACCCTTTCCATCCGGTCCTGCCAGCTACCGGCACCGAAAACCTCCGTGCCGGTAGCCGCGTACGCCAGCACACCGCGCCAAAGGTGAAAATGTCGCTGGCCGGCCCGATCCGGACGCCGGCGATCTGTTCCGGCGAGGTGAATCCAGGCGTACCAACGAAAGCGCCGGGTCGGGTGATCGAGGTCGCGTCCTCCGGGGTAGCGATGCCGAAGTCGATCACCCGCGGCCCGCCGGCGGTCAGCATCACGTTCGACGGCTTGAAATCCCGGTGCACCACGCCGGCCCGGTGGATCGCCGCGAGCGCCTCGGCCATCCCGGCCGCGAGGGCCCGTACGGAGCCGACCGGCGCCCCACCGAAGCCGCGGATCGCCTCGTCCAGGGACAGTCCCGGCAAGTACGCGGTGACCAGCCAGGGCGGGGTCGCGTCCGGGTCGGCGTCCACCACCGGGGCGGTAAAAAAAGCCGCTCACAGACCTCGCGGCGCGGATCTCGCGAGCGAACCGGCGGCGGTATTCGGGATCGGTGCCCATCCCGCGCACCACCTTGATCGCGACCAGCCTGCTGCCGGGCGTACGCCCAAGGTAGACGACGCCCATGCCGCCCATCCCCAACCGGGCCAACACCCGATAGGCGCCCACCCACGCCGGATCCCCCGGTTCCAGCGGCTGCACAACCCTGCCTCTCGGCTCGACCCCATCTGCTCCCGGACAGCCAACCACGAAGCAGCTGGCTGCATCTGTATTTATGTCGACACCATCGGCTCACCTGACTAATCTGCTCTGGTGTCCAGCCCCGAGTCAGACAGAGCGTAGCCACCGGCCATCCGGTGGCCACTGTCCCTGACCATCACCACCGGAACGCCGGTCCTCGCGCGGCGGCCGCTTCGTACCCGGCTGCCTTCCTGTCAATGAACGACTCAGGCCGTGTTTCCCAGCGTCAACTTGGAAACACGGTCAGTTGCGGGGTTTCGTGATGCCTTTTGCCCTTTACCGCTCGGACTGGCGGTCTTCACGCAGGGGACGTCCGAGTTCATGCTGTCCGGCCTGCTGCCGGAAATCGCCGCTGACCTGCACGTCTCCCTGTCCGCCGCGGGGTTGTTGACCTCGGCGTACGCGCTGGGGATGATCGTCGGCGCGCCGCTGATGGCGGCTTGGAGCGGGCGCTGGCCGCGCCGCCGTGCGCTGGTCACCTTCCTGGCCACCTTTGTCCTCGTACACGTCATCGGGGCTCTGACCAGCAGCTATGTCGTGCTGCTCAGCACTCGTGTGGTGGGCGCGCTGGCGAACGCTGGTTTCTGGGCCACTGCGCTCGCGGCCGCCACCACGCTGGTCGCGCCGAATGCCAAGGCCCGGGCCACCTCCATCGTGGTCGGCGGCGTGACTGTCGCGTGCGTCGCCGGAGTTCCCGCCGGCGCACTGCTCGGCCAGTACGGCGGCTGGCGGGCCGCTTTCTGGGCCGTCGCGCTGGTCTCGGTGCCGGCCGTTTTCGCGATCGTACGGGCAATCCCGGCCGATCACGCCCCGAACAACCGGGGCAGTCTTGGGAAAGAGCTGCGCTCACTGGCAAACTCCCGACCTCGTGGTGGCTTTGACGTTGGGCGCTCTCGTCAACGGCGCGACCTTCTGCTCTTTCACCTATTTGGCACCGATTTTGACGAATGTCACCGGTTTCGCGGTCGGCTGGGTGCCGGTCATGCTCGCGCTGTTCGGACTCGGGTCCTTCGCCGGTGTCAGCATCGGCGGCCGGATCGCGGACGTACGGCCGCATGCGCTGCTCGCCGTCGGCGGCTACGGCCTGCTCGTCGGATGGGCGGTTCTCGCGCTGACAGCGGAAAATCCGCTGGTCACCGCGGTGTTGGTCTTCGGCCTCGGCGCGTTCGCGTTCGGTACCGGGTCCACTCTGGTCTCCCGGGTGCTCTATCTGGCGACGGAGGCGCCGACGCTGGGCGGCGGGTTCGCCACCGCCGCGCTCAACGTCGGTGCCGCGGTGGGACCGTGGCTCGGCGGGCTGGCCCTCGCCACTGGGCTCGGGTTTGGGTCGCCGCTCTGGATCAGCGCGCTGCTGATGGCTTTGGCGGTGGTGCTCAGCGCCATCGTACGGGCGCGGGTTTAGAGGATTTTTCTTACCAGCGCGAAGCTTTCCTCGATGGCCCGGCGAGCCGCCGGCACGCCGGGCATCGTCAGGAAGCCGTGGATCATCCCGGCGAACTGCAGTTCCTCGACCCGCACGCCGGCGTCCCTCAGCGCCGCCGCATAGGCCACCCCTTGGTCACGGATCGGGTCATACTCGGAGGTGACCACGACGGCCGGTGGCAGCTCGCCGAGCCGGTCGAACAGCAGCGGCGAAATCCGCGGATCCGTCACGTCCGCGGGACCCGTCAGATAGGCCTGCCCGAAGAGTTTCAGGGCCCGCCGATCGAGCAGGTAACCGTCCGCGAACATCGGTCCGGACGGGTAGCGGCGAGAAACATCGGTGGTGGGGTAGAAAAGCACCTGGGCGGCGATTGGTGGCCCGTCATCGAGCAACTGCTGGCTCACCACCGCGGCGAAATTGCCGCCCGCGCTGTCGCCGGCCACCGCCAGCCGGGCCGGATCGGCGCCGAGCTCGTCGAGGTTGTCGGCGACCCAGCGGGTCGCGGTGAGCGCGTCTTGCACTCCGGCCGGAAACGGGTGCTCCGGCGCGAGCCGGTAGTCCACCGACACCACGACCGCATCCACCTGTTGGCACAGCGCGCGGCACGGACTGTCGTGGGTGTCCAGATCACCGAAAACCCAGCCACCGCCATGGAAATACACGATTGTCGGATGCGGCCCGGGGCCCTGCGGACGGTAGATCCTGATCGGCAGGTCGGCGCCGATCGTACGATCCTCGACGCCGCCCACCGGCAACCGGTCAGACACCGGTTCCACGACGCATTGCCGCCGGTACGCGGCGCGGATGTCGGCCACCGAAGCACCCTCAGTCACCAGCGGTGGCATGTCCTGCATCGCGGCCAGAACGGACGGCTCGACGGGCATCGGCTGCTCCTCTCGTTACCTCTGACCATAGCCGGCGGCACCGACAGGAACGCTCAGCTTTTGGGCAGCGTCGAGTCCAGCATGCGCGCCCACTGCCGGACGATGCCGGCGCGGCGCGCGCTGTCGTCGGTCAGCAGGTTCCCGAGACCAAGTCCGCGGAGCAGGTCCAAGGTGGCTTGGACTGTTTCCCGGACGCCGGGCGTGTCCGGCACACCGAGCATCCGGATGACCGCCCGATGCGCTTCCCGGCCGAGCTCGGCCTCCAGCGACACGATCGCCTCGCGCATCTGCGGTTCGGCGGCCGCGGCCACCCAAAGATGCAGCGCCGCCCGAAAAAGCTGACCGGTGTAGAGATCAGCGAGCAACTCCATCAGTGCCTCAGTCCGCCGACTCCCGGCCCCAAGAGTAGCTGCCTGCCGGCCGATCTCCTGCATCCGTACTTCGCTGACATACCGTACGGCGGCCAGGAAAAGTTCTTCGCGGGTAGGAAAATGATGCTGCGCCGCTCCCCTGGACACCCCGGCTCGCTCGGCCACCACGGTCACCGTGCTGCCGGCGAAGCCGCGCTCGGCCAGGCATTCCACGGCCGCTTCCAACAACCGCTGCCTGGTCGCCCGGCTGCGATCCTGCTGCGGCTCCCGTACGGCCGGGCTGCCCATCAGCCGGCCTCGGCGGCCCAGCGCGGTGGCCTTCGCTGCAGAAATGCCTGCATTCCCTCGGCGGCCTCGGCAGAGGCGAACAGCCGCGCCGACTGCTCTTGTACGCGGTCTCCCTCACTATCCATTGTGGACAGCACGGATCGGGTCGTCAATGCCTTGGATTCCGCCAAACCCTGCGGCGAGCAAGCTCGTAGTCCGGTCAGCACGGCCTCGGTCTCGGCCCCCGCGTCCTGCGCCGCGACCGTGACCATGCCGATCCGGGCCGCCTCGGCCGCTCCGAATTTCTCGCCGGTGAGGAAATAGCGCGCGGCCGCCCGTTCGTCCAAACGCGACAGAGTGGTCAACGAAATCACCGCCGGCGCGAGCCCGAGCCGCACCTCGGTAAAAGCGAAAGTGTGTGGCCGGGCCGGCCACCACGATGTCGCAGCCACCGATCAGACCGAGCCCGCCGGCCCGTACGTGACCGTCGATCCGGGCCACCACCGGCTTGGGCATAGCGACCAAACTCCGCATCAGCGCCAGCATTCGCCCAGTGCCGCCGGCGGGGCCGCCCTGACTTGCCTCTTTCAGGTCCACTCCAGCACAAAAAACGTGCCGCCGGTGTGGGTCAGGACCACCGCTCGTACGCCAGGATCCTTTGCCGCCGCGGCAAGGTGACCCTCCAGGTCGGTCATCAACCGGCTGGACAACGCATTGCGGTTGGCCGGCGAATCCAGCGTCACCGTGGCCACCGCGCGGTCCACCTCGCAATGAACCAGCTCGTCTGACACGTCTTCCCTTTCCTAGTAGGACTTCGGAAGACCCAGCGAGAACTGGGCGATGAAGTTCAGGATCATTTCCCGGCTTACCGGCGCGATCCGGCCGACCCGGGAAGCCGCGATCAGCGAAGCCACCCCGTATTCGGCGGTCATGCCGTTGCCGCCCATCGACTGCACCGCCTGGTCGACGGCTCGGACGGCGACCTCGGCGGCGGCATATTTCGCCATGTTCGCTGCCTCACCGGCGCCCATGTCGTCGCCGCTGTCATAAAGGAAAGCGGCCTTCCGCATCATCAACCGGGCCAGCTCCAACTCGATCTTGATCTGCGCCAGCGGGTGCGCAATGCCTTGGTGCGCACCAATCGGCGTCTTCCAGACCGTGCGGTCGTTCACGTACCGAACGGCCTTCTCCAGCACGTGTCGTGCGATGCCGGACGAAAACGCCGAGGCCATCACTCTTTCCGGGTTCAGGCCGGCGAAAAGCTGCATCAGGCCAGCGTCTTCGGTGCCGATCAACGCATCGGCCGGCAAGTGCACGTCATCCAGGAACAACATGAACTGGCGGTCCACGGACACGAGTTCCATGTCGATTTGCTTGCGTTCCAAGCCTTTCGCGTCGGTGGGTACGACGAAAAGCACCGGCTTGAGCTTGCCGGACTTGGCGTCCTCGGTGCGCCCGACGATCAGCACAGCATCGGCCACGTCGACCCCGGAAATGAAGACCTTCCGGCCGGACAGCACCCATTCGGTGCCGTCCCGGCGGGCGGTGGTGGTCAACCGGTGTGAGTTGGAGCCCGCGTCCGGCTCGGTGATCCCGAAAGCCATCGTGAACGATCCGTCCGCGATGCCCGGCAGGTAACGCTGCTTCTGTTCGTCGGTCCCGAAACGGTTGATCACCGTGCCACAGATCGCCGGCGAGACAACCATCATCAACAGCGGACAGCCGGCCGCGCCGAGTTCTTCCAACACGATCGCCAGCTCCGTCATGCCAGCGCCACCGCCGCCGTATTCCTCCGGCAGGTTCACGCCGAGGAAGCCCTGTTTCCCGGCCTCCTGCCAGAGTTCGTCGCAGTATTCGCCGGCCCGCGCTTTCCTCACGTAGTAGTCGTAGCCGTAGCGCTTGCCCAACTCGGCGACCGCGGCGCGAAGCGCCTTCTGTTCCTCGGTTTCGTTGAAGCTCACGATCCACTCTCCTCGTCGGTTTCCGGACGTACGACCGCAAGCACGGCGCCGATCTCCACCTGCTGTCCGATCCGGACGGTCAGCTCGTCCACCACTCCGGCCACCGGCGCGCTGACCTGGTGTTCCATTTTCATCGCCTCCAGCCACAGCAGCGGCTGGCCGGCTCGTACGCGATCTCCGACGGCAACCGCCAGCCGAACGATCGAGCCGGGCATCGGCGCGGTCAGCGACCCGGAGGCGGCGCCCGAATCCGCGGGCGCGAAGCGTCCGATCCGGTGCACCTGCACCGAGCCAGATGCGGAGTCCACACATCGAAGATCCTCGTACCGGGCGACCGAAAACCATCGCCGGACTCCCCCGACGACCAACGCGACTCCGGCCGCGCTCGCTTCGACCAGCCCAACGTTCGGATGGTCCGGCGCGGCCAGCCCATCCCGGGAGAGTCGGTACGACACACCACGTGCTCATCGGTGCCATCGGCGTACTTTTTCCGCAGTGGTGTGGAAAACACGTTCCGCCAGCCGACCGGTAGGCCGGACAGGTCACCGGCGTCCCGTCGGTTCGCCTCGGCGTCGGCCACCGCGCAGGCCAACGCGGCCAGCTTGACCTCGTCCTTGTCCAGCAGTGGCTGGAAAAGATCGTGGTGCTCAAGGAAGTCCGTACGAGTCTCGCCGGCCAGGAAGTCCGGATCGCTGAGCACTCGTACGAGCAAGTCGCGGTTGGTCTTCAGACCGTGAATCGTCATCCTTCGGAGCGCTCCGGCCAAAGCCGTGGCCGCCTCCCGCCGATCCGGATGCCAGGCGATCACCTTCGCCAGCATCGGATCGTAGTGAATGCCGACCTCGGATCCGTTCTGTACGCCCGAATCCAACCGCAGGCCGTACGACCGCAAGACCTCAAACTCGAGAGCCGGCTGGGCCAGCTCAAACCGATAGAGGACGCCGGTCTGCGGCTGCTGCTATTGCCGGGATCCTCCGCATAGAGCCGAACTTCGATCGCATGTCCCTGCGCGACCGGTGCGATGGCCGGCAATGGCTCACCTTCGGCGATCCGTAGCTGTAGCCGGACCAGGTCGACCTGATGCACGCACTCCGTGACCGGATGCTCGACCTGCAGCCGGGTGTTCATTTCCAGGAAGAAGAACTCGCCGTCATCGGTGGCCAGGAACTCCACTGTGCCAGCACCGCGATAGTCGATCGCCTTGGTGGCCGCGGTCGCCGCACTCATCAGCGCGGCTCGCATCGCCGGTTTCGTGGAAACCAAGGGCGAAGGCGTCTCCTCGACGATCTTCTGGTGTCGCCGCTGGATCGAACACTCCCGCTCCTGCAATGCCCACACCGTGCCGTGGGCGTCGGCCATCACCTGGACCTCGATGTGCCGGCCAGTCGGCAGATATCGTTCGCAGAAAACACTTCCGTCACCGAAGGCCGACGCGGCCTCAGCGGACGCCGCGGTCAGCGCGCCGGCGAGGTCCTCGAGCCGTCGCACCACCCGCATCCCGCGCCCGCCGCCGCCAGCGGATGCCTTGATCAGCACCGGAAGATCCGCATCCGTGACGTGCTCGGGCTCCAGTTGGCCCAAAACCGGTACGCCCGCCTCGATCATCAACTGCTTGGACGCGATTTTCGAGCCCATCGCGTCAATCGCGGCCGGTGGCGGGCCGATCCAGCACAGGCCCGCGGCCTCCACCGCGCGAGCGAACCCAGCGTTCTCGGAGAGAAATCCGTAGCCAGGATGCACCGCGTCCGCACCGGCCTCTTTGGCCGCCGCGATCAGCACGTCGACATTCAGATAGGTCTCCGCAGGCGTTTCTCCTGCCAGCCGTACGGCGGAGTCCGCCTCCGGTACGTGCGGCGACCCCGCATCCGGATCGGAATACACCGCGACCGTGCCGATCCCGAGCGCGGCACAGGTCCGGATGATCCGCCGGGCGATCTCGCCGCGGTTCGCGATCAGTACGGTGGAAATCACAGCCATCCTCATCACATCCGGAAGACGCCGAAGCCGTCCGCACCGCGAACGGGACCGGTGTGGATGGCGGACAAACACAGGCTCAGGATCGTACGGGTGTCCCGCGGATCGATCACCCCGTCGTCGTAAACCCACCCCGACAGGAACATCGCCAGCGACTCGGCCTCGATCTGGTTCTCCACCGCGGTCCGCATGGCCGCGTCGTTTTCGTCGCTGTACGGCAAACCTTTCGCTTCCGCGGAAGCTCTGGCCACGATAGACAGCACACCGGCCAACTGTTGCGGGCCCATCACCGCGGACTTCGCGCTGGGCCAGGCGAACAAGAACCTTGGATCGTACGCACGACCGCACATGCCGTAGTGGCCAGCGCCGTACGACGCGCCCATCAGCACCGAAAGATGGGGCACCTTGCTGTTCGACACCGCGTTGATCATCATCGCGCCGTGTTTGATAATCCCGCCGCGCTCATAGCTGGCCCCGACCATGTAGCCGGTGGTGTTGTGCAGGAACAACAAAGGCGTGTCGGACCGGTTCGCCAACTGGATGAACTGGGCCGCCTTCTGCGACTCCTCGCTGAAAAGGATCCCGCGGGCGTTGGCGAGAATGCCGATCGGATAACCGTAGATGCGCGCCCACCCCGTCACCAGGCTCGACCCGTACAACGGCTTGAACTCGTCGAAATCCGAGTCGTCGACAATCCGTGCGATCACCTCACGTGGATCGAAAGGTGTCTTCAGGTCGACGGGCACGACCCCGAGCAAGTCATCCGCGCCATAGCGGGGATCCTGCCGCACGGCAGGACGCGGGCCTTCTTTAGACCAGTTGAGCCGCGCGACGATTCGCCGGGCGATCCCCAGCCCGTCCGTTTCGTCGACGGCGAAGTAATCCGCCAACCCGGAGACGCGGGCATGCATGTCCGCGCCGCCCAGTGACTCGTCGTCGGAGTCCTCGCCGGTGGCCATTTTCACCAGCGGCGGCCCGCCGAGAAACACCTTCGACCGCTCGTTGATCATCACGACGTGGTCGCACATGCCCGGCACGTACGCGCCGCCGGCCGTCGAATTTCCGAACACCACCGCGACAGTCGGGATGCCGGCGGCGGAAAGTCGGCTCAGATCCCGGAACATCTGCCCGCCCGGGATGAAGATCTCCTTCTGGGCCGGCAAATCGGCGCCGCCGGACTCGACGAGGTTGATCAGCGGCAGCCGGTTCTCTTCGGAGATCTGCATCGCCCGGCGAACCTTGCGCCCGGTGTACGGGTTGCTCGAACCGCCACGCACGGTCGGATCGTGAGCAACCACCACGCATTCGACCCCGGACACCGTACCGACCCCGGTGACCACGCTCGCGCCGACGGCATACTGGGTGCCCCACGCGGCCAGCGGCGACAGCTCCAGGAAGGCACTGTCCTCATCGATCAGCAGCTCGATCCGCTCACGGACCAGCAGCTTGCCGCGTTTGCGATGCCGCTCCACGTATTTCGGGCCACCGCCGCCGACCGCCTTGGCGTGTTCGGCGTCGACCTCGGCGAGTTTGGCCATCATCGCCTGCGCGTTCGCGGCGAACTCGTCCGATCGAGTGTCCAAAAGGGACCGCAGCACGGTCATGAGGTGTATCCGAGCCGCCGCGCCCGCCAACGAGGTCATGATCTGCGCGCGCGCCACCGCCGATATCCAGGATTTTCATGTCGCGATAATGCCGTTCCACCTCGGAAGACCTCATGTATCCCATCCCGCCGTGCAGTTGTACGGCCTGGTCGACTACCCAGCTGCCGGCCTCGACCGCCGCGTTCTTGGCGAAACACACCTGGGCGATCAGGTCGGTCTCGCCGGCCACATACCGCCGGGCGATGTCCCGTACGTACGTGCGCGCCACGTCCGTGCGTTGGGCCATCTCGGTCAGCGTGTGCTGGACGACTTGCCTGGAGATCAGCGGCCGCCCAAAAGTCTCCCGCAGCCGGCACCACTGGACGGTCAGGTCGAGAGCCCGCTGGGCCGTCGCGTACGCCTGCACCGCCAACGAGATCCGCTCGGTCACGAAATGCTCGGCGATCTGGTAGAAACCGGTGTTCTCGGCGCCCACCAGGTTCGTCACCGGCACTCGTACGTCCACAAAGGACAGCTCGGCGGTGTCTGAACAGAGCCATCCCATCTTCGCCAGTTTCTTGGACACGGTGAACCCGGGGGTGCTCTTTTCGATCACCAGCAACGAGATCCCGTGCGCGCCGTCGCCACCGGTCCGGACGGCGGTGGTGACGAAATCCGCCCGGCATCCGGACGTGATGAAGGTTTTACTGCCATTAACGACATACGAGTCGCCATCCCGGCGAGCACTCGTCCGCAGCGAAGCCACGTCAGATCCGCCGTCCGGTTCGGTGATCGCCAGCGAGCCGATCAGCTCACCGGCCAGTGTCGGTCGGACCCACCGGTCGATCTGTTCAGAGTTTCCGGCCGAAACGAGGTGCGGCACGGCGATCCCGCAGGTCAGCAGCGAGGCGATCAGCCCGCCGCAGCCGCCGGCCGCGAAAATCTCCTCCACCGCGGTCAGCGAGTCCAGGATGTCCCCGCCGCTGCCGCCGACCGACTCCGGGAACGCCAGCCCCAGCAGCCCTATCGTGGCCGCTTCCTTGTGCAACTCGCGGGGAAGTTCGCCGACCTCTTCCCACTCGGTAAGGGACGGCAGCACCTTTGCGGCCATGAAACGCCGAACCGACTCGGCCAGCGCGGTTTGTTCGGGCGTACGAAAGGTGTCGATCACAGCAGCGACTCCGGAATGTCCACGTGCCGGGCCCTCAACCACTCGCCCAGGCCCTTCGCCTGCGGATCGAACCGGGCCTGCGAGGCCACTCCCTGCCCGAGCAGCCCCTCGACCACGAAGTTCAGCGCGCGCAGATTTGGCAACACATAACGCGAAACCGGCAGATCGGCGGCCTCCGGCAGCAGTCTGCGGAATTCGTCGACGGTTAGCGTGTGGGCAAGCCAGCGCCACGCCTCGTCCGACCTTGCCCACACGCCGACGTTGGCCGAGCCGCCTTTGTCGCCACTGCGTGCGTCCACGATCGATCCCAACGGGACCCGGCGGGTGGGACCAGTCGGCAGCGGGTCGGGCAACGCGGGCGTGGCCAGGTCGGCGAGCGCGAGCGTCTCTCTGGCCGCTGGCAAGGCAACGACCGTTCCGTCCGGCAGGTGAGCGTTGTGCGGAACCATATTCGCGTCGACGAAGGCAGCCGTGTAGACGGCGTACGGGGACGCTTTCCCAGGTGGAGCCGTGACAAAGAACCCCGGGTAGCTGGCCAGCGCCAGCTCGATCGCGGCCCCACTGAACGCCCGTCCCACCACGTCCGGGTTCGCATCCTTGACCACACAACGAAGCAGCGTGCTCGCCTGCTCCTCGGTCTCCCCGTCGGCGGCCGCCGTACGCGTCAACGTCCAGGTCAGCTCGGCCGGTGGCTGGGCAGCCAACGCGGCGGTCATCTGTGCCTTGACCAGCTCCGCCTTAGCGTCGATATCGAGGCCGGTCAACACAAACTCGACCTGGTTGCGAAAGCCCCCGAGAGTGTTGAGGCAGACCTTCACAGTCGGCGGCGGAGCTTCACCTCGCACCCCACTGATCCGTATCCGGTCTTTGTCCACTTCGGACAGTCGGATGGTGTCGAAGCGAGCGGTGGCGTCAGGATTCGCATAGCGCGGCGCACCTATCTCGTACAACAGCTGCGCGGTCACCGTTCCGATCGTGACCGCACCGCCGGTGCCGTCGTGTTTGGTGATCACACTCGAGCCGTCCGGATGGATCTCGGCGATCGGGAAGCCGGGCCGGCTGATGTCCAGCTCACCGAATCCGGAGTAGTTGCCGCCGGTTGCCTGCGTCCCGCACTCGATCACGTGACCCGCGACCACCGCTCCAGCCAGCGCGTCATGGTCGGCCGCCGTCCAGCCGTACCGGGCGATCGCTGGCCCGACCACCAGCGACGCGTCGGTGACCCCGGCCGGTGACCACGATGTCGGCGCCGGCCCGGAGGCATTCGGCGATGCCCCAGGCGCCGAGATACGCGTTCGCGGTCAACGGTTTCCCGAGATTCAGCTCGCCCGCGCGGGCCAACAGGTCGTCACCGTCGACGTACGCGACCGAAGCCGTCAGCCCGAGCTTGCCGACCACTTCCCGCAGCCGCTCAGCCAGCCCGGCCGGGTTGAGCCCACCGGCGTTGCTGACCACCATGACTCCGCGGTCGAGCGCTAATCCAAGGTTCTCTTCGAGCTGTCGTAGGAAAGTCTTGGCGTACCCAAGACTCGGATCCTTCATCCGGTCCCGGCCGAGAATCAGCATCGTGAGCTCGGCCAGGTAGTCGCCGGTGAGCACGTCCAGCGGACCGTCGGTGAGCATCTCGCGGACCGCCGAGAAGCGGTCGCCGTAGAACCCGGACGCGTTGCCGATCCGGATGGGTGCGCCAGCCGTCATGCGTGGAGCCTGCCCGGTCGCGCCGAAAAAAGCAAGCACGCCTGCTTGTTTTCTGCCTCTCCAACGATCGAGACGCCACGGATCACGCAGATCGCCCCCAACCGCGGCAACCCTGTGGTAAGTGTTGTTTTCCCGTCAAATGCGGCCGATCGGGGCGGTCAATATCGCGCTGCAATGGGGGCGACATGCCTGCGCGACCTAGTGGGACCATGCTCGACCGGGAGGACCAGCTGGCCCGGTCGCTCCGTACCGGACCCTTTCACCTGGCACTACGCAGCGCGATCGAGTGTCGCGGACTGTCCTTGGCTCGGCTCCAGTACCGACTCGCCCAACAGGGCATCCAGGTCGCTCAGTCCACCCTCAGCTACTGGCAGCAGGGCATCCGCCGACCGGAGCGAGCGGAGTCTCTCCGCGCGGTCACGATGCTGGAGGAGATCCTCCGGCTGCCGAATGGCTCGCTGACGATCCTGCTGGGCTCCCGCCGCCCACGCGGGCGCTGGCTCAACCACCTGCCCGGATCGCGCGCGCTGGCCGAGGTGATGTCCGGCCCGCGAGAGGCGGTGGACCGGCTGCTCACCGAGATTGGCGGCGCGCCGGGCAAAGTACGGGTAGCGAGCCTGCACGAGTTCCTTTTCCTGGACGGTCAGGGCCGGCTGGCGCGATCCGAGCTGCACCACGTCGTGCGGGCGGTCTCCGGGCGTACGGACCGGCTGGTCGCCTTGTACGCCGGCGACCCAGGCTGCGATGCGAGCCGGATCGACGTACGAGCCACCGTCAACTGCCAGATCGGCCGGATCCGCCGCGACTCCGTCGAGGGCCTGGTCGCCGCCGAGATCCTGTTTGGCCGAGAGGTGTCGGACGGCGAAACGCACGCCATGCGCTACGAATTCCTCGACGGCACCGCGGACACCCCGTTCCCCGGCCACCAGCGCGGTTTTTTCCCTTCTCCGGTGGGCAATATCTGCTGTTCCTGCAGTTCGACCCGGGCTGTCGACCCAGCCGCTGCCTCTACCGGTCGCTACGGCGAGACCCGCAACCGCAGGAAATTCCGGTCAGTTCACATTCAGCCGTCCACATCCTTGAGGACGACATCCAGCCGGGTGTCCTTTCGCTGACCTGCGACTGGCCCTGACCGCCGCCGGCCCCCTCTGGCGTCGCGCGGTGGGATTGGGCAGACTTGTGCCGCACAGCCCGGCAAAAGACAAGGACGATGTGAACCCCGCACGCAAACTGCGCCAAACGGCCGGTCAGGTCGCGATCGTGGCCTTTCTGGTCTCGCTGCTCACCACGTACTTCCACGCCACCGCCATCCGGACGCTGTCCAATGTGGTGTTCATGGTGGCGGCCATCCTTAGGCTCTGCCTGTTCGGGTTCGACAAGTTCGTCCGCGGCGGCCGCTAAACAGCGAGGGCGGGCGACGCTCGTACGCGCCGACCTGGTGGCCGGTAGGTCCGCCATGCCACCGCCAGCCGGCGGACCGCTTCGGCCTGAGTGTCCAGCGGTAACCGGAAATGCAGCCGGATGTGGTCTTCGCCGCCGCCGGTCACGTCCAAGCCGGCGCCGGGCAACACGGCGACTCCGTGCCGAATCGCCGCCTGCGCGAAAGAAGTGCCATCGCCGTACGGCAGCCGGACCCACAGGGTTTGACCGCCGCGAACCGCCGGCGCCTGCCAATCGGGCAGGTGACGGGCCAGTTCAGCCTGCAGATGGTGGTGACGGCGCTGAAGTTCCTCGGCCCGCCGCGACGAAAGTTCGTCGAGACGCCCGACCAGCTCGGCGGCCGCAAGCTGACCTGGCGTGTCACCGCCAATATCATGCACGGCCCGTAGCCGGGTCAGCCGCGCGATCACCGGCGCGGCGGCCCGCACCCATCCGATCCGCAGCCCACCCCACAGTGTCTTGCTCAAACGATCCCACCGCGATCACCGCTTCGCCGGTCATCGCCGGCGGTGGCCGCTCACCCGGAAATCCCAAGTCCGCCGGCACTTCGTCGGCGATCAGCGGCACTCCAGTGGCCGCGGCGACGGCCGCGAGGTGAACCCGGTCCGGCGCCGAAAGCACGGATCCGGTCGGATTGTGGAAAGTCGGGATCACGTACGCCAGCGCCGGCCGCTCTTCCCTTACGGCAGCGGCAAAGCCAGTCAGTCCGACGGGCAGTGCCCGGAGCACGGCTCCCTCCTCACGGAATGCCTCCAGCGCGCCCGGATAGGTGGGTGCCTCCAGCAGCACTCGCTCCCCCGGGCGTACGAATCCACGCGCCGTCAACGAAAGCGCCTGCTGGCCACCGTTGGTCACCAGCACTTCCTCAACGGTGGTCGGATTTCCCCGCTGCGTATAGCGTTCCGCGATCGCCGCCCGCAGCCGCGGATGGCCGGCCGGGTGATAGCCGATGTCGTTGCTGATCGACGCGAGCTCGGGCACTATTCGCGCGTACGCCTGCGCCACCTCCGGCGGTGGCGCGTCCGGAGCGGCGCAGGCGAACAGGATCACGCCGTCCCTGGGCTCCAGTTGGTGCAGGAACATCGGCGCCGCGGTGGTTTCCAGGGCCGTCGTCCGCCGTTCCCCGGCCACTCTGGTGCCACTGCCCTGCCTCCGGACGATCCGGCCGTCCTGGGTGAGCTGCTCGTACGCGGCGACCACGGTCGTACGCCCGACCGCGAGCGCCGCCGCAAGGCTGCGATCGGGTGGCAACGGCGTGCCCGGCGGCAGCTCGCCGTCATCGATCATCTGCCGCAATCGGCTCGCCAGCAGCACATAGAGCGGGCCGCGGCCGGTCGACCAGCGGCCCAATCGCTCGCTCAGCTCGATTGGCTCCATCTCCAAACCAATTCTGGCCGATTGGCTCTGGGAATGCCAGCCGGGGTGCCACACGATGGGGACATGACTCGATTTGCCCCGAACGCCATCATGTCCCTGGTCGGCGAGACGCCCCCGCATGATCTCGGCGAGAGCGTCAGCCCGGAGTTGCACCTGGGTGACCTGCTGTCCGGTGATCTTTCCGACCTGTCACTGGGATACGGCACCGCTGCCGGTGATCCGGCTCTGCGCGCGGCGATCGCCACCTCGAACGGCGTCGACGCGGACGAGGTCGTCGTCACCGTCGGTGGAATGCACTCGATTTTCCTGATCGCCTTTCTGCTGTGCTCCCCCGGCGACGAAGCGGTGACCGTGTCCCCGCTGTTTCCGATGTCCCGCAACGCGCTTGACGCGATGGGTGCGGACGTACGCGTGTTGCCGTTGACTTTCGAGGACGGCTACCGGCTGGATCCGGCCCGGCTACGCCCTTTGCTGACGCCCGCGACAAAACTCGTCAGTCTGGCGTCGCCGCAGAACCCGTCCGGCGTCGCTTTTTCGCCGGATACCGTGCGAGAGGTGCTCGCCATCATGGCAACGCAATGCCCAGCCGCGTACCTGCTGCTGGACGAGACATATCGCGAGGCAGCTTATGGTTCCGATCAGGTGACCGCCAGCGCGGCAGGTCTCAACGACCGAGTGATTTCAGTCGCCTCGCTGTCAAAATGCCACGGCGCGGCTGGACTTCGGATCGGCTGGACCATCACCCGTGATCCGAAGCTGCGAGAGAGCTTGGTGCTGGCCAAATTCAACACCGTCGTCACTTGCTCATCTGTCAGTGAGACGTTGGCCCTGCGCATTTTCCAGAACCTGGAGAACATTCTGGCGTCCCGCCGGCAGTCGCTCAGCACAGGTCTGGCCATGGTGGAGCAATGGGTGGCAGAAAACGCCGCATTCGTCGAGTGGGTACGCCCAGACGCCGGCGCGATCTGCTGTGTACGCCTCAAACCGGCTGCGTTCGACGACAAGGCAGTCGAAAGCTTCTATCAAACACTGCAAGATCACGGCGTACGAGTGGCCAACGGCACCTGGTTCGGCGAACCGGCCCGCGTCTTTCGCCTCGGCTTCGGTTTCCTCGCCGAGCCCGAACTGAAGGCCGCCCTTGACGCGTTCTCCGCCGCGCTCAGAGACCGGGGTTTTGGAGAGGCGTGAAAGTAGGGGAAGCGATGTACGGGGGACGGGGCTTGCGGGCCGAGTAGGGGGCTCGCAGGGTGTTTTCCATGCTGTTGAAAACGACGAAGATGTTCGAGCGCGGATACGGAGTGATGTTGTTCGCCGATCCGTGCATGATGTTGCAGTCGAACATCAACGCCGAGCCCGCCGACCCGGTGAACTGGTCGATGCCGTGGTCTGCCGCCAACTGGGTGAGACTTGCCTGGTCGGGGGTGCCGATTTCCTGTTCCTTCAGCGAAGCCCGGTAGTGGTCATCCGGCGTTTCGCCCACACAGGAAACGAAAGTGCGATGCGAGGCGGGCATCACCATCAGGCCGCCGTTGAACGGGTAGTTGTCGGTCAACGCGATGGACATGCTGACCGCGCGCATCGCCGGCATGCCGTCCTCGGCGTGCCAGGTCTCGAAATCCGAATGCCAGTAGAAGCCTTTGCCGGTGAATCCGGGCATGTAATTTACCCGACTCTGGTGCACGTAGACATCCGAGCCGAGAATCTGCCGGGCCCGGTCCAGCACTCGCGGCTGGGTGATCAGCTCCCGGATTGGCTCACTGATCTGGTGCACCTCGAAGACGGACCGCACTTGCGCGGATTCCTTCTCCACAATCGTACGTTCATCGGCTTTCAGCGCTGGATCGGTCGCCAGCTTCTCCAACTCCTGCCGGTAAAACCGCACCTCCGTCGGCGTCAGCAACCCGCCGACGGTCAGATATCCCTTTGACTCGTACGATCGGAGTGTCGCAGCCTCGATCGGCCCGGGCCGCTGGCCCCACACCGTCGGATCGACCCGCGGGATCAGCCGCGGCTGATCACCCACCCTGGTCGGATACGGATCGGACACTTTTGGCTCGGTGGTGGTCATGGGGCTACCTCCGTCTCGGCGATCAACGGATACACTCCGTTCTCGTCGTGCACCTCCCGGCCGGTGACCGGTGGGTTGAAAACACAGATCGTGCGCATGTCCGTCTTGGGCAGCAGTTGATGGTGCTCGTGGCCGTCCAACAGGTAGAGGCTGCCCGGGCCGATCTTGTACGTCTGGTCATTGTCCTTGTCGACCAGCTCGCCTTCCCCCTCGACGCACAACACGGCCTCGATGTGATTGGCATACCAGAAATCATTGATCGTGCCGGCATAAAGCACCGTCTCGTGCATCGAAAAGCCGACACCTTCCTTGGCGAGCACAATGCGCTTGCTCCGCCAGTTCGGCGTCCGTACGTCCCGGTCCGTCTCGTCGATTTCTTCCAGCGTACGAACAATCATCGCTCTCCCCTCTGCGGTCAGCCGACCGCGGCGGCGACCGACTCCGCCACCAGCCGCAGGCCCTCTTCGACCTCGTCATCGGTCACGGTCAGGGCCGGCATCAGCTTCGCGACCTCGCCGTCCGGTCCGGATGTTTCGATCAGCAGGCCACGCTCGAAGGCCTGTGAGCACACCGATCCAGCCAGGTCACCGGTGTCAAACGCGAGGCCACGGGCCAGTCCGCGGCCCTTCGGCTGCATCGGTACGCTCGGATGGGCCTCGACGATCTCCTTCAACGCCCGACCGATTGTCTCGCCCTTGGCCAGCGTCGACTTCTCCAGCTTGTCGTCCTGCCAGTATTCCCGCAGGGCGGTCGTCCCGGTCACGAAAGCCGGGTTAACGCCCCGAAAAGTGCCGTTGTGCTCCCCCCCGGCTCCCAGATGTCCAGGTCCCGCCGGATCAACGTCAACGCCAGCGGCAACCCGTAGCCGCCGATGGATTTGGACAGGCAAACGACATCAGGCGTGATGCCGGCCGCCTCGAAACTGAAGAACGGGCCGGTACGTCCGCATCCCATCTGGACGTCGTCCACGATCAGCAGGATGTCATGCCGTTGACACAGTTCCGCGAGGCCCTGCAGCCATTCCATCCGGGCGACATTAATGCCGCCCTCGCCCTGCACGGTCTCCACGATCACCGCGGCCGGCTCATTGAGCCCGCTGCCGCTGTCTTGCAGCAGCTTCTCGAAAAACAGGAAGTCCGGGGTCTGGCCGTCGAAATAGTTGTCGTACGGCATCGGGGTCGCATGCACCAACGGGATGCCCGCGCCACCGCGTTTCAGCGAGTTGCCGGTCACCGACAACGCGCCTAACGTCATCCCATGAAACGCGTTGGTGAAATTGATGATCGACTCGCGGCCGGTCACCTTGCGAACCAGTTTCAGAGCCGCCTCAACGGCATTCGCTCCGGCCGGCCCGGGAAACATCACCTTGTAGTCCAGCTCACGTGGACGCAGGATAGTGTCCTGGAAGGTCTCCAGGAAGTCCCGCTTCGCCACCGTGGTCATGTCCAAGGCGTGGGTGACCCCGTCACGGCCGAGATATTCCAGCAACGCCGCCTTCAGCACCGGATTGTTGTGCCCGTAGTTCAGCGCGCCCGCACCTGCGAAGAAATCAAGGTATTCTCGGCCGTCCTCGCTGTAAAGGTGACTGCCGGTGGCCCGGTCGAACACCGTCGGCCAACCCCGGCAATAGCTGCGCACCTGCGATTCCAGCGACTCGAAAATGCTCATCTCACTCCGTTCACGTGGTTCCCCGCCGAACGGGTGTGATCACCCAGGGACCGATGCGGTAAAGGTCCTCGGCTTGGTGGTTGTCCGGGAAATGTTGGTCCTCGAACAGCTCGGACCGGCCGAAATCGCAGCCCAATTTGCCGGCCAACGCTTCGAAAAGTCGTCGAGAGGCGAGGTTGTCCTGGGTGATGGTGGTTTCCATCCGGCGGACGCCCTGGACGGCCAGCTGATCCACCAGGCGGTCCAGCAGCGCGCCGGCGACGCCGTGCCCGCGAGCTTGCTCGTCCACCGCGATCTGCCAGACCACGACGGTGTCCGGAGTGGACGGTCGGACATAGCCAGTCACGAAACCGACGGTCCGCGAACCCATCCGGGCCACCGCGGACGTGTCGGCGAAGTCGCGACACCACAGCAGATAGGCGTACGACGAATTGACGTCGAGCACCTTCGAATCGCGGGCTATCCGCCACATGTCGGCGCCATCGGCGAGAACTGGCACGTCGATGCGTACGAGCTTGGCCCGCGACGGCAGCCGCGTGACCAGCCCGCCGGAGCGAGTTTCCGGTTGGATTGGCATGTTAGAGGACCCTAACAAGGGGTCCCGGTGGGCTCATTTCGGGAAACCCGGCAGACGTACTCTCACCAGGTCTTTCACATTTCAAACCGTGACGTGGTCAACAGTTTTCGGCGAACATCTGACCGAGAGTGGTCATGTCTCACTAACCGTCGCGTCCGTGCTCTATTCTGCGGCCGGTGATCTCACGTGCATTCGCAGCTACCCTGTTCCTGCTGGCCACGCTGGCCGCTGGCGCAACGACGAGCCCGCTGCACTGGGCCGACTGCGGCACCGACTTCGCCGGCTTCCAGTGCGCCACCATGACCGTCCCGATGGACTACCGGCAACCGCACGGTCGGCAGATCTCGCTCGCGCTGATCCGGCTGCCGGCCGCTCGCCCGGAAGAACGGATCGGTTTCACTGGTCACGAACTTCGGTGGTCCGGGTGCCGATGGCTACCGCAGCCTGCGAAAATTCGCGCGTACGGCGACATTTCCGCAAGCCGTACGGGATCGCTTCGATCTGGTCAGCTTCGATCCGCGCGGCATCGGACGGTCGACCCCCATCAACTGTTTCTCCTCCGACGCCGAACAGCAGGCCTATTTCAGCCAGCTACCCAATTTTCCTGACCTGAACCGTGCCGCTGAGCTACGGTTTTACCGGCAGGCAGCCGAATTGAGCCGGCGCTGCGAGCAGCATGCCGGTCCCCTGTTGGCGCACATGTCAACCGCCAACGTGGCTCGCGATCTGGACCGGCTGCGGCAGGCACTCGGCGATGATCGCCTGACCTACCAAGGATTCTCGTACGGCACAGTCGTCGGCGCAACCTACGCCAACCTGTTCCCGACCAAAGTGCGGGCGATCATTCTGGACGGCACGCTCGACATGGTGGGCAACGCGGTCGGTCATGGAGACGAGGGCAGCACGCTCTCCATCGGCACCCGACAGGGCGTCGCCGACGCGGGGCAAGAAGTCCTGTCGCAGTTCTTCTTGCTGTGCGCGAAAGCCGGAGCCCCATGCCCGTTCAGCGCGGGCGGCGACCTGCCCGGTAAATGGACCCACCTGCTCGCCGAAGCCAAACGTGCGCCGGTCACCAGTGGGGGTATCACGTACGACTACCCGACACTGTCCGGCGAGGTCTACAACGACCTGACCGCACCGATGCTCGATTGGCCGACACTGGGCACGCTTCTGCAGCAGCTGTACGACAAATCCGCACCATCCACTGTGGATAGTGACGATCAAAACAGTGCCTACCAAGACAACGGCTCGGAAGCGTACGTGGCTGTCCAGTGCGAGGACGCGGCCGCTCCGAAGCGCCTGTCCACCTACACGACACTGGGAAAGTCGGAGGACGCACGGATCCCGGCCTTCGGCCGGATGCAGGTCTTCGACCCGATGCCCTGCCCGACCTGGCCAGTGTCGACCGCGACCGCTTCGTCGGGCCGTGGAACCGTTCAGCCAGCCCGATCCTGGTGGTGAACTCCACGCACGACCCGTCCACCCCACTGTCCGGTGCGGTCAAAGCTGTGGCGCAGCTTCAAAACGCGCGCCTGCTTCCAGTCGAGGCGGCTGGCCACACGGCGTTGTTCCGTCCTCGCAGTGTTTGCGCAGACGCGTACGAACTCGCCTACCTGACAGCCCAAACCCTGCCGGCACCTGGCACAATCTGTCCCTCGGACGAACTTCCCTGGGGACTGTCAGCGAATGAGCGCGGCGCGGCGCCACCACACCCGCTCGCGTGAGCTGATCATGCCGACCTCGTCGAGATAGCCGATGATCTTTTCGCCCATCCACTGCCGAGTCCGCAGATAGTGCGGGTTCGCACGGGCGACTTTGCGCGCCCGCACGGGATCCAGGCCCACCGACGCGTACACCGTCGGCTGGATCAGGCTGTCCATCACGAAATACGCCACTACCGCGGTCATGTGCTGGTGGACGGCCAGTGCTGGCTTGGAAAGCTTGGGCACCTGGCGGGCCAACTCCTCGCGGGCGAATCGTACGTGCCGGGCCTCCTCGACCACGTGAATGCGGTTCACCATCCGAACCAACGGCTGGATTTGCGGATCGTCCATGGACTCCCGCTGCAGCCGGTCCAGGGTCTCCTCCGCCACCAGAACACCGGCGAACATGCTCGGACCACCGGCCACCATGGTGAAAATCCGGCCGAGTTCGTGCACCATCCGGGCCGGCCGGTACGACGGCGTGCCGAATTTCGCCGTCATCTTGGCGAACATCAGGCTGTGCCGGGTCTCGTCGCCGATCTCGGTGAGGGCGTACTGAGCATGCGAGGTGCGCGGATTCCGGTCATAGATATAGCGAGCGAGCACCTGCATCAGAATGACCTCAAACCACAGGCCCACACTCGCGATGCTCGCGACCTCGTGTTTGGACAACTCCACCCGCTGCCGGTGGCTCAGCCGCTCCCACAGCGGTGTGCCGTAGAGCGACACCCTTTCAAAGGGCGCATAGGGCATGTCCGGATCCAGCGCGGACTCCCAGTCGATGTCCACATCTGGATCGAATGAGTTCCGGGCCGACGAGTCGAGCAGTCGGCTCGCGGTCCGCTCTCGGTTCTGCACCTGGCCGGTCATCACGCCTCCCACGGCGCCACACGTACGAGATACTACGTGTTACACACACTCCTGTGTACGCGTGACGCTGTCAAGGTCCGGCAGGGCAACCATCCGGGAGAACGCTGATGAGGCTTAGCAGCCAGCCACCTCACTGCTGACGCCGAACTCGAAACTAGCTGCGGATCGTGAGACAGACATAATCCCTCCCGTGGTAGAGGGAGAAGGAGCCGTTCGCGCCGAGCACCCAGAACCGGGCACAGGCGAAGCTGTTCTCGTCGACGTTGACGTTCAAACTGACCTTTGTGTCGGTGTTGCTGTTCAGTACGGCGTTGGTCGCGCCGTTCGCCGTGTGGTCTTTCCCGCCCTGATGCCACCGGACCTGGACGTGCCCCTTCGCGGTTTCCGAGGTGGCGACAGCTATCACCGCTCCTATCGAGTCGATGTGCAGTTTGGTGCCGGCAACATCCGTGCAGATCACGGCGCAGGTGCGACCACCGGCGTAGGCCGGCGCGGTGGCGCCAGCGAGAACGGCGGTGCCGACAATGGCACCGACACAAAAGGCGAGCAGACTATTCCGCGACAATGCCTTGAGATGCGAGACCACGGGACTCCTTATAAGAGTGGTAACAACTGCACGCAGATGGTGCTCTTCGCAGATGTCAGGTCGTTGTCATCACCTTGTCACCAGCATCAGCACGGCTCACACCGGGGGGGTAAATCGTGTGACAGCCGGCAGGCGGGGCGCATAGCCTCGATCAAATGGGGTTCTTGTTGTCCTTGAATGTGGGCCAGAAGCGGCCGGTCGCCGCCAAGTCCGGCTTCAGCGGCATCGACAAGCGACCGGTCGCGGGCCCGGTGATGCTGCGTTCCCCTGGACCCAAACACGGCGGCCTCGGCAGCGGCCTGGTGGGCGACGAAATCATCGACGTGGCGAACCACGGCGGCGACGACCAGGCGGTCTACGCGTACGCGCGCGAGGACCTGGACGTGTGGTCGACCGAGCTGGGCCGGCCGCTTTTACCGGGATTCTTCGGCGAAAACCTGACCACGACCGGGATCGACGTCAATGGCGCGCTGGTCGGCGAGCGGTGGCGGATCGGCGACGAAGTCGAGCTGCAGGTGACGCTGCCGCGGATCCCGTGCCGAACGTTCGCGGTGTGGATGGACCAGCGGGGATGGATCAAAACGTGGGTGAGCCGCGCGACGCCCGGCGCGTACCTGCGGATCGTACGGCCCGGCGAACTCCGCTCCGGTGATCCGGTCACGGTGGTCCACCAGCCGGCGCACGACACATCACGATCGCGATGGTCTTTCGGGCGCTGACCGTCGAACCGGACCTGCTACCGCTGTGCTCAACGCCGACGACCTGCCGGCCGACGCCCGAAACCTGGCCGAGCGGCGTACCAGCCTCGCCCTCGACGCCGAGCCGGCCAGTCAGCCCAGCAACAGCAGGACCTGAAGTTCCCCCACCAGGAAGCCGATAATCGCGCCGACCGTGATGAGTTTCCACTCGTCCTGACGAAAGGCCGGCCGGAGCAGCTCCTCGAACTCCATCGGGCTGAGCATCTGCATTTTCTCGGCGATCGTCGTACCGATGTCCAGCACATCGCTGGCATAGCCGGCCGCCGGCATGATCGCCTCACGCATCCGGGCCATCGCCAGCTGCGCCGCGCTCGCCTTCATTTCCTGGTAGCGCCGCGATCCGACGGTCAGCACCACGAACGGCTTGGCGATGCTGCTCTGCTCGTCGATCACGGTTTGCACTTCGTGCTGGACCAGGCCGAACAGCCGATCCGAGCGAGGTCCGGTGAGCAGCGACTCGACCACCGCGTCGGTGGTCAGCACTTCCTCGGCGATCAACCGGCCGTAGTCGCCGGCGATTTCCTGGCGGCGGCGGTGAAACAGGCCCTGCCAGCCGACACCGAAGAACTTCTTCGGCTCCCGCGGGTGGAAAAAATCATCTTCAGCGCGAGCCAGTCAGTCGCCCCGCCCACCACCAGCCCGAAGATCGGCATGATCAGCGGCTGCTGGGTGAGGGCCCAGAGCACCACCTGTACGAAACCCAGGACTAGTCCGAAAACCAGGCCGCAGCGGGCGATGAAGGTGAACTCGGCCCGGGAGATGTCCCGGATCAGCCGGTTCAAGAGATGTTTGTCCCGAGTGATGTTCTCGATCGCCATCGACCTGATGTCGACGAAACTGTCCACATCGGCCATCACTTCGGCGAGCAGCTTGCGGGTCACCGCGGGCGCCCGCGACTCGATGTTGGACAGCAGCAGCCGCTGCGCCACCGGCGGCAACATTTCCCAGAGATTGGGCTGATAGCGGGCCAGTACGTGACTGCCCACGTCCTGTACGACCTGCCGGAGCGGCTCCTCCATCTCCTTGGCGAGCCGATCCGGATCAAGCTGGTCGACGACCTCTTGCGGATCCAGCAGCCGGCCGATCAGCAGCTCACACGCGATGGTGGCCATCCGGCGGGCGTTCTTGGGCACGATGCCCTGCCAGCCCAGGAATGGCGGGATGCCGATGAACTCCATCGGGCGGAACATCATCTCGATAGCGACCCGTTTGGTCACATAGCCAATGATCGCCGCGATGATCGGCATCGACGCGTACACGAACCAGTGGCCAGCCAGTTCACGGCCGATGGCGTCGAGATGCACCGGGCCACCCCCATCCCGTCATCGGCGATTCCGGTCACACCCTACCGGTCAGTCAGGTCCTGGTTGCCCTGCTCAGTGGCCTGCTTCTGGAGATCACGCATGCCGGCCAGCCAGCGGTCGGGCTTGGCGGCCCGATACTCGTAGTAACCCTTCGCCTCCGGGTGCGGCAGGATCAGGAACTCGCCGGTCTGCAACGCGGCGGCCACCGTGTCGGCGACTTCCTCGGGCTCGATCGCGCTGTCCCCGAGAATCGCCTTGCCGACCTCGCCGGAGCCGGCCAGCATCGCGGTGCGTACGCCCTGCGGACACAGACACTGAACGGTGATTCCTTGGTCGCCGTACGTGATCGAGAGCCATTCGGCGAAGGCCACCGCGCCGTGCTTGGTGACCGAATAGGGCGCCGCGCCGATCATGGTCAGGAGGCCAGCGGCGGACGCCGTACTGACGAAATGGCCGCGGCCGCGCTGCACCCACGCTGGCATCAACTCGCGCGCCGCGTACACGTGCGCCATCACGTTGACCTGCCACGCAAGCTGCCAGTCACTGTCCAGCGAATCGATGCCACGGCCGGCCGGAGTGCCGGCGTTGGCGAAGAAGATGTCGATCTCACCGAGGTTTTCCCTTGCCTTGGCCACCAACTCACGGTTGCCTTCGGCACTGGAGATATCCGCTCCGACGCCGAGTCCACCCAGCTCAGCAGCCACCTCGCCGACCGCGTCGCCGTCGAGGTCCGCCAGCACCAGCCGCGCGCCGTCGGCGGCGAACCGGCGCGCCAACGCCGCCCCGATCCCCCGCCCAGCCCCGGTGACCACAATCCCGGCTCCCGACAACTCCATGCCTGCCTCCACCTGCTGCTCGCGATAAGTGTGATCATTGTGGGTCATGTGGCGCCTACCGACGACTCTCCTGCCCGACGGCCTGGAAGACCAGCTTTGGATTTCTGACGGCCGCTTAACGCGTACACCTCATGACAGTGCCGAAATACTCCCCGGTCGATATGTTTTGCCCGGTTTGGTGGATGCGCATGCTCACCTCACCCTGACACTGCGGGACGGCACGATGGTGCTGGCCGACCGCGCCTTCCGCGATGCGACGTTGGCCGCCGCGCGTACGGCCGGCACCCTGCTGATCCGCGATGTCGGCGGCGACCCGGCGCTGACCTTGGAACTGGCCCGCGATCCCTCGTCGGGCGTGCTCGCCGCCGGGCGCTTCCTTTCGTCACAGGATTACTACTTCCCCGGCGCGCACACGCCCGTCCACGCCGACGATCTGGCCGCGGCGGCGGTCGAGCAGATCCAGCTCGGGGCGCAATGGGTCAAGCTGGTCGGCGACTTCCCGTACAAACTCCAGAGAGGCGTGCCGTCCACGCCGACCTACCCGCTGGAGTCCGTACGAGCGATGGTCGACGCCGTCCACGCCGCCGGTGGCCGGGTAGCGGCCCACACGCAGTCCACTCACCTGGCGAACCTGGTCCCGCTCGGGATCGACAGCGTCGAACACGGCGACGAGATGGACGAGGCGAGCCTGCACACGATGGCCGCCACCGGTGCCGGCTGGACGCCGACGCTCTGCATGACGATGGCTCCCCCGCGTGCCACCGACTCCGAATATTTCCTTCGCCGCCGGGCCGCCCGCATCGAGCGGATGAAGACGATGATCCCACTCGCCCATCGGCTCGGCGTACCGATCATGACCGGTACGGACGTGGTCGGCTTCCTTCCTCAGGAAGTCAGCAACCTTGTCCACTGTGGACTGTCCCCTGTGGACGCCCTGCGATCGGCCACCACCACCGCCCGCACCTTCCTCGGCCGGCCCGGTTTCGTCGACGCAGAGCCGGCGGACGTGGTGACGTACGAAGACGATCCCCGTGAGGATCCTTCGGTGCTGGGCAAGCCCGCCGCGGTGGTACGACGCGGGGTTCGCATCGCCTAGGCCTGGCCAGCGGCATCGTGACAGCGAATCGTCAGCGTCGTGCAAGCGGCACCTGCTTTGCTGATATCGCTCATTTTTCAGCGAAAGGTGATTCTGGTGAACAAGTTTGTCCCGGCCGTGGTGGCCACCGCCCTCGCGTTGTCCATCGGCGCGGCCACGATGGCGCCGGTCGCCGCCAGCGCGGCACAGCATGGTTCCCGCAACTGCATCTGGCGAGTCGACTCGCCCGGTGCCTACATGAACGCCCAGCGGCGTCTTCTATTTTGAGGCCGCCAACAACGAACTTTGGGGCAAAGGCCCGAGCGACCTCTACTCGTACGAACACCATGTCTGGGGAAACATCTCGCCGGCGGTCGTGCACATCGAGAGCTGCGACCCGTAAGAGGCTTGCTGCACCCTGCCAGACACCTGGGTTAGCGTACGTTCAGTAGGTTAGCCCAGGTGTCAGCTGGAGGGTGGAGCGCATGAGTGGACCGCTGCAGGGACTGACAGTCATCGAGCTCGCCGGGCTGGCGCCGGCGCCGTTCGCGGCGACTGTCCTCGCCGATTACGGCGCGGATGTCGTACGCGTCGAGCGAACGTCGGTCGCTGGCGCCCCTGGCGATCCACTCGCGCGTAGCCGCAGGTCAATCGCGGTGGATACGAAGCATCCCGCGGGCGTGGACATCCTTCTGCGGCTGGTCGAGAGGTCGGACGTACTCATCGAAGGCTTCCGTCCCGGTGTCACTGAGCGCGGCGGGTACGGGCCGGCGCACTGTCTCGCGCGGAACCCGCGGCTGGTTTACGGCCGGATGACCGGCTGGGGGCAGCAGGGTCCGCTCGCGCCCACCGCCGGCCACGACATCGACTACATCGCGATCGCCGGGGCGCTGGAGCCGATCGGCCGCGCCGGCCAGACGCCCGTCCCGCCGCTGAATCTGCTCGGCGACTTCGGTGGCGGCGGGCTGCTGCTGGCCACCGGCATTCTCGCCGCGCTGTTCGAGCGGGAGCGCTCCGGCAAAGGCCAGGTCGTGGACGCGGCGATGGTCGACGGGGCCGCACTCTTGACGACGTTCATGCACGGGATGCGGGCAGTGGGCATGTGGAATGGGCCGCGGGGCACCAATCTGCTCGACGGCGGCTCGCCTTTCTATGACACGTACGAGACAGCCGACGGCAAATACGTCGCAATTGGTGCGCTGGAAGAGAAGTTCTACCAGGAACTGCTGACCATCCTTCGGTTCGAGGACGTCGAGAACCGGATGGACCCGAGCCAGTGGCCGCGGTTGCGCGAGCGGATTGGCGCCGCGGTGAAGACGAAGACCCGCGACGAGTGGGCGGAGCTGGCGGCCGCGAGCGACGCGTGCCTCGCGCCCGTCCTGACTCCCGGCGAGGCGCCGAGCCACCCGCACAACGCCGAGCGCGGCACGTTTGTCGAGGTCGCGGGGGTTACGCAGCCGGCGCCGGCGCCGCGCTTCGACCGTACACCGGCGGCTACCCCGGCCGCCCCGCCGCGGGCCGGCCAGGACACCGACGCGGTGCTCGCTGAGCTGGGCCTACGCGACCAGATCAGCGATTTGCGCAAGGCGGGCACAGTCGCGTAACGGACATCCGCACCGCCGTGGACAATGACAAATGACAGGGGTTCCAGTGGTCGCCCTGGCACTGGCGGCGACCTCGGCGGTGGGAGACAGTGAGAGCGTGACCGAAACAACGACCGGATCTCTTGCCGAGCCGAGCGGCATGCGGCTGGCTACGCCTCAAAACCTCGTCAGTCGCAAGGCGATTGGCTACTGGACCGTACGAGTTGCCCTCGGCTGGCTCGTCCTGATTGCCGGCCAAGTCGTCGCGCTCGTCATTTCGCAGCAGCCGTGGTTGTGGGCGACCATCGCCGTCACTGTGGTGATCGGTGCGGCCCATGCCGTCGTGATGCCGCAGTGGCGGTTCCGGGTGCACCGCTGGCAAACCACCGCCGAGGCGGTCTACACCAAGGCCGGCTGGATCAACCAGGAGTTCCGGGTGGCCCCGGTGTCCCGGATCCAGACCGTCGACACCGAGCGCGGCCCGCTGGAGCAACTTTTCAAGCTCTCCAAGGTGACCATCACGACCGCTTCGTCGGCCGGCCCGGTCAGCATCGAAGGCTTGGACGCGGACGTGGCGGCCCGGCTGGTCGACGAGCTGACCGCCACCACGCAGGCGACCCGCGGGGATGCCACGTGACCGCCCAGGCCCACACCTCCGAGCACGAGCCGGCCGAAACCGCGGTTGAAGACGACGGTTGGCGCCGGCTCGACCCGAAGATGCTGCTCATCCGGCCGGTACGAGAGCTGGTCAAGTTCGTTGTGCCGCTGTTCGCCATTTTCGTCGCCGGCAGGGTGTCCGGCGGATTCCAGTACGAGTACTACAGCTTCATCGGCGTCGCCATAGTGATCTTCCTCGGCATCCTGCACTGGTTCACCACGTCGTACCGGATCGGCCCGGACCAGGTCGAGCTGCGCACCGGCCTGCTCCGCCGCCGGCATATTGGAGTGCCGCGGGACCGGATCCGTACGGTCGACATGTCCTCCGACCTCATGCACCGCTTTTTCAAGCTGTCGGCGGTGACTATCGGCACCGGCCAACAAACCACCGAACGGCACGACAAACTCAAGCTCGACGCCATCACCGCGCAAGCCGCCGCGGCGATGCGGACCGAGCTGCTGCACCGTACATCCGTCTCCACCACCAAAACGACTCAACAGTTCCCAGTGGACGCGGCGGCCGGGGACGAGACCGAGACCGAATTGGTCCGGCTGGATCCGGGATGGCTGCGCTTTGCTCCCTTCACCCTGTCGGGCCTCGCCGCGGTCGGTGCGGCGGTCGGCATCTTCGGCCATTCGGTCAACGACTTCCGGATCGCCCTGGAGCGGTACGGCCCGGTGCAACAGGCCATCACCACAGTCGAGCAAATGGGCGTGCTGGCCGCCGTCGCCGTTATTCTGGTCATTCTGGTGGTGGTCGTGGCAATCTGCTCGACCGTCGCTTATGTGTTGGCGTACTGGAATTTCCGGCTCACCCGTGAGCAGGCCGGCACCCTGCACATCCGCCGCGGCCTGCTGACCACCCGGTCGGTGTCCATCGAGGAACGCCGGCTGCGCGGCATCGAGATCAAGGAACCGCTGCCGTTGCGGATCGTCCGAGGCGCCCGGGTCAGCGCGATCGCGGCCGGCCTCAGCCGCGGCGGCAAGGGCGCCGAGCGATCCAGCGGCGGCCTGCTGCTGCCGCCGGCTCCGCTCGCCGAGGCGCACAAGGTGACCGCCAAGGTGCTGCGGGAAACCACCGACCCGACCACCACTGCGCTGCTGCTGAAGCACCCGGCAGCGGCCATTCGCCGGCGCTTCACCAGGGCGATCGGGGTCGCCGCGATCCTGGTGGTGATCGCCGCCGCACTGGCTTGGTTCGCCATCCTGCCAGCCTGGGTCTTCACCATCTCGCTGGTATTGCTGCCGCTGGCCGCGATTTTGGGCTGGGACCGGGCCCGCAGCCTCGGGCACGCGCTGACCGATCGCTACCTGGTTAGTCGCAAGGGCAGTCTGCAAAGGGAAACCACCGCGATCGGGATCGACGGCATCATCGGCTGGCGGATCCACCGGTCGTTCTTCCAGCGCCGTCTCGGCCTGGTCACCCTGGTGGCGACCACTGGTACGCCGCACGGTGGGCACTTCGTCATCGATGTCACCGAATCCGAGGCGGTTCGGCTGATCGCCGGCAGCACCCCGGCGATCCTGCCCACCCACCATCGCCACCTGACGGACACCGACTGTCCACCTGCCGGTCGACTCCGCCCGGTAAGACTGCCTGCGGCCACATTCGCGCAGGTAAAGGCAGGTCTCGGCATGGTGTCCAGAAACGGTCGGAGCTCGGTGAGCCGGCGGTCGGTGCTCAGCGCAGGCTTGGTCGCGGGCGCGCTGGCGGTTCCCGGAATAGCGGCCGCGGCGGTCGTACGATCCGGTCGCCCGGTCCTCACGCACGGACTGCAGTCCGGTGACGTGACCGCCACCAGTGGCACGGTGTGGGCCCGCGCCGACCGGCCGGCCCGGCTGTTGGTCGAGTACGGATCGGATCCCGAGTTCCGCCGAGCCCGGCGGATCCTCGGCCCGGTGGTCACCCCACGTACCGACCTCACCGGCAAGACCATCCTGCCGGCCCTGCCGCCGGCTCGGGACGTGCATTACCGGATCACCCCGATCGACCTGCACGACTCGACGCTCACCGGCCAGTCCCAGACCGGTCATTCCGTACCGCGCCGATCGCCCGCGGTGATGTCTCGTTCCTGTGGGCCGGCGACCTCGCCGGCCAGGGCTGGGGAATCGACACCGCGCGCGGTGGTTTCCGGATTTTCTCGGCGATGCGCAAGCTGAACCCCGACTTCTACATCTGCAACGGCGACAACATCTACGCGGACAACCCCATCAAGGAGACGGTCCCGCTGCCGGACGGCAGCACCTGGCGCAACCTGGTCACCGTGGAGAAATCCAAAGTCGCCGAGACTTTGACCGAATATCGCGGAAACTACAAGTACAACCTGATGGACCAGAACCTTCGCGAGTTCTACTCACAAGTCGCGCAGATCCAGCAGTGGGACGACCACGAGACACATAACAACTGGTATCCCGGTCAGATCCTGGATGACCCGCAGTACACCGAAAAGCGAATGGACGTGCTGGCCTCCCGGGCCCGGCGGGCGTTCCACGAATTCACCCCGATCAATCCAGTTTATGATCCGCAGGGCCGGGTTTACCGGGTTCTGCACCACGGGCCGTTACTGGACGTTTTCGTGCTGGACATGCGGACTTTCCGGGACGCGAACTCCACTGACGCGCTGCCGTACGACAACGGCGGCATTCTCGGCCGCTACCAGGCGGAGTGGCTCAAGCGGGAGCTGGCTGCCTCGACCGCGACTTGGAAAGTCATCTCCAACGACATGCCGTTGGGAATGGTCGTACCCGATGGTACGGACCATTTCGAGGCGGTCTCCCAGGGTGACCCCGGACACCCGCTCGGCCGTGAGATCCAGATCGCGGACATCCTTTCTTTCCTTAAGAGGCAGGACATTCGCAACGTCGTGTGGCTGACCACCGACGTGCACTACACGGCGGCCCAGTATTTCGATCCGGAGAAGGCCGCATTCCCCGATTTCCACCCGTTCTGGCAGTTCGTCGCCGGGCCGCTGAACGCCGGCGCATTCCCGCCGGACAAACTGGACGGCACTTTTGGCGTACAGCAGGTGTTCGTGTGAAGGCACCGACGGTCGCCAACACCTCACCGGCCAGCGAGTTCCAGTTTTTCGGTCAAGTGTCCATCAATGGCGCCAGCAAGGACCTCACGGTACGGTTGCGGGACAATTCCGGCGCTGCGGTGTGGTCCACGACTCTTCATGCGCGCCACAGATAGGAAATAGCTCCTTATCGTCTGGGAATGCCACCAGCGTTACAGTTTCGACGTTGTCTGCGACAAGGTTCACAGATTGATCGGAACGGCGAACAAAGGCCCATCGACGTGCCAGAGTTTGCCAGGTCGCCAGCCGCCAGTGCCGCCGGTGGCGACCCCGATCAGCGCCGGTGAATATCCCCTTCCAGCGGGATTCTGGTCAAGCACCGGACTTGCGCAGATCATCCCGTACTCCAGTGGAAGGTCCGCTTTGTCCGGTAGGCACAGCAACGACGAGCCGTTCGATCCCACCGACACCGCAGAGTTCAACGTGGTCGTCCCGGAGGAAGGCACCGAAGCCGTTCCCTCCGTCCACGACCAGCAGACTCCTGTCGAGGATCAGCCGAAGCAGCCGCCACGCGCGTTTCGCCGGGTGCCGCGTACGCGCTATCTGATTGCCGGCGCCGCCGCTGTCGGCGTGTTGGCCATCGCCAGCGCGGGCGTGGCAGCCGTTCACTACAGCTCCGCGGCCGAGCCGTCCACCCAGGTGCACGTGACGACGCCCAAGCAGACGGTCGCTCCGACACCGTCGGTGTCCCCGGACGCACGCCGGTATCTCGACGGCGACCGCGCCTCCCCCGCGATGGCTGGCCGGCCAACCGCGACCCCGTCGCCCAGCGGTTCGCCCAGCTCGGACCGGTCCACCAGGAGCTCCAGCACCGGCGGCTCGGGCTCGGGCAGCGGCGACGGCGGCGCGCGCGGTCACCGGCGGCAGCACCTGCAAAGCGTCCTTCTATGGCGACGGCCAGAACACCGCCTCCGGCGAGCGGTTCAACCCCAACGCCATGACCGCCGCGCACAAGACGCTGCCCTTCGGCACGCACGTGCGGGTGACCAACATCCGCAACAACGAGTCGGTCACCGTCCGCATCAACGACCGCGGCCCGTACGTGGCCGGTCGCTGCCTGGACCTCTCGACCGCGGCCTTTGAGAAGATCGCCTCCACCGGTTCCGGCGTCATCACCGTCCGCTACGAAGTCGTCTAGGTCCTGTCTAGTTATTCCGCCGGGCGATAGCCAGACGGGGCCTAACTGCTGACGACCTTCAGGTAGCCGAGCGCGGATTCGCGCGTACGGATACTGACCGGCAGCACTACTCGGCGGCACGGACGCTCCGATTTCCCCTCGTCGATGCGCTCGGCTAGCAGCCGCATCCCCTGCCGGCCCATTTCGGTGGCCGGCAGGGCGGCGGCCGCGATGGTCAGCGGCAGAACGTTGAACGGGCCGGCGTCGTCCATCCCGGCCAGCTCGACCTCGCCCGGCACCTCGCGGCCGAGCGCGGCGAGATCGTGCGCGACCGTGGCGACCATGTATCCGTGCGCACAAAGCAAAACCGTCGGCGGCTCCGGACCATCCAGCAACCCGCTCAGGATCGCCTTTCGCTCCGGCTCCGGAAGCTGGCGATAGGACCTGAGCAAGGTGAAGTCGGGGCATACGGGCACGCCGTAAGTGGTGAGCGCGTGAACGTGTCCACTCAGCCGGTCACGCACGCTCGTACAGTCCGCCTCGTCCCACAGCGTCGCCATCCGCTGGTGCCCCTGGCCAAGCAGATAGCTGGTCAGCTCGAAGCCCACCGCGAAGTTGTCGACGATCACCGCATCCGTAGCCAGCTCGGGAAAATAGCGGTCCACGGTGACCAGCGGCACCTGTCGCCGGACCAGCTCGGCCACCGCCGGCGACGGCGAGTCGCCGTCGACCGGATACAGCACCACTCCGCTGACTCCGTTGTCCAGTGCCCGGCGGATCGAACGGTCCTGCACCTCGACCGATGCCTTGCTGTCCGACAACACCAGCTGGATGCCCAGATCGGCGCACACGGACTCGACTCCGCTGACGATCGCCGACAGGTGCGGGCCCATGCCGTGGATGACGCAGGCGATCGAGCGCACACTCCCCCGGCGGGTCGGCTTGACGGGCGCCGGCCGCTCCGCGACGAACGTGCCCCGGCCCTGTTGCCTGATCAGTACGCCGTCAGAGACCAGATCGTTGAGCGCCTTGATCGCGGTCGTGGTGCTCACTCCGAACCGCTCGCAGACCTCGCGTTGGCTGACAAACGGCTCATTTGGCACGTACTCGCCGCGCGAGACCATCCCCAGCAGGTCCTGCTTGACCTGCTCGTACCGGGGGATTTTCGGCTGACCGCTGATGTCCGCTCCGCTCCGGTCCAAGCTCGCGGACCTGGTTAACTTGTCATCTTAGTGCGCTTTTGGACCACCACGAGGACATCCATTGACACGTTAACGCGCTCTGGTTAGCGTGCCAAGTCACCCGAGCCCAGAAGAGGGACCAAGATGCCTCGGAAAGCGCTGCCCCGACTCCTGCTTGCCGCCCTCCTTACGGCCGCTTTTGGCCTCGTGGCGGCTCTTCTCCCGAATACTCCGGCGGCCGCGGACGGCCCGGTGTCCACCGTGACGGCCGATTTCTCGGCAAATAACGGCACCGGCTCGCCCTACGTGCTCGGCGGCGGGATCAACACCCTCGACAATCCGAGCAAAGTCGATGCCCTCCGCCAGTCCGGCGTAACCATGCTGCGGCGCGACGCCTATCTGAACGACATCCTGCCGAACAGCACGGTCGCCAACTACAAGAACAACGTGAACAACATCCAGGATCCATCCACCTGGGACTGGAGCAAATACGGCTGGGCGGACACCTATCACAGCCGTGGCTTCAAAGTGCTGCTCATCATGAGCTACGACACGCCGTGGCTCGGCTACGGCTGCAGCGGTTGTGACTATTTCTCGCCACCGCAGGATTTCGACGTGTACGAGGACATCGTCAAGAAGATCTACCAGCATTTCCAGGGCAAGGTCGATATGCTGGAAATCTGGAACGAGCCGGACCTCGACCACTTCCTGAACACCACCGGCAGCCCCTACCAGGGCGACAATTTGCGAGCGTACAAAGACATCTACCAGCACGCGTCGCATGCCGTCCGCTCGGTGGACAGCACCATTCCCATCGGCGGCCCGGTGGTTTCCAACCCGACGCTCACCAGTTGGGCCACCGCACTCTTCCAGGATCCCAATATCCCCGCCGCCAACATCAACTTCCTGAGCTACCACCACTATTCGACAGCGGCAAACGACGTGGTGCCGACCTGGAAGTCGATCGCGGCCGCCGCCGGCGGGGACCGACCTTCCCGGTCTACGTGACCGAGTGGAACTGGACACCCGCCTTCAACCTCGATCCGATGAACAACGACCACCCGAACATGATCAGCTTTGACAGCAATCGGCTGACGAACATGTACTTGCAACATACCGACGGGGCGCTTTTCTACGCGGACAATGACAACTCCGTCAACCCGGATTTCTTCGGGGTTTACGCCAACGGCACCATGACCCCGAAGTCACGCGCTTACCACCTGCTGTCCCAGGATCTCGGGCTCGGAGCGGGCCCCGGCACGATCCGCGGCATCTCGTACGCGGCTCCGGTGACGAACGCGGCGGCGGCCCACACGGCTGCCGGCGAGAACGTGGCCTGGGTCGTGAACGACGGCACCAGCCCGCTGCAAATAGACCTCCGGCTAACCGGGCTTGGCGGCGGGTCTTCGGTGCAGGCGAACGTTTTCGAGGCCAGCGCCAACCAGGCCGTCGGCTCGCCGCGCTCGTCAACGCAGCTGGCCGTCAGTGCCGGTGCCGTGACCGTACCGCTGAGTGCGCCAGCCAAATCACTTGTCGGCGTACGCCTGACCTCGTACCCGATCGCGGACGAGACCAACCTCGCCCCGGCGGCCACCGCAACGGCTTCCTCGTCTTCGGGCGGGTTCGTAGCGGCTGAGGTGACCGATGGCATCATCGGTCGATGGGGCCTCGGTGAATGGGCTTCCAACGGTGAGAAAACCCCGTGGGTGCAGCTCACTTGGCCGACCGCGCAATCCATCGGCAGGGTTGTTCTCTATGACCGCTCGAACACTACCGACCGGGTCACCTCCGGCACGTTGATCTTCAGCGACGGCAGCTCCGTACCCGTACCAGCACTGTCCGATGACGGGACCGGCAAAGCGATTTCCTTCGCGCCACGCGATGTTTCATCGGTACGGCTGCAAGTCGACAGCAGTTCCAGTGGAACCCTCAACAGCGGGCTGTCCGAATTCCAGGTTTTCCACGGTGACAACGTGGCGCCGGACGCGACCGTCACCAGCTCCTCGCAGCTGGACACCGGCGCGCATTCCCAGGTGAACGCGGTCGACGGCATTTCCGGACAGGCCAACGGACAGTGGGTGTCCACCGAATCAACGCCATGGATTCGTACGACCTGGATCAATCCTCGCCCTGTCAACGAAGTTGTCCTTCGCGACCAGGTCGGCGGGAGCGGCCACGCGAACAGCGGCACGCTGACCTTCAGCGACGGCAGTTCCGTTCCGGTGACCGGCATCGCGACCGACGGCTCGCCGAAATCGGTGTCCTTTCCGGCCAGATCGGTGGGCTGGGTCCAATTCCAGGCAGACGGTGGGACCGGCAGCGATGTCGGACTCTCCGAATTGCAGGTGTTCCAGGCCGCGAACCTGGCTTCGGCCGCCGATGTCTCGGCCTCCTCGGTCTTTTCCTCCACGGCCGACGGCACTCTGCCGGCCACCGGAGCGACCGACGAGATCATCAATCAGTGGTATGCCGGGGAATGGGGATCGCAGGGCGAAAAGAATCCTTGGATCCAGCTGAACTGGCCTACCGTGCAGACGGTCGGCAGTGTTGTCCTTTACGACCGGAACAACCTGATCGACTGGACGATGGGCGGCACTCTCACCTTCAGCGACGGCAGCACGGTCGCGGTGTCCGGAATCGACAACACCCGGCTCGGCAAGGTGGTCACTTTCCCCACCAGGACAACCACTTCGATCCGGTTCCAGGTCACTGCCAGCGGCACCGGCAGCCTGAACAACGGCCTGTCCGAGATCCAGGTTTTCGCCGGCTAGACCCGCATGACCAGTCCGTCGTCGGCTGTCTCGTACGCGAGATCAGCGCGGTGATCGCGGACATCGCAGGACAGGTGGGTGAGGATCACCCGCTTGCAGGTGAGTTTCCCAGCGTACGAAAGTAAAGTCTCATAAGTGAGGTGATACGGAACCGCCCTGGCGCGGTAGTAGCACTCGGCGATCAGCAGATCCGCGCCAGCTGACGCCTCGATGATCCCGTCCGTCCAAGCAGTGTCGCCGGTGTAGGCGATCACCTTGCCGTCCACTTCGAGCCGCAGCACGAAGGCCGGCGCACCGCTGGGATGATCGCCCAACCATGCCCGCACTCGTACGCCGTCGATGTCCTTGGGCAGGTCGATGCCGGCACCCTGCTCCGCCAACTCGACCGTACGGGTGCGGAATTTTCGTCTGACCGCTGAAGATCCAGGGAAGAAGACCTCCATTGCGGCGACCAGCCGGTCCTCGGTGCCGACCGGTCCGCTGACCAAAAGGTTGTCCAGCCGGCCAGTGAACTGGCCGTCCAGGATCAGGAACGGCAGCCCACCGAAATGGTCGGCGTGCAAGTGCGAAAGAAAGACCGTACGCACCTCGCCTGGATCCAGGCCCAGGCGCCGCATCGCCACCATCGAGGTGGTGCCACAGTCGATCAGGAAGACGCCACCGGATTCCCGGCGTACGTGGATGCATGCCTGCAGCCGGCCGCCGCTGCCGAAGGCGTCGCCGGTGCCCGCGAACGTCACGGTCAGCGTCATTTCCCCATTGCACGCGCCGACGGTCACCTCGTGCAAGCTTTTTCAGCGGCCAGCTTGGCCGACGGGCGGCCGGCATCTGCGCCGACCGCCCGTGACCTTTCGGGATACCCCGATCAGGCGACCGGCAAAAACCCGGCGCCGGGAAACCGTCCATGAGGGCCTTGACCTCGGAACGGACCTTGGCGATGGTGTCCTCGTCCTGGTCCCGGGCGGCCTCTACGACCCGGTCGATCCATCCGGCGACGGTCGCCATCTCCGAAGCCCGCAGACCCCGCGAAGTCAGCGACGGCGTACCGATCCGCAGGCCCGACGGGTCGAAGGGCTTGCGCGGGTCGAACGGCACGGTGTTGTAGTTGACCACGATGCCGGCCCGGTCCAGCGCCTGCGCCGCCGGCTTGCCGGCGATGCCCTTGCTGGTCACGTCCATCAGCAGCAGGTGGTTGTCGGTGCCGCCGGAGACCAACTCGAAGCCGCGGGCGGCCAGCTCCTCACCGAGCGCCTTCGCGTTGGTGACCACCTGCTGCGCGTACGCACGGAAGTCCTCGGTGGCGGCTTCCTTCAGCGCCACCGCGATCGCCGCGGTGGTGTGGTTGTGCGGGCCGCCCTGCAGGCCCGGGAAAACCGCCCGGTCGACCGCCTTGGCGTGCTCTTCCTTGGCCATCAGCATCGCGCCGCGGGGTCCGCGCAGAGTCTTGTGCGTGGTGGTGGAGACAACGTCCGCGTGCGGGATCGGCGAGGGATGCACGCCAGCGGCGATCAGACCGGCGATGTGCGCCACGTCCGCGGCCAGCACCGCGCCGACCTCATGGGCGATCTCGGCGAACGCGGCGAAGTCGATGGTGCGCGGCACGGCCGTACCGCCGCAGAAAATCAGCTTCGGCCGCTCGGCCAGCGCCAGGTCGCGGACCTCGTCCATGTCGATCCGGCCGGTCTCCTTGCGGACGCCGTACTGCACGCCGCGAAACCACTTGCCGGTGGCCGAGACACCCCAGCCGTGGGTGAGATGGCCGCCCATCGGCAGCGACATGCCGAGCACGGTCTCGCCCGGCTGCAGGAATGCCAGGTAGATCGCGAGGTTGGCGGGCGCGCCCGAATACGGCTGGACATTGGCGTGGGCGGCGCCGAAAAAAGCGCGCCTTCGCGCGGTCGATCGCCAGCGTCTCGATCGGGTCGATGTTCTGCTGGCCCTCGTAGTAACGCTTGCCCGGATATCCTTCGGAATACTTGTTCGTCAGGACCGTACCGGTGGCCTCAAGGACAGCGGCGGACACGTAGTTCTCGGACGCGATCATCCGCAGCGTGTCGGCCTGCAGCTGCTCCTCGGCGCCAATCAGCGCGGCGATTTCCGGGTCCTGGGCGGACAGGGCGGGGTGACGGGTGTCTGTCATCGGCTCTCCTGGCGATCTCGGGTCGATCCGCTGCCGGCGCAGCGAGAACGGACCCGGCGTGCCCAGGCGAACGGCACTCCGGAAAACTCCCCAGCGCAAGCCAGGTGTGCCGCTTCCTCGTGGTCGCTTCCACGTCCGCGCGATCCGCTCGTACGCCAGTCACGGCACTCTTTACCTTACCCACCAGCCCCGCCAGCTGGCACCCGGGTAGTGATGCAGTACGGCAGTCCAGCGGGGTCCAGCAGGGTAAGCCAGTCGTCGGTTGCTCGTACGAAAGAGGCCCCGAGCGCCTGGTGCCGGCGCACCTCTGGCTCCCGCCCGTCGCAAGCCAAATCCAGGTGCGCTCGTACGAACGGCTCCGGCTCCTCCAGCCGTTGCAGCAGCAGTCTTATGGGCATGCGGTCGGGACGTACGAGGTGTTCGAACTCCCCTGCGGGATGCCGTTCCCAGCCAGTCAGCGCCGACCAGAAATCGGCCTCCCGCTGGTAGGTGGCCGGCGGAATGTCCAGACACAGCTGGTCGACCGCGCTCCGCTGGCCGTCCGGCCAGATCGCCGGCTCAGGTCGTACGCTCTCGCTGTGGTGCGCCACCACGCAGAACGGAAATCCGCCCGGCGACCGGAAGACGACCAGGGTCCCTTTGTCGTCGACCACCTCGGCGCCCAACGCGACGGCTCCGGCGATCTCGGCGCGTACGTCCTCGACATGCAGATCGAGGTGACAGCCACCGTCCCCGTCCACCACCTGCAACCGCAGGCAGGCGTCGCCCTCGGCCGGCAACAGGGTGGCGAACTCCAGGAACTCCCCGCGCCGAGCCGACAGCGTCGTGCCAGTCACGTCCAGCCAGAACGCCTCGGCCGCCCGTACGTCCGCCCTACGCGGCAGATCCAAAAACGCCGTCACCCAGTTGACTCGCACCGGACAACCTCATATCACCTCGTCGGAGCAGGGCGAAGGGGAAAGTCACTCGCCGCAGCCGGCAAGTACACCGAGCAGAATCTTTGCTAACGCTCCAGGAAAGCCGACACCATCGGCAGAACCAGCTCTGGCTGGCGCATCACCGCCATGTGCGTGGTGTTGGGCAGTACGGCCAGTCGCGAGTCGGCGAGAATCTCGTGCATTTCGGCGGCGTGCTCCAGGCGTACGAAGTCGGTGTCGCCGATGATCATCAGCGTCGGCGACGAGACATTGCGCAGGTCATCCGCGGTCCACTCACCGATGGTGTTCGGCGCTTGCGACACTCGTGGCAGAAATGTCATGAAAGCGTCCGGGGTCGGGGAAACCGCGGTGTACGCTTCGCGCATTTCCTGGAAATCAGCCGGAGTTGGCAGCCGTAGGTGTCCGTTGGGCAACTCCGAGTGCTGAATTTCCGGGTAGTAACCGGCAAGTTGGTACTGTGTGCTGGCCAGTACGAGCCGGTCGACCCGTTCGGGATGCAGCATCGCGATGCGCAGCGCGGTCAGCCCACCCACGCTGAATCCAAAGAAATCCGCCCGATCGAGCCCCAGCTGATCCAGCAGCGCGACGATGTCGCCGGCGAGAGACTCGATCGTGAAGTCGCGGTCGATATCCGCTGTGTGGCCGTGGCCCTGCATCTCCACCGCGATCACCTGACGGTTCGCCGCCAGCGCCGGCAGCATCGGGCCAAAAGTCAGGTCGATCGTGTGCACCCCCCCGCCGTGCAGCAGCACCAGCGGCCGACCTTCGCCGTGCAGCTCGTAATACATCTTCAGACCGTTTACGTACGCGCATATGCGCCGCTCATCGTTGGCCTCCAAGAAAAGTCAATGGCCCATCCACTGTATGGCAAACAGTGGATGGGCCATCAACCGCCGAAGCCTAACGAGCCTTCAGGCGTACGGTGACGATTTCAAACGGTCGCAACGGAACCCGCAGCTCGCCGTCCACGACCTCGCCGGCAGCATCGGCGAGCGGCCGCTCCAGCAGGTCGACGACCTTCGCCGAAGCGGCGTCGAAGCCGGTGGACACGGCGGCGGTCGTACGCGAGCCGGACGACTCGTAGAACCGGACGATCACGTCGCCGGAGCGGTCCTCGGCAAGCTTGACAGCCTCCGTCATCACGCCCGCACCGGACACGCTGACCAGCGGCTTGTCCGTGCTGGAGCCGGCCGCTACCCGCAGCGGCAGGTTCAGGGAGTAGCCCTCGGAGACCGCGTCCGCGATCTGCGCGCCGGCCCGGATCGAGTACGTGAACTGGTGAATTCCCTGGTCCGTCTCCGGGTCCGGCTCTTGGGCGCACGCAACAGGGTCAGTCGTACGGTCGTGGTCGTACCCCCGCCTGCACGGGTCGAACGGCCAACGTCGTAGCCATAAGTCGCGTCGTTGACGATCGCGACGCCATAGCCGGGCTCGGCCACGTGCACCCAGCGGTGTGCGTAGACCTCGAACCGGGCGGCGTCCCAGCTGGTGTTCGCGTGGGTCGGCCGGTAGACGTGGCCGAACTGGATTTCCGAGGCGGCCCGGTCGGCGTGCACGTCGATCGGGAAGCTGGCCTTCAGCACCTTTTCCGACTCGTGCCAGTCAATCTCGGTCTCGATGTCCAGCCGCTGGCTGCCCGCGGTCAGTCGCAGCACCTGCGAGATCTTCGACTCGCCAAACGACCTGCGAACACGGATCGCACCGGAAAGCGGGCCGGCGTCCAGGATCTCGATGCTGTCCACATCGGACAGATCGGTGTGCTTGTGCTTGTAGAACTTGTCGATGTCCCAGGCGTCCCACTGGTTGGGTGGTCCGGGTGCAGCTGCAGCAGGTTGCCGACAGTGCCCGGAGCGAGTGCCTCGCGGCCCTTTTCCAGGTCGAAAACAGATTGCAGGTTGCCGTTGTCGTCAAGCCGGACGCGTACAAGACCATTGTCCAGCCCGCGGTCGGTGACACTCACGGGGGTGACGCCACCGGGTAGCGACGGCTCGGCCGTACCGGTGCCCAGGGCCGGCGTCTGCGACCACATCGCGACTCGCCCATCGGCGAGTTTTTGGTCCGCCTCAACACCATGCGCCAGCTCGACCGGCACCGCGACGACCTCGGACCGAGCCTGCGGACCGGCGTTGAAAACCCGGATCCCGTCGCCCTCGCCGTCGCCGAACGCGCCGGCGATCAGTGTTTCCAGCTCACCGGCCACTCGCGCATACGTCTCGCGCGCCTCGCGGTGCACCCAGGCGATCGAACTGCCCGGCAGGATGTCGTGGAACTGGTGCAGCAGAACGGTTTTCCAGAGTTCTTCGAGCTTCTCGTACGGATAGTCCTTGCCCTGCAAGGCGGCCGTCGTTGCCCACAGTTCGGCTTCCCGGAGCAGGTGCTCGCTGCGCCGGTTGCCGGCCTTGGTGAGGTGCTGACTGGTGTACGTGCCGCGGTGGAACTCCAGGTAGAGCTCGCCGGACCAGACCGGGGCGTCCGGATATTCGGCCTCAGCCCTGGCAAAGAACGCCGACGGTTTCTCAATGGTGACCCGCGGCGCGCCTTCCAGGTTCGCGAGGCGGCGGGCCCGCTCGACGTGGTCGCGGGTGGGGCCGCCACCGCCGTCGCCGTGCCCGAACGGGATCAGCGAGGTCGAGCCGAAGCCCTTTTCGGCGTACTGGCTGACCGCCCGGGACAGCTCCTCGCCGGAAAAACACCGCGTTGTACGTGTCAACCGGTGGGAAATGCGTGAAAACGCGGCTGCCGTCGATGCCCTCCCACCAGAAAGTGTGGTGCGGCAACCGGTTCGTCTGGTTCCACGACAGTTTCTGGGTCAGGAACCAGCGTACGCCCGCCAGCCGTGCCAGCTGCGGAAAAGCAGCGGTGTAGCCAAAAGAGTCGGGCAGCCAGATTTCCTGGGTGTCCACACCGAACTCTTCGGCGAAGAACCTTTTGCCGACCACCAGCTGGCGGGCCAGCGCCTCGCCGCCGGGCAGGTTGGCGTCCGACTCGACCCACATGCTGCCGACCGGCGACCAGTTCCCGGATTTCACCGCGTCCTGGATCCGCTGGTAGATGTGTGGCTGGTTTTCCTTCACCCACGCGTATTGCTGCGCCTGCGACGCCGAGAAAACGAGTTCGGGATAGTCCTTTGCCAGCGCTGTCACGTTGGCGAACGTACGAGAAGCCTTGCGGACGGTCTCGCGCAGCGGCCACAGCCATGCGCTGTCGATATGCGCGTGCCCGGTCGCCGAGAGGTGGTGTGCGCTGGCGTTCGCCGGCGACGCGAGCGCGTCGGCCAGCTGCTCGCGAGCAGCCGCCGCCGTACCAGGCACGTCATGCAGGTCAAGCGCGTCGAGCGCGCGGTCGAGGGCGCGCGCAGGATGAGGTGCCGGCGCGGCTCGGTGACCGGCAGCTGGCGCATCACCTCGTCCAGCACCTCGACGTCATGGATCAGCTGCCACACGTCCTCGTGGCGGACCGCCAACTCGGCCTTGACCAGGCGATACAGCTTCGCGTCCGGTGCGGTCAGCCGGTCGCCCATCTCGGTGGGCAGAAAGTCGTGCAGAATGCTCGGGTTGGCGGCCGCCTCGATGAAGAGGTGGACGTTCTCCACGCCTTCGGCCACTGGGACGTACGCGTTCAGCGGCGCGATGCCCTTGATCGGCACACCGTCGGCGTCATACGCCATGCCCTCGGCCTGAAAGCCCGGGCCTTCGCCGTCGAAACCGAGGTCCATCACCACCTCGACCCGCTCACCTGCCCAGTCCGCCGGCACCTGGCCGGTCAGCTCGAACCAGGTGGTCGACCACGGTGAGCCCCAGGGCTGGCCGATCTCGAAAGACTCGTACTTGCCGTCGGCATGCGCGGCCAGCGCGTCGGACGCCGGCACCGGCTCCCCGTCCACGTGCCAGGCACGCACCTGCAACGGCGCGGTCCGCACATAGAGGGCCGGCCGGATGCGCTGCCGCAACGCGCGGCTCAGCCGTTCCTCGATCAGGGCGCGATCGTCGTGCACAAGGGTGTCCTCTCTCAGCCGGGACTCTGGACCCGGCCGCACTGTCCGCCGGTTAGTGGCATGGTCCACACTAACCACTGGTCCGGCACCTTTGCGCGGGGTTGCCGGCAGTGGTCAGCGGTGGTCCGGGAACGTTCCCATAATCTGGTCTTCACTGTGGTGCACGTGACAGCTTCGCGATGCTTGTCCAGGCCGCGTCGACACCTACGATAAACGTATGCCTCGCTGTGACAACGCTGTCACCGCGACCGACGGAACCATCCGGCCGGTCGCGGTTTTTTCGCGCGTTTCCAGCGACCTGAAGTCTCCGCGTCGCGGCGCTGCCCAGGCCGCGCGGATCGACGACATATCCCGGCCGCGTAACAACGCCATTACCCGGCTTCGGCCATCCATTTTCGCCATTCCCGCGGCTCGCGGCCGCGTCATCGCGCCCGCGGTCCGTACCGAGTCAAAGAAAGGCGGCGTCGAGCACAGCACTATGGAGACGTTGGTGGAGCGCACCCGGCGATCGAACGCGCGCACCGCTTGGGGACGGTTGCTGGACCGCGCGGCCGCCCGTCGGCTGGACAACCTGATCGACCTTGCCGAGGAAGAGCCGGGTGCGCCCGAAACGTACCGGGCCATGGATCTCGCCCTGCGAGTCGGCGAACTGTTGCTCGCCAGCGGCGAATCGACCGAGAGTGTCACGGAGGCGATGGTGAGCCTCGCGCAGTCGTACGAGCTGCCCCGGTCCGAGGCGATCGTCAACTTCACCGCGATCTCCATCTCCTGCCTGCCCGGCCGCGGCGCCGCGCCCGTGACGGGTGAGCGAGCTGGTCCGCCGCCGCTCCCCCGACTACACCAAGCTGGTCGCCGTCCACACGCTCATCCGTACGGCCGCCACCGGCACCTTGTCTCTGGACGACGCGTTCGCGCAGCTCAACCACATCAAGTACGGCCGAGGCGGGTACCAGCGCTGGCTGATCGCCCTCTCGCTGCCGCTGATGTCCGCCGCCGCGGCCATGCTGTCCGGCGGTGGTCTGCTGGTTTCCAGCATCGCCTTCCTGGCCGCGCTGCTGGCCGACCAGACCACTGTGCTGCTGGCTCGGCGTGGGATCGCGGAGTTCTACCAGTTCGCCGTCGCCGGTGCGATCGGTTCGCTGACCGCCGTCCTGCTGATGGCCACCGGACTCCCGCTGCACGGCTCGACCGTGGTCACCGCCTCGATCATCACGCTGCTCCCCGGTCGCGCCCTGGTGGCCAGCGTCACCGATGGCATCACCGGTGCGTACGTCAGCGCCGGCGCTCGCATGCTCGAGGTTTTCTTCGCGCGGCAGCGATCGTGTGTCCGGCGTCGGCCTGGTCGTCTACACCGCCGTCCACTGTGGACTGCCGCTGTCCATCGCCGGCCTGCCCGCTACCCCACCGGGACTCAACGCTCTGCAGATCGGCGCTGCGGTCGTCCTGACCGTCACTTTCGCCCTCTCGATGCACACTCCACCGCGCGAACTGCTGGCCGCGGCGATCGGCGGCGGCCTCATCTGGGTCCTTTACACCCTCCTTCGCGAAGCGGCCTTTTCCCCGATCATCGCCGCCGGCGTCTCCGCCGCCGCCATCGGCACCATCGCCCATTTCGCCGCCAGCTGGGCCCGCCGCCCCGCCCTCCCGTACGTCGTCCCGCTGATCGGACCGTTGCTGCCCGGCACCGCGCTCTACCGCGGACTATTGGAGCTGGGCGGCGGAAATGTCAGCCAAGGCCTGCTCCATTTGACGCAGGCGCTGGCGATTGGGATGGCTCTCGCCGCCGGAATCTGCGTTGGCGGCGAACTCGTACGCGCCTTCCGCGGCACCCCGATCGCCGCTGTCGCCAGCAACTGGCGCCGCCCCGCCGCCCGCCGCCGCCCGCGGATATTGATCGCATCTCCCGCTTTTGACCACAAACCAAACAGGTGCCATATCGTACGTACGTGACGGACCTGTTCTATGAAGAGCTTGGCGGCGGCAAGTTCCGCCCGACCGAGGCAACGACCAGCCCGTGGGACCAGCGGATGCAGCACGGCGGGCCACCAACGGCGTTGCTCGCGACCGAAATCTGCCGGCAGGCCGGCGGCCCGCCCCTGCGGCTGGCCAGGATCACCGTCGATTTCCTGGCCCCAATTCCCCGGTCGGACGCAGAGGTCGCCGTCCACATTGTCCGGCCGGGTCGGCGTACGCAGCTGACTGAGGCGACGATGGTCGTGGACGGCAAGGCGGCGGTCGTCGCCCGGGCCTGGCAGATCGCCGTCGGCGCGGCCATCGAGCCAACGCCGTCCGATTCCCCGCCGGCCCCTACCCGATCCGCAGCCGCAGAGCTACTTTCCGGGGATCGGCCGGTGGGGCTATGGCGAGGCGACCGAGTGGCGTTTTGTCAGTGGTGGCTGGGATGTGCCGGGTCCCAGCCAGGTGTGGGCGCACGTACGGCTGCCGCTGTTGGCGGACTCCGATCCGGAACTGGTCGGCCTCCAGAGGCTCCTCTTGTTGGCCGACTCGGCGAACGGCCTGAGCGCGCAGATGTTCCTGGGCGACTGGCTTTTCATCCCACCCACGCTCACGGTGACGGTTTTCCGCTATCCACAGAGCGACTGGATCTACCTCGACTGCCGCACCCCCACCTGTCCGCTGACGGCGGCGGCATGAGCGAGGCGCGCCTCTACGACGACGAGCACGGCTATCTCGGCAGCGCGACTCAACCATTGTACGTGGGTCCGCGTGGCTGACCACATTACGATGGTCTCTGGCGATAATCACTGAACCGGAGGTCATCCCGTGATCGGTCCGCGATCTGTCGTGCCGGCCGGCGATCTGACCCGACTGCGGCAGATCAACGAGCGGGCGGTATTGGCCGCCATCCGGGTCGGCGGCGAGCTGCGGCTTGCCGAGCTGGTGTCGCTGACCGGCCTTACCCGCGCGTCGCTGACCGAGGTCATCCGTGGTCTACGGGACAAGGGCTGGGTGGTGGAGCAAGACGCGATGACCGCAGGTCGGGGCCGGCCGGCACACCGCTACCGGTTCCACGCCGAGGCTGGCCACGTGGTCGGCCTCGACATCGGCGCGTACGCGGTGAAGGCCGCGGTGGGAGACCTGGCCGGCACCGTACTTGGCGAGGCACGGCGGCAGACCCGACCGGCGGACTCGCGGGCGAAGCGGCTGGATTCCACCGTCGACGCGGTCGGCGACTGCCTGCGGGCCGCTGAGCTGCCCGCCAACGCGGTGTGGATGACGACCGCCGGCACCACCGGGCGGATCGACCGGAACGGCCGGATCCTGCTGTCCGCGGCCATCCCCGGGGCCGGGCTCGACCTGGCCGGCAGGCTCGCGGAGCTGCTCGGTGGGCCGGTGCTGGTCGAGAACGACGTACGGCTGACCACCCTCGCCGAACAGCGGCTCGGGATGGCCCGTGGGGTCCGCGACCTGGTGGTCCTGCAGGCTGGCCGACGGGTCGGGCTCGGCCTGGTGCTGGACGGGGCGGTGCGGCACGGACACCGTGGCGCGGCCGCCGACGTGTCCAGCTTCAGTGCGTTGAGCTGCGATCATGCCGTCGACTTCCTCGACCTGTGCCCGGCCGTGCCGGCCACCGGCGGCACCGGCGACCGGATCCAGGACGTACTCACCGCCGCCGCCGAGGGCCAGCCGGCCGCCGTCAATGCCGTCGGCCGATACGTACGTGCAGTCAGCCAGGTCGCCGCCGCCGCAGTCTCACTTATAGACCCCGAGATGCTGCTGATTACCGGCACTCTCGCGCCCTACGCGGATCTCGTACGACCAATCCTGCTCGACGAGAGCCACCTGCGCTGCATCACCGTGCCACGCGTCGAGGTGTCCACGCTCGGCCCCGACGCGGTCCATCAGGGCGCCGTCCAGTACGCCCTTGACCACCTCGCCGACCTGCTCCTGGGTGACCCCGACAGCGCCCTCCCAGCGCTCACCCGCCCCCAGTAACGGAGCTTGTCCGCATCCTAGTTCCACGTGTCGTGGTGAAAAGTGCCGTCGACTTGTTGGTACCACCAATGCTGAAAGTGGCCGGTGGTGTCGAGGGAGAAAGCATGTTGCTCAGCGGTCCGGTAGTTGAAGGCGGCGAGGTCGCCGACCGCGAGGCCACCGTTGGCAAGGGTGGTCCAGTCCTCGTGCGCGATACCGGTGCCGTTGAGGTAGACGTGGTCGAGATGACCCGTGACGGAGTCCCGAAAGAAGACGTGTTTCTGCTGGACGTAAGGAAAACTGGCGGGGTTGCCGGCGATACTGAAGCCGGTGGCGCTGGTCAGGTCCTGCTGTGTCACCTGACCGGTCCCCTCGTCGTACCACCAGTGCTGCAGGTTTCCGTTCTGATCGCGGGCAAAGACGTGCTGCTCGGCTTCGCCGAAGTCGAAACCGGTGGGCGCCGCGTCGGTCGCGAGCTGCCCGCCCCAGCTGGCCTGGTGAACGTAGACCGGGTCGGACGGCTGCCACCACCAGCGGTGCAACGCACCGTCCGCGCCGCGAGCGAAGACGGTCTGGACGCTTCCCCACACGTAAGCGACGGGAGCACCGCCGGTCACCTGCCCACCCCAGTCGTCGGCCCGCAGCTGGCCCGGTACGGCCAGGTAGTACCAGTGATGCAGGTGCCCGTCCGAGCCGCGCGCGAAGACGTGCTGCTCCTCGCCGTACGCGAAACCGGCCGGGTCGCCGACGATGTCCAAGCCCGGACCGCCGGCTCCCACTGTCCAGTCCTGGGTGTCCCACCCGCCGGACACCCCGTTGGTCCACCACTGATGCAGGTGGTTGTCGGTGCCGCGGGCCATCACATCACATGCTGCTGGTGGGCGGTGACGTACGCGACCGGTTGGCCGGCCGCCGAGCCGGCCGGCGCGAGTTGCTCGGACTCAGTGGCCGACATCCCGGGCGCCCACCAGCTGTGCGTCAGACTTCCGTCCGGATGAATGACAAAAGCGTTCTGCGAGGTGCCGAAGACCTCCGTCCGCGACCCGGCCACCGAACCCGCTCCAGGATCACCTGGCGCCGGCGTCGCGAGAAAACCAGGTGCCTGGCCAACCAGGTTCAGGGTCGGCTGCATCTGGTTCCAGGTAGCGAAAAGTGGCGTCGTACCCCACGATTTCTGGGCCAGTGCCCGGTTCAGCGGTGCCAGATCCCGCTCCAGCCTGCCCGGATCCTCGGCCTGAGCGTCCCACTCACAGAGCAGAACACCGGCGAGGTGTGGGTCCGTACGACCACCGGGCAAAGTGCGGTTTCCGTTGAAGACTCCGGGATCGAACTGCTCCCAGATCCGCTGGCCAGATGTGTTGGGCAGACTCGTACTGCCCTCGTCGTAATAGAGAAAAGTGTTGTCGCCGTTGATCACCTGGTTACCGTTGGCGGCCAAGTCCGCCGGCGAAAGGCCGCCGGGCATGGCGAGCCAGTCCGTTACGGTGATGTCACTGTTGAGCGGCACTTTGCTGCTGGGAAACAGGTCGTCGCCCCACATTCGCATGGATTTTCCATGCTGGCGGGCAATCGCGTCGTTCCCGTTCATGAAAGCGCGATAAAGATCCTCGGCGGTGGCGCCGGCGCCGAACTGGCTGACCGCCGCTCGGGTCAGCGAGCCGAGATTTCCAGTGTCGTTCAGTCGCTGGTTATATTCCGGATATTCGTCGCCGCCGGTGTGCCAGGTCGATCCACCGAACCTCGCCAGGTACGTCGACATCAGGCCGCGCGCCCAGTTCACCGCGTCCGGACTCGCCAAGTCCAACGCCCCCGGCAGCTCGGTTCCACTGTCGTTGCGCAGCGTGTCTTGGTCCGGCAGCGGGGCATCGCCCTGGGTTCAGGTGTCCCGGCATGTTCACCACTGGCGTCAGCTTTACGTTGTACGTGGCGGCGAAGGCGTCGATCTGCTGCGATTCCGCCGCGCTGAGCGCGGAGGTGTTGGCACCGAACTGGAGCTCGTTCAGCTTCAGGTAGGACAAGTCACGAATTTCGTTGAACCACCAGCCCAGCGGAAAATGCCTGGCATTGGTGTCCACCAGGACAGCCCGCACCGCATACTGCGGCCAGTCCCGGACCGTACCGGCCGGCAATGCCGTCGACTGCCGCACAAGCTGCAGGATCGTACGGCTGCCCCAGAACGCACCGGCGACGGTCTGGGCACTCACCTGCAGCGTCGGCCCGACGGTCAGAGCGTAACCCTCGTTGCCCAGTTGCTGGTCAGTTGATCCCAGGCCAAGGAAAATATCGCCAGGCTGGGTCGTACCGACAGTCGCGGTGACCACCGGCGGCGACGGTACGTTCAAAGCCAAGCCGAGATCCGCGGCGAAAGTCCGCGCTGCCGCTGTCAGCGTGGCGGCGTCGGCCGGGTTGACCACCACCCGCGCGGCAGCGGTCCATGCGTATCCGGCGCCGGCACCGGCCTGCCACTGCCGGAGCGCGGGCAGCACCGCGGGCAGGGCCTCCGCGGCCGACGCCGGAGGCAGACCTGGAGACAGGCCAGCGGCCAGCACGAGGGCGACCCCGACGGCCAGCAGGATTCGGATCAGGCTTACCCGTTTTGTCATCTCAGACCCCTGTATGGATGCGCCTTATTACGATGGAGAGTGACGATAATCCGGATCGTCAATCAGGGGAACGGCCAAGAGCGGCCAACGCCGAATTCGTCAGACAGCCGTCCCGCCGTCGAAGACCGCCAGCACCGCCAGCCGACCGTGCAGGCGAAGATCGATCTGCCGCCGCAGCAGGAATCCTGTACGTGGGCCGGCTGTGAGGTCCGGCAGCAGCGCCACCGCCCGGCCGTCCGGTCGCAGCACTCGACGGATCTCCCGCCACAGCGGCTCCGGACCGATCGTGACCGGGACCGCGACACCCCAGGGCGGGTTGACCAACACCCGGTCGACGCTGCCGCCAGCGATCGGCAAAGCCGCCGCGTCCGCGACGCCCAGCGAGACCGCACCACCAGCATTCCCGACCGCTACCCGTACGACCGACGGCTGAAGATCGAAACCCAGCCGCCGCCCGGTGGCCTCCAGCAGGGTCGTACCAGCGCCACAGCACGGATCCAGCACCAAGTGCCGCTCCTGGATGTCCGCCAACCGCGCCATCGCGGCGGCCACCGGCGGATGCAGGGTGCCCGGCACCGAGCCGATCTTGTACGAGCGGCGATGCAATGGACGGTCCGCGATCCGGACCGCGACCCGGGCAACCTGGCCCTCCAGGGACACCCGCCAGGTGACGCTGCCCGCCGGCGGCCTCCGACCACCCCGTCGAGAGTGATAGCGACAGCCCAACAAGTCCGCGAGTCGAGCGCCGACCGCGTCCTCCACGTCGTACCGGCCGAACCGCCGCAGCCCGACAACCGAGGCTGAAACGTCCACATCGGACGTCACGTCTATACCACCAAAACGTTTGCGTACGGCCAAAACCGCGGCGACGTCCACCGCCATCGCCGAGAACCGGCGAAGGTCCACTGTGGACTTCCCGATCCCGGTCACCTCGGCGGCCAGCACCATCACGTCATCGACTGTCCGCAACAACAACGGATCAGTCCCGCTCGGCCGAAAAACGACCTCCCGGTGCCGGACGCTTTCCGTCCGGCCGATGCCCTCTTGGTGAATTTCCGCGCTGGCCAACGATTCCAGGCCACGGACCGTACGCGCCAAAAGGCGCACCAACGGTTACGTTCCTCCCGCGTCGCGACACGGAACGGCAGGCAGCCGCTCCGCTTCGCCGGCGGCGGGCTTTCAGCGGTGCACAAACTTACCGCGACGCCACGACAGGCCGGCGGATCGCTAGCCGAGGGGGAAGGTGAAGAACATGCCCGGGACTGTAGCAAGGAAGCCTGCTGGCCCGCCGGCTATTTATCCCCGGAGCGACGCTCCCTGGTTAGCTCCGCTCAGCTCCGTAGGCTGGCAGGCATGAAACTTGGTATGCACATTTGCGATTTCACGTACCCGAACGGACCGGCCCGACTCGGCGCGGACCTCGCCGACCTGGTCCGGCGCGCCGAGGACGCCGGGATCGACACCATCACGGTGATGGACCACCTGTTCCAGATCTCGGTCGTCGGCCCCAGCGAGAACGACATGCTGGAGGCGTACACAGCACTGGGTTTCCTCGCCGCGCACACCTCTCGAGTACGGCTGCTAACGCTGGTCACCGCTGCCGTCTACCGCGAGCCCGGGCTGCTGGCCAAGGCCGTGACCACGCTTGACGTGCTGTCCGGCGGCCGGGCCTGGCTGGGCATCGGGGCCGGTTGGAACGAGGAGGAGACGACCGGCCTCGGACTGCCCTTCCCGCCGGTGTCCGAGCGGTTCGAGCGGCTGGAGGCCTGCAGATCTGCCTGCAGATGTGGTCCGACTCCGAGGCCGGCTACGACGGCAAGCACTACCAGCTCGGCCGTACGCTCAACTCCCCGCAGTCCCTGAGCCGTCCACACCCGCCGATCATGATCGGTGGCGGCGGCGAGAAGAAGACGCTGCGGCTGGTGGCGAAGTACGCGCAGGCGTGCAACCTGTTCCCCGGTCCGGAGCTGGCACACAAGCTGCAGGTGCTGCGCGAGCACTGCGAACGCGAAGGCACCGACTTCGACGCGATCGAGAAGACCTCGATGTACACCTTCGACGGCGACGTGAAGGCGACCATCGAGCACCTGGAAAAGCTGCACGGACTCGGCATCCAGACCGCGATCGGCCGGGTCCCGACGAATCTGGATCTGGACAAACTGAAGATCATCGGACGGGAGATCGTCCCCGCCGCCAACGATCTGGTGTAGTGGCGGATTCTCGACATTTATTGTCGGGGCACGGCATTGCGGTCAGTACGCGCACCGCTGCGACGCTGGCCGCATGCCAATGAACCTTCGCCATCAGGAACTCTGCAGTTCGCAGGAATGGGCCGACGCGGTCGGCGAGAGACTGGACGAATGGCTGACCACCACCGGCCGTGACATCGGCAACGACATCGTCGAGATCGGTCCCGGTTTTGGTGCCACCACTCGTGTTTTGGTACGCCACTGCGAGCGGCTGACGGCCATTGAAATCGACCCGGACTTCGCCGCTGGGTTGCGGGCGGAATTCGGCGACCAGGTCACCATCATCAACGCCAGCGGCGCGGACGTGCCGCTGGCGTCGGCGAGCTATTCCGGTGTGGTTTGTTTCACCATGCTGCACCACGTACCGTCAGTCGAGCTCCAGGACCAGATTTTCGCTGAGGCGTACCGACTTCTGCGCCCCGGTGGCGTTGTCGCCGGCGCCGATGGGCAGGACAGCGAAGGCTTCCGGGCTCTGCACGAGGGCGACATCATGGTCGTCGTCGAGCCCGACAGCTCCCGGACCGGCTCCGGGCCGCCGGCTTCACGGACATCGACGTGACCGTCGACCCTGGTGTCATCCTCACCTTCCACGCCCGCAAGCCCGGACCGTAGCAAGATAGGACCGTGGGAGAGACCGAACCAGCGGTGCTGCAGCGGCTGCTCGACGTGGCGTTGGAGCTGCAGGGCGAGCGACGGCCGGGAATCGGTGCTTCGCACGGTCCTGAAGGCGGCGAAGGACCTGGCCGGCGCCCGGTACGCGGCGGTCGGGGTGCCGGACGGCGACGGCGGTTTCGCGCTGTTCCTGGTGGAAGGCGTGGACGCCCGGACCTGGGACGCGATCGGCTACCTCCCGCGTACGCACGGCGTTCTGGGCAGCCTGCTGACCGATCCGAAACCGCTGCGGCTGCACCGGTTGCGGGGGACGATCCACGGTTTCGCGGCTGGCCCCGGGCCCATCCGGCGATGACCTCGTTCCTGGGCATCCCGGTGATCGCGAGCGGCGACATCGTGGCCGCCCCTGTTCCTGGCCAACAAGATCGAGGCGGACGACTTCTCCACCGCGGACGTACGAGTGGTGGAGGCGTTGGCCGCGCATGCCGCGTTGGCGGTGGTCAGCGCCCAACGGCAGTCCCGGCTGCGGGAGCTGTCGATCGCCGCCGAGCGGGCCCGACTGGCCCGTGACCTGCACGATTCGGTGACACAAACGGTGTTCAGCCTGACCCTGTCAGCCGAAACCGCGGCCAGCCTCGCGACCGGCGCGGACCCGCGGCTGGTCGAGCAGGTGGACCGGATCCGGGCGCTGGCCGGCACCGCGACCGAGGAGCTCGGCTCACTACTGGACACCTTGCGCCTCGCCGAGGACCGCCGGGACGACCTCGCGACCCTGCTGCGCAGGCGGGTCGAACTGCTGGGTCGCGTCCACGACGTACCGATCGACCTGCGCATCAGAGGCGCCCAGCAGACCCGGTCCGCGGCCACCGAATACGAGGTCGGCCGGATCGCCACCGAAGCGTTGTCGAACGCCCTCAAACATGCGAACGCCGGTCGCATCGCGGTCACTCTCACTTACACAGAAGGAAAACTGCGGCTCACCGTTGCGGATGACGGCGACGGATTCGACCCGGCGATCACGGCCAGGCAATCACGCCGGATGGGCTTGTCATCGATGGCCGAGCGGGCCGCCGCGCTTGGCGCGGACCTGCACGTGGAGTCCAGCCCGGGGACCGGGACGACGGTGTCGCTGGAGGTCCTCGGTGACTGCTGACCCGCCCGTACGAGTGCTGCTGTGCGACGACCACGAGATGGTGAGAGCCGGGTTGCGCAGCTTTTTCGACGTACAGGAAGGGATCGAGGTGGCTGGCGAGGCCAGCACCGCCGAACAGGCACTGGCCCTGATGGGGACAACCAAACCCGATGTCGTGCTGATGGACCTGATGTTGCCGGGCATGTCCGGCGTCGAGGCGGTCCGCCGGATCAGCGCCGACCATCCGGGCGTCAAGGTGCTGGTGCTGACCAGCTATGCCGGCGATGACACGGTGATCGAAGCCGTCCGAGCCGGCGCCGCCGGCTATCTTTTGAAGGACGTCAACCCAACCGAGCTGGCCGGCGCCGTACGAACCGTGCATGCCGGCGGGGCGCCGCTGCATCCCAGCGTCGCCGCAGCCGTCATGCGGAATGTGTCAGAACCCGATCCCGAGCACCTCACCCCGCGTGAGCGTGAGGTGCTCAGCCTGATCGCCCGCGGGCTCTCGAACCGCCTGATCGCCCGCGAACTGGCCCTGTCCGAGAAGACGGTCAAGGCGCATGTCAGTGCCATCCTGGGAAAACTCGGGGCGGCGGACCGTACACAGGCCGCTTTGTGGGCGGTCCGCCACTTCCCCGACCCAAGCCCCGGGTCCTAGGACAAAGGTCTCGGGTCGCCGGGTCCGTGGCCCGATGCCGCCGGCCCGCGTGCGCGCAAAGTCTTGGCCTATGAGCCAAACAGCCCTCATCACCGGAGCGTCCCAAGGTCTCGGGTACGCGATCGCCGACCGATTGGCCGGCCACGGCACCCGCCTGGTGCTGGACGCGCGTACGCCGGCCGACCTCGACGCCGCCACCACCACCCTCCTCGACCGCACCGACACCGTGGCGATTGCCGGCGACATCACCGACCCCGGCCACCGCGCCGAACTCGCCGCGGCCACCGAAGGCAAGCTGGACCTGCTCGTTCTCAACGCGTCAGCACTCGGCGAGACACCGTTGCCCACACTCGCGACCGCGGATCTGGGAATTTTCCGCGGTGTGTTGGAAACCAACACCGTCGCCAGCCTGGCGCTCATCCAGATTCTGTTGCCGCACGTACGGGGCAGCGGCCGGCACCATCGTGCTGATCAGCAGCGACGCGGCGGTGACCGGCTACCCAGGCTGGGGACTTTATGGCGCCAGCAAGGCCGCCGCCGACCAACTGGCCCGGGTGCTGGCCGAGGAAGAACCGGCGATTCGGGTCTATGCGGTCGATCCTGGCGACATGATGAGTACCGCGATGCACGCGGCCGCGGACCCCGACGCCGACCGACCGGCCGACCTGCTGGACCCGGCCACCGCAGCGGCCCGGCTCGACCCACTTTTGCGCGGTGAGCTGCCATCCGGCCGTTACGCGGCCAGCGAGCTGTCGACAGTGGTGTCGTCATGAGCACCGTCTTCGCCGAGAGTCCGCTCCATCTGTCCACATCGGACATTCCGCTGGCGACCAGCCCGGCCGAATACCGCGGCCTGCGACGGGACGCCGTGCGGATGCTGGTCGCCGAACCCGGTCGGCCGCTGCGGCACGTACGGGCCCGTGACCTGCATCGTGAACTGTCCGCCGGCGATGTCCTGGTTCTCAACACATCGGACACCCTGCCGGCCGCGACGGCCGGCGTGACCGAAGCCGGCGAGCGGGTCGAAGTGCACCTGTCGACTCCGCTGCCGGCCGCTGGACTCGACCCGTCCGCCGCGCTGGGCCAGCCGGAATCGGAGTGGGTAGTGGAAAATCCGCACTCCGCTACCGATCGGCAGCCGACCGTCCACTGTGGACTGGGACGGCACGGTCGTACGGCTGCGCGGCGGCGGCGAGGTCGCGGTGGGTCGCCCGCATCCGACCGGGCAGCAACGCCTCCGTGCGGCCACTGTTCGTACTCCCCTGCCGTTGCTGGCCTGGCTGAACCAACACGGCGAGCCGATCCGCTATGACTACGCGTCCGCTCGCTGGCCGATTTCGGCCTACCGGACCGAACATGGCGACACTCCGGGCAGCGCCGAAATGCCGTCCGCCGGCCGCCCGATCAGCGCCCGGATGCTCCGGCACCTGCGGTCGATCGGCGCACAAATCGCCACTCTCGTCCTGCACTGCGGAGTTTCCTCGCAGGAATCCGGCGAACCTCCTTATCCGGAGTGGTTCAGTGTCTCAGCTTCCACAGTGGACACCATCGAGCAGGCGCACGCCGCCGGCCACCGCGTGCTGGCGGTCGGGGGACCACCGTCGTACGAGCGTTGGAATCGGCCGCACGGACCGGACCGGCCGGCTGACCTCCGCCAACGGTTGGACCGACCACGTCGTCACGCCAGCCACCGGAGTGTCCACTGTGGACGGGATCTTGACTGGCTGGCACGAACCGGCGGCTTCGCACCTGCAGATGTTGGCCGCCATCGCCGGACCCGAACTCCTTTCCCAGTCGTACGAGGAAGCCCTCGCCGCCGGCTATCTCTGGCACGAGTTCGGCGACCTGCACCTGCTCTGGCACTAACCCACGGAACGGGCGGTCGCGGCGGCGCGTACGAGGGCGCGCAGGGCCGGCTCGACCTCGGCATAGCCGCGAGTTTTCAAGCCACAGTCGGGATTCACCCAGAGCCGGTCTGCCGGCACCGCCTTCAGAGCGGCAGCCAGCAAATCCCGCATTTCCTCCACACCGGGACCCGTGGCGAGTGGATGTCGTAAACGCCCGGCCCGACGCCTCGACGGAACCCGATCGCGTGCAGGTCGTCCAAAATCTCCATTCGCGACCTGGCTGCCTCAATGGTGGTCACGTCCGCGTCCAGCGTATCGATCGCGGTGATCACGTCACCGAACTCCGAATAGCACAGGTGCGTGTGGATCTGGGTCGACTCGGCCACCCCCGAAGTGGCGAGCCGGAACGACATCACCGCCCAGTCCAAATAGGACTCGTGTTCTTCCTTGCGCGGCGGCAAAAGCTCACGAAGTGCCGGCTCGTCGACCTGAATGATCCGCAGACCGGCCCGCTCCAGGTCAGCGACCTCGTCCCGCAAAGCGAGCGCGACCTGGGCCGCGGTGTCGGCCAACGGCTGGTCGGCTCGTACGAACGACCACGCGAGAATCGTCACCGGGCCGTCAGCATCGCTTTCACCGGTCGCGAAGTCAGCGACTGCGCGTACTGGCTCCAGCCGACCGTGATCGGCGCGGGCCTGGACACGTCACCATGCAGGATCGGCGGGCGGACACAGCGGGATCCGTACGACTGCACCCAGCCGTAGTCGGTGGCCGGAAACCGTCCAGGTTCTCGGCGAAATACTGCACCATGTCGTTGCGCTCGGGCTCGCCATGGACGAGTACGTCGAGGCCGATTTCCTCCTGCAGGCGGATAACCCGCTCGATTTCGGCCCGCATAGCGGTTTCGTACTGGCCAGCGTCCAGTTCTGCGGTCCGCAAACCGGCCCGCGCCCGCCGGATGTCCGCGGTCTGCGGAAAAGAGCCGATCGTGGTGGTGGCCAGGCGCGGTAGGCCGAGCCGGTCCTGCTGCGCCGCCGCCCGCTGGTGGTAATCGGACCGGACCCGATCTTCGGGCCGCAGGACCTGAATCCGGGCGCGTACGCGATCATCGCGCAGCACCGGCACCACCTCGTCGCCGGCGGCCAACTCGGCGGCCACCGCCTCGGTGCCGTCCCGCAGCGCCCGGCTCAGCACCACCACCTCATCAACTTTCTGACGGGCAAAGCAAAGCCGCCGCCGTACGTCCGGCTCGAGGTTGGTTTCGGCGCGTCCAGGTCGTACGGGACGTGGAGCAGCGGGCACGAGGTCGCCACCGCGAGCGAGCCCACCGAACCCAGCAGGCGGGCAGCGGTGGTCAACGCGAGACGCAGGTCCGTCCGCCAGACGTTGCGGCCGTCGACCAGCCCGGCGACCAGGACTTTGGTGCGGAGCCGGTAGTGCGCGGCCGCCTCGGTCAGCGCCTGCGGGTGCGTGACCAGGTCGATCCCGATCGCCTCGACAGGCGTGCTGGCCAGCACTGGCAGTGCCTCGCCGAGCCGGCCGAAATAGGTGGGCACGAACAGCTTCGGCCGATTCGACTCGGCACCCAGTCGCTCGTACGCGCGACGGACCGCGTCCAGCTCCGCTGGCGTGCGGTCGCCGACCAGCGCCGGCTCGTCCAACTGCACCCATTGCACGCCCGCGTCCGCCAACTCGGCGAGCACTCTCAAGTAAACGTCAAGCAGGTCATCCAGCAGCGACAGCGCCGCGAAACCGGCCGGTGCCTGCGCGGATGCCTTCGCGAGCAACAGAAAAGTCACCGGTCCGACGAGCACGGGTCTGGTGGTGACACCGTGGCCGAGCGCCTCCTGATAGTCCGCGAGCGGCTGGTTGGCCACCAACTGGAAGCGAGTGTCGGGCGCCAGTTCCGGGACCAGATAGTGGTAGTTCGTGTCGAACCACTTGGTCATTTCCAGCGGCGGCACGCCGTCCGTGCCACGGGCCATCGCGAAATACGTGTCCAGCGGCGAAAGCCCGAGATCGCGGAACCGCGACGGCACCGCGTCAACCATGACTGCGGTGTCGAGCACCTGATCGTAGAAAGAGAAGGTGTTGCCCGGAACCGAATCCAAGCCGGCTTCCTGCAACTGGGTCCAGGTCTGCTGGCGCAGTTGTGCCGCCACCGCCCGCAAATCCGCCTCGCCGGCCTGACCGCTCCAGTAATTTTCCAGCGCCTTCTTGAGTTCCCGGTGCGGTCCGATCCGCGGATATCCGAGAACGGTGGCCCCGATCGGGGTCGTGTCTGCCATAGCTCTCTCCTCGCGAGCATGCCGAGGCCCACCACAGCGAAGACAGCAACGAGCACGCCACATTCCGGCGTACGCCCTGCCGACCATCCCACGCGGTCGCGGACCCACGCGCGCCGGTTGGCACGCGTACCGACGGCAGGTCTTCGGACTCGCGGGCACCCGCCGAGAAACCCGGCGGACCTACCGACTGTCGCTTCCCAGGCCGGAACCCAGTGCTTGATGACAGCTTTCGTTCCCACTCACCGCTGCGCGGGCAGTCCCGGATTCGCACCGGGTTCCCTGTTGCCTCGGCCGGCCCTCACGGACCGGTCGAACCATCAGCGCTACCGAGCGTATCCGATGCGGGCGGCCAGCCGTGTTGTGCGCCGCCTCACAACGGTCCGCCGCCCGAAAGATCAGCAAAAGCGCTGGTAAAGCAACATCAAAATCATTCGCGTGTACGCATGTTTCCCCAGACTTGTTCGGCCGTCTGACCGCCGTTTACCCCGCTCCCCGAGATTGGTCCGGACACCCGAGGTCCGGAACGGAGCACCAGATGGGGCACGGCCACCCGCACGACCATCATCACCACGATCACCCAGCGGATCTTCCCGCGGTGCTGGACACCGAGATCCCGGACGACGAACTGTCGCCAGACGAGGTCTCCCGGCGCGGATTCCTGCGCAGTGCGGGCCTGCTCAGCGCCGGCGCGGCGGCGGCGGCCACCGCTGCCGGCGCCTTCGGCCTTCCGGCGGCGGCCGCGGCGACCGCGGGTCGCTCGTGGTCCGGCTCGTCCCAGCGCGGCGGCCTGCACTGGCTGGCCGGCGACCACCACATTCACACGCAGTACAGCCCAGACGCCGTCTACCGGGTCATCGATCATGTGCGGCACGCGAACGCCTACGGCCTGGACTGGATGGTGATCACCGACCACGGCAGCGTCCAGCACGCGAAGATCGGCGTCGAGAAGGTCAACCCGGACATTGTCTCGGCTCGCGCCAAAATCAAGGACACCCTGGTTTTCCAAGGTTTTGAATGGAACATCCCGGCCGCCGAGCACGGCACGGTGTTCGTCCACCCCGGCCGCAACGAGGTGTCGGTGCTCAAGGAGTTTGAGAACTCCTTCGACGGTACGGTGAAAAACGCCGGTCCCTCGACACCAGCGAACGAGGCACTGGCCATCTCTGGCGTCAACTTTCTTGCCTCCGCCGTCAAAAAGCGGCACGTCCAGGACGCCCTGTTCCTCGCGAACCACCCGGCCCGCAAGGGCATCGACTCGCCGCACGAGATCCGCGGCTGGCGGGACGCGCAACCCCGGATCGCGGTGGGATTCGAAGGCGCGCCGGGCCACCAAGCCGCCGGCATTGCCAAGCCGCTCGGCCCCGGCAGTGGCCGCGGCGGCTACGACAACTCGCCGTCGGCCGACTCCTTTGCCGGCTATCCGTTGGAGAGCTACCGCACCTGGGGCGGTTTCGACTGGCTTACCGCCACGGTCGGCGGCTTCTGGGACAGCATGCTGTCCGAAGGCAAACCGTGGTGGATCACCGCGAACTCCGACTCGCACTGGATCTACAACGACAGCACCGATCGCGGCCCCGGCAGCAACTTCGAGACCAACGGCTATTACAACGATCCGGTCTACAGCGGCAAAGTGGGCAGCACCAACACCGACTTCTGGCCCGGCTACTACAGCAAGACGCACGTCGGTTCGACCGAGTTCTCGTACGCGGCGGTGATGGCGGGCCTGCGCGCCGGCCGGGTCTGGGTGGATCACGGCGGCCTGATCAGCGGCCTGGACGTACGGGTGCGGGCCGGTGGCAACTGGGTGACCCTCGGCGACACTTTGGTGGCCAGGAAGGGAAGCCAGGTTCAGCTCGAGGTCACCATCGATCTCGCGAACGGCCCGAACTGGGCCCAGTTCGTCCCGAAACTCGCCCGGGTGGACGTGGTCCGCGGCGCCATCACCGGCCCGGTCTCGGACCGGGACACCCTCAGCGCCCCACACACCGCGGTCGCGAAATCTTTCCAGATCGGCAAATCCACCGGACAGGCCACCTTCACGTACGACCTGGGCCGGCTCGACCAGGGTTTCTATCTGCGGCTTCGGGGCACCGACGGCAACCGGACGGCGCCGGGGCTATCACGGCGCGACGGTCGACCCGGCCGGACCGGCGATGGACGTGGTCGGCGCCGCGGATCCGTGGAACGACCTGTGGTTCTACACCAACCCGATCTGGGTGGTGCCGAGCCGATGACCGTGCTCCGCTGGGATCTTGGCCATCGGAGCGTCCGCGATGCCGAGCAGTGGCTGGCGAGCCTGCCGCCGGTGCCCGGCATGGTCGCTTGTACGCAGCTCGTCCGCGATGACCGGCCGCGGGTCGCCATTACCATTGCCGCACCGGTAAAAACCGAGCTGCCATCGGGTGGCACCTCGGTCGCGGACCATGGCACCGGCCGAGCGGTCATCTACCCGGGCGTCGAGCTGCTGACCGGCACCATGACGGTCGCGGACCTGCTGCTGGCCAAGAGCGCCATCGAGAAGGTGACGGTCATCGGCGGTGCCGCGGCCACCACGCAGACCATGCTGGACACCCGCGCCTTCGTCCGTCCACAGTGGATCGACGGCGTGCTGACCCTGGTGGCAACTCCAGCGCCAGACGGCCACATCGCGCCCTTCGAAGTGCCGAATCCCACTCCCTGCTGCGCCGACCACGACTGACGTCTATCCGCCCGAAACCAGCTGGTTCGCGGTGCGTACGACGGTTGGGCCGGTCAGCAGGGCCGGATCCAGGTCCACGGCCGTACGCACCTCGAACATGACAGTTTCGCCCGGCAGCAACGTGACCAGCATGTCGTCGACCTCGGCGTCGACAGCGACCCGGTCAGCCAACACGGCCACATCGCGCAGCAGCGACCGTGCGGTCACCGAGACCCGGTAGCCGCCGGCCATCGTCGAGCTGCTCACGTCGTACCGGTCGACCGGCAGCGAAAGATCCTTGTCCGGCCGGAAAAACCAGCAGGCCCGGCCCGCGCTGGACTCCACTACCAGGAGTTCCCCGCTCGGGTCGGCCGGTTCGGACAGCCGGTCCGACACTGCCAGCAATGCGGTTTTCCTTTCGCCGACGGAAAGCGTGAGGTCCTGCTCGGCCAGAACCTTGCCCTCAAAGGACATCCGGCGAACCGAGACAGTGTCTTCCCATGCTTGGGCGGTGTCGTTGACGATGACCACCGCAAGGCCGCCATCCCTCGCCTGCACAGTGACCAGCCGATCGGCGTACGCGTGTTTCAGGGCGTACCAAGCGGGTTTGCGGCCGCCGTCGCCGTCGACCACCGCCCACGAGGTGACCGGCCAACAGTCATTCAGCTGCCATACGACGGTGCCCGCGCAGCGCGGCGCCCACGACCGGAAATGCTCGATGCCCAGCGACAGCGCCCGGGCCTGGTTCAGTTGAGCGGCCCAGAACCAGTCGTCCATCGCCGCCGGCACCCCGAAATGCTCGGTCAACGATCGGTCGATCTTGGCCATCCCGTCCTGGGCTTTCTGGTGCGCGACCATCTCCGGCCCGTACGGAGTCAAGGGCCGGTCGTGGACGGCACGGGTCAGGGTCGACCAACGCGGCGGGCCCTGGAAGCCGAACTCGGACGCGAACCGCGGCACATAGTCGAGGTAGCCGGTGTAATCCCGCTGGTTCCACACATCCCAGATGTGCATGCAGCCGTGATCGGGATCGTTCGGGTAGATGTCGGTGGAAAGGGACCACGGACTGCCGGCGCAATACGGCCGGGTGGGATCCAGCTCAGCGACGATTTTCGGCAGAATGTCAAGATAATAGCCGAGGCCCCAGGTGCGGTCGCCAAGCTTTTCCCGCCATCCCCAGTCGTAGTAGCCCCAGATGTTCTCGTTGTTGCCGTTCCACAGCACCAGGCTCGGGTGCGGGCAGAGCCGGGTGACGGCCTCCCTGGCTTCCGCGATCACCTCACCGCGGATCGGCTCTTCCTCCGGATAGGCCGCGCAGGCAAAGAGAAAGTCCTGCCACACGAGAATGCCGGCCCGATCGCAGGTCTGGTAGAAATCATCGCTTTCGAAGATGCCACCGCCCCAGACCCGGACCAGGTTCACGCCAGCGTCGGTGGCCTGTCCCAGCCTTCGCTCGTACCGCTCGCGATCCACCCGGTGCGGAAAGCAGTCATCCGGGATCCAGTTGACACCGCGCGCGAACACCGGAACATCGTTGACAACAAAGGTGAAAGCGGTGCCGATGTCGTCTGGTGTGGTGTCCAGCCGGACGGTACGGAACCCGATCTCGGTCTGGTACGAGTCGTGGCCGGGGATTTCCACTCGCAGCGGGTAAAGCGGCTGCTCACCGTACCCACGCGGCCACCACAACCGCGGGTTTTCCACCACTACCTCGATAACACCTTCGGTGCGTACGGTGGCCTCGACCACCTGATCGGCGACCCGGACTACCACCGGGACGGCCTCGTCGGACTCCACCTCGACGTGCACGGCGACCAGGCCGCGATTGCCCTCGACGGTCACCAGCGGGCGTACGGACGCGAGCCGTGCGGTCGACCATGACTCCAGCGCGATGGGCCGCCAAATGCCGGCGGTGACCAGCTCCGGGCCCCAGTCCCAGCCGAAGTTGCAGGCCATCTTGCGGATGAAGTTGTACGGGAAGCGGTCGCCGCCGGGCCGGGCACCCAGCTTTTCCCGCAGCTGCTCGGCGAAACTGATCGGCGAGCCGAAGGTGATCGCCAGCCGGTTCGCGCCGGGCCGCAGCGTTTGCCTGACGTCAAAGCGATAACCGCGGTGCATGTTGCGGGTCTCCCCCACCACGACACCGTTGACCTCGACGGTCGCCACCGTGTCCAGGCCGTCACACACCAGGTCGACGCGGTCGTCGCCGGCCGGCTGCCACTGGAAAGTCGTCTCGTACCGCCAGTCCGTCCGGCCGATCCAGGCCACCGCGGCCTCGTTCTCGTCCAGATACGGATCCGGGATGAGCCCAGCCGCCAGCAAGTCGGTGTGGACGCAGCCCGGTACGGTCGCCGGCACGACGGCGTCGACCTCGTCCGTACGACTCGCGGCTCGGACAGTCCAACCGGCATGCAGCAGCGTCCTCATTGACATCCTTTCGGTGTTTACGATTGTCAACCAGCAAATACGTCAGCTGACCTGGGTAGCAACCCGGATGCCGAGCAGCACCAGCAGCGTGCCCATGACGCCGTCCATCGCCCGGCGCACCCGACCGGCGCTGAAGAACCGGCGCAGCGAACCAACGACCATCGCGAGCGTGATCCACCAGACCACGCTGGTGAAGGTGGCGATCACCGCCAGCTCGAGCGTCTGCGCCGTGGACGCGGTCGACGGCAGGAACTGCGGCAACAGGGCCAGAAAGAACACCGCGACCTTGGGGTTCAGGAGATTGCACAGCAGGCCCTGCCGGAAGGCGACGGGCAGCGACACGCCGGTGAGCTCAGTCGCTTGCAGGTCGTGATATCCCCCGCGCCGCACCGAAATCCACGCCCGTACGCCGAGGTAGACCAGATATGCCGCGCCGGCGAGTTTCACCACCGTGAACACCACCGCGGATGCGGCCAACAGGCCGGCCACTCCGAGCGCGATCGCGACCACCCACACAAAGACTCCGCAAGCGATCCCCAGCCCGCAGGCAACCCCGGCCTTGCGCCCGCCGGACAGCGAGTTCCGGGTCACCACCACGAAGTCCGGGCCGGGCGACATCGCGCCGAGCAGCACCACCACCACCAGAAACGACACCGCGGTCGCGACAGAGATCACCACCTCACCGTAAAGCGCGTAGTCGGGGCCCGTCCATGGTCCCGGTCACTACCCGAAGCTCAGGCCGGCAAGGAGCAGCGCCATCGCCGCCAAGCCTTCCCACCAGGCGGCGCCGGCGGCTGGTCCGCATCATGGGGGCAGCCTTGCGGACGCGAGCCGGTCACATGTCGTACGAGGACACCCAAGGCGTGCGGCACGCGCGGAAAGGTGATTCTCGTCAGGGGCTCGACGCGACCCGAAACTGCCAGCGGCAAGGTGTGTAAAAAGGTCGACTTGCGGGTACTGCACTCCGCGACCGTTGTCCACGCCGACGGAAGGCCTCTGACGAGTACGTCCATCGACCCACTCACCGACGCCGGGCCCGTCGGTCGGTTGACGACGGGCTGGACAGCGGCTTCCCCAGCCCGGCTCACCCGGATCCGCCGCCGCCTGTTGACCTGGGCCACCGCCACCGATCTTCGGTCCGGCCAGATCGACGCGCTGGTCCTCGCGTCGTACGAGGCGCTCGCCAACGTCGTCGACCACGCGTACGGGACCCTGCCGCCGCTGCGGCCGGACCTGCTCCTTGAGGCCGAAGTGGCCGGCGATCACGTCACCGTCGCGGTCAGCGACCACGGCCGCTGGGAGCAGCCCGCCGCCCGGCCGGGAGCGCGGGGCCACGGGCTGATCCTGATGCGCAAGCTCAGCGACGACCTGTCCATCCGTACGACCGCGACCGCGACCGGCACCGTCGTACGGATGTGCTGGCATCTTTAGTGGGTTTGCGGTGTTGATCCAGGTCAGTCCCACTCCAGTGAGCCGCCGGTTTGGTACTCGATGACCCGGGTCTCGAAGAAGTTTTTCTCCTTCTTCAGATCCATCGCCTCGGACATCCATGGGAACGGGTTCTCGGCCGGCCCGAAAACCGGTTCCAGACCCAGCTGCGCGCACCTGCGGTTGGTGATGAAATGCATGTACTGCTCGCAAAGCTCGGCGTTGATGCCGAGAATCCCGCGCGGCATGGTGTTCCGCCCGTACGCGACCTCCAGGTCACAGGCGTCCTTCAACATCGTCCGCACCTCGGCCTGAAACTCCGCGCTCCACAGGTGCGGGTTCTCGATCTTGATCTGGTTGATCGTGTCGATACCGAAGTTCAGGTGAATCGACTCGTCCCGGAGGATGTACTGATACTGCTCGGCGATGCCGACCATCTTGTTCTGCCGGCCCAATGACAGGATCTGGGCGAAGCCGGTGTAGAACCACATTCCCTCGAAAATCACGTAGAAGGCGACGAGGTCACGCAGGAACGCCTGGTCGCGTTCGGGCGTACCGGTGGAGAACTCCGGGTTCTCCAGGTGCTGGGTGTAGTCCAGTGCCCAGGCCGCCTTGTCGGTGATCGATGGCACCTCGCGGTACATGTTGAAGAGCTCACCCTCGTCGAGGCCGAGACTTTCGCAGACGTACTGGAAAGTGTGCGTGTGAACGGCCTCCTCGAAGGCCTGCCGGAGCAGGTACTGCCGGCATTCGGGGTTGGTCAGGTGCCGGTAGACCGCGAGCACGATGTTGTTCGCGACCAGCGATTCCGAGGTGGCGAAAAAGCCGAGATTGCGCTTGATCATCAGTCGCTCGTCGTCAGTCAGGCCGTTCGGGGACCGCCAGAGCGCGATGTCGGCCTGCATCGAGACCTCGGTCGGCATCCAGTGGTTGCTGCAGCCGGCCAGATACTTTTCCCACGCCCAGTGGTATTTCAGCGCGGCAGTAGCTGGTTCACGTCGGCGCGGCAGTTGATCATCGCCTTGTCGTCGACGCTGACCCGCGCGCCGCCGCGCTCGATCGCGCGCGCCGAGTCCGGTGGCGTCCGTGGTTGTCGTCATCTTGTGGTGCCTTTCTTACTGGCAGGCTTCGCAGTCGGGGTCTTCGATCGAACAGGCCAACGGCTCTTGGACGGTCGGTACGGTCGCGGCCACCGCGTTGAGTTTCCCGTCCGTACCGCGCAAAGTACTCTTCTCCACGTGCGTCGCGCTGGTGGCCCGCAAGTAGTAGGTGGTCTTCAGGCCGCGAATCCACGCGTGCTGATACATCTCGTCGAGCTTGCGGCCGTTCGCCTGCGCGATATAGAGGTTCAGTGACTGCGCCTGGTCGATCCACTTCTGCCGGCGGGCGGCCGCCTCGATCAACCAGCGGCTGTCGATTTCGAAGGCGGTGGCGTACAAGGTCTTCAGGTCAGCCGGCACTCGAGCGATCGGGCCGAGGCTGCCGTCGAAATACTTCAGGTCGCTGATCATCAACTCGTCCCATAAACCGCGCGCTTTCAGGTCGCGTACGAGTGCCGCGTTGACGACGGTGAAGTCACCGGACATGTTGGATTTCACGTACAAGTTGCGGTAAAGCGGTTCGATGGACTGGCCGACGCCACAGATGTTGGCGATGGTGGCGGTCGGCGCGATCGCCATCACGTTCGAGTTGCGCATGCCAACTTTCCGTACGCGGCTGCGCACTGCGTCCCACTGCAGCGTCTGCGCCCGGTCCAGGTCCAGGTCGTCACCGCGCGCGCGCGGCGAGCAGCTCGATCGAGTCGATCGGCAGGATTCCCTGGCTCCACAGCGATCCCTCGTACGACGGGTAGCTTCCCCGCTCCTGGGCGAGGTCGGCAGAGGCGGAAATGGCGTGGTAGCTGATCTCCTCCATGCTGCGGTCCGCGAACTCAACCGCTTCCGGCGAGCTCATCGGAATGCGCAAGGCGAACAGCGCGTCGCTGAATCCCATCAGGCCGAGGCCGATCGGCCGGTGCCGCTGGTTGGACTTGCGAGCCTCCGGGATCGTGTAGAAGTTTACGTCGATGACGTTGTCCAGCATCCGTACGGCCGTCCGCACCGTACGGGCCAGCCGCTCGTGATCCACCCCTTCCGGGCCGACCAGCCGGCCGAGGTTGATCGAGCCAAGATTGCAGACCGCCACCTCGTCCGGGCTGGTGTTGAGGGTGATTTCAGTGCACAGGTTGGAAGAGTGCACCACCCCGATGTGCTGCTGCGGGGACCGCAGGTTGCACGGGTCCTTGAAGGTGATCCACGGGTGGCCGGTCTCGAACAGCATGGTCAGCATCCGCCGCCACAGGTCTTTCGCCTTCACCCGACGGAAGACTCTGATCTCGCCACGGTCCGCAGCCGCCTCGTACTGGCGATAGCGCTCCGCGAACGCCAAACCGACCAGGTCATGCAGCTCGGGCACCTCGTTCGGGGGTGAACAACGTCCAGTCGGCGTCCGCCCGCACCCGCCGGATGAACTCGTCCGGCACCCAGTTCGCGGTGTTCATGTCGTGGGTACGACGGCGGTCGTCGCCAGTGTTTTTGCGCAGGTCGAGGAATTCCTCGATGTCGATGTGCCAGGTCTCCAAATACGCGCAGACCGCGCCCTTGCGCTTGCCGCCCTGGTTGACCGCGACCGCGGTGTCGTTCGCGATCTTGAGGAACGGCACGACACCCTGCGATTCTCCATTGGTGCCGCGAATATGCGCGCCGATGCCGCGGACCGGAGTCCAGTCGTTGCCCAGCCCACCGGCGTATTTGGAGAGCAACGCATTGTTACTGATGCCGTGGAAGATGCTGCTCAGGTCGTCCTCGACGGTGGTGAGGAAGCACGACGAAAGCTGCGGCCGGGTCGTACCAGCGTTGAACAAGGTCGGCGTGGAACACATGAAGTCAAAGGAAGAAAGCAGCCGATAGAACTCGATGGCTCGGTCCTCGCGGTGGTCCTCGCGCAGCGCCAACCCCATCGCGACTCGCATGAAAAATGCCTGCGGCAGCTCGTACCGGTGACCGTCACTGTGCAGCAAATAGCGGTCATACAGCGTCTGCAGCCCGAGGAACTGGAACTCCAGGTCCGCTGAGCCCGCCAAGGCCGCACCGATCTTTTCCAAGTCAAACTTGGCCAACTCCGGGTCCAGCTGGCCGAGGTCGACGCCACGGGCCACGAAATCGCCGAAATAGCTGGCATATCCTTCGGTCATCTGCCGATGGCTCGCGATCCGCGGCTCACCAGCCAGGAACGACAGCGCCTCGGCGCGCAGCTTGTCGAGCAACAGTCGGGCGCTGACAAAGGAATACTGCGGATCGGTCTCGACCAGCGTACGAGCCGCCATCACCGGCGCGACCGCGAGCTCACCAGCGGTGATGCCGTCATACAGGTTTCGCTTGGTCTCGGTCAAAACAGTGTCCGCCGACACCGCATCCAGGCCGGCGCACGCCTCCCGTACGACCAGTGCCAGCCGGTCGGTATCCAGCGGCTCGACGCGGCCGTCCTGATGAGTGACCCCGATGGCCGGTTCCGGTGCCGGTTTTTCCGCCTCAACGCGGGCCAGGGCGTGTTGTTCGCGATACAGCACGTACGCGCGGGCGACCTTGTGGTGCCCACCGCGCATCAGCGCCAGCTCGACCTGATCCTGAATTTGTTCGATATGCAAGGGACGATCCGGGCCGGCGTGCCGGAGCAGGGCCAGCTCGACCTGCGTGGTCAACTCGGGGACCAACTCCCGTACGCGGCTGGACCCGGTCGCGTCGGCGCCTTCCACGGCCAGGAAGGCCTTGCTCAGCGCGACCGAGATTTTGGTCGAGTCAAAGGCGGAAACCTCACCGGTCCGGCGAATCACCGAAATGGTGCCGGCCGTCGGCCGAGTTTCGGACTGAACGGACATGCGCATTCTCCACAGCAGTAAATGGGCACGCTGAAACGCACCCAAGGACGAAGGTGTGACATCAGGAATCCGGCAAGAGCTACGGATCTGGTGAAGGTGGCGCGGAACTGCTGCGGTCGTACATCATGTCGGCTCCCCCTCGTGAGCTCGGCTGCTGCCGGCGCTGTCGCGGGGAACGCAAACGACCGCCCACTGGCGGCTGCTCGCGGGCGCCCTCCACGAGGCACCGGAACGGTGTGCACACCGACGGCAGGTCTTCGGACTCGGGAGCACCCGCCGGTACGCGTACCGGCGGACCTACTGACCGTCGCTTCCCAGACGCCGAAGCGTCCAGTGCTGATGACGGCTGTCGTTCTCCCTTACCGCTGCGGGACAGTCCCGGATTCGCACCGGGTTCCCTGTTGCCTCGCCTCACCTGGATGGTGCGGCGAACCATCGACGGACGGAATACTACATGTGGGGGTAGTGAGAGTCTGGGACCGCAGCATCTCGCGCGTGTCGGCCTAGTACTAGCTGGGGTACGCGGCCGTACGGATCATCGCGTGTCGGCGGGCGCCACCTCGCGGCCGTTCTCGTCCACGAACCCGACCTGGACTGGCCGTCCGGTAGCCCGCACCCGCCGCTGGATGCTCGGCCCGGCCGGCCAGGGCAGATGTAGGTCACCCCACTGTTGCAGGGCGGCCAGCACCAGGATCAACTCCCGGCCGGAGTCGGTGAGGCGGTACGCGTCACGGGGCCGACTGCCGGGTTCCTGATAAGGCTCTCGGGCCATCACGCCGTAGTCGACCAGCGTGTTGAGCCGGGCCGTCAGCACGTCCGGCGCGACGCCCAGCGCCTCGCGGAACTGCGCGAACCTGGTCGTACCAGCCAGCGCCTCGCGCAGGATCAGGAATGTCCATCGCTCCCCGAGCACGCCGAGGGTGCGTTCGATGGAACAGGCCGAGTCCAGCATCTTCGGAGTAACCACAAGACCTACCTTACCCTGACTTGCACTTCCATATCCAGCCTGCTAGCGTCCCTCTTGGCTGAGTAGGAACTACCAACTCAGATATTCTTGGGAGCCCGCCATGGAACTCGCTGGACACACCGCGCTCGTCACCGGAGCCAACCGCGGCCTCGGCCGGCATCTCGCGCAGCAGCTCATCGAACGCGGTGTCACTGTCTATGCCGGCGCCCGCAACCCCGACTTGATCGACCTGCCGGGTGCCATCCCGGTCCGCCTCGACATCACCGACCCGGAGTCGGTCGCCGCCGCCGCGAAGACGGCCACCGGTGTCTCCATCCTGGTCAACAACGCCGGTTCGGCCACCGGATCCGGCATGCTCGACGGTTCACTCGACGACATCCGCCTGGAAATGGACACCCATTACTTCGGTACGCTCGCGATGATCCGCGCTTTCGCCCCAGAGCTGGCAAAACACGACCACAGTGCGATACTCAACGTGTTGTCCGTGCTGTCGTGGGTCAACATCCCCGAGTTCTCCGCCTACGCAGCCGCCAAGTCCGCCGAATGGTCTTTGACCAACGCTGTACGTACTGCTCTCGCGAAGCAGAACACCCAGGTCAGCGCGTTGCACGTTGGCTATATGGACACCGATATGGCCAGCGAGGTCGACGCCCCGAAGCATGATCCCGCATCGATCGCGAAGATCGCGTTGGACGGCCTCGCCTCCGGTGAGCCGGAAATCATCGCCGACGAGCTGAGCCAGCACGTACAGGCCGGTTTGGCCGGCGGGGTGGCGGCGCTCTATCCGCAGTCCGCCTGATCACTGTCCTGGCTACGAAACTGGCGTGGTGTGGGTTGGTGAGTGCGGGATAGTGTCCCGCACTCGACGTCGAGTGCGGGACATTGTCCCACGGTCAACGTGATTCACTAGTAAAGATCAACAGCGCCGAGTCTCGAGCCACCACCGATCAGCTCGACGGGCCGCCGTCCTCGAGGTTGCCTTCGGTGTCCAGGAAAATCTGTTGCAGGGCCTGCAGAGTCGCCGGATCGGGCTCGCGCCACATCTGCCGGTTTGCCGCTTCCAACAGCCGCTCGGTAATTCCGTGCAACGCCCACGGATTGGATTCGTTCAGGAATTTCTGGTTCTCCGGGTCCAGCGCGTACGTGGCCGCCAACTGCTCGTACATCCAGTCTGGCACCACGTCCGCGGTCGCGTCATAGCCGAACAAGTAGTCGACGGTCGCAGCCAGCTCAAACGCACCTTTGTAGCCATGCCGTCGCATCGCCGCGATCCAGCGCGGATTCACCACCCGGGCGCGGAAAATCCGGGCCGTTTCCTCGACCAGGGACCGGGTACGGACCGACTCCGGGCGAGTGCTGTCACCGATGTACGCGGCCGGCGCCTTGCCGGTGAGAGCCTGGACGGTGGCGATCATGCCACCGTGATACTGGAAATAGTCGTCGGAGTCAGCGATATCGTGCTCACGGGTGTCGGTGTTCTTCGCCGCCACCGCGATCCGTTTGTACGCCGTGCGCATCGCCTCGCGCGCGGGCGCGCCCATCCACGCCGCGCCCGTACGCATATCCGCCCCAAGTTTCGTAGACGTCGGCGAGATCGGTGTTATCACGCCAATTGCGGCTGTCGATCAAAGGCAGCAGGCCGGCGCCATAGGTGCCTGGCTTGGAACCGAAAACCCGCAGCGTGGCCCGCCGGGAATCGCCGTGCTCGGCCTCATCGGCGCGTACGTGCGCACGGACGAAATTGTCCTCGTCGGACTCTTGCAGGCCAGCGACCAAAGTGACGGCGTCGTCCACCATTGCCACCACGTGCGGGAACGCATCCCGAAAGAAGCCACTGATCCGCACGGTCACGTCGATTCGCGGCCGGCCAAGCTCAGCCAGGTCGAGGGGGGCCAACCCGGTGACTCGCCGGGAAGCATCGTCCCAGACCGGCCTGACGCCCAACAGAGCGAAAACCTCGGCGATGTCGTCGCCGGACGTACGCATCGCGCTGGTGCCCCACACACGACAGACCCACCGAGCGAGGCCATTCTCCAGTGTCCGCGCGATAGCGGGCCACCAGCGAGTCGGCCAGCGCTTGGCCGGTCTCCCAAGCAAGTCGGCTGGGCACCGCTTTCGGGTCCACCGAATAGAAGTTGCGTCCGGTGGGCAGCACATTGACCAGGCCACGCAACGGCGAACCACTCGGCCCGGCAGGGACATAACCGCCCTCCAGGGCGTGCAGCACAGCGTCGATTTCGTCGGTCGTACGAGCCAGCCGCGGCACGATCTCGGTGGCCGCGAAGGTGAGGATCTCGGCCACGGTCTTATCGGGCCGACCGAGAACGGCGTGGACTGTCTCCATTGCCGCGGTCGCATCCCAAGCGCGGTCTTCCATCGCCTCGACGAGCGCGCGTGCGGTGTTTTCGTGCTCATCCACGCTGACCCGCGCGGCTGACCCGTCCTCGGCGAGGCCGAGCGCCTCGCGGAGTCCGGGCAGGGTCTGCCGGCCGCCCCAGATCTGCTGCGCCCGCAGCATCGCGAGGACGAGGTTGACCCGGCCCGGCCCGCTCGGCGCAGCCCCGAGAACGTGCAGCCCGTCCCGAATCTGCGCGTCCTTGACCTCGCACAGCCAGCCGTCGACATGCAGCAGGAAGTCGTCGAACTCGGCGTCATGCGGCCGATCGTCGAGACCGAGGTCATGGTCGAGTTTGGCGGCCTGGATGAGCGTCCAGATCTGCGCCCGGATGGCCGGCAGTTTCGCCGGGTCCATCGCGGCGATATTCGCGTGCTCGTCCAGAAGTTGTTCCAGCCGGGCGAGGTCTCCGTAGCTTTCCGCGCGGGCCATCGGCGGCACCAGATGGTCGACCAGGGTGGCATGCGCCCGCCGTTTGGCCTGGGTGCCTTCGCCCGGATCGTTGACCAGGAACGGATAGATCAGCGGCAGGTTGCCCAAAGCCGCGTCCGGGCCACAGGAAGCGGACATTCCGACAGTTTTTTCCGGGCAGCCACTCGAGATTTCCGTGCTTGCCAACATGCACCATCGCATCCGCGCCGAATTCCTCGGCCAGCCAACGATACGCGGCGAGGTAGTGGTCGTTGGGGGCAGGTCGGGATCGTGGTAAATCGCGATGGGATTCGCGCCGAACCCACGCGGCGGCTGCACCATGACGACCACGTTGCCAGCGCGCAGGCCGGCCAGCACGATTTCACCGGTGGTGTCCACGTAAAGCTGGCCTGGCGGCGGACCCCAGTGCTCCTCGATCCTTTGCCTTAGCTGGGCGGGCAAAGTCGCGTACCAGGAGCCATAAACCTCAGCAGCGATCCGGATCGGGTTGCCGGACAACTGCTCTTCGGTCAGCCAGTCCGGATCCTGGCCGCCGGCCGCGATCAGCGCATGCATCAGCGCGTCGCCGTCCTGGGCCGCCAAGCCCGGAAACCCGTCTCCCAAGTCGTACCCGGCCGACCGCATCTTTTTTTCCCAGCAGCCGTACCACGCTGGCCGGTGTGTCGAGGCCGACCGCGTTGCCAATGCGCGCGTGTTTGGTGGGATAGGCCGACAACATCAGTACGACCTTGCGCGAAGCCGCCGGCAGCAGATGGCGCAGCCGGGCGTGCCCGACCGCGATGCCGGCCACCCGCGCGGCCCGCTCCGGATCGGCCACATAATGCGTCAGGCCGTCCGCATCGGTCTCCTTGAAGGAAAACGGGACGGTGATCAGCCGCCCGTCGAACTCCGGCACCGCGACCTGAGTAGCCACGTCCATGGGCGACAGGCCGCTGTCGTTCTCCGCCCAGGTGGCCCGGTCGCTGGTCAGGCAAAGGCCCTGCAGAATCGGAATGTCCAACTCGGCGAGGGCGCCGACATCCCAGGCGTCATCTTCGCCGCCGGCCGTCACCGCCGCCGGCGTACTTCCGCCAGCTGCCAGTACAGTCACCACCAGCGTGTCGACTTTACGCAGGACAGCGAGCATTTCCGGTGGCGCGGTCCGCAAAGACGCGCAGTACAGCGGCAAAGCCTGCCCACCGGCATCCTCTATCGCGCTGGACAGCGCCTCCACGAAAGCGGTGTTCCCGGCCACGTGGTGCGCGCGGTAGTAGTAGAGCACACCCACCACCGGCCGGAGCCGTTGCTCGTACGCTCCAGCTCGCCCCACAGCGGCATCGGTTCCGGAGCCACGAAACCAAAGCCAGTCAACAAAATCGTGTCTGACAAAAAGTGGTGCAGGTTCGCGAGGTTGCCGGGACCACCATGCGCCAAGTACGCATGCGCCTCGGCGGCCACGCCGATGGGGACGGTCGAGAGCTCCATCAGCTCGGCGTCCGGCGTTTGCTCGCCGCTCAACACGACCACCGGCAGCGATCCGGCCAGCAGGTGGTCCAGGCCGTCCTCCCAGGCCCGCCGGCCGCCCAGAATGCGGACGACCACCAGCCGCACGCCGGCCAGCAGCGCCGGCAGGTCGTCAACGGTCGTACGGGCCGGGTTCGCCAGCCGGTAGCCAACGGCGGCCGCGCGCGCCGACAGCAGGTCCGTATCCGACGTGGAGAGCAGCAAGATCTGGCCGCGGGCGCTGGACATCGCGGATCCTCCCTCGGGGTCCGCGCCCCGGGTCGAGAGAGCGACGGCGGCCAGTTCCTGGCTCACGGGTCAGCTGAAGCTGACCTGATGACAGTGGCGGGACCGCGCCGGATTCGCACCGGCTTCCTGCACCGTCGTCGCTGTGGTGGCGGTATGAAGTTGGGCCTGACCGCCAAACTCTAACCGGTCAGTCAGGGAGCGACGACAGGCCGGACCGGGCACGTAGTATCCGGCAGGTGTCCGCCCTTGCCTCGCGTGACGGCGCCGTCGACCGGTGTCCGGGAGCGCTCCGACTGCATGCCGCCGCGGACGGCGGCCTCGCTCGCGTACGGGTCCCGGGCGGCCGCCTGAGCGCCGCGCAGCTTGCCTTGCTCCGCGATGCGGCGGTCGAGCTGGGCGACGGCACTCTCGAGTTGACTTCGCGCGCAAACGTGCAGGTCCGGGGGCTGGCCGGCGCGGGGTGACCTCGCCGAAAGGCTGGCCGGCGCCGCCGGCCTGCTGCCGTCCGAGTCCCACGAGCGGGTACGAAACATCATCGCCAGCCCGCTCAGCGGGTGGGATGGCCAGGGTTTGCTGGACATATTTCCGCTGGTCAGCATGCTCGACACGGTGCTGTGTGACACGGCTGGCCTGGCCGAGCTGCCGGGCCGGTTCCTGCTCGTCGTGGACGACGGACGCCGCGATGTGATCGGGCTGGGCGCGGACATCGGGCTGCTCTCGGTCGCCCGCGACCAGCTCGCGCTCGTACTCGCTGGCCTGGACACCGGCCTGCGGGTACGCCCGGACCAGGCCGTCGATGTCGTACGTGGCGCGGCTGAGGCGTTCCTGGCCGAGCGAGCCGCACAGGGCTCGACAGCGTGGCGGCTGGCCGAACTGGCCGATGGTCCGGCTGCGATCGGCCGCCGGATGGGCCGCCCACCAGCCTCGATGCCGCGCCTCAGCGGCCGCCAGCCAACCCCCGTTGGCGCGTACGACGGCGTGTCGGTCGTCGGTGTGCCGCTGGGCCGCCTCGACGCCGAACAGGTGCCACGCTGATCAGTGCCGCCGACGAGTTTCGCGTCACACCTTGGCGAAGCGTCGCGTTCCGCGGCCGCATTCGGACCACGGCCGGCCTGATCACCGACCCGGATTCACCTTGGTTGGGCGTGACGGCCTGCGCCGGAAAGCCGCGGTGCGCGCAGGCGCTGGCGGACGTACGCACCGATGCCGCGAAGGCGTTGGCGCCGGGCCGGCGACCGGTGCACTGGTCGGGTTGTGCCCGACGATGTGGCCGGCCGGCGGGTTCGCTGGTGGACGTGGTGGCGACCGACTTGGGCTACCACGTGACCGTCGACGGACAGATGCGAAGCGAAGGTGTCGGTGTCGGTGTCGCAGCACAGGTAATCAGGGCGGTTCGATGATCGACTACCTCAAGGACGGGCCGGAAATCTACCGGCGGTCCTTCGCGACCATCCGCGCCGAGGCGGATCTCAGCCATCTGCCGGCTGAGCTGGAGAAGGTCGCCGTACGGATGATCCACGCTTGCGGCATGACTGACCTGGTGGCGGATTTGGCCTGGTCACCAGATGCGGGCAAGGCCGCTCGGACAGCACTGCGAGCCGGCGCGCCGATCCTTTGTGACGCGGCGATGGTGGCCAGTGGCATCACCCGCCGCCGGTTGCCGGCCAGCAACGAGGTTATCTGCACCTTGACCGATCCGCGGGTCCCAGAACTGGCCGCACACCTGGGTACGACCCGGAGTGCTGCTGCCTTGGAGCTGTGGCGAGACCGGCTGGAAGGCTCGCTGGTGGCGATCGGCAACGCGCCGACCGCGCTGTTCCGGCTGCTGGAAATGATCGAGGAGGGCGCTGGCCGGCCCGCCGCGGTGCTCGGCCTGCCGGTCGGTTTCGTCGGTGCGGCCGAGTCGAAGCGCGCACTCGCCGAACATCCGAGCGGCCTGGCACACATCGTCGTCGTCCACGGTCGCCGTGGCGGCAGCGCGATGGCGGTGGCCGCGGTCAACGCCCTCGCAACCGAACAGGAGTGATTTCCTTCCGTGGCAGAACGAAAACCGGCCGGCCGGCTCTACGGCGTGGGCCTCGGGCCGGGCGATCCGGAGCTGGTGACGGTCAAGGCAGCCCGGTTAGTCGGCGCCGCCGACGTGATCGCCTACCACTGCGCCCGGCACGGCCGGAGCATCGCGCGGCGGATAGCCGAGCCGTACGTACGCGCCGGCCAGATCGAGGAAAAAACTCGTCTATCCGGTGACCACCGAGACGACCGACCATCCAGGTGGTTATCAAGGCGCGATCGACGAGTTCTACACGGCCGCGGCGGCTCGGCTGGCCACCCACCTCGACGCCGGCCGCGATGTCGTCGTGCTCTGCGAGGGCGACCCGTTCTTCTACGGTTCTTACCTGCACATGCACAAACGGCTCGCCGATCGCTACCCCACCGAAGTTGTGCCGGGCGTGACCTCGGTCAGCGCGGCTGCCGCTGAGTTAGGGCGGCCACTGGCCGAGCGCGACGAGGTTTTGACCATTCTGCCGGGAACTTTGCCGCCGGCCGAACTCGCCCGCCGGCTCGCCGACACCGATACGGCCGCGGTTGTGAAGCTGGGCCGCACCTTCGCGGGCGTACGAGCCGCACTCGCCGCAGCAGGCCGGCTGGACGACGCCTGGTACGTCGAGAAAGCCACTACGGACCAGCAACGGACCGCGTCATTGTCCACAGTGGATCCGGCGGATGTGCCCTACTTTTCCCTTGCCCTGCTTCCCAGCGGCCGTCCCGAAGCACCAAAGAAAGCAGGGGTCGTCGTGGTCGGCCTCGGGCCGGCCGGACAGCCATGGCTGACGCCGGAAACGCGAGCCGCGCTGGCCGAGGCCGACGATTTGGTCGGATACGGACCTTATCTCGATCGAGTGCCACCGAATCCGCACCAGACAAGGCATCCATCCGACAACCGGGTAGAGGCGGAGCGCGCCGCGGTGGCTCTGAAGCTAGCCGCCAGCGGTCGCCAGGTGGCCGTGGTTTCCTCCGGCGATCCAGGCGTTTTCGCGATGGCCACAGCGGTTCTGGAAGTGGCTTGCGAGCCGCACTTCGCCGGCGTACCGGTACGCGTGCTGCCCGGAGTCACCGCCGCCCAGGCGGTCGCCAGCCGGATCGGCGCACCGCTCGGGCACGACTACTGCGTGTTGTCGCTGTCCGATCGGCTCAAACCCTGGTCGGTGGTCGAACAGCGGCTGGCCGCGGCCGCCGAGGCCGATCTGGTGGTGGCGATCTACAACCCCGGATCCCGCAGTCGTACGCACCAGGTCACCGCGGCCCGGGATGTCCTGCTCAAACACCGAAATCCGGACACGCCGGTGGTCATCGGCCGCGATGTCGGCGGCGCCGGCGAAAGCGTACGAGTCGTCCGGCTGGCCGATTTGCAATCGTCCGATGTGGACATGCGGACGCTGCTGATCGTCGGGTCGTCCCGTACGCGCGCGGTGCAGCGCGGCGGCGAAACGGTCGTCTTCACGCCCCGCCGCTATCCGGAATGACGTTTTCCAGCCAAGCAACGGCCTGCGCCTCGGTCTCGACGATCGCCACCGCGGGCAGTTTCGGCCGACGTACGATCACCACCGGCAGCCCCAGCTCGCGGGCCGCCGTCAGCTTGGCCGCAGTCTGCTGACCACCGCTGTTTTTGGTCACCAGCAAGTCGATCCGGTGTTCGCGCAGCAGCGCCAGCTCACCGTCCACTGGGTACGGTCCACGATTCAGGAGCACGGTCAGCCGGGCCGGCAGCGGGGGCTCCGGCGGGTCCACCGACCGCAGCAGGAACCATCGGTCGCTGGCCGCGAAGGCCGCCGCATCGGTCCGGCCGGTGGTCAGGAACACCCGCTCCCCCGGCACCGGCAGGTCGCCGACCCGGTCCACCCAGTGCCAGTCATCGCCGTCGCGCGGCTCCCACCCGGGCCGTTGCAGCACCACGTACGGCAGGGCGAGCCGCTCAGTCGCCGCCGCGGCCGACCGGGTCATGGTGCTGGCGAAGGGATGGGTGGCATCGATGACCGCCGCGATTTCGTTCGTACGCAGCCAATCCAACAGGCCTTCGACGCCACCGAAGCCGCCGATCCGGACCGCGCCGGCGGGCCGCGCCGGCTCCCGCACCCGACCGGCCAACGATGAGATCGCCTCGACTCTGGGATGGTGCTCCAGCGCGGCCGCGAGCCGGCGCGCCTCGCCGGTGCCACCGAGCAACAGGACCCGCGCTCTCACCGCATCACCCCTGGTCATACCGTACAAGGATATGAAAGCGACGGGCCTGCGCTATGGCTGGACGACCGGCGCGTGTGCGACCGCCGCCGCGACCGCCGCTTACACGGCGCTGCTCACCGGCGATTTCCCCGACCCGGTCCAGATCACCCTGCCGCGCGGCCAGCGGCCCACCTTCGCGCTCACCCGTGAATCGCTGCGGATCGGCGCGGCCACCGCGGCGATCGTGAAGGACGCCGGCGACGACCCCGACGTGACGCATGGCGCGGTGATCAGCGTGACCGTACGCCCCGGCGGCGCTGGCATTACCTTCGTCGCCGGCCCGGGCGTCGGCACGGTGACCAAACCGGGCCTCCCGCTGCCGGTCGGGGAACCGGCCATCAACCCGGTGCCGCGCCGAATGATCACCGAACACCTCGCCGCGGTCGCGCAGCACTGCATGGCGGCTCCGGTGACGTCGTTGTCGAGGTAGCGATCGAAAACGGCGAGGAAATCGCCCGAAAGACCTGGAATCCACGACTCGGCATCCTCGGTGGCCTGTCGATCCTGGGCACTACCGGGATCGTCGTCCCGTACTCGTGCTCGGCCTGGATCGACAGCATCCGGCGCGGCATCGACGTGGCCCGCGCCGCCGGCCACCAGCATGTCGCCGGCTGCACTGGCAGCACGTCCGAGCAGGTCGCCGCCGCTCTTTATGACCTACCCGCTGACGCTCTGCTCGACATGGGAGATTTCGCTGGCGCCGTACTGAAATACCTGCGCCGACATCCGGTGCCGCGGCTCACCCGTCGCCGGCGGAATCGGCAAACTCTCCAAACTCGCCGACGGCCACCTCGACCTGCATTCCGGCCGCTCGCAAGTGAACCCTGACCTGCTCGCCACCCTCACCGCCCTCGCCGGCGGTTCTCCCGCACTGGTCGAACAGGTGCGTACGGCCAACACCGCCCTCGCCGCCCTCCACCTCTGCCAAGCCGCCAACCTCCCCCTCGGCGACCTCATCGCAGCACGCGCGCTCACGACCGCCCTCGAGGTCCTCCGCGGAGCGCCCGTCACCGTCGACATCGTCGTGATCGACCGCGCCGGCACCATCGTCGGCCGCGCCTAGGCAGTGTCTGGTTATTCCGGGGGGATGAGAGTCGAGATCCAGAAGTTGGCTGCTGGTGCCGTGGGGAAGCCTTCATAGCAGCGCTATGGGGGCTTTCCCACGGTGCCTGCAGCCGGCTTCTGGGCTCGGCTATCGCCCGGCGGAATAACCAGACACTGCCTAGGACCTAACCCATCAGAAAGTACGACGCGAGCGGCGGAATACAGGTGGCTGTCGGGGAAAGAAGCGGCGGTGAGGGTCTGGCCGACGATGACGACAGCCGTACGTTTGATGCCGGCCTCGTGCACCTGCGCGGCGATATCCGCCAACGTTCCGCGCAAAATCACCTCGTCCGGGCGGCTCGCCATCGCGACCACGGCCACCGGGCAATCGGTGCCGTAGTTCGGGGTGAGTTCGGCGACCAGCTGATCGATCCGTTGGACCGCCAAATGCACCACCATGGTGGCCTGACTTTGGCCGAGGGTAGCCAAATCCTCGCCCGCGGGCATGGGCGTGGCCCGCGCGGACGTACGGGTCAGAATCACCGTCTGTCCCACTCCCGGCACGGTGAACTCTCGTCCTAAAGACGCGGCCGCGGCCGAAAAGGCAGCTACGCCGGGCGTGATGTCGTACGCGACGCCAGCCGCGTCCAGCCGACGGGCTTGCTCGGCGACCGCGCTGAAAATCGACGGATCACCCGAACACAGTCGCGCCACATCCGAGCCGGACGTGTCGGCGGACACCATTTCGGCGACGATCTGATCCAGCGTGAGATCGGCGGTGTCGACCAGCCGCGCCCCCGGTGGACACCATGCCAGCAACTCGGTCGGGACCAGGCTGCCGGCGTACAGGCACACCGGCGAAGCCGCGATCAGCGCCTGGCCGCGGACCGTGATGAGGTCCGCCGCGCCGGGTCCGGCACCGATGAAATGTACGGTCACGCTGTCCCTTTCGTGATGGCCCATTGCGTCACCGGCAGCTGCGGCCGCCATCCGGTGAACCCGCCGAGCGGCCCGGCTCGATTGATCGCGATCCGGACGAGCTCGCCACCCAGGCGCTGGTGCCAGCCAGCCACCACGCCTTCGGACTCGACCGTCACCGTGTTGACCACCAGCCGACCGCCAGGCAGCAGAGCCTGCCAGCAGATCTCGACCACGCCGGGCACCGTCGCCCCCGCCGCCGACGAACACCGCGTCCGGTCGTCGTTTCAAGGTGGTGAAGCGCTTCTGGAGCAGCCCCCACCACGATCGTGAGCCCGGGCACGCCGAGCGCTTCGGCGTTGCGACCGATCCGCGCGGCCCGCTCGGGATCGCTTTCGACCGCGACCGCCCGGCACGACCGGTGGTGCCGCATCCACTCGATGCCGATGCTGCCGGCGCCAGCGCCCACGTCCCAGAGCAACTGCCCCGGCACCGGCGCCAGCCGCGCCAGCGTCACCGCCCGGATCTCCCGTTTGGTCAGCTGCCCGTCATGGTCGTACGCGTCATCGGGCAGTCCGGGCGTACGCGCCAGCACCGGCCCTTCGCGATCGCATTCGACCGCCACCACATTGAGCCCGTCGACCACGGCGTTTTCCCAGCTAGCGGCCCTGCCTTCGAGCGTACGCCGAGCTGGTCCGGCAAGCTGTTCAAGCACCCACAACCGGCTGTCGCCGTAGCCGCGAGCGGTCAGCAGCGCGGCGACTTCCGCGGGCGTACGGGCATCGGCGCTCAACACCAGCACCTTGCGTCCCGGCTGCACCTCCGGATGCACAGCCGCCACCGACCGACCGACCGCGCTGACCACCGCGACCTCATCCAACGCCCACCCGAGTCCAGCGCAAGCCAGCGACAGTGACGACGGATGCGGCACCACCGTCACGTTCTCCGGCCCCAGCAGTCGTACGAGCGTCGCACCGATCCCGTAGAACATCGGGTCCCCGCTGGCCAACACACAAGCATCCGGATGGGCGGCCATAAGTGCCGGCAGCGCGGGCAGCATCGGCGACGGCCAGCGGACTCGCTCGGCGGCGGTGTCAGGCACCAAGGCCAACTGGCGCTCGCTGCCCATCAGCACCTTCGCCCGGCGGATGGCCTCCTGGGCCGACGGGGACAGGCCGTCCCAGCCGTCCGCACCCACCCCGACCACAGTCACCGTCACGGCAGTCACCTTATGCGGACTACCAGCCCCAGGTGCCCGGCGCTCCCTTGAACGGACCGACCACATCCGAGGTGATCCAGCCGCCGTAGAACTCCCCCGGCTGCGGAGTGACCTTCGCACCGTCCAGCGTGACCGAGTCGAAGCGTCCGGCATAGACGGCGACCCGGTCGAGCAGGGCCGGATAGCGCGGATCTGGGCTCGGATACCACCAACCGACCTCGGTCAACGGCAGCGCGCCTTCGACCAGCACGTCCACATACCGCGCGGCTCCCTTCCACTCGCAGAAGGTCTCCCGGTCCGCCGGCCGCAAGTGCTCCCCGAAAGCGGTCCGCGGCAGGTAGTACGTGGGCGGATGAGACGTCTCCAGCACTCGTACGAGGTCATCGGTGTCGGCGACGACTGTGCCCGCGTACGTCACCACCGCCCGCCGCCGGACCACCTCGGCCCGCGGCGGCCGCGGGTAGTCCCACACCGACTCCTGCCCGGGACCGGGCTTTTCCCTGCGCATCGCACCAGAATAGAGCGCGTTAGGCTGACACGGTGACTCCTGAGGAACTCCTGACCACCACTCGTTCCGTGCGCAAGCGGTTGGACTTCGATCGGCCAGTCGAGTTGAGTGTTGTCCGCGAATGCCTGGAAATCGCTTTGCAGGCGCCGAGCGGGTCCAATGTGCAGGGGTGGCAGTGGGTCGTGGTGACCGATCCGGACCAGCGCGCGGCCATCGGTGACTATTACCGGCAGGCCGTCGACGCCTACCTGGATTCGCCGGGAGCGGCCGGGAAACTGTTCGCTGACAACCCGAACCGCGCCTCCGTGCAGAACCGCGTCGGCGACAGCGTCGCGTACCTCGGCCAACACATGGGCCGCGCACCCGTTCTGGTGCTGCCGTGCCTGACCCTGCGCGGTGGCGAGCTGCCGGAAGGAAATCAGGCCGGACTCTGGGGTTCGGTGCTGCCGGCGGCCTGGAGTTACATGCTGGCCGCCCGTACGCGTGGGCTCGGCACCGCTTGGACTACCCTACATCTGAGCTACGAAACGGAAATCGCCGCACTGTTGGGACTTCCGGACAATGTCCGGCAGGCCGCGCTGATCCCGACCGCCCACACCATCGGGACCGATTTCAAGCCCGCCCGTCGCCAACCGCTCGACGACATCCTGCACGTCAATCGCTGGTAGCTGAACCTGCTTGTCCGGTGGAATACCCGCCACCGACCAAAAAGTCATAACTGTCCCGTAGTGCGTCGAATATGTCGCCGTCGAACCGGTCCAGTTCCACGATGTGCCATCGTACGGCCGGATTCGCGGTCAACGCGGCCGCGATATCCAGGCTGCCCTGGCCCACCGCGACCATCACGTCGTCGCGGGATTTGCCCGGACCGTCCTTGACGTGTACGAACGGGACCCGATCTCCCAAATCTCGCAACACTTCGGCCGGATCCGCGCCACCGACCGCGGCCCAGTAAAGGTCCAGTTCCACCAACACATCTGGTTCCACCAGATCCAGCAGAATCTGATGGGCGGTCAGGCCGTTGAAGGTATTCGAAAATTCGGCCTCGTGATTGTGGTACGCCAACCGGATCCCGTAGTCCCGCGCGTTGACGGCACCCTCGTTCACTCGGTCGACTCCCCGCGCGATGGCGTCCGTCGTACGGAATTCCTCCGGTTCCAGGCTCCAGGCGATCGCCGGCACCCCCAGCTCGGCTTGCTCGTCCAAAATCCTGCTGGCCTCCCGACCGGACGGGAAAGGCACGTGAGCACTGGTAAAACGCAACCCCAGGTCGCGCATCACCTTTTTGAGGTCAGCCGGGGCGATATCGAACCGACCGTAGAGTTCGACCCCGACGAATCCGAGCTCGCTGATGCTCCGCAGCACCCGGGGAAGATCCTTCGCCGCCTGCTCCCGAACGGTGTAGAGCTGCACTGCGATCGGCGTCACTCCTCACGATCCGGCAGCTCGAAGGTGGTGGTCAGTGGGACGGCTTGGCCGGTCCGGCTGGACTCCTCGGCCATCAGCATGATTTCCAGGATGTGCCGGGCATGGTCGACGTTGAGCATCGGAGTTTCGCCGGTGGCCACACAGTCCGCCAGGTGATCGGCCAGGATCGCCCTGTGCAGGCCGAAAGCGCGCTGCGTCTGCGCCTCAACCTCGCGCAGGGTCGGGGTGATCCAGCCGCCGAGTCCGGGCACCGCGTCCAGCTGGAAGATCTCCAGCGGCGGACCTTCACCGCCGTAGGGCGCGCCCGCGATGTTGATCGTGCCCTCGCGGCCGTAGATCTCCACTTTCGGGCCGCGCGCCGCGTTCACGTTGAAGGTGCCGTCCACCACCGCGAAGGTCGACGCACCGAAGTCCAGCATCATCAGCACGTTGTCATCCGCGGTCACCTCGATTTTCTTGCCCTTGAAGGGACCGCCACGTACGGTCCGGACCGGCTCGGTGATGCCCGCGAAAGCCACCACCCGCTTGGCGGGGCCGAGCAGCCCGGTGATTTCGTGAATGCCGTACACGCCCATGTCATACAGCGGGCCGGATCCCTTTTGGTAAAACCACGTAGGGTCCAGCGGCCAGTTTCCCGAAGCCGGCCCGCCGTGCGATGACCGTACCCGCGCGAACGCCACTTTTCCGATCGCGCCGTGCCGAATCAGCCGGCGGGCCTGCATCCGGTCTGGGTACAGCATGTTGTACGGCGCGCACACCACGGTCAGGCCACGTTGGGCGGCCAGATCGCAGATGTCGTTCGCGTCCGCCATGGTGGTGGCCAGCGGCTTTTCGGTGGCAAGGTGCTTTCCGGCAGACAGGATTTTGCGGCAGGTCTCGCCGTGCACCGGGATCGGCGTCAGGTTGATGACCGCGTCCAGTTCAGCACCGTCGAGCATTTCCTCCAGCGTCCCAAAAGCCTTCGGGATGCCGTACGTGTCAGCCACCGACCGTGCTCGCTCCAGCACCGGATCGGCGATCGCCACCGGCGTCACCTTGTCCGAGATCTGGGCCAGGTTCGGCAGCACGCCGACGCTGACGGTCGCGATCGTGCCGGCACCCAGAATGCCCAGCCGCAGCGGCTGCCCGGCTACCACACGGCGCCACTTCCGGCTCGATCGTACGACCGGTCCGCACCGACTCGTAGAAAGCCAGGCAGGAAGCGAGATTGTGCCACGCGTCCTCGACGGTGGCGACGGGCTCGACCTCGTCCCGAATCGACGCCGTCCAGTGATCGATATCGGCAGCCTGATCGTGGTGCCCCGGGAGGGCTGTTTGCACCCATCCCTGCAGCGGCGGAAAGTCCGCCAGAATCAGGCTGCGGTCACTGATCCCGTCCATTCGGTAGACGCCGTCACTGCCAACATAGGTTCCGCTGGACTGAAATCCGGCGCCGGGAGCTGTCCAGGTGTCTTCCAGGGTGGCCACCGCGCCGCCCGCGAACGTCACCGTCGCCACCCCGTAGTCCTCCACGGCCAGCTCTGGATAGGCCAGGTTGGCGGTTTGTCCAGTCACCGCAACGATTTCCTCACCGAGCAGCCACCGGAGCATGTCGACTTGATAGACCGCATGGTCGATCCAACCGCCGCCGGCGGTCCGGCCCGGATCGACAAACCACCCTGGATCCGGGTCGTCCGGCCAGCGCCGCGGCAACCCCGCCCAAATCGACAGCGAGGCGCTTAACAACCGGCCGAGCCGGCCCTGTTCGATCCAGCGCTTGAGAAACTGGCTGCGCGGGCCGAGCCGCATCCGCGACTCAGCCGGCAGGAACCGAACCCCGGCCCGCCGGACCGCCGCCACGACCATCGTCGCCTCGGCCACCGTACGAGCCAGTGGTTTGTTGGAGATGATGTGCTTTCCGGCCTCAGCGGCGGTTCGGCAGACCTCGGCATTGCGGTCCGGGCTGACCAGGCTGATGATCGCGTCGACGGTCGGATCTTCGACCAGTGCACGCCAATCTTTGTCCACCAGGTCAACCCCGCACCGAGTGGCGAGCTCACTCGCCCGTGCTGGTTCCGCGTCGGCGATGCCGACCAGCCGCACGCCGTCCCGGCCACCGATGCCCTCAGCCAGCGGAATCGCCGAATACCAGTGATCCAGGCCGACCAGGCCCACTCGAATATCAGTCATGTGTACGTCCACACTCATCGGCATTCATTTCTGGGCTCAATGTTTGGGAGGTTAACAAACACCTAGGACCCCCACAAGGCTCGTACGACAACTCTGCGGTTTACTACGACGTTGACCGTGATCGTTCAAAGGAGGGCGCGATGGGGATGCCACCGGCAGCCGAGCGTCTGGACCTGCCAGAGAGCGCCCGCGCGGTCCTGCGCGCGCTCGTCACCGACGGGCCGGCTACCCGGCCACAGCTCGGCCACACACTCGACCTGTCCCGGCCGACCATGTCGGTGGCGATCGCGGAGCTGGCCAAGCTGGACCTGGTGACCAGCCAGGGCACCACCAAGGGGAGCACCGGTCGCAGCGCGGTCATTTATTCGGTGGCGCCGGCCGCCGGGCACGTCCTGGGAGTGGAGGTCGCCGCGACCCGGGTTCGGGTCGCCGCGCACGCACTGGACGGCAGTCAGCTGAGCTCCCGCGAAGAGCGGATGTCGGCCCGCCGGCGCAATGTCACCGCGGCGGCCACCGCCGCGGCCATCGAGCTGGTCAGGAAGGTACGCGCCGATGTCGGCCACCGGCACGGGCCGCTGCGGGACGTCGTCATCGGCGCACCAACCGCCCCGACCGAACATTCCAGCGACCGCGTCGACAGCCTGCGGGTAGACGGCACCGAACAGCTCGTCTCCTCGCTGCCAGTGCCGGCCGAAGTGCCGGTGGTGGTGGAAAAACAACGTCAACTGCGCGGCCCTCGCCGAACACCGGCTCGGAGTCGCCCGCAACCAGCGGATGTTCGCGTACCTGCAAGTCGGGGTGAAGATCGGCGCTGGGATCGTGCTCGACGGCCAGTTGCTGCATGGCGCCCACGGCGCCACCGGTGAGGTGTCAAGGATGCCGTTTCCGTGGGGTGAGAACGAAAGTCCGCGGCGCGCTGGACTTGAACACTATCTCGGCTCCGAGGCTTTACTGGAGCGTTGCGCGGCCGCGTGGCCGGCATCGGCTGGACCGCCGCCGCGAGACGCCAAGGCACTTTTCGAGGCGGCCGCACGCGGCGACGTGCATGCGCGGCGAATGGTCGACCGGCATGCGCAGGACATCGGGCGACTCGCGGTTGGCGTGTTGAGCGTCCTCGACCCAGGCCTCATCGTGCTCGGCGGCGGCGTCGGCCAGAACCAGCTGGTGCTGCCCGAAGTCCAGCGGGTGCTGCGATCCCTGGCCTGGGACACCGAGGTCACCGTCGGCGCGTTGGGTGACCGCGCCACCGTCCTTGGCGCCGTTCATCTCGCGATCAGCCGCGCCCTGAACCGCCTCGCCTGACGGCGGACATTGCCGAGGTCGGCGAACTTTGTTAACCTCCAAAACACTCACTCCTGCGACCGAAGGCACGGTCAGCCCTCCATGGACGATGCCGTCGTCGGTATTGACATCGGCGCCACCAAAACCCACCTTGCTCTGGGTACGACGGCGATCGGGACAGCCAGCGCAATCGTGGACGAGCGCATCGTTCGTACGAAGGCGTGGCGGATTCCGGAATCCGCCGCGAATGCGGCCACCCTCGCTGGCCTGGTGTCCGATGCGTTCGGTGCCGCCGCGCTGCGGTTGCCACTCGCGGTGGGCGCCCACGGGTGCGACAACACTGACCAATGCCTGCGGTTCCAGGCCCAGCTCGGCGAGCATTTCGGCGGCCCAGTGCGGGTGGTCAACGACGCCGAACTCATGCCGCCGGCGATGGGAGTCCCCGGCGGGATCGGCGTGGTGTGCGGGACGGGCTCCATCGCCGCGGTACGCGATGAGGCCGACCAGTTGATCACCTCCGGCGGCTGGGGGTGGGTGCTCGGCGACGAGGGCAGTGCCTCCGGACTGGTCCGCGAGGCTGTCCGCGCGGTGCTCACCGAGCTGGACCTCGGCCACCCGCCAGACCAACTGGCCACTCGGCTGATGGCCAGTTTCCAAGCGCCTACTGGCCCTGAGCTGGCGATGTCGTTGAGCCGGTCGAACTCCGCCGACTACTGGGGCAGCCACGCCACCGAGGTTTTCGCCGCCATGGCGGACGGATCCGAAGTCGCGGCCGCGGTGATCCGGGACGGCGGCCGGCAGCTGGCCACCGTCGTCCAGCGGCTGCTGGCCCGCGGCATACCCATCACCAGCGTGGTCGCCGGCGGAGCGGTCATCGCCACCCAACCACTCCTGCGTGATTCGTTCCTTACCACGCTCAAAGAACTGTGTCCGCGGGTAGACGCGCGAGTGCTGGACCGGCCACCGGTGATCGGCGCGCTCGCGATCGCCAGCGGCCTGCCCGTACCAACAGCCAGCTGACCGGCGAAAGGTTCCCATGGACTACTACCAAGCGGTCGCCTCCCAGGCCGCCAACCTCGAGCGCTCCGCGAACATCGTTCGCGAGCAGCTCGGCGCCCTCGATCTTTCCCGCTGGCAGCTGGGAGTTCTCGCGGTGGCGTCGATGGGCGCGAGCTCGCACGCGGTCACGCGCTGGTCCACCGGCTGGGCCGGTACGGCCGGCGGGCGATCAACGTGGACGCCTCGGAAATCCTCGCGCTGGGCCCGAAATCTGACGTGGCCGACGGCTATGTCTTCGTGTCGGAAGGCGGCCGGAGCAGGGAAACCATCGCGGCCGCCCAACAAATCGGCGGCAACGAGCGGCTGGGGATCACCAACGACCCGACCGCGCCGCTGTCCCAGGTGGTCGATGCCACTTTCGGCATCGGGCACGGCGAGGACAGTCGGGTCTATACCGTCGGATACACCGCCACCCTGCAGGCCTTCGGGCTGCTGGCCACCGCGCTCGACGGCATTTGCGATGGCGACGACTGGCCGGCACTGCCGGCGCTGGTGGATCGTACGCTCACCGATCTCGCTGTCCAGGCCTTCGAAATCGCCGACGCGCTGACCGAAGTGACCTCGATCGACGTGGTTGGCGCGGGGGGGCGCGCGCCTCCGCCTCTGAGTCGGCGCTGCTTATCCGGGAGTCGACCCGGATCAGTACGGCCGCCTATGAGACGTACCAGTTTTTTGCACGGTCCGATGGAGGCACTCACTCGCCAGCGGGCATGCGTTCTTTTCGGCGAGGAACGGGAAGTGCGGCTGGCGCGGTACCTGGCCGCCGCCAAGGTGCCGACCGTGCTGGTCACCTCGGCCACCGTCGCGGCGGCGAAGAACCTCCATGTCGTACCGATCCCGGCGGTCAGCGGACTCTCCAGGGCAATCCTGCAAATCCTGCCCATTCAGCTGCTGGCCGGAGACCTCGCGCGGCGTTTCGGCCTGAAAGTCAACGGATTCCAGCACACTCAGGACGATACGAAGATCGACCATGTTTGATCCGCCCCGCAAAGGTGTGGCATGATCGCTGCGGCGTTGCGGCGACGAGAGGAGGTACGGAGATGACCACCACCGTTTCCGCGCCTCCCGCGAAGTCCTGATCGACGCCATTCTTCGCGGGAAGCGCGTTACAGCAAGGGATTGTTGATGACCGCGCGTATCAAACACGTCACGTTCGACGCCGTCGACCCGGCGAAACTCACTGCATTCTGGTCGCAGGTGTCCGGCTGGCAGGAGGATCCTGACGATCCGAACCTGCCCGAGCACACTGAGTGGGGGCTCGTCTCACCCAGTGGCCCAAACCTGCTTTTCGTGCTGGTGCCGGAAAGCAAGACCAGCAAGAACCGGGTGCACCTCGACCTGATCCCGGACGAACGAACCCGTGACGAGGAAGTCCAGTGGTTGCTGGGCATCGGTGCCAGCCAGGTGGCCGACCACCGCAAGCCCGACGGCAGCGGCTGGGTCATTATGGCCGACCCGGAAGGCAACGAATTCTGCGTCGAACGCAGCGACGCCGAGCGTAAACCGAAGTAATCAGACACCGGCGAAGAATAGGCTAAACGGCCTATTCTTCGTCCTCGGCGCACGGGGGCTGCTCGGCACCGCGGTGCGGTCGACGGTCCATCCCCCGCGCGACGGTCCGCAGCACGATGTTGACCAACAGCACGGCCGCCGTACCGGTGATCGCGACCTGGAAGAGGCCGGCGCCGGCCAGCGAGCCGACCGCGGCCGAGCACCAAAAGGTGGCCGCGGTGTTCAGCCCCCTCGGACGGTCAATCCCTCTCGCATAATCACGCCAGCGCCCAGAAATCCGATGCCGGACACGATTTGCGCCGCGACCCCGGGTCGGGTCCGCCGCACCACTGCCGGACAGGCCACCGAATCCGTACGAGGACATCACCACGAACAGAGTGGCACCGACCGCCACCAGTGCGTTCGTACGCAATCCCGCCATCCTGGCCCGGTATTGCCGCTCAAATCCAATCGCCGCGCCGAAACCGAGTCCGGCGGCGACTCTGATCACCATTTCCAGGGTGGTCATGTCCGTCCACCTCCCTCTCAGCCCCGACCAGTAGAGCCCACCAGAGGTCGATAGTCAAACACTTGCGCAAGTATTGTCACGTGCTTCACGTTCAGGACTTGCTGCGCAGAGTTTCCTTCTTCGCGCGATTGCCGCAGGTGTCCATCGAGCACCACCGACGCGTACCGGGCCGGGAACTGTCCAGGAACAACGCCGAACAGTCCGGGTTCGCGCAGGCGTGCACTCGTACGAGCGCCGGCGAAGTGGCGAGGTCGAGCGCGTCCCGCGCCACCAGCGCCAAGGTCGCGTTCACCACGTCTTCGGCGGCCCAGGTGAGCTGGCCGGACGGCTCCAGCCGCGGCGCCGGCACCGGCCGCGCGCGCGGCGGCATTGATCACCTGGCGGTCGGTCGCCGTCGGTTCGGTCGCGATCAGCCCGAAAAAACGCTTCTCGCAACTCCTGAGCGGCCTTGACCTGGACGAAGTCCGGTACGCCAGTGGGCTCGGCCGGGCCGCACTGGCGGACCCACTCAGCCAGCGCGGCCGCGTCCGGGAGCTCCTCGACAACGCCCGGTTTGCCGCGCAGGCGCAGCGTGCGGACGAAGTCGAGGCAGAGCCGCCCAGCGCCCTGCCGGAACACCACAGTCATGGACACACCATACCCGTGGCACCGGTTTAACTGGTACGGTTCTGGAACCGGTTAAAACAGGTTCCATTGGCGAGAGGCTTTCCGTGACCCTGACGAAGTCGTCCATCAGCACTCAGGCGCCGCCCGGCTGGCTGATCACCCTGCTCGCGGTCGCTTGCGGGCTGACCGTCGCCAACCTTTATTACGCACAGCCGCTGTTGGCAGAACTCAGCCAGTCCTTCAGCATCAGCAAGGTGGTGGCCGGCGGCCTGATCACCGCCACCCAGGTCGGCTACGCGGCCGGGATGCTGTTCCTGGTGCCGCTCGGCGACCGGGCCGAGACCCGCCGGTTGGTGTCCGTGCTACTGGTGATCACCACGATCGGCATGGCGGTGGCCGGTTTCGCGCCGAGCTTCCCGGTCCTGCTGGCGGGCGCGCTGATCAGCGGAGCGACCTCGGTGGTCGTACAGATTCTGGTGCCGTTCGCGGCCGGCCTCGCACCCGATCACCTGCGCGGCCGGATCGTGGGGCGGGTCGTAGCGGGCCTGCTCACCGGCGTCCTGCTGTCTCGTACGATCGGCAGCTGGCTCGCCGAGGCGACCAGCTGGCGGGTGGTTTTCCTGACCGCGGCCGGTTTTATGGCCGTGCTGGCCGTCGCACTGCGGTTCGCGCTTCCGCGCCGCGCGCCCAGTACCACGGTCGCCTACGGCGCGCTCCTGCGATCGACCGTACGGCTTGCCCGTACACACCCGGAACTGCGCCGTCGCGCGCTCTATCAGGCGGCGATGTTCGGCGCCTTCAGCGCTTTCTGGACGACTGTCTCGTACGTGCTGACCTCGCCTCCTTTCGGCTACTCACAGCTCGGCGTTGGCCTGTTCGCCCTGGTCGGAGCCGGTGGCGCCCTCGCAGCGCCGCTCGCCGGCCGGTGGGCCGACCGGGGCTTGTCCAAACCACTGACAGCGACCGCCTTCGGAGTCGCGGCGGTGGCCTTCGAGTCGCCGGATTTGGCCGGCACAGCATTGTGTTGCTGGCCGTCGCCGCGGTCGCCATCGACATGGCCGTGCAGAGCACTCTGGTCTTCGGGCAGCACACAATCTACCGGCTGGACGCGTCCGCGCGGGCCCGCCTGAACAGCGTCTATCTGGCCACGTTCTTTCTCGGTGGCGCGGCCGGTTCGGAGCTCGGGTCGCTGGCGTACGACCTCACCGGCTGGACCGGGCTGGTGGTTTTCGGCGCTATTCTGCCGATTCTCGCGCTACTGTTCTGGCTGACCGAAAAGCGGACGTGACGTGGCCGCCGGCTGGCGGCACAGAAAACTACAGATTGCTCGCTTTCTGGGGGGAAGCCGGTCAAAACCGGGCGCTGACCCGCAACCGTAGGCGGCTTTATGCCGCGAGTCGGAATGCCCAGAACCCGAGCGGCTCCTGAAGTAAAGCTGTCGAGGTCTACAGGGTGGAGCCCTAGCGATGCCTTCAAAAGGCGGCTTACGTGCCGGGACGGCGGCGACCGTGGCGGTCGCGGTCGTGCTCACTTTCGCGCCGCTGGACAGTCACAGGCTCATCGAACGCAGCCCAATGTCTCGCACTCGACGTTATTCACAGGGCGACCAAGGCTATGTTTGTTATCCACAGAACCGAAATTGGTGGCCCAATTGTCGGTAGTGGCCGGTAAAATCGTGTCATGAGCAGAAAGCGAAGGCGACCGGAATTCACCGACCCGAACAAGCAGTGGTGGCGCACCATGCCACCCAGCGGGGTCCCCCTGCAGATGCTGGAAGAACTCGACCGGTACGGCCGAGCCGACGCGGACACCGCGCTGGCCGCGGTCGAGGCGCTGGACAAGGTGATTTCGTATACGCAGGCGATGCAGATGCGGTTTATGGACCGCTTCACCAACGCCCGCCCCGCTGTTGGCGCAGCGTTCTCTAAATACGCGGCCGGGGAAATCGCCGCAATGCTGACCTGGAGCCTGTCAGCGGCCCAGAAACAACTGAACTTGGCGTACCAACTCGTCCACGAACTCCCCGGCACCATGGCCGGGATGTCTCACGGTCACCTTAACCTACGCAAAGCCTTCACCTTCGCGGACCAGGTCGGCCACCTCTCACCCCAAGACGCCCGCAAAGTCGAAGAAAAGGTCCACCCGGCGCCGACTCGAAAACACCTCGATCGATCCGAGACAAGGCCCGCCGGGAGGTCATCAAAATCGACCCAGCAGCCGCCGAAACCCGCCGCAAGAAACTGGTCTCCGAAAGGCGAGTAGAAAAACCGCGTACGACAGCGCCGGACCGGCATGCAAATTCCATAACGACATCAAAGAACACGGCTGGACCGTCACCCAACCCACACCAGGCCGATTCCTCTGGACCAGCCCCACCGGACGCATCTACGACGTCACACCCAACGACGACTATCCACCACCACCGTTCTAACGGGGCACCATGTGAGGCGTGACCAAGGTCTCGACTTCATCCCCACTGGGTGGTAGCCGCGAGAATCCATGACAACCGTCATGGCCGGCGGCCGCCGAAGCGAACAGGCCGAGACACGCAGGCGCCGCTACAGTTCCCGCCATGACCACAGAACCGCGGGCCGACTATGGAGTCGATGCCCCCTACGCTCCTTTTTCGATGATTCTCATGGGCGTCATCTTCGCCATACTTTTCGTGATATCGCTGCTCTTTCACTGGCCAGCCGCGCTGACGATCTGGTGGGCCGTGTGGACGGTCGGCATGCTCGCCATGGCCGCCAGCTATCTCTACACGACCCGGCGCGGCAAGGTCAGGGTGTGGGCCGCGCTGCTCGACCAGCTGGCGCTGCGCGGCGACGAAAAGGTGGTGGATCTCGGTTGCGGACGCGGCATGGTGCTCGTGCAGGCCGCCAAACGACTGCCCACCGGACAGGCGGTCGGCGTCGACCTCTGGCGGACCGTTGACCAATCCGGCAACTCCGAGGAAGTCACCGCGCAGAACGCCACGGCCGAAGGCGTACGGGACCGCATCGAGCTACGCACCGGCGACATGACCGAGCTGCCGTTTCCGGACGCGAGCTTCGATCTAGTGGTGAGCAGTCTCGCGATCCACAACATCCCCGGCAAGAGCCGGTTGACTGCGATCGACGAGGCGCTGCGGGTGGTACGCCCCGGTGGCCAGCTGGCGATCGCGGACTTCCGGCACGTGCGGGCATACGCCAACCGACTACGCGAGCTCGGCGCGAACGATGTTCGCGTACGCGGACTGGGGTGGCGTTTTTGGTACGGCGGACCGTGGACGGGCACCAGTCTGGTGACGGCGACAAGGCCGGCGTGACACGATCGCGGCATGACCCGCTATGGCGCTCAATACGGACCTGACTTCACGTTTCTCGGCGTTGACCGGTGCGATCTGACTGACCCGACGACGTACGAGGGCGCTGACGTGGTGATCCTCGGCGCCCCATTCGACGGCGGCACCTCGCACCGGCCGGGCACCCGGTTCGGGCCGCAGGCGATCCGGGCCACCGACTACCTGCCGCACGACGGGTCGCGACCGAGCCTCGCGTTGCGCACCGACGGGCTCAAGGACCTACGGGTGCTCGACGCCGGCGATGTGGAGATGTTTTTTCGGTGACGCGGCGAAATCTCTCGCGGACCTGGAAGCGGCGGTGGAGCAGGTGTCCGGTTCCGGAGCGATTCCAGTGATCCTCGGCGGCGACCACGCGATCGCTTTCCCGGACGCGAAAGGTGTGGCCAACGTGCTCGGCCATGGCCGAGTCTCGATGATCCACTTCGACGCGCACGCGGACACCGGGGACATCGAGTTCGGCTCACTGTGGGGCCATGGCGCGCCGATGCGCCGGCTGATCGAGTCCGGCGCGCTGCGGGCCGACCGGTTCCTGCAGATCGGCCTGCGCGGTTACTGGCCGGAGCCGGCGACGCTAAACTGGATGGCCGAGCAGAACATGCGCTCGTACGAGATGACCGAGGTGGTCCAGCGCGGCCTGGACGAGTGCCTCACCGATGCCTTCGCGATCGCGATGGACGACTGCGACGGCGTCTTTCTGTCCGTGGACATCGATGTCTGCGATCCGGGACACGCGCCCGGCACCGGCACCCCCGAGCCCGGCGGACTGTCCGCCCGCGAACTACTGGACTCGGTCCGGCGGATCTGCCTGGAGTTGCCGGTGGTCGGCGTCGACGTGGTGGAGGTCAGCCCGCCGTACGACCACGCCGACATCACCGCCGCGCTGGCCAACCGGGTCGTGTTGGAGTCGCTCAGCGCGATCGCCCGCCGTCGCCGGGATGCCCGCGACGGCACCACCTGGAATCAGCTGCTGCCACTGCTCGCCGACCGGCCCGATCCCGGCCAGCGGTAGGGCAAACCTGCCAGAAAACTCGTGCGAAAGGACTGCGACCGTAGGTCATCTGGGTCCCAGTCCCGCATCCGCGGATTGGCGGCTGACGACTGTCCGTACGAGCACTGAATCCGGCTGCCCTCATGACAGGCCGGGCGCGGTCGACCGCGCCGGCCTCGGTAGCCTCGGTGGCGTCACATTGAGGCCGCCACCTGGTCTTTCACACCATCGTACGAGAGCGCGTCGGCTTTCCCGGCCGTCCGGGGACGATTACGCTCCGTGTCATGAACGAAGACTTCATGGCGGTCTGAGACCGCACCGCGCAAACGTACGAAACGATCACCCCGTTCTTCCAGCCCATGGGCCGGCGGCTGGCCGAGCGGGCCGAGCTGAAGCCGGGCGACCACGTGCTCGATGTTGCCTGCGGGACCGGGACCTCGCTGGTACCAGCCGCGTTGGCGGTCAGCCCGACCGGGCGGGCGGTAGGCGTCGACTACGCGCCGAGCATGGTCGCGGCCGCCCGGAGCGCGTTGCGTACGGCAGGCGCCGACCACGCCGAGGTCATCGAGATGGACGCCTCCCGGCTGGAGTTCCCGGACAACTCCTTCGACGTGGTGCTCTGCGGGATGGCGTTGATCTTCGTCGGTCTGGACGGCGGGCTGGCCGAGATCGCTCGGGTGGTGCGCCCCGGCGGCCGGCTGCTGGTCACCGCCCCCGGGGCGGTGACCGAACCTTTCCAGATCTTCGAGGAACTGTGCCGAAAGTACGACCTGAAACCGCTGCCGATCGGAGAAGTGCCAGACCTCGCCGACATTCCCGCCAAGCTACCGAAGGCCGGTTTGGTCGACATGCAGGTGATGCCCGACCAGTTCACGTTGGCGTTCGCGAACGCGGACGACGTGTGGCAGTGGCACTGGTCGCATGGCCACCGGTGGTTCCTCGAACAGCTCGACGACGAGCGGCTGGCGAGCTTCAAACAGGACCTGTTCGACCGCCTCGCCCAGTTGCCGAGCCTGTCGGTCATCCAGCCGTTCGCTGTCGTCCAGGCGAACAAGCGGTCCTAGTGCTCGGCTGCTGGCCGAGCTGCGCCGGGCCAGCGGTCTGGGTGGCCGAAGCCGCGCACTGGCGGTTCTGACCGTACGGATTGTTCGTCGCCGGGTTTACGCCTCCTGAGTGAGAGCACACCGGCGGCGAGCGAGGCGATCCATGACGAGCAGCGTGGCCGAGCGGGGATTCCTCGCACTCGCCGGTGAAGACGAGGTCGTACGCATGGCGACCCACCTGCGTACGACCGGCCGGACCGGCGACTTCCTGGCCGCGCTCGGCGCCCGGATCGACGGGTTGTCGGCCGGCGCTTATGGCGAGGTGGAGCGGGGCGTAGGCCGGCTCGACGCGGCCGCCGACGGATTGGCCGCGGTCGGTGCGCACCTGCTCGCCGCGCAGGCCCGGCTGGAGTGGGCCGAGCTGCGTACCGACCGGGCCGACGACACCCGGGCCGCGATCGTGGCCTGCCTGGACACGTTCGAACGCGCCGAGATGCATTCCTGGGCTCGGCGATGCCGGCGGCTCGCTGCCGCGCGCGGCATGCACCTGCCGGCCTCCGAGCGGCTCGAACCGCTCAGCCGGCGGGAATCTGAGATCGCCACGCTGGTCGCCGACGGCCTCTCCAACGCGCACATCGCGCAGAGACTGACGATCAGCGAGCGAACGTACGGTCGAATCACACTTGCGGAACAGCTACCACCGGCTGCGGCTGGAGTCGCGGGTCGCCCTCGCCCAATGGGTGCGGACGTCCCAAGCCGCAGGAAACTAGCCGAGTGAGCTGATGCCGCCGTCGACGGGGATCACCGCACCCGTGACGAAAGTGCTGGCGCGGCTGGCCAGATAGATCGCGACGCCGGCCATGTCCTCGGGGCGGCCCATCCGGCGAAGCGGAGCCATCTTGCCGAACTCGTCGCCGTACTGGGCCAGCAGGCCGGCCGTCATTTTCGACTCGAAAGGACCGGGTGCGATCGCGTTGACCAGGATGTCCGGCGCGAGGTCCCGGGCGAGGTGACGGGTGAGCATGTGGACAGCGGCTTTGCTGGCGCTGTACGAATAGTTGTCGAAGCCGCGCGCCGGCACCCGGATCCCGTCAATACTCCCGATGTTGACGACCCGAGATGGGTCGTCCGGGGTGGAAGCGGCCCGCAGCTGCGGAAGCAATAGGCGGGTCAGATGGAAAACGCCCCGGACGTTCAGGTCGAGCACCTTGCTCCACCCGGAGTCCGGGAATTCCTCCAGCGGCGCACCCCAGGCGGCCCCGGCATTGTTGAAAAGCGCATGGACCAGCGGCTCCTGGTCGGCGATCTGGGCGGTCAGCGCGAAGCAGCCGGCCTCGGTGGACAGGTCGGACCGGAATGCGGTCACGTCACCGTCGGCCCGCAACCGTTCGGCGGCGTCGGTCAGCTCAGCTTCCTTGCGGCTGCTGATAATCACCCGCGCCCCCGGCTCGCAGCAGGCCCTGGGCGATCATGAAACCGATCCCCCCCGGCTGCCGCCGGTCACCACCGCCACCTTGCCGCTCAGATCAAACAGGTCCACTGACGCTCCTTGGGTTTAGGTCAACCTAGCGCGGGTGTTCTGCGTCAGCCGTTCGGCCAGCTCGTCCAGATCGGAGACAAACCACACATCGGTGCCGCGGTTCGACTCGCGGACCCAGTCCCGGAACGGCTCGCTGGCCGCCGCGTACGAGGAAATGTCACCGACGATCGCCACTCTGACCTGGTATCCGACCAGTTTCCCGACCATCGCGCCGGCAATCCCCGTACTCAGCTGGAAAAAGTCGCCAGCCAGCCGGCCGACCGGGATGGCCGCCCAGCGGGTACCGAGGCCGTACATGCTGCCCAGCACGTCGACCGCGTCCGCGTCGCCGACCATCGCCGGACCGTCCTCCGCGCAGACAAACACGTTCACGCCGGACAGCTCCAGCACGGTGCCGATCATGGCGTGTCCTCCAGAATCACGTGGATCATTTTCAGCATTTCACCAGTGGTTTCCAAACCACCCAACAAAACAATCTTCAGACTTGCCCGCTCCTGGTCGTACACAGTGTCGATGCGCAGCCGGCCGTCGTCGTACGGGCGACCGTTCGCCGAGCTCATCACCGCCGTCGCCAGCCGGCTCACCAGAGCTGGGCTGGCCGCGTCGACCTGCACGATGCTCGACACCTCGGCGTGCCGCTGACGGGACACCGTCTCGCGTACCGGCGCCGGCAGCGCGCCACCGGTGAACGTCTCGACTTCCTCGCTGGAGATCCGGTATTGCTTGCCGATCCGGACCGCCTTCAGCCGGCCGTCCCGCACATACCCCCGGACCGTCTTCACATGCAGGTGGAGCAGGTCCGCGACCTGCTCCACCGAATACAACTGGGGCCCCATGTTCCCTAACCTACCCTATGCAAGGAGCGATAGGGAATGATAGGGAGTTAGGATCGTACGGTCGACAGGGCCTCGACGTCGTCGGCGGACAGCTTCACGCCGGCCGCGGCGATGTTGTCCTCCAGGTGGTCGACGCTGGACGTGCCCGGGATCGGCAGCATGACCGGCGACCGCTGCAGCAGCCAGGCAAGAGCAAGTTGCGAGCCGCTGACGCCGAGCCGCTTCACGATCGACCCCAGCGGGCCGCCCGGCTCGGCGAGCTTGCCGGTGGCCAACGGGAACCACGGAACAAAGGCAATGTCGTTCGCCTCGACGAAGTCCAGCAGCGCCTCGGACTTTCGGTTCGTCAGGTTGTAAAGGTTCTGTACGGACGCGATAGTCGCCGTTTTCTGTGCTTCCTTCAGCTCATCGACGTCCACTTCGGACAGTCCGATCAGACCGATCTTTCCCTCGTCCTGCAGCAGTTTCAGCTCGCCGACCTGATCCGCGAGCGGCACCTTCGGGTCGATCCGGTGCAGCTGCAGCAGCGGGATCCGGTCCAGGCCGAGGTGCCGGAGGCTGAGCTCGACCTGCTGGCGCAGGTATTCCGGGCGGCCGACCGCCCGCCAGTCGTTTGGCCCGGAGCGGGTGAAACCGGCCTTGGTCGCGATGATCACGTCATCCGCGTACGGGTGCAGAGCTTTCTTGATCAGTTGCTCAGCGACAAATGGGCCGTACGAGTCCGCCGTGTCGATGAAGTTTCACGCCCAGCTCAACGGAGCGCCGCAACACTCGTACGGCCTCGGCTGGGTCCTCCGGATCGCCCCAGACGCCCGGACCGGTGAGCTGCATGCTGCCGAAACCGAGCCGGTTGATCGGGTATTTGCCGCCCAGCACGTACGTCCCGGACTGCGCGGCCGAAATCGTTGCCATCGAAAGCTCCTTACGAGGTGTCCTTTCGGCGCAAACCTGTCGACGCCGGCCCTCATTCCCGGCAGACTGATCTGTCACACCGGCACCGGCGGCTCGACCGCGGGTTGTCCTGACCGCCGGCCGCTCACCAGACCGAACGCGAGGCCACCGGCCACCGCGAGGCCACCGACAAGCTGGGACAGGCCCAAGGTGCCAGCGCCGACCAGCGGCGCGACGAGGGCGGCCGTCAGCGGCAGGATGCCGGCGAACAGCCCCGCGTGTTCCGCGCCGACCCGTTGCAGCCCGGTGTACCAGCTGATGAACGCGACCACGGTGACCAGCAGCGCGATCCACAACAGCGCCAACGCCTCCACCGGGGTCGGCCACCGCAAAGCCGCCGGCCCGTCCAGGACCAGGGCAAGAACGAGCGCTTGTACGGTCGCCAGCGCGGTCGTATAGCCGGAGACACCGAGCGCCCCGAGGCGGCCCAGCAGCGGGATCGCCAACAGCGAGAAGGCCGCCTCGCCAGCGAGCGCCAGCAGCGAAAACGCCAGCCCCGCTGGGTCGCTGCGGCCGAAACCCTGCACGATCGCGGCGCCGGCGACCACCAGGCCCGCGGCCACCAGAATGCGTCCGGACGGACGTTTTCGGGCCGCCAGCGGCACCACGGTGGCCAGCACGACCGGCACGCAGCCGACGATGACGCCTGGTACGGCCGGTTCAGCGGTTCTGAGCGCGAACAGGATCGCCAGGTTGAAGCCGACCAGCCCGGTCGCCGCGAGCAGCGCCAGCAAACCCCACTCGCGGGCCGTCACCCGATGTGGTGGCGGCGCACCGCGCCGGAAGGCCAGCGCAGCAGTATCAGCGCACCCAGCGCGTACCGGATCGCCTGCCCGCCCGCGTACGGGTAATGCAGCAGCAAGCTGGAAGCCGGAAAGGAGCTCCCCACCAGCATCATCGCCAGCGCACAACACAGCCCACCACGGATCTTGTCCACACCCATGGTGCCAACGTACGAGCCGCTTGGCCCTGGAGTTAAGGGCCATTCTCGCCTCGATGGACTGGTCCATAGACGTCAGCGGATGCCGCGTTCCGGGTACGGCCGTCCGTCGGCTATTCGCCGGTAGCCGAAACGGCTGAGGTCGATCGTGCGGAATTCACCATGCAGGATCAGCTCGGCCAGGGCCCGCCCGACACCCGGCGCGTGCATCATGCCGTGGCCGGAAAACCCGCTGGCCAAGGAGAAATTCCGCAGCACAGCCGGCCAGGTCCCGATGATCGCGTTCCCGTCGAGGCGGTTCTGGTCGTAGTGGCCGACCGTTGTCGAGTGCAACCGGGCGCGATCCAGCGCGGCAGCCGGTGCGCCAAAGCCGGCCAAACAGCGGTGTCGAAATAGCTCGAGTCGATGCTGTCATCGAAGCCGCCCGGGTGGGTGAAGTCGACCAGCCCGACCGACAGTCCGTCGCCGGCCGGACGTACGGCCAGGCCGGCCGGGTCTTTGATGAACGGGAGCAAGGAAAAGTCGCCGTCCGCGCGGACGAAATGCTCGTAGCGACGCATCGGTTCGACGGGAATCGGTAGGCCGACCCTGGCCGCCAGCTCGGCTGACCAGCAGCCGGCCGCGTTGACCACATGGCCGGCCGGCAGGACATCGCCCGACGCCAAGTCCACGGCGGTGATTTTCCTGTCCCGTACGATAAAATTCACCACCCGATCGCGGACGAATCGAGCCCCGAGCCGCTGGGCCGCCCGCCGGAATCCCATCAGGAAGGCGTACGGGTCGAGCCAGCCGTCGTCCGGCGACAGCACCGCGCCGCCCAGATCCTCGGTCGCCAGCAACGGATACCGGTCGGCAACCTCAGCCGCAGCCAGCCAGAACGCCGGTACGCCTGCTTCCTGCTGCACCAGCAGATTCTCTCGCAAGGCGCCGGCTTGGTCGCTGCTGGCAACGAAAAGGTAGCCGTTCGGTCGCCACCCGAGGTCGGTGTCGGCGAAATCCGGCCACGAGTCGATGAAGTCCAACGTATATCGGGAAAGCTGAATGTTCTCCTGGCAACTGAAGAGCTGCCTGATGCCGCCGGAGGCACGCGGGCTGGCGGCGACCGCATAGGTGGGATCCGGTTCCACCACCGTCACTTCCAGCCCAGGATCGCCCCGAAGCAGAAAGACCGCGGTCGCGCAGCCAATAACCCCGCCACCCACAACGACCACATCCGACATCAGGCCCCCTGCTCGACATTGGCACGGGTGTGCGCGAAATGCGCCCGGAGAGCGGCCTCGGCGGCGTCCTGATCGCCGCCACTGATCGCGGTCGCGATGGCGCGGTGCTCTGCCAGCCCGGCGCGGGCCTCCGAGTCGAGTAGTGGTCGCGCTGGCGTACGTCCCGAAGCAGATCCAGTTGCAGACGGACCAGCCGCTCCACCATGAAGTTGCCGGTGGCGGCGGCGATCGCGGTATGAAAGCGGGCGTTGTCCTCCCAGCTGCCGCTGGAGACCCGCGCGGCCTCCAGCAGCGGCTGACCATCGGCACCCTCCGCCACCTTTCGGGCCGCCAGCCGGGCCACCTGGACCTCCAGCATTTCCCTTGATTCCAGCACATCCAGGATCGCGGCCCGTTCCAGCCGGAGAATCACCCCGACCGGTGACAGCCGTGCCGAGATGTTGGCGTCTCGCACGTACCTGCCGCCGCCCGGCCGCGAGCGCACGATGCCGCGCACCTCCAACACCCGGATCGCCTCCCGCAGCACGTTCCGGCTGACTCCGAAACGCTCCGCCAGGTCGCGCTCAACCGGCAGCCGAGCGCCCGGCGGGATCTCCCCGGTCGCGATCAACCGCAGAATCTGCTCCACCACCAGCTCGTACAGCCGCGACCCGGTCACCGGCTCGAAAACGTCCTCTGACACCACTGGCTCCCGAGGTATAGTGGGTCACTGGGTGACCCAATTGTACGCCATGAGAGAGGTGCCGATGACCACCGAGCTGCGGCGCCTTGCCGCGGACTTCTGGGACTGGCGGGCCGCCACCGCGCCGGCCAGCACCGACGACCTGACCAGGATGGACCGCCCGACGGGCTGGTTACCCGACTGGTCGGCGAGCGCGGTGGACGCCCGCCGGCAGGCCGCCGCGGGCTTTCGCGTACGGCTCGCCGCGCTGGCACTGGATGCCGAGCCGGTGGCCGTACGGGTGGACGGCCGGCTGATCCAGTCGGCGATTGACCGGGTGTACTGGGAGCTGGACCTGCAGCGCGGCTGGCGGCGCCATCCGGGCTTCTATGTCGAGCAGGCGGTGGTGCCGATCTTCGAGGCGATGCTCCCGCCAGGGCCGTTCAACGACCAGCGAGCCGCTGGGATCGCGGCTCTGCTGGCACATCTGCCGGAGATTTTGGCCCAGGCGCGTACGAACCTGGGCCCGGACGCCGTCGGGCCGTTCGCCACCCTCGCGCTGCGAGAGCTCGACCAGATGCCTACCAGCTTGGCCGCCTCGATGGCCGCACTGGCCCCGCATTTATCCGCAGAACAAAGGAAAACGGTCGCCATCCACGCCGAGGCCGCGGTCGCCGCGCGCCGACCGGCTACCGGCAGTGGCTGGCCGCGACGCTGCCGAGCTTTCGCGGCGAAGTCGCGGTAGGCCCGGCCGCCTTCGGCTTCTTCCTGCACAAGGTCGCGCTTTATCCGCATCCGGCGGACGAAATCGTGCTGCTGGCAAGGCACGAATGGCAACGCGCGGCGGCCGCGGAGGCGATTCTGTCTCAGCGGCACCGAAACGCTCCCCCGCAGCTCATCGCGTCCAGTACGGACGCGCAGGTCCGCAGGGAGGATGACGACGAGCGGCGCCTTCGGCGGTTCTACGCCGACACCGACCTGCTCAGCCAACCGGACACCCTCCGGCGCTATCTTTTCGCCCCTATGCCGGACTATCTCGCGCCACTGGCTTGGTACGGGCTGGCGGACGACCTGACCAGCGCGGCACGCGTCGACCAGAACGCTCTCCGTTACGTGGCGCCGCCAAGCGACACACTGCCGTACTTCGAGCGTGCCAAGGCGTACGACCCGCTGTGCGGCGGCCTGATCCACGAAGGCGTCCACGCCCAGCAGCAGGCACTTTCCTGGCGCCACCCCAATCCCATCCGGCGACACCATTACGACTCGCTGCCCACCGAGGGCATCGCCTTTTACCACGAGGAAATGACGCTGCTCGGTGGCCTTTTCGACGACCGGCCGCACAGCGCGACTCGGATCGCCAACTTCCTGCGCCTACGGGCCCTTCGCGCCGAGTTGGACGTGTTGCTCGCACTCGGAGAAATCACCCTCGCGCAAGCCTCTGATCGGCTGGTTCGTACGGTCCGGTCGATCGCGGATGGCCGAGCACGACGCCGCCGGGCTCGCCGCCACGCCGGGGGGGCAGCGGTTGAGTTACCAGGCTGGAAAACAGCAGATTCTCGACCTCCTGGCGGCCGCGCAGCTGCACTTGGGCACGGCTTTCGACCTCGGCCGATTCCACGATCGGCTGTGGCTGGAAGGCAACGTGCCGCTCGCCTTACAACGCTGGGAATTGCTGGCGGAATCCGACCATATTGAGGCGGCCGACCGCCTTGCGACCGCGCTGTCGCGGAAAGGCGATGACAGATGACTGAGGAGTTCCTGGCCCAGTGGGGCCGCACCCGACAGTTGTCCCTTGGGGTGCCCCGAAAGTTCACCGTGAGCCCGGACGGACAACAAGTCCTGTTCGTACGCACCAAGTCGGGCACCGATCCGGCCAGCTGCCTGTGGCGGCTCGATGTCCCCACCGGCACCGAAACCCTGCTCGCCGACCCGTCCACGCTGCTGGGCGACCGCGCGGATGACCTCACACCCCGAGGAGCGGGTACGACGGGAGCGCGCTCGGGAACGGTCGACCGGCATCACCGCGTACGCGACTGATTCCGACGTCGAGCACGCGGTTTTCGCGCTGGCCGGTCGACTGTGGACAGTCGAGGTCGGCACCGCCGCGGTACGAGAATGGCCAACCGCCGGCCCGATTGCCGACCCGCGCCCCAACCCGGCCTTCACTGCTGTCGCTTACGTTTCGGCCGGGTCATTGCACGTCATCGACCTCGCGGACGGCACCGACCGGGTGCTGGCGCGGTCCGAGGCGGCCGACCTCACGTACGGACTGCCCGAGCACGTCGCCTCCGAGTCCATGCACCGGTTCCGCGGCTACTGGTGGGCGCCGGACGGCCGCCGGCTGCTGGTCGCTCGCGTCGACACCAGCCCGGTGGAGCGGCTTTATCTCAGCGACCCAACCCATCCCGCCATTGCGCCCACGATGCTGCGCTATCCGCTGGCCGGCACCGCGAATGCCGAGGTGACGCTGTCCGTACGCGACCTCGACGGCACCTCGGTCGCGGTCGAATGGGACCGTGACGCGTACGAATATGTCGTCGACGTCCACTGGTCAGCCCACGGATTGCTGCTGGCCGTGCAAAAAACGCCCGCAGACGACCCTGCGGCTGCTGTCCGTGAACCCAGACACCGGCATGTCCACTGTCGTCCAGGACGACCACGATCCACAGTGGACAACGATAGTCGCCGGGGTACCGGCCCGTACCGACGCCGGCGACATCATCACCGCCGCGGGACAGCGAGAACACCCGAAGGCTGGTCGTCAACGGCCGGCCGGTCAGCCCGGTCGGGCTGCAGGTGCGGGAAGTTCTCGGTGTCGACGGTGAAAACGTGCTGTTCACCGCGTCATACGAACAGACCGAGGACCACCTGTGGAAATATGCGGCTTCCTCCGGCGTCGTCGCGCTCACCGACACTCCCGGTGTCCACAGTGGAGCGTTCGGCGGCGGTACGACGGTCATCGCCAGCCGTACGGGCGAACGCCATGGCGTCGAGATTTCCGTTCAGCGTGACGGAAGACCGGTCGCCGCGATCGCCTCGTTGGCTGAATTGCCGGCGCTGACAGCTCAGCCGCATTTCCTTCGGGCCGGCAAACAGGAATTCCGCACCGCGGTGCTCTTCCCTGCCGGTCACGTGCCAGGCAGCGGGAAAACTGCCGGTGCTGATGGACCCGTACGGCGGGCCGGCCGGACGCCGAGTGCTGGCGGCCCTGGACGGCTATGTGAGTTCGCAGTGGTGGGCGAACCAGGGCTATGCGGTGGTCATCGCGGACGGTCGCGGCACGCCTGGCCGCGACCCTGCCTGGGATCACAGCATTCACCTCGACAAGGGAGACGCGGCGCTGGCCGACCAAATCGTCGCCCTGCACGCGGCCGCCGAGGCGTTTCCCGACCTGGATCTGCGCCGGGTCGGCATCCGCGGCTGGTCGTACGGCGGCTATCTGTCCGCTCTCGCGGTGCTGCGACGCCCGGATGTCTTCCACGTGGCGGTGGCCGGCGCGCCCGTCACCGATGTTTACCTTTACGACACGCACTATCAGGAACGCTTTCTCGGGCATCCAGCCGAACACGCTGACGTTTACGACCGTGGTTCGCTGATCGCCGACGCGCCCAACCTGTCGCGGCCGCTGATGCTGATCCACGGGCTCGCCGACGACAATGTGCTGCCGGCGCACACCCTGCGACTGTCCGCGGCGCTGGTGGCCGCCGGCCGACCGCACACTGTGCTGCCGTTGCCGGCCGCCTCGCACATGCCCACCGACACCAACGTCGTGGCGAATCTTTTCGCTCTGCAGGCCGAATTCCTGGCTCGCGCTCTATGCCCACCAGGTGGATGAGGCGATTTCGGTGAACCCGAGGGAATCGTACAGCGGTTTGCCGGCCCGTGACGCGCTGAGTGTCACGGGCTGGTCCTTCAGATAAGCCAAAACCGCGTACATGAGCTCCCGGCCAACCCCGCGCGAACGATGATGCGGGCAAGGTGGTCACCCAATAAACACCACCAACGCTGCCGTCAGCCACCGTCATGCATGCTCCCGCCAGCGTTCCGTCCCGCGATATCAGGAAAAGGTCGATCCCGTCGCGGGCCAGCAGGCTTGCCGGGAACACCTGACCCAGCTGGTACGGCTGGAAGTTCTCCAATGCGAAGCCGTGCACCACGGTGCGCTCGGCCTGCTCCAACTGCTCCGGGAGCTCGACCCGAGTAACCTCCAAAGACGACGGCGGAAGAGCCGCGCCGGGCTGCCGGATCATCACCGGCAGCTGTCGCGAGGTCAGCCCCAACGCGGACAGGTCGACCACGCCGAAAGCGTCCTCGACTGTGACTTTCCCGTCCGCGCGGCCCTTTATCAGCGCGGTCAGCTCGGCGAGGTCATCACTGGACGGTTCGGCCGAGAGCACCATCATGCGCATCCCGCCACGCTCGCTGCCGTGCACGCAAAGGAATCCGGGCCGGCGTACGATCTGATTCCCGCGGGTTTCGCCCAATGCGCACCAGAAAGTCGCCGCATTGTGGACAGCCAGCTGAAGCGAGGTCGCCTGATCGGTCATGATCGGATCTTAACCGTCACTTGGCGGGTTCAAAGCCCGGAGGGCGGCGGCGAGGATCTCGGCGCGATCGGCCGGTCGCAGCGAGTCATGGGCGGACCCCATCGCGCCGACGGTGGCCTCCTTCACCACCGCGAAAGCCGCCTGTGCCCGAATTTTCCCGGCTCGACTGGGTCGCGGGCCGGCGAGGCCCGCCAGCAGCGCGGCGAAGATCTCGTCCGGCCGGCGCGGCAGCTGCGGATCGATGATCGCTCGTACGGACGGATCACTGCCGACGATCGGCAGTAAGGTCCTGGTTTCCACAGTGAAGTCCAGGAATGCCTGCAGTAACTCCGCCGGCGCAGTCTTGCCGGCGACGGTTCGGTCAGCGAGTCTTACGTACGCTGCCAGGGGTTCGGCGACCAGCGCGTTCAAGATGTCTGCCTTGGAACGGAAATGGTAGTACAGCGCGGCCGGGGTGTGTGCCCAGCTCGGTGGCGATGTCCGCGATCGACGTGCCGGTGTAGCCGCGACTGCCGAACAGCTCCCGCGCGATGGACAGGATGCGCTCGCTCGTATCGCCGGACCGTTTGCTCATGCCTGCAGCCTACTTGCTAAATAATCAGTAAGTAAGCTAGCGTCCAACTTACTGAACATTTAGTAAGATGGAGGCCGTCAGATGAGTCGTTCACCCGCCGCCCTGGTCACCGGATGCTCCAGCGGCATCGGCCGTGCCACCGCGATTGCGCTGGTCAAGGCCGGAATTCCGACCTGGGCGTCAGCCCGTCGGCTGGACACGATCCAGGACCTGGCGGCTGCCGGTTGCCGACTGGTCCAGCTCGATGTGACCGACGAGGAGTCGCGCGTACGTGCCGTCAAGGCGGTCGAAGCGGAACACGGCGCCATCGGCACGCTGGTCAACAACGCTGGCTATGCGCAGGCCGGCCCGATCGAGGAAGTGCCGTTGGACCTGGTCCGCCGGCAGTTCGAGACCAACGTTTACGGGTTGATCCGGATGTGTCAGCTGGCTTTGCCGAACATGCGAACAAAAGGAGGTGGCACGATCGTCAACATCGGGTCCGCGGCCGGTCTGATGGGAGTGCCGGCCACTGGCACGTACGCGATGAGTAAGTGGTCGGTCGAGGCGCTGTCGGACGCGCTCCGCTACGAGGTGCGTGATTTCGGGGTCCGGGTGGTGGTTCTGGAACCCGGTGGCGTGATCACCACCGGATTCGCCGCCACCGAGCACGAAACCTGGCCGGCCGGCAGCGGCCCGTACGAGAAGTTCCGGCAGAACCACCGTGCCCGGATGGCCGGATGGACCAACGACAACGCCCGCGGAATGTCCACTCCCGACCAGGTCGCGCGAGTAGTCGTACGGGCCGCGACCGCCACCCGGCCGCGGGCCCGCTACAAGGTCGGCGTGGCGCCCAGACTGATGCCGGTGATGTACCGGCTGCTTCCCACCTCGATGTGGGACGGCTTCTGGGCCCGCCAGTTCCCCGTCACCTGACGATCAGTTTCCGTTCAACTGGTCAAGGAAAGACTGCTCGAATTCCGCCTGATCGGCCGTGCTGCCGACATTCTGCGGTGCACCAGCGGGGGACACGGTGGTACGTCCGGCGGACGCGCCGGTTGGGGGGGTCACCGATATGTTTTGCGGCTGGAAAGTAACCGGGTCGTCACCTGTTTTGTCAACGTACGACAGCATGGAAACAGCGGTCAGCGGATCCCACCAGAAGAGTCCGCCCAGGGTGATCAGCGAGGCCACGTCCGGCTGGGTGACGATCGAATGGACCAGTCGCGCCTGGTCGGTCCGCGCCGCACCGCCAAGCCGGTCGACGTACGCAGGCGTGATCGGCACGTGGGAGGTGGCGTCCAGCGGCACGAGACGCACGGAACCTCGGCGCATTACACCAAAAACGCTGGCCGGCGCGGCCGGATCCACCCACATGTTGGCTTCCTGGGTGTTGTCGAAGCCACCCACCGTGGAACCGAAGAGGTTTCCTGGCACAGTGAAGGCGCCGCCCATCGCGTACAAACGGCTGATTTTGGCGGCCACTCCCGCTATCCGCAGTGCCGCCGCCACGTTGCTCAGCGGGCCGGTGGCCAGCACGGTCACCGGTGTCGACGAGGAAAGCGCGGCGGCCGCGATCAGCTGTGGCGCCGAACCCGTGGCCGGCGGCACCGACGCGCGAGCCGTCCGCCAGCGCGCCCGTCAACACCCGCTCGATCATCTCGCGCGCCTCCGGTGGCGGCGGGTTGACGCCGGTGTCCGAGCCGTCCGCGATGGGTACGTTCGACAGCCCGCACTGGTCGAGAATCGCGCGTGCGTGGGTGAGTGATCGCCCCCGAGTGCCGAATCCGTCGTTGACGACAGTGACGGCGCGGAGCTTGATGTGGTGTTGTTTGTCTTCCTGACATAACAAGGCCAGCGTCGACGCGTCGTCAAAAATCCATGTCACTGTCATAGACGACGGACGGCACAGCGGTGGCGACTGCCGCGCCGGCCGGTGTCGCGGTGGCCCACCGTCGGAGTGGCCAAAATAGCCGCGGCGACGACTCCGGCGGCCGCGAGGTGTTTCCAGAGCACGATGTATGGGTCCTTCTGCCGATTTTGATTTCCGGCAGCCTATTTTGGCTCTACAGAAGGAAACAATTGCCCGATGTCACCGGATCCTGATGCCAAAGGTCACCCGTACGCTCCGAACGGGAATCCGCTGTGACAGCAGTCACAAGTCGGTGCCCGTGACGAATCGCGCCGAGCGGCCTCTTTCCCAGTGAAGCCGCACGGCGAGGACGCCGGCGGCACCGCGAGAAAGGGACCGTCACCATGGCCGACAACGCCACAGTTGCCAAGGAAGCACCGAAAACCACCGCCGCGCCGGCGGTCCGGACGCAGCCGCACGGCACCGCCGCCATCGAAAGCCTGACTGGACCGGACGGCCGTACCTCGATCGCCGACGGTGTCGTCCAGAAAATCGCCGGCATCGCGACCCGCGAAATCTCCGGTGTCCATGATCTCGGCGGTTCTTTTGGCCGCGCCTTGGGCGCGCTCCGAGACCGGATTCCCGGCGGTGCCACCAACATCACTCAGGGCGTCGCGGTCGAGGTCGGCGAGCGGCAGACCGCGGTGGACCTGAACATCGTGGTGGAATACGGCGTTTCCATCGCCGACCTCGCGGTAGCTATCCGGCGCAACGTCATCCAGTCGGTCGAGCGAATGACCGGCCTGGAGGTCACCGAGGTCAACGTGGCCGTCAACGACATCCACATTCCGGGCGAGGAGTCCGAACCGGAGCAGACCCGCGTGCAATAGGACCGCGGTGGCCCGGCGGTGAAGCGCCGGTAGGCATCGCGAGGGGGGTTGCCTGCCGGCAAGCCGGTTGGCGGTGCCGGGCAGCACGCTCCGGCGCCGCCAACTGGTCCCGGACTATGGCTCTAGAGGGAGAAAATCATGTCTCGAAGCACGATAGGCCTGTTCGCAGGGCTACTGATCGCCGTTGCGACGACCACCGGCGGATTCTTCGGATTCCTGGCCGCCGTTGTCTTCGGGATCGTCGGCCTTGGTGTCGGCAAGGTTCTCGCCGGCGAACTGGATATCGCCAGTTATCTTGGCGGCCAAGACCGGCAGCGGCGATGACCGCCATTGTTGAGGCCACTGCTCAGTCCACTGTGGACACTCGTGGCCGGCTGGACATCGACAACCGGGTGGTGGAGCGGATCGCGGCCACCGCGGCCGCCCAGGTCGAGGCGGTTTCGACAAGTCCACCGCGCGCGAGAATACGAATGGCGGACGATCGGGCCACCATCGAGTTGCAAGTCGTCGTACGCTGGCCGGCCCCGCTCCGCGCGACGGCCCGGCGGGTACGCGAAAAAGTCGCCGAACAGGTGCCACTGCTCACCGGCTTCGCGGTCGCGGCTGTCCACGTGACCGTCACCGCAATGCCGACTACTGGCGCTGCGAAACGAAGGGTGGTGTGAGTTCATGCGCGTTTTCGACCGACTGCTTGCTCTCGTCCTCGGCCTGGCCGCCATCGCACTGGCCGTGGTCATTATCACCGAAGTGGTGCGCACGGCGCTCGGCATGCAACCCTGGCTTGTCCACCTGGACACCGTCACCGCCTATCTGACCATGAGAACCTGGCAGGACCTGCCCGTACGACTAGCCCTGGGCGGCCTCACCGCGGCCGGCTTTCTGTTACTGGGCAGTCAACTCTGGCCTCGCCGCCGGCGGTTCACCCGACTGGCCCCGGTCACCAACGGCATCGACTCGGTCGCGGTCCGCACATCCCTGCGGAATGCCCGGTGAACCCGCGCACAGATCGCGCGAACCGCGTTCTCCTCACCCTGTTCAGCCTGCTCATTCTGGCCGCTGGGATCGCCGGTCTGATGGTGAGCTTTGGCTCGATCCAAGCCATTCGCGCGAGCGCCAAAGTAAAGTTTCCAGCAGTGCCGCCGTGGCTTCTTCCAGCGGTAGTTGCCGGGAGCATTGTGTTGGCATCACTCGGACTCTGGTGGGTGGTGGCCCAGACCCGGCTGGACCGAGTGGCCCGGCTGGAACTCGAGAAAGACCCCAGTCTTGGCGGCACCACACTTATGTGCCGAGCGCTGCTCGACGCGGTCGGAGCCGAGGTCGCCGATATTTCCGGGGTACGAAGGGCGAGCGCTCGGATGATCGGCCGCACCCGCCGACCGCAAACTTCTGTTGAAGATCCAAGCCGAACCGACCGCCGACCTCGGTGCGCTCCGCGATCGGATCGAAACAGCGGCGATCGCGCACGTACGCGAGGCCCTGGAAACAGACCTGCCGGCAAGGGTGGAATTCACCGTCGGCGCCAGCTCCCGCCAGCGAGTGGCCTGATTCACTCGCGAACGGGTGATTAGAAACCCCGCATCGCGGGCACTCAAGGGTGGCACCACCCACCCACGTCAGAAGGAGAGATCCATCATGGGAATGCACGATCACGTCGAAAACAAGGCCGACGAGTTTGCTGGCAAGGCCAAGGAAACCGTCGGCAAGGTGACCGGTGACCGTGGCACCGAGGCTGAGGGGCAGGGCCAGCAGGCCAAGGCGAAAGCCAAGGATGCCCTGGACACCGCGAAGGACAAGGTCTCCGGCTTCGTCGACGGCATCACCGGCAACAAGGACAAGTAGATCTAGAGAATGTCCAGCGCGGCGCGGACAATGCTGTCCGCGTCGACGCCGTGATAGCGGTAGACGTCCTCCGGAGATCCGGACTGGCCAAACCGGGTGACACCCAACGAGGTGCTCGCCACCCGGTTGATAGTGGCCAGGAATGCCAAAGTGTGCGGATGTCCATCAAGGACAGTGACCAGCGGGGTGGCCCGGGAGCCCGGGAAGGCTTGGTCGAGAATCCAGCTCGGCCCGTCCTCCCGGCCCTGCTTTGCCCGCAGAGCGTGGAAAAGCAAACCTGGACTCGTCACGCAGACCACGTCCACGCCGACGCCGGCCTGCTCCAACCGATCGGCCGCTGCCAGCGCTTCCGGGATCATGGCGCCCATCGCGGCGATCGTGACTCCCGGGTTCTCGGCTTTACGCAACAGGTACGCGCCCGCGACGACCTGTCGCCGGCGGCGCTCGCGAGCGGCTGGATCGGTGGGGACTTCGGCCAGCGTCTGGTCGACGGCTCGAGTGGACAGCCGCAGATATGCTGAGGTGCCGTCCGGCTTTCCGAGCTGGGCAAGGCTCGCCAGCAACGTCCATTCCACGTCGATCGCGAAAGCCGGCTCGTACGCGACACAGCCCGGCTGTTCAATGCCAATCGATGGAGTGGTGATCGACTGGTGCGCGCCACCCTCGGGCGCCAGTGAGATTCCCGATGGCGTGCCAACCAGAATCGACTGCCCGCCGGCATAAATCCCGAATGACCACGGCTCCAGAGCCCGTTCCACGAACGGGTCGTACATCACGCCAATCGGCAGCAGCGGCTGCCCCCACCGGCTCCAGGTCGCGCCCAGTTCGCCCAGCAAACCCACCAGGTTGGTCTCCGCGATCCCCAGCTCGATGTGCTGGCCGGTGGGTTTTTTTCCCCGCCAGTGCAGGATTGTCTCGCTGTCGTCGGCGAACCAGTCGACCCGTTCCCTGGACGACCAGACACCGACCTTATTCACCCAGCCGCCGAGGTTCGTCGACGAACTCACATCCGGGCTGACGGTGACCACCCGAGCGGCCGCCTCCGGCGCTTGCCGGGTGAGATCGAGCAGAACCCGGCCGAGGGCGGCCTGGGTGGTCGCGGGTCCCGGCGGGCGTACGCCCGATATCGACGGGCAGGGTTGGCGGCGGCTGCGGGATTTCGGCCGCACGACGAAGTTTCGCCGCGGTGGCAGCGCAGAGCCGGCCAGCCGCGCTGTCCGTTTCCAAGCCCTGCCAGGGATGGTCGGGATCGGTGCCCAACTCCCCCGCCAGCTCTCGCATCTGGTCGGTGGTCAGCAACGACGAGTGATTTTGTGGGTGGCCCTGGACCGGCAGCCGATATCCCTTGACCGTGTACGCGAAAATGGCGGTCGGCCGAGTGTCCTCAATGGACGCGTAGGCAGCGTCGAGCGCGGCCAGGTCGTGTCCGCCGAGATTGCGGATCGCGGCGACCAGCGACGGGTCGTCGATTTCCGCGATCAGCCTCGCGATCGCCGCGCCGCCAGGTCCATCGCCGGGAAGCCGCTCGCGCAGTTGCTCGGCCGTACACCGCAACAACCGCTGGTATTCCGGGTTGGACATCTCGTCGATCCGGGCCCGCAACGCGTCCCCACCGGGCCGCGCGAAGAGTTCTTCCAGCAGCTGCCCGTATTTCAGTGCGATGACCTGCCAGCCGGCGGCGGCGAACATGCCCTCCAGCCGCTCGGCGGCGATGTTCGGCACCACCCGGTCCAGCGACTGCCGGTTGAGGTCGATGATCCACACCAGCTCGCCCAGCTCGCCCAGCTCGGCGACGGCCGGATCCAGGATCGCTTCCCAGACCGCGCCCTCATCCAGTTCCGCGTCCCCGACCAGCGAGTACTGCCGCCCGGTGGCACCGGCACCGATCTTCTCCCGTACGTACCGGCGGGCCAGCGCGCCCCAAATCGGGGCGGTGGCGCCGATCCCGACCGATCCGGTCGAGTAGTCCACCGGGTCGGGATCCTTGGAGCGGCTCGGATAGCTTTGCAAACCACCAAAATCTCGCAGCGTGCTCAGATAGGACTCGTCCAGCTCGCCGAGCAGATAGTTCACGGCGTGCAGCACCGGCGAGGCGTGTGGCTTCATCGACACCCGGTCCTGCGGGCGCAGGTGCCTGAACCAGAGCGCGGTCATGATCGACACCATCGACGCGCATGACGCCTGGTGGCCGCCCACCTTCAGGCCGGACGGGTTCGGCCGGACCCGGTTCGCATGGTGCACGATCGCGCTCGCGAGCCACAGCACCCGGCTCTCGATCTCGGCCAGCACCCTCGGGGCCGTCGGACTGCGGCAAAGCGCCGGCGGGAGCGGCACTGGTCATCATCTTCACCCTGTTTCGGCAGTGCATATGGTGAGTAGGAGCAGACCACGTCCGGGTGAAGTGCACAATGTGATGAGCACCGGCTGGTCAGGTTGCACTGCCCAGCATCGACGCGCCCATACGGAGTGAGCATCGTGCCCAACCGCGACCGGGTCGACCAGACCGACGCGCGGCTCCTGCTGGCCCTCACCGACCAGCCGCGAGCCACCGCGATCGCGCTCGCCGACCGGCTCGGCATGTCCCGCAACACCGTCCAGGCCCGGCTCGCCAAGCTCGAACAGGATGGCCTGCTGGACTCGTTCGAGCGGCGGATCGCGCCGCGTACGCTCGGCTACCCGCTGACGGCGTACGTGACGACCCAGGTCACCCAGCGCCGCCTCGACGAGGTGGGCGCAGCACTGGCGGACATCCCAGAGGTTCTGCAGGTGCAGGGCATCAGCGGGCAGACCGACCTGATGGTGCGGGTGGTGGCCACCGACGGCGACGACCTCTACCGGGTCGCTGGCGAGATCCTCGCCATCGGTGGGGTGGAACGCACGAGTACGGCGCTGGTGATGCGGGAGATGGTCGGCTACCGGATCACTCCGCTGCTGCGGCGGCTGTCCGAGACCGACTAACCTCCCGGACGAGCTCGATCGCGCGGCCCAGGGTGTCCAGCCGCGCCGCCAGCGTCGCGCCCGCGGGGTAGAGCCGTACGGTGTCCACACCAGCCTTCTGCCACACCTGGAGCCGCTCGCGGACCATCGGCTCGGTGCCGATCAGGGTCGTCGCGAGCACCATCTCGTCGGTCACCAGAGCGGCCGCGTCGTCCCGCCGGCCGGCCAGCCAACGCGCCCGTACCCGCGCCGCCACCTCCGACCAGCCCCCTGCCGGCTGTACGCCGCGTTGTAGAAGTTCGTGGTGGCCGAACCCATTCCGCCCAGGCTGAAGGCCAGCTCCTTCTTGCGGCTGCCGACCATCGTCCGCAGTTCCTCTTCATCGGCCGCGAAACACACCTCGGCGCCCTGACAGATGTCCAGGTCTTCGAGCTTGCGGCCAGAAATCCGCGCGCCCTCGGCGAGATGGCTGAAATACGCGTCGGCCGCGCCTTCGGGCACGAAGCTGGTGCCCAGCCAACCGTCCGCGACTTCCCCGGTCAGTCGGAGCATTTTCGGGGAAAGCGTGGCCAGGTAGATCGGAATGTCCTCGTTCGGCGACATACTGAGCCGCATCGGCCGGGCATCTCCGCCAGGCAACGGAATCTGGAAATGCTCGCCCTGGAAATCCACCTTCTCGCCGGCGAAAAATCCGCCGGATGATCTGCACGGTTTCCCGCATCCGGCCCAGCGGCCGGGCAAAGGGCACGCCATGCAACCCCTCGATGACCTGCGGTCCGGAGCCGCCGAGACCGAGAATGAAACGCCCTTCGGACAACTCCGCCAACGTCATGGCGCTCATCGCGATGGCCGCCGGCGTACGAGTGCCGAGCTGGACGATGCCGGAGCCGAGCCGCATCCGGTGCGTGACCGCCGCCAGATACCCGAGCGCGGACACCGCGTCCGAGCCCCAGGCCTCGGCCACAAAGCACACGTCGAGCCCGAGTTTCTCCGCTTCCACCGCGAAATCCATTGTCTCGCGGAAGTGTCCTGCGGGTTCCACGGTGGTCGCGGTACGCATCAGCCGGCCGCCTCTTCGCTCAGCTTTTTGAACGTACGCAGGTTGTTTTCCATCGCGGTGCGGAACTCTCCCAGCCGGCGGGCCACGATCCGCTCCTCCTTGTCCGGCATCCGGTCAATCGCGAAACTCAGCCCGGACCGCGCCGGCCCCATCTGCATCCACTGGCTGAGCACTGTCCCGCCGCCTTCCGGGCGCAGCCGGAACCGCCAGATCGAAGACGGGAAGTCCACATCGGACACCGCCCACGCGAACTCCCGCGGCGGGTCGTACGCGATCACCGTCGACGTGGTCTGCCACTCGCCGAAGTCCTTGTGGAAGTTCTTCCCCACGTACGATCGGCCGACCGCCGGCCCGTCGCCCTCGCCTTCCCACTCGAACCCTCGCAGCTCAGGGCTCATGCTCACCATCAGGTCGAAATCGATGACGTGATCCCACACCAGGTCCGGTGCCGCTTGGATGTACGTGTCGACCTCGACCGTCGGCGTGTCCGCGTACCGCATGGGTTCCCTCCACCTTCCCGGCTCTGAACTCTAGAGTTGCGTAAATAGACGCAGGAGTCAACGGCGAAATACCGCCAGTCCTGTCGAACAACTGAGTACCATTTCGGCCATGAGAAGGACGTCGTTCGCCAACTGGCCCTGTCAGATCGCCCAGACCGTGGACCTGCTCGGCGACTGGTGGACACCGCTCGTCCTGCGGGAGGCGTTCTACGGCATCAAGCGCTTCGACGAGTTCCAGTCAGCACTCGGGATCGCCCGCAACACCCTCACCGAGCGGCTGAACCGGCTGGTCACCGAGGGTCTGCTGGAAAAGGTGCCTTATCACCAGGAGCCGGTGCGGTACGAGTATGTGCTGACCGGCAAGGGCAAGGACTTCTTCCCGGTGCTCGCCGCCATCGCCGCGTGGGGCGATAGGTGGCTGTACGAGGAGAGCTCAGCGCCGATCACGATGCACCACACGACATGCGACCACGACGCGCACGCCGAGGTGGTCTGCTCGCACTGCCACACCCCGCTGGCATCGGACGAGGTGCGGTTCGCGATGGGACCCGGCTATCCGCCCAAGCTCGCCACCCGCCCGGACGTGGTCGCCCGCTTCGCCCGGCAGGCCGCCGGTTGAGCATTCCCCGGGCAGCCTGCCGGGCCAGGCTCAGACCTCGATCGTGAAGCAGGGCAGGCCGAGGCTCTCGTAACCGGAGCCGGTGTAACGCCAGCCCCAGCACACCCCGGTCCGCAGGACGCGCTTCAGAGCTTTCTGCATTTTCCCGCACTTTGTCCTGAATTATTCCATTAGCTCCGCCATCGTACGCAGTGTCGGGATGTCGCCGCGCTGGAGGATCAGGCTGGTCGCGATGGTGTTCCGCCAGCCGGCCAGGTCGTCGGCGATCTTGGCCTTCGGGCCGATCAGCGCCACCTCTTCCACCATCTTCGTGGACACCGCGGCGATCGCCTCGTCTTTGCGGCCCGCGAGGTAAAGCTCGGTGATCTTCTCGCACTCCTGCTCGTATCCCATCCGGACGAACTGGTTACGGTGGAAATTCACCTCCGCGGCACCCATCCCGCCGATGTAGAGCGCGAGACCCGGCCGTACTTTGTCCGCCGCGGCCTCAATATCGTCGTCGACAACCACGTCGACGCTGACCGCCACCTCGAAACCGTCCTTGTCCCGACGGGCGCCTGGACGAGCGAAACCCTCGGCGAGGATTTTCCGGTAGTGATCGTTGAGTTTCGGCCCGAAGAACAACGTGAGCCACCCATCGGCGATCTCGGCCGCCAGTGCGACGTTCTTCGGTCCTTGCGCACCAAGGAAAATCGGGATGTCGTCACGAAGCGGCCGGATCGTGGACCGCAGCGGCTTGCCGAGGCCGGTGCCACCCTCGATCGGCATCCGGTAGTCAGCACCTTGGTACGTGAGCCGCTCCCGGGCGACGACTTTCCTTACGATGTCGACATACTGGCGCGTACGGGCCAATGGTTTGCCGTATTCCTGGCCGTACCAGCCCTCGACCACCTGCGGTCCGGAGGTGCCGAGCCCGAGGATCAACCGACCGCCGGACAGGTGGTCCAGCGTCATCGCGGCCATTCCCACGGCGGTCGGCGTACGAGCGCTCATCTGCACGATGCCGGTGCCCAGCCGCGGCCGGGTCGTACGAGCGCCGTACCAGGCCAGCGGGGTCAGCGCGTCCGAGCCGTACGACTCGGCCGTCCAGATCGAGTCGAGGCCGAGCCGGTCGGCCTCGGCCACGACCTGCTCGATACCCGGCCGCGGCCCGGCTCCCCAGTAGCCCATGCTCCACCCGAGCTTCATCGCACAGCCTCCTCGTCATGGTCCTCCACCAAGGCCCAAAACTAGTTCGTACGACGGCCCTGACTCGCGGATGAGGTGCCGAGTCGGGAAATGTAGAGACCGGCAAGGCGGTTCCGACGTATCCGCGAGAGGCACCCGGCAAGCGGGGCCGCACCAGCTGGCAGGAGCGTGACGATGAAGTACATGCTGATGATCTTCCAGAACCCCGCCGTTTTCGAGGCGCTGTCCAAGGACGAGCAGACCGCGGTCATGAACGAGGCCGGCGCGCTCTGGCAGGAACTCGCGGACAGTGGCGAGTGGGTGAGCGGCGAGGCGCTTTTCGCGGCTTCCACGGCCAAGGCGGTGCGTACTCGCGGCGGTGTCCCGGCGGTCACCGACGGGCCGTACATCGAGGCGAAGGAGCAGCTCGCGGGCCTGCTCATCGTCGATGTGGCCTCCGAAGAACGGGCCGTGGAGATCGCCGGCCGCTGGCCGGACGCGCGCTACTGGGGCATGGAAGTCCGGCAGCTGATCGAGCAGCCGGAAGGCTGATGGCCGCTCCGGCGCCCGCGAGTCGGGCGCTGGAGCGTCCGGCCCGGACCGTACGATCGGTGGGTGGCCTCTCCCGTCGTCCCCTCGGAAGTGAGCAACGCCCTCGAGGTTCTCACCCGGGTCTTCGGCTATGACTCGTTCCGGGGCAGCCAGCAGGAGATCATCGACCACCTGATCGGCGGCGGGGACGCGCTGGTCCTGATGCCGACCGGCGGCGGCAAGTCGCTCTGCTACCAGATCCCGGCGCTGGTACGGGACGGCGTCGGCGTGGTGATCTCGCCGCTGATCGCGCTGATGCAGGACCAGGTCGACGCGCTGCAGGCGGTCGGCGTAAGGGCCGGATTCCTCAACTCCACCCAGGATTCGTACCAGCGTCGCGAGGTGGAGACCGCCTTCGTCGAGGGCAAGCTCGACCTGCTCTACCTGGCGCCGGAGCGGCTCAAACTCGACGCGACCATGCGGCTGCTGGACCGCGGCGAAGTCTCGCTGTTCGCCATCGACGAGGCGCACTGTGTCGCCCAGTGGGGCCACGACTTCCGGCCGGACTACCTGGAGCTGTCGGCGCTGCACGAACGCTGGCCGGACGTGCCGCGGATCGCGCTGACCGCGACCGCCACCGACGCCACCCGCCAGGAGATCGCGACCCGGCTGCAGCTGGTCGAGGCCCGGCATTTCGTGTCCAGCTTCGACCGGCCCAACATCCAGTACCGGATCGCTTCGAAGAAGGAGCCCAAGCGGCAACTGCTCGAGCTACTGCGGTCCGAGCACGCCGGCGACGCCGGCATTGTCTACTGCCTGTCCCGCGCATCGGTGGAGAAGACCGCCGATTTCCTGGTGGAGAACGGGATTCCGGCCCTGCCCTATCACGCTGGCCTGGATTCGCGTACGCGGGCCCGAAACCAGTCCCGGTTCCTGCGCGAGGACGGCCTGATCATGGTCGCCACCATCGCTTTCGGGATGGGCATCGACAAACCGGACGTACGCTTCGTCGTCCATCTCGACCTGCCCAAGTCGGTCGAGGGCTACTACCAGGAAACCGGCCGCGCCGGCCGCGATGGGCTGCCGTCGACCGCATGGCTGGCGTACGGACTGCAGGATGTCGTCCAGCAGCGCCGGATGATCGACACCTCGGAGGGCGACGACGCCTACCGCAGGCGGCTCGGTATCCATCTGGACGCGATGCTCGCGCTCTGCGAGACGGTCGAATGCCGGCGCGGTCAACTCCTCGCGTATTTCGGGCAGCCAGTGGACGCCGGCCAGGCCTGCGGGAACTGTGACACCTGCCTGACGCCGCCGGAGTCCTGGGACGGCACGGTCGCCGCGCAGAAACTGCTGTCCGCCGTCTACCGGCTCCGCCGCGAGCGCGGCCAGAAGTTCGGTGCCGGCCAGATTGTGGATATCCTGCTGGGAAAAACCACCGACAAGGTGCGCCAGCACGGTCACGACTCGCTGACTGTCTTCGGCAAGGGCACCGAGCTCAAAGACCTCGAATGGCGCGGTGTGGTGCGGCAGCTGTTGGCTCAGCAGCTGCTCGGGGTCGAAGGCGACTACGGCACCCTCGTGCTCACCGACGCCAGCTCGCAGGTCCTTTTTGAGAGCCGGCAAGTGCGGCTGCGCCGGGAGCCAGAGCGCCCGGCCCGCGCGGCCCGGACCAGCAAGCCGAGCAAGAGCAAGGCAACGATCGACCTGACGCCCGAGGCGACGCCGGTGTTCGAGGAGCTGCGGTCCTGGCGCGGCAACGCGGCCCGCGAGCTGGGCCTCCCGGCGTACGTCATCTTCCACGACGCGACGCTGCGGCAAATCGCCGTCGAGCGGCCCTCGTCCCTCACCGAGCTGGGCACGATCAGCGGCGTCGGCGAGAGCAAGCTGGCCAAATACGGCGAACAAATCCTGGAAGTGCTGGCGGGACTCTCAGACTGAGGTGTCGTCGGCCGGCGGGCGGTGCGTGCGGCGGGCGCCCAGTCGGACGCGGTGCGCCGCCACTCGCGCTCCCAGCTGGCCATCCGGAGCCGGTCCAGCGGCCAGCGGACCAGCCAGTAGAGAGCCACGAACACCAGGATCGTGAAGGCGACTACCCCACCGGCGGCCACCACCGCACCGATCATCGCGCTGGACTCGGTTTCCGGCGCCGGCACCTGCTGGCCGGTCTGGTCCACCCAGATCGGCACCCGCGCGCCGGCGAGGGTGCCACTGTCCACCTCGATGGACCCCCGGTGCGTACGGCCGTCCGCGGTACGCCAGGAGCCCGGGACTCGTACCGGCGGCGGCGCGATCCCGCTGGGCTCCGCGCCGCTGGGCGGTTGGGTGGCGGCATTTCCCAGCGCCACCGCGAAAATCTGGTGCCGGCTGGCGGTCTGGGTGGCCACTTGGCGCATCTCGCGCGTGTACGTGTCGGTGCCGATCGACGGGGCGAGCGCGATCACGACGACCGTGGCGACCAGACCGACACGCAGCACAACACTCTCGATCCAGTCCGAGTGCCGCCGCATCGGACTCCGCCCAAAGCCCAGATTTCGCAGGCTCAACAACAGAAAACGACGCCCACCGCGCAGAAACGACACCGTTTTCCTCCGTCCGGCCGCTTTGCCTTCCGATGGTAACGAGAATTCGCCATTGCCTCAGTGACCCTGTGCACTCTGTGACCGATTTCTCGGTACCCCCTACTTGAGTAGGGGGTCTTGAAGGGACTCTCCTGGGTGACGCGCCGGGCATCGCGCGATTCATACGCTCATCGTGCATCCGCTGGATTGATTCCGCCGACCTGGAGAATTCTCTATGCCCGCAGCCACCCTTGCCGAGCGCCCGATCCGGCGAAACCAGATCAGCGACTACACCGAACTCGCGAAGATCGTACGGGAAAAAGGCCTGCTGAACAGACGGGTAGGCTGGTATTTCGCCCGGATCGCTTTACTCGCCGGACTTTTCGCCGTCCCGACGGTGTTGCTGGTCACTCTCGGCCACTCGTGGTGGCAACTGGCCGTGGCCGCGGTTTTCGGCATCCTGGTCACCCAGGTCGCGTTCCTCTCGCACGATGCGGCGCATCGGCAGGTTTTCGCCGCAGGCAAGCACAACGAGTGGTTTTCCCGGATCGTCGGGTGCCTGGTCGTGGGCCTGAGTTATCGCTGGTGGATGAACAAACACTCGCGCCACCACGCCAATCCCAACCAGGTCGGCAAAGACGGTGACATCGAGGCTGGCGCGTTGGTCTTCACCGCCGACGAGGCCCGCGAACGTACCGGACTGGCCGGCTGGCTGGTCCGCCGGCAGGGCTGGTTTTTCTTTCCGTTACTGACACTTGCCGGCATCGACCTGCACATCACCGCGGTTCGTACGCTACTGTCCCCCGACCGTGGAAAGCATCGAAATCTGGAACTCGCTCTGCTCGCCATTCGTTTGCTTGCTTTTCCGTTGCTGGTGCTGTGGATTCTCGGCATTCCGCTCGGGCTGGCGTTTATCGCCGTCCAACTGGTGACCTTCGGCGTTTACATGGGAGCCAGTTTCGCCCCGAACCACAAGGGAATGCCGATCGTCCCGCCGACCGCCGATATCGATTTCCTGCGCCGCCAGGTGCTGATGTCACGCAACATCCGCGGCCGCGGCATGGGTGTCGCGATGGGCGGCCTGAACTACCAGATCGAACACCACCTCTTCCCCAGCATGCCCAGCGGCAACCTCCGACTGGCTCGCCCGATCGTCCAGCGCTACTGCGCCGAGCGCGGAATCTCCTACACCGAGACGACCCTGGTGCACTCGTACGCCATCGTGGTCCGCTACCTCAACCGGGTCGGCCTCGGACACAGCGACCCCTTCGAGTGCCCGATCACCGCCCAGTTCCGCTCCCGCTAGACGGCCTTCGCGCCGTCGTACTCATCGCGCGCCGCCAGCACCGCCGGCATTCGGGACTCGACCAGATCCATCAGCGCGAACAACTTCTCCGCGACCTCGGATCCCAGTGGCGTCAGACTGTAATCGACCCGAGGTGGGATCACCGGCTGCGCGACCCGGTCGACGAAGCCGTCCCGCTCGAGCGCGTGCAGGGTCTGCGACAGCATCTTCTCGCTCACCCCGTCGACCCGGCGGCGCAGCGCGTTGAAGCGCAGCGAGCCGTCCCGCAGGGCAACCATCGCGAGCACCCCCCAGCGGCCGGTGACGTGCTCGAGCGCGTCGCGCGACGGGCAGCCGCGGGCGAACACGTCGAACAGGATGCGATCGAACTCTTCCATGCACCGAAGGTACCTCGAGCTAACCCTGAGCTAGCACTTTCGAATAGTTAGTGCATACTCGTGGTTAGTACTCGGGACCCAGAGGAGAGTCACATGATCGTCGTTACCGGCGCCACCGGCCAGCTCGGCCGGCTCGTCATCGAAGGCCTGCGCGCCAAGGTGCCCGCGGACCAGATCGTGGCCGCCGTCCGCACCCCAGAAAAGGCCGCTGACCTGGGCGTACAGGTGAGAGAAGCGGACTACGGCAAGCCTGCCACGCTGGCCGCCGCGTTCGCCGGCGCCGACCAGGTGCTGCTGATCTCCAGCAGCGAGGTGGGACAGCGGATCCCGCAGCACACCGCCGTCGTCGAAGCCGCGCAGCAGGCCGGTGTGAAGCACCTCATCTACACCAGCGCCCCGAAAGCGGACGACACCGCGCTGGTCCTCGCGCCCGACCACGCCGCGACCGAGCGGATCATCCGGGCGTCCGGGCTACCGTTCACGTTTCTGCGCAACGGTTGGTACACCGAGAACTACGCGCAGAAAGTCCAGGACGGGGTCGCGCGGGGCTCTTTCGCCGGCAGCGCTGGCCAAGGAGCCGTCGCGACTGCCACCCGCGCCGACTACGCTGCCGCAGCGGTCGCGGTGCTGACCAGCGATGGCCACGACGGCCGGGTGTACGAGCTGTCCGGCGACCATGCGTGGACGTACGCGGACCTCGCCGAGACCATCGCCCAGGCCGCTGGGAAGGCGGTCACGTACGAAGACCTGACACCGGACGCCCATCGCACCGCGTTGGCCGCGGCCGGCCTGCCGGAGCCAGTCGTCGAACTGGTCGTCGGGCTCGACCGCAACACCGCCGACGGCCTGCTCGGCCAGACCTCCGGTGAGCTGCGAGCACTCATCGGCCGACCGACCACGCCGTACCAGGACACCGTCGCCCAGATGGTGAAATCTCTCGGCTGAGCGATGAGTTTTGGTCCCGGCGGCGGTCTGTCTTGGTGACGGATGACCAAGTTTGGCGGATGATGTCCTCATCACCCCCCCAACAGACCGCGAAGGGCCGCGCTCTTGATGTGGTTGTGGACGATCGTGTTGCTGGGCGTCGCGGGGCACTGCGTCGCCCGGCTGGTGGTCGCCCAACGGGCTCATTGCGCCGTTGACCGTACGCACAACGCCATCGAAGCTGCGATGAGTGCCGGCATGGCGGCGATGGTGTCGCCGATCGGCGGCCCGATCCCGCGGGCCGGTTGGGAAGCCGCTTTCGCGGTGGCAGTCGGATGGGCCGCCTTTTCCGCCGGCCGGTCGCACTCCCGGCGGGCGTGGATGTGGCTGCGGCAGGCAGTCGCCGGTGGCGGGATGCTCTACATGCTCACGACGACCGAGATGCCGATGTCCGGCACGGACATGATGCAGATGTCCTCCGCGATGGTTCCGGCGGTTACCTGGACGCTGGTGGCATATTTCGGCGCCGTCGCGCTGTGGTCGCGCTGCTGCCGGCCACCGGCGTACGAGTCGGCATCGGCGGCCTCGCCGTCGCCGACGGGCCGCCGATCCGAACCGCACCGCTCGGCCCGCGGGCCGTCTCACTCTGCGAGGCCGCGATGGCCGCCGCCATGGTCGTGATGCTTCTTTCCATGCACTAGCGTCCTGCGTCTGAGGTTCGCCGCACTAGCAGTTCGGCGCGACCTGGCCGTCGGATCCGGTGTAGATGTACGTGTCGGAGACGTAGCCGACCGGGGGGACGTGATCTTGTCCCACAGGGTGCTGGTGCCGTACGTACCAGTCACCGAGGTGCCACTGGTCTGGCAGGTGATCGTCACGGTGGAGCCGTTGGCGACGCTGCCGACGACCGAGTCCGTGGTGTGTGGGCCGGAGCGTACGTTCAGCGCGGAGCCGCCGGTGCTGACCGTGCCGGTGGTGCCGCCGCTGCCGCCGCCGCTGGTCCACAGGTACGTGACGGTGACGTAGCCGTTGTCATTCATGCCGACGTTATAGAAGGTGCCGTCCGCGAGATCGATGCCGGCGGGATTGCTGACGTGCCGGCCGAATTCATCTTTTCCACCGTTGTAGCCGTTGAGGTAGGCGGCCTGCGCCTCAGGCGTGCCTTGGGCGACATCCTTGAATTCCTGCCGGGTGCTGCCCGGATTCCAGTAGTCGTCCTTGGTGTTCCACGGGCCGATGTCCCACACCGGCGCGGTTTCGCACCGCGTCGGTCCACAAACCTGCACCGAATACTGGGTGCTGCCCTTCGGCGAAAGATTGCGTCCGGATGGCAACGCCACAAAATGGTCGCTGGACACAATCACGTGACCATTGGCGGTCGTGCCACCGACAAGGCCTTCGCGAGTCGCGTAAACCCGATAGCTGAGAGCGGCGGCCGGCGCGGCAACCTTGCGGACGCCGATCGACTTCGCCGTCACGTCCAGGCCGGAAACCGCAGGGCTGGCGCCAGAATCGTTGCCCCACAAGGTGATCCGCAGCTGCACCTGGGTGGCTGGCCGGTCCCAGCGTCGCCGCGGTGCCGGACGCCTGCTGCCAGGAGGACCACTGCTGGCCTTGTGTTGTCGTACGGACGTCCACCGTGGCCGCCCCGCCGGCCGGCACTTTTCCGGTCACCTGCACGGCAATCTGGTCAACCGGAGCGGCCAGCGTGCGGGGCGCGAGAATCTCCATGCCGTACGGCCGCTGGCCTCCGGTCGCCGCTGGGCGTACTGCCCGATTGGCGATCGTCAGCCCGTCCCGTCCGGCTGGTCAGGTTCACCTGCCCAGCCACCGTGGCGGACAGGTTTTCGTGCCAGGCTCCCGCGCTGGGACCTGGCACCGGCGCGGCCTGCGCCGGCATCGCGACAGCGAGTGCGACCGCGACCGTGCTCGCGCTGAGCAGGAAGATTCGCCTCTTCCGGGGCCTTGGTTTGTCCATGCGACGGAGTATGGGACCGACACATACAAACCAAATATATTGCGCTAATGCACTGTCACCTCGTCGAACTGGACGACCGCGTCCTCGGTGTAGAACCCGATCCGCCCACTGCGGTAGAAACCGCCCTTGGCGCCGTCATCCACCGCGGTGCCCAGCAACCGCGTTCCATCGTAGGCAGACAACTGGTCGCCGGAGATCTTGATCCGCGCCGTGTACCACTGGCCCAGCGGAAAGGTCCCGGCGCCAGTGGCCAGAAACTGTTGCCGGAAACCACATTGGCCGTCCGAATACGTCTTGCCCAGTTCCCAGCCACTGACCTGCTTCAAGAGCAGGTAGTAGAAAACCTTGTTTCCACAGTGGTCCAGGTGGTAGTCGACCAGCAGCCACCCCACCTCCCAGGGATTGGGTTGGCTTTTCACCTGCCGGAGCGTACGCACCTGCACCGCCGAGTCGGAATGTCCGAAAACCCCGTCCGACAGCGCCAACGCCGAATGCGTGGCGGAATTGCTGGTGAACGGCGGCGCGAGCTGCAACACCCGGCCGTGCCCGGGTGCGGTGCGGTGGCGATCTGGCCGGTGCCACCGCCGTTCCAGGCGTCCACCCACACGGGCCGATCCGGCCGCCGTCCACATAGGACGACAGCGGCAACTGGTCCCAGCTTTCCTGGAAGGGCAGCTGCGCTCCAGCCGCCGGCACCACAGCCAGCAGCAGTAACCAGGCCAGGCCTGCTGCCCACCGGCCCCAGCAGGTCATTTGCCGGCGCCGGTGCGTACGTCCGCATCCACCAGCGTCGTGTAGATCGGCGCGGAGGTGAAGTCGGGTCCGGTTTCCTCGCCGAGATAGAGGTCGACATGACGTTTGCCGCCCAGGCCCGGCGTGAAAGCGTCCAAGATCTTCCAGCGCGCCAAGGAAAGCCGCCGGCAGATGGTTGCCGGCACGGTCGTACCATCCTCCTGCCGACCGCAGCCAGCCAGCCTTATCGGGGTGCCATCCGGAAAACCATCCGCGGCCGCGGTGACGAACGGCCGCAACGGCCGGCCGTGGGTGTCCCGTGCGGCGGTGTCCAGCCAGTATCCGGATCCGGACGACCAGTTGAGATAGCGGCCGGCGTGCGGACCGGTGGTAATCCGGCCGGCTCCTTCGTCCTGGACCGCCTGCACGAAATCGGCCGGATAAGAGCCAAGATCATCGTGCCCGTTGTCGCATTCCAGCTTCGGGCAGCCGGTCACCTGCCGTGGATCGTCCTGGTGCAACGACTCCACGGCCGTGTAGTAGGTGGTGACTTTCCAGCCACCGGAGGACTCCTGGCCGTCCCGCTGGCATCCATGCACGGCGGCCGCCGTCATCGCGACGACGGCACACCCGGCGATCCACCGGCGATCAAGCATTCCCAGCCCCCGTCATCGACGAACGGTCGCCGGACGTGGCCCCCTCGGCCACGCCCGGCGACACGTGTGGGTCACCCGGCAAGAACAGTAGCCGGTGAGACGAACTGGTAGCCCATGCCCTTGATACCGGGCACGATTTGCTGCAGGTAACTGGTGCCCAAATACGGGTGGTAGAAGAAAAACTCTGCACACCGTCAGTGACCACGCTCATGCCCGCCGCGCTGGCCAGGATGTCGGCCGGCAGCCGCGCCGGGTGATTGTTCAACGGCACCGGCTCGATGTTGCCCAGGTCCTCGGGAATGACCGTCGAGCCGTAGATGTCCTTCACCAGGTACGGGAAATACTGCCCATAGATCTTGGTGTAGTCGGGCGTACCGGTGCCGCAGGCGCCGTTCGGACAGTAGCCGCCGAAATAGAGTCCGCGGTCGTAGCGCTTTCCGAATGTCTGCTGGAAAGCCTGGTAGTCCGCCGCCGAGGCGGCGTAGTGCGGCGGTTCGAAGATCGTCGGCTGGCTCAGCCCGGCGAGCAGGAAGTTCAGCTTCGCGGACGTGATCCGGCCCTGCGCCCAGGAAGCCGAGTCACCAGCGACCGGACCGTCATAGACGACGTTGTTGGACGCGTCGATGTGCGAGCGGTAGAACTCGAAGTCGTCCGCGCTCACCGCGTCGTACGGATTGGCCACGTTCGAATACTGATGGGTATAGCCGTGCATGATGATCGTGCCGCCCTTGGACTGCATGTACCGCAGCGCCGAAATCAGCGCCGGCACCTGCAGGAGCGACTTGTTCACGGCTTTTCCGTTGTTGTAGTAACCGTTCGGGTCCTTGTACTGCGGAATGACCGCGACGCTGAAAGGCACACCTTGCGCGAACAGGTAGTCCGCGACCTGCCGCAGCTGGGCGGGATCGTCGTCCGCGCTCACGTCCTCGATCCCGTACCAACGCGCGTTTGCGGCTGACCTGCGCCGGGTTCGCGATCTGGCCCACCAGGTCGGCGGCGGCGAAATACCGGTCCGTCGAACCGACGTAGCTGAACGGTATCTCCCCGATATAGGTCAGATTCCCGCCCCGGATCGCCCACGGCAAGGTGCTGCCGTCGGTCCGGGTCGCGGTCGCGAGGACAGTCGCCTTGGTGGGGTCCAGCACCGTGGTGGCCAGCAGCCCCGACGGCGCGGCGAGGGGATCCCGTTGCAGGGCAACGCCTTTGTACGTGACGATGGGTGTGGTGGCGAAGTCGAACTGCTGCCAGTTCCAGCCGTACTGCGTGCCGAAGTCGGCGGCCCGCGCGGTCAACTGCCAGATGTTGTCGTTCATCCACAACACCGGCCGGCTACCGCTGAGCACGTCGTCCAGGAATGCCAACGGCACCGGCTCGTCGTACGTCGAGCCGATGTAGATGACACCGGTGTAGGCGGCCATCTGGCCGGCCGTGTATTTGCTGACCGGCTGCATCACGTACGGGCTGCCATGGGAAACCAGGTTCGCGGCGTTGACCGCGTACGCCTCCCCCAGCCAGCCCCACTGTCCGGTGCTGTCATAAAGAATCAGTGTCTTCTGCGTCGTACTGGCGCCAGGGGCCGCGCCGCCGGACGTGGTGGCCGCGGTCGCCGCCGCAGTGGCCACCTGAGCCTTCCCAGCGCCGAAAGCGGCCGGATGAACGGCCAGCCGCGGCTGGTTCGACCGCTTGGGGATGGGATTTGCAGTGGCCGGCTTTACCGCAGCTGGGCGGGGTGGGGCCGGCAGTGACTGGGTGGTCTCCTGGCCGGACGGCGCCGCCGGCGTTGTTTTCCGGTCGGCGGTCGCCGACGCGTTGGCTCCGGTCAGCGTGGTCACCATCAGCGCGACCGCGCTCATCGCGACGATGCCGATCGCTACCCTACCCGGTGTTTCCGGACGATGCCTTTCATCTCTGCTTCTCTCCGTGAGTTGCGTCGGCCCGATGGATTCAGGCCACTGCCTGCGCGTCCATCGCGACGCCACCATCGAGGCCCTGTCCGGCCGCCGTGTCTTTTCCTGTGAGGGACGTGAAATCCGCCGGCCGTTCGGCCTGTAGGCCAATCAGCCAGCCGAGCGCCTGTTCGGTACGTTCGGCGGCGAGCCCGTCGCCGAACGGGTTCCCGACCGCGGCCATCGACTGCCGGGCCGTTTCATCGGTCAACAGCCGATGCGCCTGCGCGACGATCAGCGGCCGGTCCGTACCCACCAACCGCGCACACCCCCGCGTCGACCGCTTCCATGCGCTCGGTCACGTCCCGTAGAACCAGCACCGGCACCCCGAAACTCGGAGCCTCCTCCTGAATTCCGCCGGAGTCCGACAAAACCAGGGTGGCCACCGACAGCACCCGGGCAAGATCTGAATAACTCAATGGCTCGGTCACGGTGATCCGGTCGAGCTGGCCGAGAATCTCCTGAACCTGCCCGAAAACCGCCGGATTCGGATGCGCCGGCAACACCACCTCGATATCGGGATGGGTCAGCACGATCTCCGCCACCGCACGCAGCACCCGTTCCATCGGCTCGCCCCACGACTCGCGCCGGTGCACGGTGACGAGCACCAGCCGGCGACGGCCGGCACGCACTTCCGCATCGACCGCGGCCAACCGGCTGTCCTGATAGGGGCGGCATTTACCGGCGACCTCCAGGACCGCATCGACAACCGTGTTTCCGACGGTCAACACGCGTTCGCTGGCAATTCCCTCCGCAGCCAGGTTCGCGGCCGCCACCGCTGTCGGCGTTAAATGCAGCGCCGCCACCTGACCGACCAGCTTGCGATTTGCCTCTTCGGGAAAGGGCGAGGTGAGATCGTACGAACGCAGGCCCGCTTCCAGGTGAACGACCGGAATTCGCCGCCAGAACGCCCCCAATGCACCGGCCAAGGTAGTGGTGGTGTCCCCTTGAACCACCACCGCGGCCGGCTGTCGGGTTTCCACAAACCGTCCAGCTCCGACATCAACTGGCCGCACAACTCGGCCTGGGTCCCCGATTGGCGGTTGACCGAAAGGGTGTGGTCCGGAATGAGATCGAATGCCTCAAGTGCTTGGGGCACCATGGTCGGATGTTGCCCGGAAGCGACCATGACTGGTCGCATTCGTCCGGTTCGGCGGATCGCCGCGGCGACCGGCGCCAGCTTGATCGACTCGGGCCTGGTGCCGGCCACCAGGAAAATCTCCGGCAGCCCAGCGGTGTTGCCCCCAACACTGTGAATCTGCACTTTCGCTTGCACGAATAAACTCCATTCCGGGCAGCATTCGGCGAACGGCCGCTGTCGACCTGATGTCTTTGTCGCCTTCGCTCTGCCTGGAGAGGAAATCTCCTCCGTGCAAGCGCTACCAGCCCCCGGCGCACAGCCTCACAGTCGGGAGCTCATTCGAACAGTGGCCGATCCGGCGAGCCCGGTAGGACCAACGGCTCTATTTGACTAGTCCTGTTTCCAAGACGTGACATCGAAGCTATGGTTCCCCGCGGGGGGCTACTCGCCGCTGCCCTGAAAACGGCCGGATATCCGCCTTTCGGTCAGCCGCTCAGGAAAAAGTGCCGCACAGCCAAACAAAAGTACGAGACCAACGGAGATTCGTCATGTCTTTCTGCCGCACTGGGAATGTCTCGGTGGCCGCCGGCATCATCGGCATCTCGTACTTCGGCGAAAGCGCACTGGGCGTGCTCGGAGAACTGCTTCTGGTGTTGGCGATGTTGCTGTTCGCGCGCCGGGTTTGGTTCCAGCTGGTGGCAATACGCCGAGAGGGGGCACATCGTGCGTGACAGCACGAACTGGGCGAGCTTGATGCTCGTCCTACTGCTGTTGTGGCCGTGTTACAACCTCGTCCTCGCGATATTTACCTGGTGGCGGCCGCGGCCGGCGGCGATTTCCGACCACAACGGCAATTCCGTCCCTTTCTGGATCGTCGTTCCGGCCCTGAACGAAGAGCGTGTGGTGGCCGCCACAGTACGAGCCGCGCTCGCTCTCGAGGAACCGAGAACACCAGTCCGGGTGCTCGTCGTGGACGACGGTTCAGACGACCGGACACCGGAAGTTCTTGCCACCATTGACGATCCACGCCTTTATGTCCTTCGGCGTGAACCACCAAATGCCCGTAAGGGCAAAGGTGAAGCGCTGAATGCGGCCTACACATTTATCCGCGACACCGCGCGCCGCGAGGGCATCTTCGACCGTCTCATTGTCGGAGTTATCGACGGCGACGGTCGCGGGGTGTCCGGCATGCTCGGCGAGGTGGCCAGCTATTTCGCGGATCCCGCGGTCGGCGGTGTTCAGTCCCGCGTACGCATTCACAACCGAGATCGACTGCTGGCATTCCTGCAAGATCTCGAATTCAGCTGTATAGCGAACGCTTCGCAAATTCTCCGGGACAGCGTGGGCAGCGCGGAATTGGGCGGCAACGGCCAGTTCGTCCGGTTACGCAGTCTCGCCACCCTCGGCGACGCGCCCTGGTCCTCGTGCCTGGTCGAGGATCTGGAGTTGGGTTTGCGCATGCATTTGGCCGGCCACCGGATTCGGTACGCCAGCAAGGCGACCATCACCCAACAGGGCCTGGTCGACGTCAGCCGAATGGTCCGCCAGCGGGCCCGTTGGGCCCAGGGGAACCTGCAGTGTTTGCGTTACGTACCAAAACTAATCGGCACTCCCACAGTGTCGTCGCTGGCACTGCTGGAATTTCTTTACTATCTGTTGGCGCCGTGGCTGATCGCGCCGGTGTCGCTGTTGGTGCTCGGCCTTGCCGCACTGACCGCCGCGGGCCTGGCCACCGGCTATGACTTCGACGGTTTCGTGGCGACTGGCCCTTCCGGGCCGCTGTCGATCGCGATCTGGTTGGCCGCGCTGATTTTCCCAGGCGTGGTCTGGGGTCTGGTACATCGGATCCAGAACGCCGACGAGCCGCTCGGTCGGACCCTGCTGGTGGGCCTCGCCTATGGTTTCCTGGTGATCGGGATCGCGGCCACCTGGCGGGCTCTGGGCCGGCACCTCACCGGACGCAACTCGTGGGCCAAGACCGAGCGGCTGGTCGAAGAAGACGACAAAGACGTTGGCAACGAAGGGAACGCGGTCTCATGTGCGGAATCGTCGGTTACGTAGGTTATCGCGCGGCCGCCCCCGTCCTGCTGGACGGGCTGCAGCGGCTGGAATACCGCGGATATGACTCGGCCGGAGTCGCGCTGGTGGAAAATCAGCGCCTCGAAGTGCACCGCACGGCCGGCCGCGTCGTGCAATTACGCCGACTGATGCCCACCGATCCACCGGCCACCGTCGGCATCGCGCACACCCGCTGGGGGCACCCACGGCGCGCCCACCGACGCGAACGCCCATCCGCACACCGACAACAGCGGCCGGATCGCGGTTGTCCACAATGGAGTGTTGGACAACGCCACCGACCTGCGGGCCCGGCTGGTACGCGCCGGCGTACGGCTGATGTCCGAGACCGATAGCGAGGTGCTGGCGCACCTTGTCGCCCTCAGCTCGGCTGACACCCTCGAAAGTGCCGTCCGGGAGGCTCTGCGGCAGGTCCAGGGCACTTTTGGGTTGCTGGTGCTCGATGCCCAGCGGCCCGGCGAGATCGTCGCCGCCCGGCGCGGCAGTCCGGTGGTGCTGGGCATCGGTGACCGGGAAATGATCGTCGCGTCCGACACCGCCGCACTGGTGCGCTACACCCAGCGGGTGGTCTATCTCGACGACGACGAAATCGCGGTCGTACGAGCCGACGAGTTTCGCACCGGCACCCTGGACGACCGGCGTACCACCAAAATGCCGACCGTCATCGAAGCGCCCGAAGAGGATTACGAACTCGGCGAGCACTCCGACTTCATGCACAAGGAAATGCACGAACAGGTCGAAGCGGTGGACCGGTGCACCCGAGGTCGGCTGGACGACGCGGCGGCGACCGCCCGGTTGGACGGCCTGCGGCTGGAACCACGGGACTGTCGCAAGATCCAGCGCGTCACCTTCGTCGGCTGCGGTTCCGCTTACTATGCCGGCCAAATCGGCGCGAACCTGGTGGAGGAGCTGGCCCGCATTCCGGCCGACGCCGAGCCAGCCTCGGAATTTCGTTACCGGAACCCGATTGTCGACCCCGACACGCTTTACGTAGCGGTCAGCCAATCCGGCGAAACGCATGACACGCTCGCCGCTGTCCGCGAGCTACAGCGCAAAGGCGCCACCGTGGTCGGTGCGGTCAACAATGCCAGCAGCAGCATCGCCCGGGCCTGCGGCGCCGGGGTTTTCCTGCACGCGGGGCCGGAGGTCTCGGTAGCGGCCACCAAGTCCTTCACCACGATGGTGGTCGCCTTCGCTTTGATGGGCTTGAAGCTGGGCCGGGTCCGGGACCTGCCGGCGGCCCGCGCGGAACGCCTGATCGGCGCGTTGCGCCAACTCCCGGGTCAGATCGAGACAGTTTTGAAGCAGGAGGACCACATCACCGCGATCGTCCGGCGCTATCGGGACGCCCGCCACCTATTCTATGTCGGCCGAGTACGCGGCTGGCCAGTGGCCCGGGAGGGCGCCCAGAAACTCAAGGAAATCTCGTACCTGCATGCCGAGGCCTATCAGGCCGGCGAGCTCAAGCACGGCCCGCTCGCACTGATTACCCCCCGCAAATGCCCACCGTCGCGGTGATTCCGGATGACGACCTGCTCCCCCGCAACATCTCCACTGTCGAGGAGATCAAGGCCCGCGGCGGCCCGGTCATCGCGGTGACCTCAGCCGACCTACCAGCCGGGCTTTGCGACGAGGTCATCCGGGTGCCATCCGGCGAACCACAGCTCGACCCGCTGCTGTCCTCGGTGGCCCTGCAGGTGTTCGCGTGGGCGTGGGCCAAAGAACTCGGCCGGGAAGTCGACCGGCCGCGCAACCTCGCCAAGAGCGTGACCGTCGAATAGCAGATTTACCCCCAGGCGTCGCCGTTTTTTCGGGTGGTGACGCCGGCCGCGTAGACGGCCGCCTCCGTACGCCTCGCGAAACCCAGTTTGTGCAACAGCGAGGAAACGTAGTTTTTCACGGTCTTCTCGGCAAGATGCAGGCTCGCGCCGATCTGCCGGTTGCTCAGTCCGTCCGCGATCAGGTCCAGCACCCGGCGCTCCTGCGGGCTCAGCAGGTCATAGCGCGGATCCGCCGGGCCATCCTCGCCGCGCAGCATCCGCAGCACCGACGTGGTCAGGTGCGAGTCCAGCAGCGAGCCGCCGGCCCGCGACCGTACGCACCGCGGAAACCAGGTCGTTTCCGGAAACCTTCTTCAGGATGTAGCCAGCCGCTCCCGCCATGATCGCGCCGAAAAGCGCGTCATCGTCGGAAAAGGACGTAAGCATCAAACAGGCTGGCGGTGGCGTGACACTGCTGCGGATCTCCCGGCAGACGCTGATGCCCTCGCCGTCCGGCAGCCGTACGTCCAAAATCGCGACATCTGGTCTCACCGCCGGCACCCGGGCAGTGCCTCGGCCGCGGTGCCCGCCTCGCCGGTCACCCGCAAATCCGGCTCGGCTTCCAACACCATCCGCAGGCCGGTGCGTACGACGTCGTGATCGTCCAGCAGGAACACCGAAATCGTCATGAATTCCGCCCTCGGGTGGCCAGTGCCGGTGTGGTGCTGGGAATCGCCGCGGTCCAGACCACCCGGGTGCCGCCGGCCGGCACCTGGGTCGCGGAGAAGTCCCCGCCGTGCCTCGCGGCGCGATCAGCCAGGTTGGCGAGGCCGCTGCTGCGGTGCCGCTGCTCGGGAATTCCCACCCCGTTGTCGTCGACGACCATAGTCAGGTGCTGCCCGGCGCGGTCCACCGACACCTCCACCAGCACGGCGGTGGCGCCGGCGTGCCGCGCGATGTTGGTCAGCGCCTCCCGCAGCGCGGCGATGAGGTCGGCACGTACGTCCGCGAGCACCACCGAGTCGACCGGGCCGTCGAAATCCAGTCGCGGCTCGAAGCCGAGCACGCGGCGGCCGCCTCCAGAGCCAGCCGCAGCAGCTCGGACCGCAGGCTGTCCGGCCGGCGTACCGATTCCTGCAACGAGAAGATACTGGCCCGCAGGTCGTCCATGGTCCGATCGATGTCGCGGACGAAACCGGTCATCCGGGCGGCCACCTCCGGGCGCATGATGAGTTTGCTGATCCCTTCCAGCCCGAGCCCGATCGCGAACAGCCGCTGGATCACCAAGTCGTGCAGGTCGCGGGCGATCCGGTCACGGTCCTCCAGCACGGCGAGCCGGCGCCGGTCGTCCTCGGCGCGGGCGAACTCAACCGCGAGCGCGGCGTCGTTGGCGAACATCTCGGCGAGGTCCGCTTCCCGCTCGGTGAACGGCTGCTGACCGCTGAACCGGGCGACGGTGAGGACACCGATCGGCTCGTCGCCGGCCACCAGCGGAATGCAGACGGCCGAGTCAAGGTCGGTGACCGCCGTAGGCAGGCGCGCACGGGCCGCCGCTTCCTTGGCGACGACGTGGCCGCCATAACCACGTACGAGAACCCGCCGGCCGGTGGTGAACGCCAGCCCCGTCGAGCTGCCCTCGATCGGCACGGTGATGCCCAGCACCGGCACGCCCAGATCGACACCCAGATCGACGATCTCGAAGATCAGCTCGGTGCGGGCGGCATTCGGCCGGGTGATCGCCGCGGCCGGTGCACCGGCCACCTTCCGGGCCCGCTCGGCGATCAACCGCATCGCCATCGACGGGCCCTTGCCGGCCAACATGGCCGTGGTCACCAGATGGGACGCCTCCAGCCACTGCTCACGACGATCGAGGTCGGCGCGCCGGAGCGCGCACTGGATGGCCGAGCCGGCCGCCGTCGCGAACATCCCCATCATGGCCTGATCAGCCGAGGTGAACGCGGTGCCGTCGGTTTTCGCGGCCAGGTAAAGATTTCCGAAGACACTGTCGCCGGTGGTGACCGGCACGACCAGCGGGGATTCCAACAGCGGATGGGCCGGCGGGAACCCTGCAATGGTGGGATGGTCCAACGTGTTTCCGAGCTCGGCCTCGAAGGTGCCCATCCGGTAGTCCGCACCGGAATGAATGAACTCGGCGAGACTCCCGTCCGGGGCCAGCACGCCCAAGCCGCCAAACCGCGCGGACACCAGCGCCCGCGCGCTGTCGACCACTTTCCTTAACAGGTCTGGAAGGTCATCCTCGCCCACCACGCCCGCGACGGCGTCCACCAGATGGTGCACGCTGGGCTCGCTCATGAGACACCGCCCCTGATCACCGGTCCCGCGAAGATGTCAGTCTGGCAGGCGGAACGAACCTGTGCAGCAGGTAGTGGCGACTTGGTGACCGTGGGACGTGAATGTCCAGCTAATCAGGCACCTCGGCGGTGCCGGCGAGATGCCGCCGAGGCCGACGTTTTCCCAACATTCTCCTGGCGATCCGGGGTTTGCGCGATCGTACGGTCAAATCTGCGGGCGCCGTCCAGATATGTCCAGACCAATGCCAGCACGGCGAAGAGGCCGGCGGCCACCATGAGAGCGATCCAGAACATCCTATCTCCTCAACGCATATCCTTCTGAAGAGCGCCATTTTTGGTACGACTCCTGACCAGAACGGTCGGGCAGCGCGCGAAGTCGACGGACGTACGAGTCGCCGCTCCTGGTGTCAGCAGGCCGAGATCGTCCTCCCGGTGACACCCCAGCACGAGCAGCCGGGCACTGCGTGTCCAGTCGATCAAGGCCCGGCTGGTGTGATCCCCGACAATATGGCGGCACACCCGGATATCCGGATATTGGCGCCAGCAAGCCCGCAGTCTCGCGGTGGTTTCGTGGTTCTCACCGGCTTCGACCGCCACCAGCGGCGCTTTTGTTCGCAGCGCGGACTGAAAGCCGAACTCCAGCACGTCTTCGGTGACACCGGGCGGAAAGTCGTCGTCCAGCCCGATCACCACCGGCGCGTCCGACGGGCGCCGCCAGTCCGCCTTGGTCCGCACCACCACCGCTGGGCACGTCGTACAACCCATCAGCGCGAGCCCGGTGGACGCAAACTGTGAACCGCCCAGCCGATCTCTGTCCGGCTGGCCGACAACCACCAGGGACGGCGTCCCGATCGCGGCCTCGAGGTGGCGGATCGCCGACCCCTCCGGCAGCACCGTCGAGACTCGTACACTCGGCGCCACGGCCAGCGCGTACGCCTGCGCGTTCGCCAGCAAATGCCGCGCGGCCCGGGCGATATGCCGGTCGCTATGCGGATTCGTCGACAATGCCGCGCTGGCCAGCTCCGGCGGCGCGTTGCGGACCAGCCGCAGCTCCGCCCCGCGGCTGACCGCCTCGGTCGCACCCCAGCCGACCGCCGCCAACTGATGGGCGGCCGAGTCCACCCCGACCACCACCGGGTTACGGTCCGCCACCACATCCCCCTCCCACCGATCCTTTGACCGTACGGAAGAGAAATCCCTGGCAGCAGGGTGCAAACGCCTGTTCCAGGAGGGCCTTTGGGCACTGCGTACACGGCACTTTCGGTCGCGTACGATCAGCCGTTATTTGCGGAAGGAGTCCACCTCGGCGAGCCGCCAGCCATGCGGGGCGGGGCAGGCATCGAGCAGGTAACGCAGCCGCTCCCGGGCCTCATCCTCGTCGCGGGACACCCAGAGAGGCCCAGGTCGTCGTGATCCACACTGTCGTCCTGGTCCGCCTGGTGTGTCGCGCTGAGCAACACGCCCCAGCGACCGGAGTCCTCGACCAGCCGCAGCCATCGGGAATCCGGTTCTTCCAGAGCGTTCCACCACACCTCTACGACACGCACAGCATCCATCATCACCGGGCGCAAGTCCCTGTCGCTTCACCGGAACAGCCGGAGACCTGCGCCGTTCGGGCGCCCGGATAGCACCAGACATCCAGGCCCCCGACCATTCGGTCACCGCGTTACAGCCTATTCGGTTTTTTGTTTGCTGGCCGCGATCTTGAGAGGTCTTGATGGTACGGACCATTTGCGGTTGAAACAACAGCAGAAATGCCGCCGGAACAATCAACAACGCGGCGGCCAGTGGCGAAAGCAACACATATCCGCCGGCCGCGAGCACTCCGGTGGAGCCCAGGGTGGCGATCGCCGCGGCGCCCCACGAAATGGCCTCGACCAGGCCTTCCACCCGGGCCTGGTCCGCTTGGACCCGGCCTCGGACCAGCAGGCCGCTGCCGCCGACAAATGCCAGATTCCACCCGTATCCCAGCAGGAACAACGAAATCGGCAGCCCAGGCCAGCCCTCGACGGTGCTGGTGACCACCAAGAGCGCGGACGCGGCAAGGGTCACCAGGCTGGCCGCGATCACCCGTGCGCCACCAAAACGGTCCGTCAGCCACCCCGAAAGCGGTGCCAGCGCGAACATCCCGAAGGTGTGCACGCTCAAAACCATGCCCACCAAACCCAAACCATCGCCATGCATGTGCATGTCCAGCGGCGCCGCGGTCATGATCGCCACCATCACCACCTGGGCCGTCAGCATGCTCGCTCGCCATCGCGACCTTCACGTGCGGCTGGCCCAGCAACCGATGGATGGGCGTACCAGTGCCGAAAAGTGTCACCGTCGGCACCGGTGGCGGCCGGTACGCCACTACCAGCGCGGCCGCTACCGCGCCGGCGGTCGCGAGCACCGCCAGCACGAAGGCGCCGGCCAGCGGCGGCCACCCGGCACCGCCCACCAGCCGCGCCAACGGTGCCAGCAACAGCGGGCCGCCGACCGCCCCCGATCGCACCGGCCCACACGATCGCGCCCAACACGAACCCGCGACGCTCTGGTGCGTACCACTCGGCGGCCGCATACCGCGACAGCAGCGCGCCGGCGTTCGCCATCCCGAGCAGGAACATCCCGACCAGCAAGGCGATCGGTGCCGGCCAGCACACGCCGACCAGGGCCAACACCGCTCCGAGCACGCCAGCCGCGTACCCGGCGAGCAAGCTGGTACGCCGGCCGCGCCGCGCGGTCACCGCCGTCAGCGCGATCGCGCCCACCGCCGTACAGCGACCGCGGCGGCGCTCGGCGCGCCACCCCAGCCGGCGCCGGCCACCGTCGCGAAAGACCAGGGTGCCGGCCGCGCTGGTGGTCGACATCGCGGCATTTATCAGCACGACACCGGCGAACAACGCGGCGAAGGTCCGTCGCCGCGGCCCAGCCGTACGTCCGGGAATTTTCATGTTCTCAGACTAAAAAGGCACAGGCTTTCTCAAGAAGGGCTAGCGAAAGGCGTTAGCGCTATTCTGGTTATCGATCGGAAGGAGTTTGGCCCGGATGACCTTGCAGCCGAACCGACCGCTGGACGACGTGGACTGGCACATCCTGCGTGAGCTGCAGGAGGACGGCCGACTGTCGTACAACCAGCTCGCCCGCCGGGTGAACTTGTCCTCGCCCGCGGTCGCCGAACGGGTCCGCCGACTGGAGGAAACCGGCGTGATCACCGGATACCAGGCCCGGCTCGATCCGGCCAGGGCCGGCGTCCCGCTGGCCGCTTTCATCCAGATCCGCTGCACACACGGCCGGTGTCTGCTCAAAACCGGTAAGGCCGCAGATTTCCCGGAAATCGTGGAAATCCACAAGCTCAGTGGCGACGCCTGCGCGATGCTGAAAGTGCGCGCCGCGTCATTGCGACATTTCGAGGGATTTCAAGAACAACTCGGCGAGCACGGCGAACTGCGTACGTACATCGTGCTGTCCACTCAATACGAGCGCCACACCCTCGACCAGCCGGCCGCCGACGCTCGCCCGGTGACCGAGCCGGAGGGATGGGGGTGAGGGATGCCGCAGCTGGCCACCTCGGCTGCGCCGTAGGACGTCGAGCGTTGGGCATGACCTCAGACTTGCTTGAGGTTGAAGACTGAAGCCTCAACGAGCGAAGAGAGATGCCATGCGCGCCATCCAGGTGACGGAGTTCGGCGGCCCGGAGGTGCTGGTCAGCACCGATGTGCCGGAGCCGGTTCCAGGTCCCGGCGAAGCGGTTGTTCAGGTGTCGTACGCGGACATCATTTTTCTCGACACCACGCTGCGAGGCGGTGCCGGCCAAGAGTATTTCCCGCTGCGTCCGCCGTACGTTCCCGGCGGTGCGATCGCCGGCACGGTGGCCGCGGTCGGTGCCGGGGTCGACCCCGGTCTGATCGGCCGGTCGGTCGCCAGCCGGACCAAGAACTGGGGCGGGTACGCCGAAAAGGCGCTGGTAGACGCGGCGATACTGGTCGAGGTCCCGGTTGGGCTGGATGAGCGTGACGCGGCGTCGCTGCTGCACGACGGCCTCACCGCGTACGCGCTGCGGGAGAAGGTCGGCATTCACGAGGGCGAGACCGTGCTGGTGGTCGCGGCCGCCGGCGGGCTGGGCATCCTGCTCGTCCAACTCGCCAGGAATGCCGGCGCCCACGTCATCGGCGCGGCCCGCGGGGCGGCGAAGCTGGAAATGGTGACGAAGTGGGGCGCGGGTGCCGCCGTCGACTACTCCGAGCCGGGCTGGACCGACCACCTTGACCAGCCAGCCGTGGTCTTCGACGGCGCTGGCGGACCGCTCGGACAGGCGGCCTTCGAAATCGTCGCGGCCGGCGGCCGGTTCTCCGCGCACGGTACGCCGGCCGGCAGTTTCACCGCCGCTGATCCCGAACGCGCTCGGGAGCGGAACATCACGCTCACTGGCATCGCGGAAGCGCAGGTCACGGCCGCGGAGGCCGTACGTTTCACCAAGCGCGCGCTCGCGGACGCGGCGGCTGGTCTGATCACGCCAGTGGTCGGGCAGGTGTACGCGCTGGATGATGTCGCCCAGGCGCATCGGGCGCTGCAGGAACGTACGAACGTCGGCAAGGTCCTGCTGCGCATCTGAAGTCCCGCGTCACCCTTGTTGCCGCAACCGGGCCAGCCGGGTCCGGATGCTGTCGAAATGTGCCCGCATCGCGACCGCCGCGGCCGGTCCGTCGGCGGCGACCACCGCGAGATAGATGTCGCGGTGCCGCCGAACGACCCCGGCCGGCGTCTCGTCGTGCGGGGGCGCCGAGATGGTCCCGTAACTGGTAGTAAACGTCCCAAAAGGCGCCGAGCAGCTGGCCGACCAACGGGTTACCGAGGGGCCGGTAGAGCACCTCGTGGAAGAGCCGGTCGGTCTGCGCCGACACCGCTCCGGCCAGCGCTTCGGCCGCCATCCGGTCGATGACCTCGGTGACCGGCGCCAGATCCGCGTCCGGATGCCGCTCGATAAGCCGCCGTACGAGTCCGACCTCGAGCACCTCGCGGATCTCCATCAGGTGCCCGAGCTGGGCGGCCCCCTCCGGCAGCGTCATCCTGCTGTGAAAGGTGAGTTCGTCCACCAGGCCGCTGAGTGTCATCTCGCCGACGAACATGCCGAAACCGTGCCGGATTTCCACGATGCCGACGGCCTGCAGGGCCTTCAGCGCCTCCCGGACCGAGTTCCGGCCGGCACCGAGCGACTCCATCAGCTCGAACTCGGTGGGCAGCGGATCACCGGCGCCCAGTCGACGGTCCAGAATGATCTGTTTGACCGCTTCCTGCACCTCAACCGCCCGGCCGACCCGGTGCCGCCGCGCCGCGCCGGGTCCCGTCCGTACGCGCATCGGGAAACCTCGCCGTCATCTGACCGCACCCCCTCTTGACCCCGGCAACGAGCCGTCCTAGCCTCCACCCTAACCGTTGGACATGGGATGTGGGACATCTGATGCCAGAAATGATCCCGTAGGAGAGACACCCGTGCCTGTCCCGAACCCGTCAGCCGCCGCGACTCCCTGCGCTACAGCGGCACGTTGGGCGCGGATGCCACCTGCGCCAACGAAATGCCGGCTCCCCAGCAGGACACTTCCGACGGCGACGCGGAGCATCTCTTTCGATGTTTCCACCCGATTCCCCAGGACGAGGAGGTCGCTGCCGGCGGCCAAAATTGAGCGGCGGCCGGCACCGGAATTCAGCAGAATCGAGGTCATGGACAAGTACACCGTCAGCCGGCCCACGCCCGACAACGCCCACGAGATTTATGACCTCATCGCCGCGTACGACACCGCCGTGCTCGGCGCACCGGATGTGGCCCTTGCGGACGTGGTCGACGACCTGGCCTCGGCCGAGTTCGACCTGACCAAGGACGGCTGGCTGGTACGTGACGCGGCTGGTCAGCTGGTCGGCCACGCGATGGTCCACAGCAAGGGCGGCAGTGACATTTTCCTGGCCGAGGTGAATGCCCGGATGGGCGACGCCGAGGTCGCCGACCTCCTCTGGACGGCCGTGCAGGACAGGGCCGGCGAAATTGCCACCGAGCTGGGGCACCCAGGCGGCCTGGTCGACGTGGGCATTCACCGCGCGGACGACACCAAACGCGCGTTCGCGCAGCGGCACGGCTTCAGCCCCTCCACCAGCTATCACCGGCAGCGGATCGACTTCGAGGGCACAGCTTTCAACGACACCGGCGCGGCGCCCGAACCGCCGCCCGGCTGCACCCTGCACGACGGCACCACGGACCGGGCCCGCCGCGAGGCGTACCTGATCCACCAGGAGTCCTTCGCCGACCACCACGACTTCGTCCCGATCCCGTACGAGCGCTGGTACGCCCACCACGAGTCCTCCAGCACCCATGACTGGACGCAGCTGCAAGTGGCCCGGCTCGACGACGAGCCCGCCGCGGTCGTCATCGGCAGCGACCTGTTCGTCGAGGACGAGGACTGCGGTTATGTCGCGACTTTGGGCGTACGGCCGAAATACCGCGGCCTCGGACTCGGCCGGCTGCTGCTGGTGACCGCCTTCGCGGCAGATGCCGCACGCGGCCGAAAGGGCACGATTTTGCACGTCGACGCCAACAACGTGACTCCGGCGCTCGGCCTCTACACCAGCGTCGGCATGCGTACGGTCCTGGTCATCGACGCCTGGCAGCGCCGCTTCACGCTCGCCTAAATCAGCCGGCCCAACTGTTCGACACACCGCTGCCAGGCCGGTGTTTTGGGGTTAATCATGGCGAAATGGTCTGCGTCTGACACCTTCACGAAAGTGACTTTGTCGCCGGCTGCCTGGGCCTTGGCGGCATAGCGCTCGCTTTGCTCGATCGGCACGATGCTGTCAATGTCCCCGTGCACCAACGAAATCGGCACCCCGACCGGGATTCGTTCGGACGGGGACGCCAGCGTGTACCGCTCGGGGACCGCCTCCGGAGAGCCGCCGAGCAACGCCTGCACCGCTCCCCCGCCGAGCTGCTGGTGGGGGCGCCGGTGATCAGATCGACCACGCCGGCCTGGCTGATCGCCGCCCGCAGCCGCACCTTCGGGCCAGAACCTGGTGCGGACGAAGGAAAACCCGGTCGGGCGGCGGCCCACACGGCCAGCTGGCCGCCGGCCGAGTGGCCGAGCGCGACCACCCGGGTCAGGTCGAGGCGGTCGTGGGCGGCCGGTCGTACGACGGTGTCCAGGCTGTCGATGGCGGCAGCCACGTCCGTGAGGGTCGCCGGCCACCCACCGCCGCTGCCTAGCCGGCGGTATTCGATGTTCACCGCCGCATAGCCGCGATTGGCCAGGTCGACCGCGAGCGGGTCGCCGAGGTCCTTGCCGTACGCGTCGCTCCAGTAGCCACCGTGGATGACCACCACGACCGGCAGTGATCGGCTCGTACCAGCCGGAAGGTGCAGGTCAAGGACCTGCGACGGATCGGGTCCATAGCGCAGCGGTACGGCCGTGGGCACCCCCGGCGAGCGGGTGGCCGACGCGACCGTGCAGCCGGCCGTGGGAGCTAACAGGGCGGCGCTGAGAAAAGACCGCAGCGCCGATCGACGTGTCATCCGCACACCCAGACGTTCGTCATCGGCCCCCGTCCGGATGGGTTTCAGCCCACTCGCTCAGGTTCGGGCGGCGGTCTCGGTGGCGTGCCGTCGCCGAACGGGCGGCCGCAGAGGCGTTCGCGGTGGTGCGGAGTCGCCCAGGTCGACACGTCCGGCCCGACCGGGACGATCCCGGTCGGATTGATGGTCAGATGGACCTCGTAATAGTGCTGTTTGATCTGCTCGAAATCAATGGTGTCACCGAAGCCCGGAGTCTGGAACAAATCTCGCGCGTACGCCCACAGAACCGGCATCTCGGCGAGTTTCTGCCGGTTACACTTGAAATGGCCGTGATACACGGCGTCGAACCTTGCCAACGTGGTGAAAAGCCGCACATCGGCCTCGGTAATGGTGTCCCCGACGAGATAGCGCTGGTCGGTGAGGCGCTCGGACAACCAGTCCAAACGTGCGAAGAGTTTGTCATACGCCTCCTCGTATGCCTTTTGTGTGCTGGCAAAACCGCACTGATAAACGCCGTTGTTGACGTCGGTGAACACCTTCCCGGCGACTTCGTCGATCTCTTCGCGGAGCGGCTCCGGATAGAGAGCCGGCGCGCCCGGTCGCTGAAAAGCGGTCCATTCGCTGGAAAGATCCAGTGTTATCTGGGCGAAGTCGTTGGTCACCCACCTGGCCGGTCGGCACGTCCACGATCGCCGGCACGGTGATTCCCTTGCGGTAGTGCGGATCCCTGGCGAAGAACGCCTCCTGCAGCCGCTCGATGCCCAGGGCGTGTCTCCTCATTCCAGGTGGATGAGGAGACGCGCCCTAGCACCGGATCGCGGCCGCCCGGGTCGAGGTCGAAACTCCAGCTCCGTTCGTCGTGCGTCGGCCCGGCCATCGCCAGCGACAGCGCGTCTTCCAGGCCGAGCAGCCGGCGGACGATCGCGGCCCTGTTCGCCTACGGGCAAGCGCGCGCGACGACCAACCGATAACGCCCAGGCTCCACCGGAAAACCGTCCCGCCCGTCGGCGGTGATGCGCGTTCGGAGATAGGTCTGGTCCCGCTCGTACTCACCGTCGGCCATGGCCCAATCGTACGCAGAGACGTCAGCCGGACACCGAGGTCGCTTGGTCTGGGGCACTGTTCGGGGCACTCTGCCGAACGATCCTCGCGACCGTCTCCCGCAACCATCGATGCGCGGGATCGGCGTCCAACCGCAGGTGCCAGGCCTGGCTGAGCCGTACGGTCGGCAGGTCGAGCGGGATGTCCATCACGACCAACGGCATGGCGGCCGCCGCCCGTACGGCGAATTCCGACGACACCAGCGCCAGCACGTCCGATTCCAGCGCGAAGAAACAGGCCGCACTCGCTGTCGGAACGGTGGCCAGCACCCGGCGGCTGAGGTTTTGAGCAGCCAGCACCTCGTCGACAACACTGTGCATGCGGCCGCGGCGAGACACCGTGACGTGCGGAATCTCAGCGAACCGGGCCACTGTCAAAGGATCCTTCGCGTACGACGTGCCAGCCCGCGCGACGGCCACGATGTGGTGCTCGCCAAGGTCGCTGCTGCGTACGTCGTGCGGCAGGTCCGGCAGCGCCCCAATGTCCAGGTCGATCCGATCCCGCAGGTCAACCGGATTCTCGTCGCCCTCCGGCAGGATCCGCAGCCGAACGCCCGGAGCCTCCCGCGCCGCATACCCGCTGAGCGCCGCCCCGACGCCAATCGCGACCGCGTCGTTCGTTCGTCCGGATCGCGAAATCCCGCCGTACGTCCGCCATGGCGACCTCCCAGCGCGGCTGCAGCGCGGCCATCGCACCGGCCAGCGCGGCCTCCACCCGCGGCCGCAGCTCGCAGGCCCGCGGGGTCAGCGTCAGACCACGCCCGGACGGCACGAGCAGGGGATCGCCGACCACCCGGCGGAGCCGGCTCAGGGTGCGACTCATCGCGGACGCGGACACGCTGAGCTGGGCGGCCGCGCCGGTGACGCTCGCCTCCCGAAGCAACGCGTCCAGCGCCGGAAGCAGGTTCATGTCTGGCAGTTGCATCGGGCGCAATCCTGACTGTACATATCGGAACTAGTGCGCAGTAGTGGTGTCAGCGAGTCTAGATCCATGATTGATTCACGCCACCGCGCGACCGCTCTCCTGGTCGCCGGCTGCTTCTTTATGGAGAACCTGGACGGCACCATCGTGTCGACCGCGGCGCCGCGGATCGGCACCGCGCTGGGAGTGCCGCCGACGACCCCGTCGGTCTCGTCATCACACCGCGTACCTGCTGACCCTCGCGGTGCTGATCCCGCTCAGTGGCTGGCTGACCGCGCGCTTTGGTGCGCGCCCGGTGTTCCTGTCCGCTATCGCGATCTTCACCCTCGCGTCGGTCGCCTGCGCCGCCAGTACGAGTCTCGGTGTCCTGGTGGCCATGCGCGTCCTGCAAGGAGCCGGCGGCGCGATGATGGTGCCGGTCGGACGCCTGGTCGTACTGTCCAAGACCCGGAAACCGGACATCCCGCGGATCATGTCCTACATCGTCTGGCCCGGCCTGGTGGCGCCGGTCGCCGCGCCCCTGCTGGGCGGGATCATCACCACGTACGCGACCTGGCAGTGGATGTTCCTGCTCAACATCCCGCTCGGCATCGGAGCGTTTTTCGTCGCCTGGCGACTGATCACCACCACCGCCGGCCCGCGGCCCGGCCGGCTGGACACCGGTGGCGTCGTCCTCACCGGGGTGGCGCTGGGCGGCCTCACGTACGCGGCGCATCTGCTGTCCGAGCCGCATGCCGCGGTGCCGCTGGTGGTGGCGATCATCGCGGTTTCCGCGGTGGCCGGCGCGATCGCGGTGCGGCACCTGCTGAAAACCGCCGCTCCGCTGATCAATCTGGGTACGCTCCAGGTCAGGACTTTCCGAGCGTCCGTCACCGGCGGGGCGCTGTTCTGGCTGACCGCCGGCGCGGTGCCTTTCCTGCTTCCGTTGCTTTTCCAGGAAATCTTCCACTGGAGCCCGGTCAAGTCCGGCGCGATCGTGCTTTTCGTTTTCGTCGGCAACATTGGCATCAAACCTGCGACGACTTACCTGCTCAACCGTTTCGGCTTTCGTACGCTGCTGCTGGCCTCGACAGTTGGCCTAACCGCCACTGTGATCGCGTGTTGTTTCCTGACCGCGGACACGCCCGTCGCGCTGATCGCCTTGGTGGCGCTCCTTAGCGGTGTCGCTCGCTCGGTCGGACTGACCGGCTATTCCACCATGGCCTTCAGCGACACCCCCCGCCGGACCACTTGCGCGACGCGAACACGCTGCTCGCGACCACCCAGCAAACGGCAGCCGGCCTGAGTGTCGCGGTCGCGACCGTCGCGCTGAGCCTGGGCAACACGTTGGTCGGTCCGGCGGCCGCCTACACCGTCGCTTTTGGTGTCCTCGCGGTCATCCCGCTCCTGGCTACGATCGGCGCCGCTCGCCTGCACCGCACCGCCGGCGACGCCGTACGGCAGCCTAGGCTGGCACTTTCCGGCGAGAGAAGAAGGTGAGAGCGGCACCCGCGAGCAGAATCACCGCAGTGGCCACGAAAACCGTCCGCATCCCCAGGTGGCCGCCGACCAGGCCGCCCAGGATCGGGCCGAGGACCTGGCCCGCATACTGGGCGGAAACGCTGTAGCCGAGCACCTGACCGACCGCCGAGTTCGGCACCCGATGCCGAATAGCGGCGGCAATACAGGGCAGCAGACCACCAAGGCAGAAGAAGCCCATCAGGAGCCGCAGAACTCCGAGCTCATAGATGTTTGTGGCGGCGGCTTGGGCGAACAGCAGGACGCCGGCGGCCAGCAGGCAGCCGATGATGACGGTAATATGCCCGACACGATCCGCCAGCCGTCCCAACCGCGGGGCCGAGAGAATGCTGCCGGCGGCGCCGACCGCCATGATTATTCCGGAAATGGTGGCCAGATTGGCCGTACTGCCGGTCAGTTGCTGTACGAAAACCGTGATAATCGGCTCGATGGACATGGTCGCGAACATCAGCAGGCTCGCGGTGCCCAGCAGCACGATCACCTGGCCTGGACGGGTGATCTCCGACCACAGTTTTACTCGTACGCCCGGATTTTTCGCCGCGCGGACGACGCGCTTTTCCTTCAGCAGAAAGCAGGTCGCCAGAAACGTAAGGAAGATCAGTCCGCCGGCCGCGAAGAACCCCTGCCGAATACCGATAGTGGCCGCTGCCACCCCACCGATCAATGGACCGGCGATGTTGCCGGCCATCACGCCACCGGACAGCACCCCCAGGGCCCAGGCCGTCCGGGATTTCGGGGTCTGCGCGGCGACCATGATCGTCGATCCGGAGGCATAACCGCCGACCAGACCGACCAGCAGTCGGAGCCCGACCAACTGCCAGATATTCTGCGACAGCCCAATCAGCGAGATCACGATCGCCATGCCGAGGCTGGCCCTGATCAGCATGGATTTGCGCCCGTACCGATCCGCGAGCATGCCCCAAATCGGCGCGGTCAGCGCGGCCGTCAGAAAAGTGGCACTGTACGCGATGCCCGACCACTGCACGATCGCCGCGTGCCCGCGAACGCCGAGTTGTTCAACATAGAGCGGCAAAGACGGCAGCAACAAAGTCATCGCGACAATCGTGGTGAAGGAACCGACAAGACACACGACAAGATTGCGCTTCCAGTGGTCGTTCACCGTCGTCGCCGTGTCGTTCGCCTGGTCCACCTGTGCCATGAACCCTGTCTATCACCAGAACCAGGAAAACCCCCGCGGATTATCCCGGTGCATGGGATTAACCGACATTATCCCGCAGCGTGGGATTCCTCGTCGCGATCCACGTAGCCATTGCCGGTGAGCCACCCGCGCAGCAGTTCCAGCCGCGCCGCCCGCGGTTCGTAACCAATGATGACGGGCTGCTCGTTGTACGGCATGGAGTCCGAACTGCGGCGCAGTTTGATGTATTGCCCGCAGGCGTCGATGGCATAGCGCTCCATGTCGTCCTGCAGCGCGCCGATCACGGTGATCCCGCTGTCCGCCCCAATCTGGCCGAGCAGCGACACCGCCTCCCGCCGGTGCTGCTTGCCCAGGTTCCGGCCCAGCTCGTCCAGAATCAGCGTCAAGGGCCGGTCTTGCGCACCCGCCATCGCCGCCGCACAGACACCACTTGACGGCTTTTTCATCCATCTGGGCGGTGTTGCCGCGCCGGTTGTACGCGATCAGCCGCTTTCCCTCCGCGCGCGCGCCGCCATTGCGGAGTGACCTCCCAGGTCCAGGGCTGCGTCGGGTCGCTCGGCGCTTCTGGCACCGGATAATGCAAAGAAGCGCCGTACCCGCCGTATTTGCGGTCGATCCGGTCAAACTCGTCGGACACTGACTTCAGCCGGTTCTTGATCGCGTCGGCGAGCGACGATCGATAGGCGCCGGCCGCCTGCGTTGCCTGGCCGTGGCCGAGCCGGGCGCCTTCCAGGTCCTTGTGCCGGTCGGTACGCTCGGTACCGATCTGCCGGCGCTGGTGCCCGTCGAAAGTTTCCTGCTGGCGCAGGTAACCGGCGACCGCCGTGCGCAGCGCCGGAAACGCCTGCCGAGCCTGCGCGGCCCGGCCGGCGCCATGTCCGTGGTATTGCTGGAACAGATTCCGCAGCTCACTGGGCACCACATTGTCTGGTGATGCAGCGTCGCCGCGGTCCGGGAAGCATTTCGCGATCGCGGTGGACATCTGCCGGTCGGCTTCCAACCACCAGTCGTCGTTCTCGCTCCACGTCTGGTGCGATTCTTCCAGCGACAGCACATACGTGTGCGCCTCATCGAGGGTGTGGCCCCATTCGGTGAGCAACTCCCCCAGCTGTGTTTGCGCGCGCTGCGCTTCCAACTCACCGCGCTGGTCCTGCATTGTGGTGACGTCCCGGGAAAACCGGTCCCGCTCCTTGAGCAGGTTGTCGACGATCCCGTTCCGGGTAGCCGCGTCGCCGACCATCTTGTCCCGCTCTCGGGCGGCCACGTCGAGCTTGCTCTGCACTTCCGCCAGCTCGGTGGAGATCTTCTCCCGCTCCACCCGGTTGGTTTCGATCGCCTCTCGGATAGTGGCGACTTCCTCAGCAGCACGGGAGCCAAGCACCCGACGTTCGGCGTCACGTACGACCACGTCGGCGGCGGATTTTCGTTGCTCGGAAACGACCAACAGGTCCCGGAGATTCTCCAGCTCGAACTCGGCGCGGGAGATACGCTGCACCCGGCCGGTGGTCGGCTCCGCGAAACCACCCACGATCACCGCGCCGCTGCCGATGTCGGTGACCCGCTCCGGATCGTCGCCCAGCTCGTACTGTCCGGCCAGCGCCACCAAAAACCCGGACAGGTCGAACCGGCGGTCGGTACTTTCCGGCACATCCTTGGGTTTGCGGCCCTTCGCGGGCTTGGCCGGGACAACCACGGACCCCGGCTCGCCGACCAACGCTCGTACGGCCGCATCCAGGTTTTCCGTCGACACTACGACAGCCTGCCGGTAGGGCGCGAGGATCGGCTCCCAGCGGGCCCGCTGGGCGTCACTCACGCCGACGGCGTCAGCGACCGCGATCGCCTCAATGCCGGCGGTCGCGAGCAGGTGCAGCTCCTGCTGCGCCAGGTCCTCGCCAGCCTCCGCCGAGCGCAGTCGTACAGCGGCAGCGGCGACCCGACTTTCGGCCACTCCGCAGGCTTTCACCGCGTCTTGCTGGGCGGCGACCGCGGTTTCCAGCTCGACGAGGGCGGCCTCTCCTCGCGACCGTCCGCGTCCCCCGGCGACTTCCTGGAGCGTGTCCGCCTTCTTCAGGTCCTGCTCGATCCGGTCGTCCCGGCGGGCCAGTTCGCTTTCCAGATACCGCTCCCGGCCGGTCAGACCGCGGTGGGTTTCCATCACCAGCCGTTGCTTCTGCTGGAACTCGTCGTCGTTGGAAACCTCGTTGATCTGGGCCGAGATCTCCCGGATCTTGTCCTTCTTCTCGGTGATTTCGTCGGCGAGCCGGTCGATGGTGAAGTCGAGGCTCTGTTTTTCTTCGTACGCCTTGGTAACAGCGACCGCGACCCGGGACCGCCAGGCCCGCTCGGCCTCGACGACGGCGGCCCGGGCCTCGTCGCGATCGTCAATGCTCGCCTCGATAGCCCGCGCGTGCTCTTCCCACTCGCCCAGCAGTTCCTCCGCCCGGGCGACTTTGCGCTGCTCTTCGTGCTCGCGGATCCGGCCGACCCGCTCCTGCTCGATTTCCCGGTCCAGCCCGGTCAACGCGGCGATCGCGGAGAAAATCCGGTGCGCGGGCAAGTCGTTCAACGGCTGCGCCAACAAGTTGGCGGTGGCACTGGCTCGTACGGACGTGGAAAGGAACGAAACGCACCGGACATGGTCACCGAACAACACCCGAGGCATTTCGCGAGCCGACAGGTCACCGCGCCGGCGGCCACGTTTTGGCAGTGTCGCCCAGGTTTCGTCGGCGGACTTCTCCCGATCGGCCTCACTGCGGCCGATCGGCAACTTCAACCCGTCGGCCCACCGGAACACCACGTGCGGGCTGTGTTCCCGGTCGATCCGGATCCACACCGTCAGCGCGCTGTCCTGCAAGGTCGGCAGGGTGTCTGCCGCTGGATCGGCGAAAACACCGATGATGTAGCCATGCTTGGCGTCCGACCACCGGCCTTCCTGGCCGGCGTCTTCGGCGGTGAACAACAGATCCAGCGCGGAGGTGGCGCCGGAGTTGAACCGCCACTGGTCGTCGGCGTGGATGAAACTCGCCGAACCGATCAGCGAGGATTTGCCGGCACCGTTGGAATCCTTCGGCCCCTGACCGGCGACCGCGATCAGGCTGGCAGCGCTGATCGGGATCGGATGCATGGACAGCCTGGAGATGTGTACGGTCTGCAGGCCGACCAGGACCCGGCCACCGACCACGTCATCGTCGTATCCGTCATCCGTACGCGCCACTGCTGCGGGCAAGATTTTCCTTCCGTTAAAGACTAACGAGTGCCACGGCGGGCGCGGATGGCGGCGGCGAGCGGGGTCGCCGGCCCGGCCGCGAGAATCAGCTCGTCCTGCAGCCGGCGGGAGGCCGCCGGGGTGAGCCGGTGCAGCTGCGGACCGGGTTGGTACGAGGCACCCTCGGTGGTCGGGTCGGCGCCGCGGACCATCTGGATCAACCCGGCGCCGCGCAACCTGGCCAGCGCGTCGGTCATCGGCCGACCACCGGCCAGCTGCGAGATTCGCCGCAAATGCGTGGGAGTAGTGGGAAAATTCGACACCCAGGTGCCGGGTGGCAGTTTCCCCTCCGATCGCGGAATCGCCACCGAGTGCACCAGGATGATCGTCAGGATCGCCCGGTCCAGCTCCGGCAGCACACCCCAGCCACGGTCGACCAGTTGCTCGGCGATGTCGTCGCGATAACCGGAAGTCCACAGACCGGGGCCAAGCGAGACGAGCGTACGACCGGATTTCGCCAGCAGTGCGTCCACCCGCTGGCGCAGGGTGGCATCGCGCAACGCACCGAGCTGCAGCTCGGGCACCGGCTCACTGCTGTATTCCAGGGCCGACCAGGCGGCCACCACCTGATCCCGCTCCCGGTCGCTCAGGGCGTCCAGCAGCGGCGCGTACAGATCCGTCACTCGGGCCTCCGCGGCCCCGGCGTGTCCCGGCACAGATCCCGCAGGCTGGCGAGGTCGGACTCCGGCCACAGCGCGACCGCGGGACCGAGCCGGACCGAACTCGCCGGCTCGTCTCGTCAGCAGCAGCCAGCGGTGCGTCGCCAAACGCCGCAGCGCACCGACGGTCAGGATCCGGGTCGACTCCGCCGAGCGGCCCGGCGCGAGCTGGCCGGCGACATCCAGGATGTCGTCGAAAGAAGCCGGAATCCCTGGCCAGGGCCGGTCCGACTGCTCACCCCAACAGCACCGCAGGCAACACAGCAGCACCCGGTTGGTCTCGTTCGGCTGGTCGACGGTGAGCAGGCTCAGGCCCAGCTCGCTGACCACCGACGGCGTCACGTCGTCGGGCGTACCAGCGATCAGCCACGCCTTCTGGGAGCCGGGCTCCGGGAGCCGCCGCAGGCCCGGCGGAGTCGGCTCCTCGGCGTCCACCAGCAGCGGTCCGGTGGCCCTGGCGCGGGCCAGCCAGAGCGCGGAGTCCAGCGTCACCGGGCCGCCCCAGCCCGCCGGAACCAGCCGTGCGTCATCCAGTGCGCCGCACCCACGCCGCTCAGCTCCACGGTGTCCTCCCAGTCGATCCGGTACGCCAGCTCCGGGCTGTTGCTCGCGGCGGTCAGATCCGCGAACACCCCGCCGAGCCGTCGTCCAGTCCCCCACCTCGCGCAACACTTCCGGAATGCTGACGGCATCACGGCCGCCAAGCAAATCCTCGGCCAGTACGCGCAGCCGCTCGAGGTCCGCGTCGACGCGTACGGCACCCTCGGCGGCCTGCCGGTCGGGCAGCGCCGGACGCGGTGGCGGGGGGATGCGCGTCGGCACCGGCTTGGCAGTGGTGGCCAACGCCTCGTCCAGCGCCACCGCGTCATGCCACGCCGCCGGCGCGTCAAAGACGTGGTTGGCCAGCACGTCCGCCAACTCTCGTACAGTGGCTCGCTTCGCGAACGAGTTCCACATCTCCACCGGCAGCAGGTCGAGTGCGCGGGTGGCACCCGCGTCGTCCGCGAGTCGCGCGGAAGCCGACTGGGAAGCATCCCGGTACGCGTCGACGCCGGCCCGCATCTCCATGCAGGCCCGCCCCATCGACGGCCACCGCTCCAGGATCTGCCCGTGTACGCCGGTCGCGCGGGTGATCAGCTCGTCCGCGCTCCACAGCAACGGCGCCCGCTCCCGCAACGACTCGATCGTGCCGCCGACCGCCAGCCCGACCAGCTCGTTCGCCAGCAGCCGGAAAGCCCGGGTGATCTCCGCCGCGACCCGCCGCGCGTCCCCCTCGGTCGCGTCCCGCGACTCCAGATTGATCCGCTCGATCGCGAGCAGCTGATGCAGCTCCGCCTGCCCGCCGGTACGCAGCATCCGCTGGACGAACAGCAGCGACACGTACGCGGTGAAGGACGCCTGGAACTCCCGCGCGTTCGGCTTCTCGAAGGCCGGTCGGATGGCCTTGAGCTCGCGCAACACCCGTACCCGCTCCTCGGCCACGGCCCGCGGGTAGTGCCGGCAGGCCGCATGCATCTGCTCGACTGTGAGGGCCCCGCTCGCCGGCCTCCGCGAAGGCCGCGAAGAGGGTCTCCGCCACGTCGAACATCGCCGGATCGGTGATTACCGACCGCGCGCCACGCCCCAACACCGACACGATCTGCCGGTAGACATCGACGACGGCGACCTCGGCGGCCCAGCCGTCCAGATTCGGTTCATCGGACTCCACAACTGCCCAACTCTAGGGACTCCCCCACGATCGGACTACTCAGGGCGCTCTTGATAGAAAGAAGGCGTGACCCGGTACGCGATCATTGGCCTGGGATCCCGGGCTCAGATGTACGTTGACGCGTGCACCACCGTCCACCGCGACGTCGCGGACCTCGTCGCCATCTCCGACAGCAACCGAGGGCGCCTCGACTACTACGGACGACATCTCAGCGCGGCAACTTACGGACCGGACTCCGTCGCGGAAATAGTCAGGAACGAGCGGGTCGACCGAGTCATCGTCACCAGCCCTGACCACACCCACGCGCAGACAGTGGTGGCCGCACTCGAAGCCGGTGCGGATGTCATCGTCGAGAAGCCATTGACGATCGACACCGAAGGCTGTCGAAGCATCGGCGCCGCAAGGGAGAAGTCCGGCCGGTCGATCATCGTCACCTTCAACTACCGCTACTCACCGAGAAACTCCGCGCTTCGCGAGGTCATCGCGAGCGGGGCCATCGGGAAAATCACCTCGGTTCATTTCGAGTGGGTCCTGGACACCGCGCACGGCGCCGACTACTTTCGCCGTTGGCATCGCGAGAAGAAGAATTCCGGCGGTTTGCTCGTACACAAAGCATCGCACCACTTCGACCTGGTGAACTGGTGGATCCAGGACACCCCGGTCCGCGTCTTCGCCAGTGGCGGTCTTCGGTTCTACGGTAGCGAAAACGCGATGGGGCGCGGCCTGGCCGCGAGGCCGGCGAGGGGAAGCGTGGACGTACCCAGCCGCGACCCGTTCATGCTGGACATGCGCGCCGATCCGAAGCTGCGCTCGCTCTACCTGGAAAACGAGAAATACGACGGCTATCTCCGCGACCAGGACGTTTTCAGCGAGGCATCACTATCGAGGACAATCTGTGCGTCATCGTCGACTACGCGAGCGGCGCGACCATGTCGTACGCACTGAATGCACACAGCCCCTGGGAAGGCTACACAGTCGCCGTCAACGGAACCCGAGGCCGAGCCGAGCTGACAGTCGTGGAACGCGGGGGTGGTGGTGAGCGATGGCCGCGTCATCGTGGATCCGAGCGCTACCCCGGACCGCGTCGTCGGCACCGACACCCGTCCACAGGGCGAAAAACTGGTCGTACAACAACACTGGGAATCGGCTCGGCACATCGATATTCCGGCTGACGGCAGCGCCCACGGTGGCGGCGACGCCAAACTGCTGAAGGACATTTTCGTGGGACCTGGAGACGACCCACTCCACCGACCGCCGCCGACTATCGCGACGGGGTGCGCTCGGTTGCTGTTGGCATCGCGGCCAACGACAGCATCGCGAGCGGCACGCCCATCACGATCGCCGGTCTCGATCTGGGTACGGACATTTCCTGGTAGGTGGTCAGAACGCCCGGGTGGGGTCGTCAATCGTGGTCATGGCGCCTTCCCGGTGCGCCCGGAGCGCGTCCGCCACGAATTCGCGGGAGAAGAGCGCCGACAGGATGGCGATCCCGCCGCGGTTGACGCGGATCTCCCCGCCGCGGATCCGGCCGGTGATCACCACCCGGCGGCCACCTCCAGCGCCGCCGCCTTCGAGATCCTTGATCCGGCCGCGGCCAGTCCACTCGATGCCCCACTGATCGACGGTCGCGTCGCTGGGCAGCAACAGTTTCACCATGCTGTGGTCGATATCGACGGCGAGCTCGATGTCCCCCTCGGCGATGGCCGGCGAGCGCAGGTCGATGACCACCGCGCCGCGACGCGCTCGAACCTCGAAGCTGCGCGCGGTCGTCCAGTTTCCCAGGTGCTTGCTCATGTTGTGGTCTGCGGCGATGCGGACAACGTCTGCGGTGATGCTCTCTGTGTTTGTCATGGCTAGATAGTGACACAGAAACTAGTTGCATTGCAACTAGCAGTTCGGTGACTAGTGTAACTTTGTCCTATGACCACTAGCTTCAAGCGCTCACCCCTGGCGCTGGCGATCCTCGGCCTTCTGGAGGCCGGCCCCCTGCACCCGTACGGCATGCAGCAGCTGATCAAGGAATGGGGGAAGGACCAGGTGATCAACGTCGGGCAGCGCGCCACCCTCTACAAGATGATCGCCAGGCTGACCGAGGCGCGGCTGATCAAGGTCTGCGAGACCACCCGGGACAACCTCTACCCGGAGCGGACGTCGTACGAGCTGACCGACGCCGGCCGAGCCGCCGCCCGGCAGTGGATGGACGAAATCCTGTCCACGCCCAGAAACGAGTTCCCGGAGTTCCCCGCCGCACTGTCGTTCCTGCCGCTGCTGACTCCAGAGGCCGCAGCGGACCTTTTCGAACGAAGGCGCGAGCTTTTGATCCAGGAGCTGACCGAACGGGACGCCGAGCTCACCACTGCCCTGGAAGGCTTTTTTCAGCTCCCCCGGGTCACCCTGTTGGAGTCGGAGTATCTGCGGGCGCTGACCCAGGCGGAACTGCGGTGGATAGACGAAGTTCTGGCGGGGCTCCGCGACAAATCCATTACCTGGAGCGAGGAAGAGCTGCGGGCAGCGGCGACCCGGCTCCAGGTGCCGCCCACGCCCACCCCAGGACGGTGAAAAGCAACACCGGATAGAGCTGATCTTCCAGGGCGGGCGACAACACCGCGATCACCACGGAGGCCGCGATGAGTGCCGGAGCCCACGATCGCAGCAACGAGTCGCGCTGCCGTGCCCGTACGATCGGGGAAAAATCAGGAAATAGAGCCAAAGCAGATAGAAGGCGAGACCCAGCAAGCCGGTTTCCACGGTGAGATGCAGCCAGAACGAGTCGACCTGGTCGGGATGCGCACCGGCCAGCGGGAAATCCGGGTGGGCTGGGTCCAGCTTGTTGTCTACCAAGGTGTCGTACCAGTACGGGTCGTGCTGGTACGCGACGCGACGGTGCCACCGAACTGGCCGACGCCGTAACCGAGCAGCGGCCGTCTCACCAACAGCCCGGCGCCCTGCTTGAAAAAGACGATCCGGGTTTCCTGCCGGCTCGCGGCCGGATCGTCCTTTCCGCTGGGTTTTGGCTTACCCCCGCCGATCGCGTTGAAAACGCCGGCGAGCCGGTCGGCGACGGTCGCCTGGTTCTTCGGGATAGCCACCTGCAGGCCAGCGAATCCGAGAACCAGGACCGCGGCGATGACGACGGGTTTCACCGATCCGCGACGGAACCACCACATGACCGCTGCGCCCAGGACGAATCCGATCGTGGACTCACGGGACTGGGTCGCGGACAAGCCGAAAGCCAGGAAGCCGAACAACAGCCACCATTTGCGGGACACCCGCTCAAGTGTCATGAACCAACAGAGCAATCCAAGGTCCACGACCATCAAGAAATGGCCGAGATGGTTGGGATGATTGAAGAACCCGTCGGCCCTCGCGAGCCGGGCCGGGCCCAGTCAGCTCGGTCCAGCCCAACGCCCGGAAAACCGGCAAACCGAAGGCGAACTCCGCCATCGCGACCGACGCGTTGAGGACCGCGATCACCCCGACGGCGATCACTATCGGCTTGAGCTGGCGGCACGTCGGCCGCAGCGCCCGCCAAGCGAAAAACACGATTACGCCACGAAAATAGACGAACAGCGACTGTCCTATCAGGACCGGACCACAACCACCGAACAGACCAGCGGCCACCATCACCATAGCCAGCGCGACCAACGCGGCCTCGGTTTTGGTGGCGAAGTCACGCCAACTCCGGTCCAGTGCCACCTTGGCCAGCGTGACGGCGAGTACGGCCAGGAAGAGCGCGCTCTTCACAGTCTTGGGCCAGCCGGCCAGCACCCAGGTCAGCTGCCCCTTGGCGTCCCTTGGTCCGGCATGGCCGAAAATCTGTTGGACCCAGCCTTCGAACAGGACATCGAGGACAAGGGCGGCGAGCAGCACCAGCAGTGTCGTCGTACCCCGCCGCCCGCGTCAGTTCCACCCGCCGAGCCCGCAACCCCACCTGACCATCCCCTTTGATGCGCCTTTAAAGGAGACGCACCAGGTGGGCAATCAGGTTATGGGCCCTCCGAAACTATGCCGTGGATCAATTCGATTTCAGGCAGAGCACGTACGGTGGCGTGCCCTCGTTCGTATACGTGTAGTCCGTGTCGTCGTCGCACAGGCTCTTGGCCGTGGTGCCGTCATAGCGGGAGACCAGCTTGTACGTGCCACTGCCGCAGCCCGGCGCCAGGTCGAGATACGAGTCCGAACCCTCGTCCCGGGTGGTGACGCATTGGCCGACCTTCAGGTGGTCCTCGTCGCCGTCCCCGGTCCGGTTGTTGCGCGGCGAGTTGGCGGCGGCCGGCCGGCTGTTCGAACTGGCGGCTGAGGTGGCCTTGTTCGCCAACGTGTAGAGGTAGTACGCCCCGTAGCTGGCGCCGCCGAGGCAGCCCAACACCAGGACGCCGATCACCACGACGACGGATGATGCCGCCGCCACCGCGCTTCTGTTTCGGCGGCGGTCCCATTGGCGGCATGCCGTACGGCTGCCCACCCGCGGCGCGTCCCGTACGGCGCGCCAGTGCCGGGCGCGGCAGGAGCGCCGTAAGGGTCGCCGGGCGCCGGCGCGCCATAAGGAGCGCCAGTGCTGGGCGGCGGGGAGCCGTACGGGACACCCGAATTCGGGGTAGGAGCACCGTACGGCTGGCCGCCGGGGTTCTGCGGGTAGGGGTTGTAACCACCCTGGGGGTCGTACTGGCTCACTCCGGGCTCCTGGCTCCGTCACGTCTGTCCGCACCAACTGGGCGGGCGATTCAGTGTGGCGTGGCCGGCGAAGATGCCGAACGCCCCAGCGGCCAGCCGATCGGGCAACACCTTGCGCCGTACGGTCCCTCATGGTTTCGCGGGAATGCCCGTTCGGCGGTCTGGCAGATCCATCCAAACCCTTTCACAGATGTGAACTTTCATCAGTATGAACAAGAAACGCGGTCCTTGACACAGTCTCGCGAGGTGCGCATAGTGACCCGGCACACCCTTTTTTCGAGCCGTGAAACCAGGCCGCTCGGCTTTCGAGGAGTTCCGCGCATGCGCGTTCGACGAATCCGCACCGCCGCCCTGCTGGCCGTCACGGCGACCCTGGCCAGCGGGTTGTTAGCCTCCCCGGCGAGCGCCACCCCGCTGCCCTGTCCCGTCACCGACGCGATGATCTCGGCGGCCAACTACTGGGTCGTCAACGGCACCGAACTCGCCGCGAACACCTGGCAGAACGGCAGTTTCTACACCGGCAACCTGGCCGTCGTGCTGGCCACCGGGCAGTCCAACCACCGCACGCTGCCGTGGGCCGATGCCAACGGCTACGCAATCCTCAGCGATCCGTCCCACCCCTTCGCCCCGGACACCCAGGCAGTAGGCGAGGCGTACCTCGACCTGCACGTCTATTTCCACCCGGAACCGGAAAACCTGGTCCCGCTCAGAAACAACGTGCTCGCCGAGATCGGCACGGGCAAGACGACCTACTGGGGGCAGGCGGAGGCGATCAACCGGTCGATGCCGTCCTTCGCCCGGCTCGGCGTGCTGGACAGCGACAACACCATCCTCGCATCCATGCAGAAACTGTTCCACTACACCGAAAAGGTCGACGGTGGCGGGCTCTTCAACGAGACCGTCGGGCTGTGGAGACACGACTCTGGGTCGTTCACGTTCTCTTCCCAAGCGAACGGCGAAGCCTTCGCCGGGCTCGCGAAGGTCCTCGCCGCGCTGCCGTCCACAGATCCACGCCGGGTCGAATATCTCCGTGTTTTCAGGAAAATGGCCGGCACCATCCGGCTGACCCAGCGCCCTGACGGATTCTGGAACACCGATCTGCTCAACCCGCTGGACTCCCCCGGCCCGGAGAGCGCCGGCACGTCACTGCCTCACGTACGGCCTAGCCTGGGGGGTCTCGGCCGGCGTCCGGACGCGCGCAAGTACGAACCAGCCGCC
>NZ_WOTO01000019.1 GCF_010993775.1 Fodinicola feengrottensis | reverse complement strand
CCGCGGCGAAATCGTCGAGTACGACGTTTCGGTGCTGCAGCTCGCCGCCCTCAAGGGTGTTTTCGCTGACGTGGTCGAGGAATCCGTGACTTTCGTCAACGCGCCGCTGCTCGCGAAGGAGCGCGGGGTCGACGTGGGCATCACCACCAGCACCGAAAGCCCTGAATACCGCAACCTCATCACCACCGTCCGCGGAGTTCTCGGCGACGGCCGCGAGGTGAGTGTCTCGGGCACCCTGACCGGCCCCCGGCAGGTGCAGAAGCTGACCGAGATCGACGGCTTCGACACCGATCTGGTGCCCGACGGCCACGTGCTTTTCCTGACGTACGCGGACCGTCCGGGTGTCGTCGGCACCCTCGGCGGCACCCTCGGCGACGCCCGCGTCAACATCGCCAACATGCAGGTCGCGCGCAAGGAATCCGGCGGTGACGCGCTGATGGCGCTGACCGTCGACTCCGCCGTCGGCCCGGAGCTGCTGTCCGCGATCGCGCACGCGATCGGCGCTTCGGCCGCCTCCGTGGTGGACCTCACCGAGGTCTGATCCGAGACTGACAGTGGCCCCCGACCGAACCTGGTCGGGGGGCATTCTCTTTAGATCACCACGATTTCGTGCGCGCCTGCGTCCATTTCGATGGTGCCGGTGACCTCGTACGTACGAGTGTCGATCACCGTCGTCGTGGCGTCCATCGCCGTTGTTGACGTAGAGAATGCCTTCATCGGAAGTGATTCCCAGTGGTCCGGCGCCCGCCCCGATGTTCTGCAGGACCGTGCCGGCGTCGGGGTCGATGATGCTGACCGATCCCGGGTCCGGGTGCTCGAAATCCCAGCTGTCGCCGAAATGTGAGGTGACCACGTGACCGTTGGGGAGCACGTGCACGCGGTGCGGTCGCCTGGGCAGCGGCACCTGGCTGATCAGGTTGTCGGTGCTGGTGTCGAAGACTCGTAGCAGCTTTTCGCTGCGGTCGCTGACATAAAGCCGATCTCCCACCGCTTCGAGATCTTCCGAGCCGCCCAGCATCGGAAGCTTTCCGGTCATTGTCCCGCTGGCGAGGTCGTACGCCGAAACGAACGGCGCTTCTTTGTTGCCGGTGTACGCCTTGCCGCCGTCCGGTGTGATGGCGAGCCAGTGCGGACCGACCGTACCAGCCGGGATATGGCCCCAGATCCGGAAATCCGGCAGGTCGAGCAGGAGCAGGCAGCCGCCGTGCGATTCGCACGCGACGACCAGTTGGTCGCCGACCACCGCGAGATCATGCGGTCCTTCGTACGGCGAGATGTCCACGACTCGTACGACAGCCCAGTTTTTGGGATCTATGACGACAATCTCGTGGCTGCGGTCGCCATGAGCGTCGTAAATGCCGTCTCGATACGTAATCGCCACATAAAGCAGCTGGCGCTGGGCGTCGAACACCAGCATGTGCGGCTCGGGTGGGGTGGGAATGGTCGCGATTCGCTCGCGCGAGGACACGTCGACCGCGGTGACGGTGTGCGCGCGAGCTGGTTCGCGCTGACGATGGTTTTGTTGGCTTCCATGGCAAAAAGGTAAGTCGGCTTGATAGATGCGTCCAGTGCACAGTTGATAATCGAGCTTTGCGTTTGACGCAGCATCCACATAATGGGACCGATGTCCGGTTGATGGGATCTGCTGCGTACGCTGGAGACCGACGATGAGACGTAAGAGGAGGTAGTAGCGGTGGGCGGCGTGCGGCTGGCTGTGGTGGGTGGCGACGGCATTGGACCCGAGGTGGTCGCGGAGGGGCTGAAGGTGCTGTCCGCGGTGCTTCCGGACGTGGAGACCACCGACTACGACCTCGGCGCGACGGCATATCACCGGACCGGTGAGCCGCTCCCGGACTCCGTGCGGGCCGAGCTCGCCGGGCACGACGCGATCCTGCTCGGCGCGATTGGCGACCCGTCCGTGCCGCCGGGCGTGCTGGAGCGGGGTTTGTTGCTGCGCCTGCGATTCGCCTTCGACCACTACGTGAACTTGCGGCCGGCGAAGATCTGGCCGGGCACCGCGACACCGCTCGCACATCCGGGCGAGGTCGATTTCGTGGTGATCCGCGAGGGCACCGAGGGCCTGTACGTCGGTGCCGGCGGCACGCTCGCGAAGGGCTTCCCGCACGAAGTCGCGACCGAGGAAAGCATCAACACCCGGGTGGGCGTCCAGCGGGTCGTCGAGGACGCTTTCACCCGAGCCGCGGCGCGCCCACGCAAGCATTTGACGCTCGTACACAAGACCAACGTGCTGACCCAGGCCGGCGGCCTGTGGTCGCGGGTGTTCGCTGAGGTCAGCGAGCGGTTCCCGGCGGTTCAGACCGCGTACCAGCATGTGGACGCCGCCTCGATGTTCATGGTCACCGACCCGAGCCGCTACGACGTGATCGTCACCGACAACCTGTTCGGCGACATCCTCACCGACATCGCCGCCGCGGTGACCGGCGGGATCGGCCTCGCCGCCAGCGCCAACATCAACCCGACCGGCGCGTTCCCGTCGATGTTCGAGCCGGTGCACGGCTCCGCGCCGGACATCGCCGGCAAGGGCGTCGCGGACCCGATCGCCACCATCCTGTCCACGGCCCTGCTGCTGGAACACCTCGGCCACCCCAAGGCGGCCCTGCGGGTCCAGGAGGCCGTCGCCGCCGAGCTCATCGCGCGTACCGCGGGCGCCCCCCTCCGCACCGCGGAGGTGTGGGCGACCGGGTAGCCACCGCCGTTTCCTAACTATCCGGCGTATTGGGCGAACGTACGGGTGAAGTCCCAGGAGTTCTGGGAAACGCCCGAGCAGGTGTCGTCGTTGCGGTAAGCGCCGTTGCAGTCGCGGTCCCGGTTGGCCGACCAGAAGGTCAGCCGGCCGAGATGGTGCTGGTTCGCGTACGCGAGGATGGTCTGGAAATTCCCGACGGTGACCGTCTCCTGCGAGTCGGTGATGCCGTTCATCGACGAGATTCCGCTGTGCCGGTAGGCAACGTCGTCGCTGTAGCCGTACGCGTTGCGGACGATCGACTCCAGGCCGTTGGTCGCCTGGATCGTCAGGTTGGCCATGTTTTGGCCGGCCGCACCGAAATCAAAGGGCATGATCGTCCAGGCGTCGACGGTGAGTCCGGAACTGGCGGCTCGGTTGATCATGCTGCTGTCCGGACCCGTGGTGTCGGATGGGAAGGTCACGTAGACGGTGAAGTTCGCGTTGTTCGCCTTGACAATCTTCAACGCGTCCACGACCCGCTGCTGGATCGTACCGTTGTCGTAGTAGGTGCCACCTTCGATGTCGATGTCGATCGCTTTCAGCCCGTACGCGTTGATGACCTTCTGGTACGCGCCGGCCAGATCGTTGGCGTTGTTGCAGGAACTCTCGAGGTTCGCGCCATTGGCGCCGCCAAAGGACGGCACGATGTCACCGCCGGCGCTGCGAACGGTGTTCACGGTGCCCTGGTCGACGCCTCCGGTCAGCGGCCGGCCGCCGTCCCACATCGGATTGCAGTAGCCGTTGCTGAGAATGAAGGCCATCGTGAACCACTTGACTCCGGTGGCCGACATCACCGTCCGCGGGTCGGGCGGGCTGCCCCAGCCGTTGTAGTAGTAGGGCGCGACCGCCATCGAGGTGTTGGGCGGTGGGGGAGTGGTGCCGCCGCCGGACGGCGCGGTCCATTTCTGGTTGGCGCTGCCCGCGCAGTCCCAGATCTGTAGTTGATTGCATTGGCCGAGCTGTTGTTGGTGGCGTCCAGGCATTTGCCGAGCCCGCGGATCGTGCCGTCGGCACCGATCGTCCACGACTGTGCGGAGCTGCCGTTGCAGTCGTAGAGCTGGATTTTGGTGCCGTTGGCGGAGTTCGCGGCTGCCACGTCCATGCATTTGCCGAGCGCGCGAATGGTGCCGTCGGTGCCGACCGTCCACGACTGCGCGCTGGTGCCGTTGCAGTCATAGAGTTGTACGGCCGTGCCGTTCGCCGAGCTGGCACTGGCCACGTCCACACATTTGCCGCCGAGGCCGGTGATCGTGCCGGTCGCGGCGACCGCGGCGGCGGGTGTCAGGGCAACCGCCACGAACACGGCCGGCAACAGCATAAGCGCCTTTTTCATGACGTGACCGTCCATTTCTGGTTGGCGCTGCCGGTGCAGCTCCACAGCTGGAGCGCAGTGCCGTTGGCGGAGCTGCTGTTCGCGGCGTCCAGGCATTTTCCGAGTGCGCGGATCGTCCCGTCGGTGCCGACGGTCCAGTTCTGCGCGGCCGTACCATTGCAGTCGTAGAGCTGGGTTTTGGTGCCGTTGGCGGGGTTCGCGCCGGAAACGTCCAGGCATTTGCCCAGCGAGCGCAACGTGCCGTCGCTGCCCTTGGTCCATTTTTGGGCAGTGGTCCCGTTGCAGTCGTAGAGCTGGATTTTGGTGCCATTAGCGGGGTTCGCGCCGGCCACGTCGACGCATTTGCCGCCGAGCCCGGTGATCGTGCCGGGGGTGCCACCGGTCCCGCCGCCACCGGAGCCGTTCACGAACGAGGTGGCCAGCTGTTGTCCCAAGGAAACCGCGGTGGAATGGCTCTCGATGGGATTGACTGAGGAGCCAGGGAAGACGATGTACGTGACGCCGCTGGCCACTCCGCCGGTCTTGGGATCGGGGTCAATGCCCAAAGCCTGTGCGGTGGCGTACGACGACTCACCAATGATGTCTTCCGGGCCGGTGTCCCCGAACACCGCGTATTCCACCTGGTTGTTGTAAATCACCGCCACCACGGCACCGCCCTCGATGCCGGATTGCTCGTAGTTCCAGATGCCGGACGGCTGCGGCAGCACGATGTAGGGCAGTTGGGCCGCGTTCAGTGGTTGGTCGGTGGACGTGTGGAAAGCCGTGTCATTGAAGAAGCAGCAGTCCGTGTTCTCGTTGCACTGGGCCGTACGCACGCCGTCGCAGTCGATGTCCATGTCCGCCTTGAAGAACACCGCGCCACCGGCCTGGCAGACCGGGATGGCGCCGCCGGCACCCTCGTCGGTCGCGTACGTGCCGTTCGAGATCTGCTGGCAGTTGGTGACTTTCGCGAGCAGCTGGCTCGCCGACGGGCCGCCCGGATCCGAGGCATCCGCCGGCGTCGCTGGTGTCGCGCTGACGGCCAGCACCGCCAACAAAAGTCCGACGAGTGCGATGATCAGCGGCCGCCTGCGCATCAGCCGACCGTCCATTTCTGGTTGGCGCTGCCGGCACAGTCCCAGATCTGCAGCTGGTTGCCGTTGGCGGAGCTGTTGTTGGTGGCATCCAGGCATTTGCCGAGCGCCCTGATCGTGCCGTCAGAGCCGACGGTCCATTGCTGGGCCGCGCTGCCGTTGCAGTCGTAGAGCTGGATTTTGGTGCCGTTGGCCGGGTTCGCGGCCGCCACGTCCATGCACTTGCCGAGTGCGCGGATGCTGCCATCGGAGCCGACCGTCCAGTTCTGCGCGGCCGTACCATTGCAGTCGTACAGCTGGACGGGCGTGCCATTCGCGGAGTTCGCGGCCGCCACGTCGACACATTTTCCACCGAGGCCGGCGATCCGGCCGCTGGTGCCGCCGCCCCCGCCGGTGTCACTGGTGGTTACGTGGACGTAGTCGACAACCAGCTGACCAGGGAAAGGCGTGCTGCCGTCCGGATTTCCGGGCCAGTCACCACCGACCGCGAGGTTGAGAATGATGAAGAACGGGTGGTTGAAGACCCACTGGTTGCCGTTGGTGTCGGCCGGCGTACGGGTCTCGTACGCGTTGCCGTCCACCGAGAAGGTGACCGCGCTCGGCGACCAGTCGGCCGCGAAAGTGTGGAAGCCGTCCGCGAAAGCCTGCCCACCGGGCAACGTGTAGCCGCCACCGAGCCCGTTCGCGCCGGAGTATCCAGGGCCGTGCAGAGTGCCATGCACGGTGCCCGGCTCACGGCCGATGTTCTCCATGATGTCCATCTCGCCGCTGCCCGGCCAGCCGACGCTGCCGATGTTGTCGCCGAGCATCCAGAACGCCGGCCACATGCCCTGGCCGCGCGGAATCTGCATGCGGGCCTCGAAATGTCCGTACGCCTGGGTGAACTTGTTGGCGGTGTTCATTCGCGCGGAGGTGTACTGGCAGGGGCCGTTCCAGCAGTTGTAGCCGCCGGGATTCTCTCTTTTGGCGGTGATGACCAAATGGCCGTTGCCGTCCATGGCCGCGTTGCTCGTACCGCCGGTGTACCACTGCAGCTCGTGGTTGTTGCCGGCGTTGTTTCCGGTCTCCTGCTGCCATTTGCCGGTGTCGACACCGCTGCCGGCCGGGCCGGAGAAGTCGTCGGTGAAGGTGGCCGCGGCCGGCGCGCGCCGCGGCGGCCGGGATTCCCTGCGGCACCAACGCTGACGCGGCCAGGATCGCCGCGACGAGCAGGCACCATCGTGATTTGGGCATGGTCGTGCCGCCTCTCCGAACGGGGTTTTCGCGAACCCTGCGTGCGCGCGGCGGGGCGCATATTTTCCCGACTGCGCGCGGCGAGTTCGTACGGGACGAAAAACCTTTGATAGGCGCGAACTTCGCGTGTCCTGGCAAGTGAGAGTATCCGAGTCAAAGGCCCACTTGGCAACAGTTCAGAGACACATTATTTGCGACTAGGATAAAGTCGCGAACTTTCTAACATTTCACTTTTCTGGCATAACGGTCAGGCAGTCAGGTACCTCCGGGCTATTCTTGATCGAATCCGATGCCTCGCCCCCCAGCCGTCCACGCGCACCCTGATCTGCCTTAACGTCGGTTGAGGTAGGTTCACTGTCGGAAGTCGCGTTCGACCGCAGAGTAGAAAGGGGCGCTCACCATGAGCACCGCCGCGCCAACGCTGTCCATCAGTCTGCACCCGAGCGCGACTCCAGTGTCCGTCGAGCGGCGCGCCGAGTTGCTGCTCGATCCGGGCTTCGGCCGGGTCTTCACCGACCACATGGTGACCGCGCAGTATGCCGACGGCGGCTGGCGTGACGCACAGCTGAGGCCGTACGGGCCGCTCAGCCTGGAACCGGCGACCGCGGTCATGCACTACGCGCAGGAGATTTTCGAGGGCCTGAAGGCATATCGACAGCCCGATGGCGGCACCGCGCTGTTCCGGCCGGACCGCAACGCCGCCCGCTTTCGGTATTCGGCGCAGCGGCTCGCGATGGCGCCGCTGCCCGAACAACTGTTCCTGGACTCGGTCCGGGTGCTGGTCGAGCAGGACCGGGCCTGGGTGCCGACCTTCCCGGAGGGCAGCCTGTATCTGCGGCCCTTCATGTTCGCGAATGAGCAGTTCCTGGGCGTACGCCCCGCCCTGCAGTATTTCTACGGCCTGATCGCGTCGCCGGTCGGCGCGTACTTCCCGCGGGGCGTCAAGCCGGTCAACCTGTGGCTGTCGACCGATCGGGTGCGGGCCGTCCCGGGCGGCACCGGGGACGCGAAGACCGGCGGCAACTATGCGGCCAGCCTGATGGCGCAGGCCGAGGCCACCGAGGCCGGCTGCGACCAGGTGGTGTTCGTCGACGCGGTGGAGCGGCGCTGGGTCGAGGAACTCGGCGGCATGAACATCTTCTTCGTCTTTTGACGACGGTGCCGGCGGTCGCCGGCTCGCCACTCCGCCGCTGACTGGTTCGCTGCTGGCTGGCATCACCCGCGACAGCCTGCTCACGCTCGCCGCCGACCATGGGCATCCGGTCGAAGAGCGACCGGTGTCCGTCGAAGAGTGGCGCGGCTCGGCCGCGGACGGCTCACTGGTCGAGGTCTTCGCCTGCGGCACGGCGGCCGTCATCACCCCCGATCGGCCGGGTCCGCAGCCGCGACGGCGAGTTCGTCATCGCCGACGGCGAGGCCGGCCCGGTGACCATGGCGCTGCGCCAAGCGCTGCTGGACATCCAGTACGGCAAGGCGCCCGACAAGCACAACTGGATGCACCGGGTCTGACTCACATCGTTCCGCGGCCGACACGAGGCGGTTACCGAGCGAAGGCGTTGAGGTGGGCCAAGAGCGCCGCGGGCTGTTCCTCGGCGATGAAGTGGCCGCAGTCGGGGATGGCCTCACCGCGCAGGTCGGGAGCGTACGGCCGCCAGGCGTCGAGGACGTCGAGCTGGGCCGGCAGGCCGGTGGCGCCCCAGAGCGCGAGGACCGGCATCGACAGCCCAAGCCCTGCGTCGAAGTCGGCGTTGTCGAGATCGTCGTCGTACGGGAAACCGGCCCGGTAGTCCTCGAAACCGGCCCGTAGAGCGCCTGGCCGGGAGAAGGACCGTACATACTCGTCGACCGCGGCCGGGTCCAGGCCGGCCCGCTGGAATGTCCAGCGCTCGAAGAAATACTCCAGATAGCCGCGGATATTCGGCCCGACCAGCAGCTCCGGCAGGTCGCGTTGCAGGTGGAAGTGCCAGTGCCACGGCACCGCGCAAAGGCCGGTCTTGGGGTTCCCGCGCCGCCAGGCCTCGCGGGTCGGGACGATATCCAACACCGCCAGGCGGGACACGTTTTCGGCGTGGTCCAACGCATAGCGGTGGGCGACCCGCGCGCCGCGGTCGTGGCCGACGAGGGTGATGGGGGAGTCGTCGGTGAGGTGCCGGACCAGGGCCCGTACGTCCGCTGCCATCGTGCGTTTGTCGTAGCCGCCGACCGGTTTGTCGGTTCGTCCGTAGCCGCGCAGGTCCGGCGCGATCACCGTGTGCGTTTGGCTGAGCGGGCCGACAATGTGCCGCCAGCAGTGACTGTTTTTGTGGCCAGCCGTGCAACAGCACGGCCGTCGGCCCGTTTCCCTCGATCAGGTAGTGCATCTTGATGCCGTTGACCTCGGCCGTGCCGGACATCGAATCCTCCGTAACCACTTCAACAGGTTATTTGCCTAACCGTATCATGGGGTTATGGTGAGCGACTGGAGGTGGGACGGCGGGCGGCCGAGCCTGGACCTGGTGAACACGTACCGGGACCGCAAGACGGGCGGCCGGGAGTTGTTGGCGACGCCGGCGAACCTGGCCGAATGGCTGCGGCTGGCCGGATATCCCGACGCTCAGCCTGGCGCGGCGCGGCTGCGTCGGCGGTCGAGCTGCGCGAGGCCGTCAACGACTGCGTCACCGCTGTGATCAACGTCGAGCCGCTGCCGACTGCCGCGGTCGACGTGGTGAACCGGTGGGCGGCGAGGCGGCGGCCGGCGCTCGTACGACTGCGCGTACGAGCCGACGGCGCACCGCTGGTCGAGGCCACGCCGGCCGGCGATCCCGGTGGTTGCCGCGCTGGCCGAGATCGCCGTCGACGCAGTTCAGCTGCTTGGCACCCAGGACCGGGCCGGTTTGCGGATCTGTGGGAGCCTCGACTGCGGCCAGCGGTTCGCCGATCGCTCGCAGGCCGGCCGCCGGCAGTGGTGCTCGATGAGTCGTTGTGGCAACCGCGCGAAGGCCCGTGCACATCGGACAAGGTCCCGAAAGTAGGCCTTTTCGGGCAGAGATCCGCCGAGCGGTCTGGATCATGACCTGCTAATGTCTCTGACAGATATATCTGACAGAGATATGAGGTGGCCGATGAGTGTCGACGAGTGGGCGGACCTGACGCCGACCGCGCGGACGATCCTGGGCTTCGTGGCGCAACACCCGCGCAGTGGGTACGACATCCGGGAGGCCGCGCGGCGCTCCGTGTCGTACTTCTGGGGCGTCAGCGACGGCCAGCTGTATCCGCAGCTCAAGCTGCTCGCGGAGCTGGGGTTGATCGAGTCGCCGCAGGAGGATCCGGGGGCCCGGTCCAAGTCGGTATGGCACATCACGCCGGCTGGTCGCGCGGCGCTCACGAAGTGGATCCGCAGCCCGTCCGCGCCGCTGCGGATGCGCGACGAGAACCTGGTGAAGATGATGTTCGCGGCCGAACTGGAGCCGGCCGAGGTGCTCCGGCTGGTCGACGAGCGCCGCAAGAGCTTTGAATGGTTCGCCAAGAACGTCGCTTCGCCGGGGCCGGCGCAGAGCTGGCAAGCCGACCAGAAGCTAGGTTCTCGGACTACGAGCGAGCTTCTTCATGAGTACGGCAAACAACACACCGAAAACGCGTTGGCCTGGTGCGACCAGGTCGAGGAAGCACTGCGAGGGATAGCGAATGACCGTGCCTGACAAGAAGGCTCCTGGAGCGATCACCTGGATGCGGGTGCTGCTCACCATCTCCAGTTTCCTCACCCTGGTCAACGGCATCATCGGCTTTGGCCCCGATGCCGGCACCACCTACCACTGGATCGATCGGCGCCGGATTGCTGGTGGCCGGCCTCGCGACCGGCTGGATGGTCATCCGGCTGCGCCGGCCGGCGCGGTCCACTTCGGTGCTGTTGCTGACAGTTATGGCGTTCGTCGTGGTCGTACGGGTCCTGCAGTATGTGGCCTTCGACAGCGTGGCCATCCTCGCCGCGCTCGTCCTGCCGGCCGTGGTCGCGTTGCAGTTGCGCAAAACCAACGTCCGGGAGTGGCTGAACCTTGGCCAGTCCGAATGGGACACCGTGGTACGGGAAAAGCGGGCCGGCTACTCGGGTTTCCAGCGTTTCGTGGCGGGTTTGGGCGCTGTCGGCCTCACGTCGGCGGTGCTGCTGGTGGTCCTGGGCGGCGGAGTCGCGTACGCCAGTTGGCCTTGCTCTTTTCCGCCGGTGGCGGTCGGCGGGCTCAGTCAGAGCCAAGTCGGCGACGCGCCGATCGATACTCCGCCCAGCGGGTACGTGCCGGCCACCGACGGCGTGAAGCTGGCCTATTTCGCTTACGTGCCAGCGAAACCAATCGCGACCCTGGTCTTCTACCACGGTTCCGGCGCACACAGCACGGCCGGTTATCTCGACCTCGGCAAGCAACTCGCGGCCAAGTACGCCGTGGCGACCTATCTGGTCGACATCCGCGGGCACGGATCCTCTGGCGGTCAGCCGGGTGACGCACCGAGCGAGCAGCAGGTGTGGCAGGACACCAAAACCGTGGTGGACTTCGTGAAAGACCGCTATCCCCATCTGCCGGAATACGTCGGCGGTCACTCGGCCGGTGCCGGGGTAGTCCTCAACAGTGTGAGCCTGATCAACTCGACGGTGGCCGGATATGCGTTCCTGGCGCCCGATTTCGGCTTGCACTCGGACACCGAACAGCAGGCCGGCGCGGCCAACTTCGCCACCGTCTGCGAGCGCGCCTTCGTCGCTGAAGCGGTCACCGAGGGAATTGTCGACGCGCACGCGAACGCGCGGGGGATTCGCGTACACGAAGGACCAGATCTCCAGCGCCCACCTGGTGAACCGCTACACGGTCACCATGGCGGTGGCGCAGAACCCGGCCAACAGTGCGGACGTGTTGGCCGGGCTCGACAAGCCGCTCGGGGTCTGGATCGGCTCGCAGGACGAGGTTTTCAACCCCGCCAAGGAACTCGCGTACGCGGCGAAGGCCCACCAGGTGAAGCCGACGCTCGGCACCATCCCAGGTCGTACGCACCTCGGAGTGCTCTCCAACGGCGCCGACTCTCTCGGCCCGTGGATCGGCACCCAGGTCCAGGCGAAATCCTGAGGGGTAGGGCGTCCTTCTTTGAAGCGAAAGACCGCGATGTTGTCGTTGGTGTAATTCGTGCCGCCGACCAGGACCGCCGTGTTGCTGTAATCAACGCAGACGGCGTCCGAGTCGGCGGCCGGGTTCGCTTCGAAGGTCATAGATCTTCCCGTTTAAAGGCGGGCTGGATCTGGCCCCTGTCCCGCATGGTGGGACGGATTTCCCGTTCCGATTCCGGTGGCACACTCTGGGCATGCACACCGGTCGACTCATTATTGGCACTTAGCGCGCACGCAGCCTCATCGCGTACGCGCAGACCTCCCACGCAGTGGGGGGTCTTTTTGTTTGGGTACAAACTCCGACCGGGCCACCTCGAAAGGACCTGTTCCGTGATGGACGACAGCTTCCACGTCTTCGACACCACTCTTCGCGATGGTGCGCAGCGGGAGGGCATTACCTACTCGGCGAACGACAAGCTGACGGTGGCCCGGCTGCTGGACGAGGTGGGCGTCGGGTTCATCGAGGGCGGCTGGCCTGGGGCGATGCCGAAAGACACCGAGTTCTTCGCCCGCGCGGCCAAGGGTGAGCTGGTGCTCAAACACGCGAAACTGGTCGCCTTCGGCGCGACCCGCAAGGCTGGGTCCAAAGCCAGTGACGATCGTCAGGTTCTCGCGCTTCGGGATGCACAGACCGAGGTTGTCACCTTGGTGGCGAAGTCGGACGTGTGGCACGTCGAGCGGGCATTGCGTACGACCCTGGAAGAAAACCTCGCGATGGTCAGTGACACCGTTTCCTTCCTGGTGTCCGAAGGCCGTCGGGTTTTCCTTGACTGCGAACATTTCTTCGACGGCTACCAGCACGACCGGGACTATGGTCTTCGGGTTTTGCAGGCCGCTTTCGACGCCGGCGCCGACGTGGGTGTGTTGTGTGACACCAATGGCGGCATGCTGCCGATGGGACTTTCCCAGGTGGTACGGGAAGTCGCCGAACGCGGCGGGTTCCGGATCGGCATCCACTGCCAGGACGACACGGCCTGCGCGGTGGCCAATACGCTGGCGGCGGTCGACGCCGGCGCCACGCACGTCCAGTGCACCGCCAACGGCTACGGGGAGCGGGCCGGCAACGCCGACCTTTTCCCGGTGGTCGCCGGGCTGGTGACGAAAATGGGGCGGTCAGTGCTGCCGGACGGCTGCCTGACCGAAATGGTGAGGGTGTCACACGCCATCGCGCCGAAATCGCGAACATCGCACCCGACACCCACCAGGCTTATGTCGGGTCCAGCGCTTTCGCCCACAAGGCGGGGTTGCACGCGAGCGCGATCAAGGTGAGTCCGGAACTCTATAACCACATGGAGCCGGCCACTGTCGGAAATGACATGCGCATCCTGGTGACCGAGATGGCCGGCCGGGCCTCCGTCGAGCTCAAGAGTCGCGAGCTCGGCGTGGATCTGGCCGGCCACCCCGAAGCCGCTGGCCGAGTGGTCGAAAAGGTCAAGGACCTGGAGGCCGAAGGCTGGTCATTCGAGGCCGCGGACGCTTCTTTCGAGTTGCTCGTACGGTCCGAAGTGGACGGTCGAAAGCCCAGCTATTTCACCTTGGAGTCCTATCGGGTGCTGATCGAGCACCGGGACGACGGCCGGGTGTCGTGCGAGGCGACCGTGAAACTGTTGGTCGGCAACGAACGCATTATCTCCACCGCGGAGGGAAACGGTCCGATCAACGCCCTCGACCAGGCGCTCCGGGAAGGCCTCGTCGGCCGCTATCCGAGCCTGGCGGGAATGGACCTGTCCGACTACAAGGTGCGCATTCTGGAAGGCCGGCCGGGCACCGACGCGGTCACCCGGGTGCTGTTGGAGACGACCGACGCCGAGCGTGACTGGACGACCGTGGGCGTACACGGAAACATCGTCGAGGCCTCATGGCGGGCCATGGTCGACGCGCTCACCTATGGCCTTAGTCGCTATCGCGGCGCCACGAAAGGCTGAGACCCCGCGCGGCCGATAAGATCTGGGCGTACTGGCCAAACCGGCCGGCAGACGGAGGCGCCCGACGATGAGCGACGACCGCGATTACGGTGACGGCGGCCGGTTGGACGCGCGTCGCCTGTGGGCCGGCGCGGTGGTGAGCGCGGTGATCGCCGCACTGGTCGCCATCGCCGGGATCCTGGTCGCCCGTGGCATTTTCAATGTGCCCTTGTTGGCGCCCAAGGGACAGGGCGTGTGGGGGGGGACGTCAGCGTCGGCGCGTACGCCCTGGCCGCGGCCGGTCTGACCCTCGCGGCCGCCGGCGTGATGCAGTTGCTGTCCCTCGCGGTGCCCCGGCCGACCTGGTATTTCGGTTGGCTGGTGGGGTTGGCGACGTTGATCGGGACGCTCCTGCCGCTCACCCTCACCGTCGATTTCGGCAGCAAGGTCGCCACCGCGTCGATGGATCTGGTGATGGGGATAGTGGTTTCGGTGCTGATCACCGGCACCGCGAGGAGTGCGCGCACTTTCCGGCTGCGCCGCTGAGAGTTCTCACAAAAGCGTCAAGACAACGCAAAGAAATGGCGACGTGACCAGGGTTAGCCAGGCGGCGAGCGCCCACGGCCAGCCTCGGCCCGGTCTCCTGCGGTCGGAGATGACCCCGACCATGCCGATGGCCAGGCCGAGCAGCCAGGCAGCGGGCACGGTAAGGAAAACAACCCACTGATAAGTACCCGAATGGCAGAAAAGCGTCTCGTTTCCCACGGTTTGGCCGAGGCAGCCATCGCTGAGGAAGACGCTGGCGTACGTCCAAATCAGCAAGGCGGGCAGGCCCAGCCCACCTTCCAGCAGCAGGGAATTCCAGAGCAGCGGGCTCGACTGACGGGTCAGCAACTGCGCAGGTGCCGCCACCTCGCTTCGCTGGGCTGTGATCACCCCACCAGCAGACCACGGTAAAACGTCTGCGGCTCGCCCTGTCGGGCGGACAGAGGGGCCGGCTATTTGCCCGCGGTCACGGTCTTGAGCTGGGCAAGCGACTCCCGGGTGAAGAAGCGGAATTCGCGCTGCCGGTGGTCGTCGAGCCAACGCTCGAAACCGATTTTGAAGACGGCGATCGCGATCTCCGCCGCGAGGCTCGCGGCGGTGTCCGGGACGCCGCGGTCGCGCAGCGCGCCGGCGACCGCCGCGCGGCGAGGTTCGCCAGCTTGATCAGCTCGCGTTCACGCAGCTCGGCGTTCGCGACGATCACGGCCTGGCGCTGCCGGGAGGCTTCGCGGCGGTCCTCGAACAGGTGGGCGGCGGCGTCGAGGCCGACCGCGATCGCTTCGATCGGGGTCGCCGAGTCAGGTGCGCCGGTGACCGCGGTCACGAAGAGCTCCTCCAGCTGTGCCGCGCCCCAGAACAACACCTCGCGTTTGTCCTTGAAGTGGCGGAAGTACGTACGTTCGGTGAGCCCGGCCTGCCGGGCGATGTCGGCCGCCGTGGTCTGTTCGAAGCCGCGCTCGCTGTACAGTACAGCGTGAGGGCGGCCTCCACCAGCCGGCCACGCGCGTTGGGCTCCCATCGACTCATGCCTCCCAGTCTAGTTGATGACAGCGACTGACATCTCGAGCTACGTTGATGGCAGTGGCTGACATCGATCCTCAAGTGCAGGACGGGCCACCTTCTGGAGGATTCTCATGCGCGTTTTCGTCACCGGCGCGTCCGGCTGGATCGGCTCCGCGGTCGTACCGGAGCTCATCGACGCGGGACACCAGGTCATCGGCCTCGCCGCTCGCAGGGTTCGGCGGCCGCTCTCGCCGCGACCGGCGCCGAGGTGCGTCGCGGCTCCCTCGATGATCTCGACACGCTGCGCAGCGCGGCGGCCGAGTCTGACGGCGTGATCCATCTCGGTTTCAAGCACGACATCGCTTTCAGCGGCGACTTCCAGGGCGCCGTCATGGCGGATCGCCGTGCCGTCGAGGCGTTCGGAGACGCGCTCGCGGGTTCTGACCGGCCCCTCGTCATCGCGGTGGGAACGCTCGGGGTCGCACCGGGACGGATAGCGACCGAACAGGATGGGCACGAACCGTTCCGGGCTCGGGCCGAAGGTCTGGCGGGGCGGCATGCCAACGGGGAGTTGACACTTTCCCTTGCCTCGCGCGGCGTTCGGTCATCGATCGTACGACTTTCCCCTACTGTCCACGGCGACGGAGACTCCGGCTTCGTCCCCTCGTTGATAGGCATCGCCCGGGAAAAGGGCGTATCGGGCTATCTCGGCGATGGGGGTCCAGCCGCTGGACCGCCGTACCCCGGCTCGATGCCGCGCACCTTTTCCGGCTGGCGCTGGAAAAGGCTCCAGCGGGATCGACGCTGCACGGAGTCGCCGACGAGGGCGTACCCATCCGCGCCATTGCCGAGGTGATCGGACGGCATCTCGACCTCCCGGTCGTCGCCGTCCCGACGGAGCAGGGCGAGGCGCATTTTGGCTGGCTGTCTGGATTTTTTGGGCTCGACAGTCCGGCGTCCGCCGCGCTGACCCGCGAGCTGCTGGGATGGCAGCCCACTCTTCCCGGGATTCTGGAGGACCTCGAGAAGGGCCACTACTTCACCACCCCTGCGGCCTAACTACCGCGGCCGAGACTGGTCTCGGCCGCCAGGTCCTAGCATCGGCTAACCGATGAGGTGTGTTTACGACACCGCGGGCCGCCGCTATGTCGTCCCGCGCATCACGGCTTCATTTCGGCGGGTCTGTTGGGACAAGGTCAACGACCTGCGGCGGCAGTGGCTGGCGTACCGAGGTCAGCATTGGGCGCCGCTGCCAGTCACCACCGCCGCCATCGAGCGCGACACCGCCCAACCGATGGCGGCGACGGCGATCGCGCTGCTCGCCGCCGGTGTCTCTGGACTGGCGCTGATGATCGGATACATTGGCCTGTTCGCCAGTTCCCTGGTGCTGTTCCTCACCTCGTCACCCGACAGTGCAGTCGAAGAGGTGAACGTTTTGGTGGCGGCTCTCAAGTTCTGGTCGCTACCCGTGATCGCGGTGGTCTTTTTCGGCACTCTGCTTGTCGTCGTACTGTTCCGACGGCGATCCGTACGAGCGAGGAAGCGTCTCGTGTGACGGCACCAGATTGGCATCGATCGACGCCCGTTCAGCGTCGTTCATGCCGCCTGCCGCGAGAATCCGCTGAATAGTCGCGTTTTTGCCGCGGCCGTACTCGTCGATGTTCGCCGCCGTCGCGGCAACACGCAGCTTCACCGCTGCATACTCCTCCCGCAGCGCGGCATTGGAACGCAACACGTCGCGTACGCACAGGTGATTGCGCAGCGACAACGCGCCCTCAACGATCACGTAGGTGTTGGTGCCCGCTAGCCGGGCAGGTTCCTTGAACGCCCATCGCCGCGGGATTCCCAGTTCTCCCAACGGCCGGAAGCCGAGCCCCACCAGCACCGCCGAGGCGGCCTCGACATCGGCCGGTGCAACGATGATGTCGCAGTCGATGACGGGTTTGGCGGCGAGGCCGGGCACGGACGTACTGCCTACATGTTCGATCGCCACCACTGGCACATCAGCCGCAGCCATCGCTCGCGCGTACTCCTGCCGGAGAACCTCGAACCGCGGCGGCCAGGCAGGGTCATAGTCGACGACGGTGATCACCCACAACACCCTAAGCCTGTATCCACCGATTCGAGTGTCGGTTTAGCGGGGTTGTTGCGGCGCACGTCAGCCGACCGATGAGAAATGGGATTGTCTCTGGTCATAACTGCGAAGCCAAGACCACAGGAGGTCGAGATGTCCGTATCGGTGCTCTACATGTCGATGTCGCTCGATGGCTATATCGCCGGTCCCCATGACGAGCCGGGCAACCCCGGGGGCGACGACTTTATGCGGCTGCACGACTGGTTCGTGTCTGATGCGGGCAATTTTGTCCGGCCGGATGGGCCGGCGGCGGAGTTGTTCGACGAGTTCCACAACCACGGTGCGGTGCTGGCGGGGCGGCGTACCGTAGAGCAGGTCGATCACTGGGGTGGTGACCATAGTGGGGTACCGATTTTTGTGCCCAGTCACCGGCCGCCCGGGCCGACGGTCGCCAACTATCCCATGGTGACGTACGTGAATGACGGGATCGAGAGCGCGATGGCCCAGGCGAAGGCCGCCGCCGGGGATCGGCACGTGCTGGTGCATGGCGCGTACACGGCACAACGGGCGCTGGAGGCCGGGGTGCTGGACGAACTGCAGATCCACCAGATCCCGGTGCTGTTTGGCAGCGGCCGACGAATGTTCGACGTGTTGCCGTCGCGGATCGAGCTGGACATCGTCCGAGTGATCGACACCCCAGCTGCCACTCACCTTCGCTATCGCGTCCTCCGCTGACGGGTGGCTGGACCCGACTGCGGGTAAAGTCCAGTGGCCATGGGCCCAGGGAAACGTTCCGCAGGTCTCGCCGCCATGCTCGCACTGGCGTTTTTGGCTCCACCGCCGGTGATTGCCGCTGCGGCGCGTACGCCTGAGTTAGCGGTCACGACACGTCTGGCTGATCGGCGGATGCTGGTCACCGGCGACCGGTTCTGGTCAATGGGAACGGCAGACGGCCGCTATCCGGCGGCCGGATTCCATACCCGTGGAGAGATGGGCGGTTTCTTCGCGCCACCGATCAAGGTGTTGGACGGGTTGTGGTTCGGGGTTGATGGACAGTGGTTGCCGGCGGCGAACCGGATGCGGTCGGGTTGGGGATATGTCCGGACCGAGTTTCCGACCAACGACGGGCTGCGCATCACTCGTACGGATGAGGATCCCGACGGGGAGCGGGCCGGGCTGGTCGGTCTCACGTTGAGCAGCAGCCAAACCCGCACGTTGACGCTGTCCGTCGACGCGCATTCCGAGCTCATGGGCATGTATCCATGGGGAGAGACCAAACCTTCGCAGACGACAGTGAATTTGCCGGACACCGCCAGTGTTTCCGGCAACGCGTTGCTGTTCCGCGATGTGGGTACGCCACCGGGCCCGAATCAACTCAAACATGACTGGGCCGCGTCGGTGGGATCGTCGCTGACCCCGGTCTCGTCGCAGGTGGGCAATGATTTCCGCGGTCCGCAGGATCCGCCGGTGAGGTGCCCGGCCTCCGGACCGGGCACTGCGGACCTGCCGGCGCGATGCGACGACACCGCGTACGGGAACGGCGCCGGCGGTCGGTTGGACTACCGGATCACTTTGGCTGCCTGGAAACCGCTGACCGTGTGGTTCGCGGTGGCCGGCTCGGACACCGGGCCAGCGGCCGCGCAGAGCACACTTTCGCGTGTCCTGCGCGATCCCGACGCGGAATTTGAGGCCAAGCTGACCGCCCGGAAGGCGGTCGACGCGCGTACCGTGGTGGACCTGCCGGGTGATCCGCTGCTCGCGCAGAGCGTCGAGTGGACCAAACAAAATCTGGCCGATGCCGTGCAGGAGACACATAATCTGCAACTGCGCCCGACCAACGGTGGCACGGTCTATCCCGCGCCGGTAGGCACGCTCGACTCGGCTCGCTGGATAGCTGCGGGGTTTCCGGATTACAGCTGGCTTTTCGGTACGGACGGGGAATACACCGCGTTCGCCGCGGTGGCCGCTGGCCAGTTTGAGAACATCGAGGCGCACCTGCGATCGCTGCGCGATGTCAGCGACAAGGTCAACAGCCGCAGCGGAAAGATCGTCCACGAGGTGACCCCTGATGGGCAGGTCTACTTCGGGGCCAACGCCGATGCGGGCAACACCGACGAGTCGGCGAAGTTCCCGAGCGCGGTGGCGTTGGTGTGGCGGTGGAGTGGGGACCGGCATTTCCTCGACGACATGTACGACGCTTCGGTACGGGCGATGAAATATGTGACCAGCCTGGACGCGGACGGCGACGGTTGGCCGGAAGGGCTGGGAAATGTTGAGCGGCCGGGGATGGGCGCGGAGAAGCTCGACAACACCGTCTACACGATCCGCGGGCTGGCCGATCTGGTTGACCTGGCGACCGCGAAGGGCGACAACGCCACCGCCCGCTGGGCGGCGGCGAAGGTGGCGAACCTAATGCACCGGTTCGAAAACGCGTGGTGGAACGGCGGCGACACGCAGTCGTACGCGGACTCGCTCGCCGATCCGGGCAACACGAAGGTTTTCCAGCGGCACTGGATCGGACTCACTCCGGCCGAAGCCACGCTGCCCGACGGTACGCCGATCGCCTCCACCGATCACGCGGTGGCGACCCTTACCCAGCACGAAAAGCCTTGTTACAGCGGCGATCTCGGCCTCTTCCACACTGGCACCGGGCCCACCAGTGACCCGGCCGGCAACAAGGGTGCCTCGTGCGACATCGCGGTTTCCAGTGTCGCGGCCGACCGGGAGGCTTTTACCTTGACAACGTCGATTATGGCGGTGGCAGAGGGAAACTATGGGCGCTCAGCGGCTCGCTACACGACCGACATCGCTCGGGTGCAGCTCGATCCGACGCTGTGGGGGAAATGCCTGGGGCGATGCCGGAGATCGCGCCGAGCCCGGACTTCGGCGCAAATATTGACAAGAAGTTGACGGAGCGTTCGATGGTGTTGCAGGCGTGGGGTTCGTACGGGATCCTCTGGCCGGTCGTGCACCAGCAGCTCGGCGTGGACCCGGACGCCGGCAATGGCTGGATCCGGGTGGTGCCGCAAATCCCGGCTGGGCAACAGCGGATTTCCGGTCACAACATCCGAGTCGGCACCGGCGCGGTGTCGGTCACCGCCGTCGAGTCTGGACAGACGATCACGGTTACCGCGAGCGGCCCGTTGAAGATGACGATCGGGGCGGTGCTGCCGACCGGCGCTTCGGTGAAATCGGCCACCCTCAACGGAAAACCGGTCCAGCCTGAGGTGGTACGTACGACCCGTGGCCTGGAAGCGACCGTGCCCGGCTCCGGAAACCTCACACTCGTACTGGCCTACTAAGCCGGTAGTGGGTTAAGGGACATTTGAGGCGTGGCGCAGGGTGGTTGGCGGAAGAGCATTTGGCGGTGTGGGAGGTTGTTGGCTCATTTGTGCAGCAACCGTCGGACCGCGGTGGTCGCCAATTTTGGCGGCGAGCAGGCGAGGATCTACTGTCACTAGCGGGCTGGGCCTATCCTCGTACCGGTAGTCAGCAAGCCAGTTGTCAACCGCGGACGGGCCAGCACCCAGTGCCAGGCGGTCCTGTGGTTGGCGATAAACAGCCATAAACCAAGTCGATTCCGGCCCACCGTCGTCGGAAAGCTCACTATGACATCCCCGTCTTGGTAGTAGACGTGCTTGACTCACGACTCTCGTTGGCGGTGGTGAGCCCGGGTTCACCGGGCGCCGTTCCTGCCGTTAGAACGGTGGTGGTGGGTATTGGTCGTTTGGTGTGACGTCGTAGGTGCGTCCGGTGGGGCTGGTCCACAGGAATCGTCCTGGTGTGGGTTGGGTGACGGTCCAGCCGTGTTCTTTGATGTCGTTATGGAACTTGCAGGCCGGCCCAGCGCTGTCGTACGCGGTCTTCCCTTCCGGATCGCGGAAAGGGATGGTGTGGTCGAACTCGCAGGTCGCCGCGGGCCGGTTGCAGGCGGGTCCGCAGCATCGCTGGTCCCGTGCGTTGACCAGGTCCCGTAGCGCTTTGGTGGGGCGATAGCGCGTACGGCCGTGGTCGATCACGACACCACTGACTGGGTCGGTGAGGATTCGGTACCACTCACTGGTGTCATCTCCAGCGAGTTCGCGTGCGCGTTGCGCGGTCATCGGACCATAGCCACTCAAGATCGCTGGGTTGTGTCCAGGCCCATCAAGGTCGTGGCGTCTACGCGGAGTTCGATTTTGGTGCGTACGTTGCTGGGGACGCCCAGGCAAAGGTCGGTGAGGGCGTCGGCGCGGAGTGCGTCCATGGTGCGGGACTCGTCTTTGGTTTTAAGGCTGCGGGCGATGGTGTCGATGCGACGGTAGATCGCCTCCGCTGATTCGGCGGGCAGGAACGCGCCCAGCAGAGCCATCCCGTCTTCGCAGGGTTGTTTTTTTACTCGCCTCTCGGAGACGAGCTTTTTGCGGCGGGTTTCGGCGGCTGCTGGGGGTCGATTTTGATGACCTCCCGCCGGGCCCTGTCTCGGATCGATCGAGGCGTCTTGGAGTCCGCGCCGGGCAGCACCGTCTCTTCGACTTTCCGAGCGTCCTCAGGGCAGAGGTGGCCGACCTGGTCCGCGAACGTGAACGCCTTACGCAGGTCAAGGTCACCGTGAGACATCCCAGCCATGGTGCCCGGCAGCTCATGGACCAGTTGGTACGCCAAATTCAACCGCTTCTGAGCGGCCGACAGGCTCCAGGTCAGTGATGCGCGCGATTTCACCGGCCGCGTATTGGAGAAAGGTGCGCCGACGGCTGGGCGGGCGTTGGTGAAGCGGTCCATGAACCGCATCTGCATCGCCTGCGTATACGAGATCACCTTGTCCAGTGTTTCGATCGCGGCCAGCGCGGTGTCAGCGTCGGCTCGGCCGTACCGGTCGAGTTCTTCCAGCATTTGCAGGGGGACCCAGCTCGGTGGCATGGTGCGCCACGGTTGCTTGTTCGGGTCGGTGAATTCCGGTCGCCTTCGTTTTCTGCTCATGACCCAATTTTACTGGCCGCTACCGACAGCCGGGGCGTCAGTTTTCGTTTCTGTGGATAAGAAACGGACCACTTAACCCCCTGTGGAGAACTCGTATTTCAAAGCGCGCTCTGGCCCGATACTCAACTGCTTGTTTCCTACGAAGCGGTACTGACGCCCATTCGTCCCCACATGGTGCCACTGTGAAAATCGGACCTGATCCAGGGCCTCGTCGGGCGAAGTACACCACCGCACCGGTCTCTTCGCAGCCGCGACAGAGGAGGAATATTCGTCGCTCTTCCAGGTCTGCCCGCCACAAACGGTCGCCCCGGCGACAGGCCCATATTGCGCAGCAACCGTCCGACTAACACTTGACCAGCCGTATCACCAGCCCATCGGCCACGTCCGGGGAAAGTCCACTACGACACCCCCCCACCGGAATAACCAGGCAGGACCTAATGGGGAAGCCGAGCGACCAGCGCGCTGGCTAGTACGGTGGCGGCCGCGCATTCGGTCTGAACGTTGCTGGTGTCTTTGTTCTCCAGGCTGACGATGACCGTTTCCTCGCGCTGGGGCGGGGTGCCTTTCTCGGACGCCACAGTGGGCGTGTAGCGCCGATGTACGAGCGTGAGATCGCATTCGTCGCGGCGGCCGTCGTTGGTGGAGGTGTCCACGTACGCGAGGCGTCCGCTGAACGGTTGTTTTGGTCCCGTCCGGTGGATCGCCCTCCAACGGGTATTCCCGGCCGAAGGAGACGGTGACCTGCCTGCCGCCGTGTTCCCAGTAACAGGTCCAGTTTCCGTAGTCGGGTTCGGCACTGACGGCCGCGCCGATCGCGGTGGAAATTTCCTTGCCGGACAACAAAGTGCACGCGTCCAGGGCACCGGTGGAAGGAGATTTATAGGCCGGCCGGTGCGGGATGGGCCCGTTCGCCAGCAGTCCGTACGTGCCCAGTGCGACAGCCTCAGCCGCGCCGCACAACGGCGCGGGTTGGTTATGCACCTGCCGGGCCGAAATCACCACGAGATAGAGGTTGGGCAACGCGATGCTGCGCTGGCAGCGATTCTCGGTCGGCGGCACGGGCTGCACCTGGCCGAGCTTGCCGGGCACCGGTGGCACAGCCGGATATTCTTCTGGCAGCTGGAATTCCAGCGACACGTCGATGATGTCGCTCTTGCCGGTGGTGTCCACGGTGAGATCGCAGTGGTTGAAATTTCCGTAGTTGGGTTCCAGCGCCACCTTGCCGAATCGGGCCAGCGAGCCGGGTACGAGCAGCGCGCACGGGTCGGCCGTACGCGGATCGCCGAGGGCGCCCGGGGACGTGGCGGCGGCTGGCTTCGAAGGCGCCGCGGGTGTTCGATGCCGAATGGCCGCGAAGACTCCGGCACTCACCAGCATGACTCCGACGACCACCGCGCTGACCAGCACCAACCGCCCCCGGTGCGGACGCCCCGGGGTAAAGACGCGGTCGGTGGTGTCCCCACTCAGCAGGCCCTGCACCTGGTCGGCGGTCGGCCGGCGCGCGGGTTGTTTGGCCATCAACGCGCCGAGCACGGGGGCGAGGCCACCGGTCGGCGGCATCGGTTCGAGGTCGTACGCGGCGGCCCGGCGCAGTTGCGCTGCCGGACCCGAACCGCCCCACGGCGAGCCGCCAGTGACGGCGGCGAACAGGGTGGCGCCGAGCGAGAAGATGTCCGAGGCCGGGCCTGCTTCGTGGTCGTCGGCCGCTTCCGGGGCCAGGTACGCTGCGGTGCCACCCGCGTACGCACCGCCGGTCAGCGTCGCCTCCGCCCAGCGGGCGATGCCGAGGTCGGTCAGTTTCGCGGTGCCGTCCTGCGCGATGAGCACGTTGCTCGGCTTGATGTCCCGATGCACCATGCCTTTCGCGTGCATCACCGCGAGCGCGCCGGCCAGCTCGACCCCGATCCTGCGGACCTGGTTCGGTGGCAGCGGCCCGTCGTTGGCGAGCACCTCCGCGAGGCTGCGCGACGGCACGTATTCCATCACCAGCCAGCGGTCGTCGCCGTCGACCGCCACGTCCAACACGGTGACCACATGCGGATGGGTCAGCCCGGCGCCGATCATGGCCTCCGCCGGATCTGGCCGGCGTCACCGGTCTGTGATCGCTTCAGCGCGACCTTCCGGCGAAGTTCGAGATCGGTGGCGAGCCAGACGATGCCCATCCCACCCGCGCCAAGCTCGCTCTCGAGCCGATATCGCCCGGCAATCAGCTGACCACTCGCCACCCGGACAGTGTGCCAGGCAGCCGGAAATCGTTTCTCGGGACGTCTCCCATCTCGCGTCGGTAAGGATCGAATAGCGAGGTACGCGACGAAAAGGGAGGTTCGTATGGACACGGTACGACGCTGGACGCGAACGGTGGCCGCCGTCGGAGCCATCGCTCTGGTGGCCGGTTTCGGCACCACCGCGGGGGCCGATGCCTGGGATGCGCGCCAGCCCGGCCCGGCCGAGTTGTTCACCGGTACGGACGGGTCCACCAACTACTTCCGATCCGCCATCCCGGCCAATCCCAAGCTCGACTCCCACTCGGCCTCCATGGTCGCCACCATGGGCAGCAACACTCCACGGGTCAACGGCCCGCAGTGGCAGATCACCATTTACGACGCCAGCAACAGCGATCCGGTTTATCACCCGTCTTTCAGCGAAAGCGACTGGGGATGTTCGGTCGGCGGCAGCATCCACATTCCCGCGTACGCGACTCGCGAGCTGCCGGCTCCAGGTGACGAGTGGATCGTCGTACACAACAAGGACGACGGCACCATCAAGTCCATTTGGGGAGCGAGCAAGTCCAGCGGGCAGTGGAACGGCTCCTGCGGTGGCAACTGGCCGGCCGCGAGCGGTGGCGGTGCGGCGTCCAAGACCGAGGGCGTTGGCACCGGCGCGGAGGTGCAGGCGGGCAGCGGTTTCATTCTCAACAGCGAGATTCAAACCGGCTCGATCGAGCACGCCCTCTATTTCACCTCCACCAAGAGCTGCCGCGCTTTCCGTGCGCCCGCTGGTAAATCAGACGGCGATGGTTCCGGAAACAGCTGCCTGCCGATGGGCGCCCGGATGCAACTCGATCCGTCGGTTCAGTGCGACACCCTCTCCGGCGCGTCCGCCGGAGAGAAGATGATCTGTGTCGCCATGCAGAAATACGGTGGCTACATCCTGGACAGTGGCGGCCCGGGTCCGATCAGTGGCATCGGAGTGGCCGGTGACGACCTCACCGACCCGAGCCGGTCGCCGTGGCAACGCCCCGGCAACGGCATGCGCGACGGTGGGATCCTGGACAACGTCGGCCTGGACGGCTCCACCGGCGCACTGCACCACATTCCGTGGAACAAGCTCCGCGTGCTGGCCACCTGGAACGGCCAGTAGGGTTATTTCGCGGCGCTGCCAGGCCAGTTGGTGTTGGTGGGAAGCTCCGGATGGGCGCCGGTGAAGGCACCGGCGGCGGTGGTGTCGCCGCGAAGCTGGTACGTGAGCCAAGCGGTCGCGTAGCCGAGCAGCCCATCCGGAGTGCCGCCGGAGGCGATGTCCTGGGACGCCGAGTGGTCGGCGGCCTTGCCGTCGGAGTTCTGGATAATGCCGAGCGCGCCATGGCCCGGCAGACTGGTGAAGTAGCCTTTTTCGGTGGCAGGGCTGGCGATGATGCCGTCCGCGCCGCCGTGCGTACTGATCAGGAAAGCCGGCTGGGTGACCTGCGCCGGGTTGTACATGCAGTCGCTGGCGGTCGGACAGTCCGGGTTGGAGCCGACCCAGATGGTGTTGGGCAGCGAGAAGGTCATCAGCGTGGTGATCAGCGCCGGGTCGCTGGTGGCGGCCCGGGTGGCGCCACCGGCACCCTGCGAGTGTCCGACCGCGGCGACGTGATGGATGTCGAGATTTCCGTTGAAAACACTGCCAGTCGTGCTGTTCTGGGTGACCAGGTAGTGCGCGGCGGCGTCGATTTCGTTGCCACTGCCGGTGTTCGGCAGCGTGGAGGCGATCACGGTGAAGCCGTACGAGGCGAGATGGCTCAACAGCGTGGAATACATCGTCGGGTTGGCGTTGGTGCCGTTGCCCCAGGTGATGATCGGGCTTTTGAAGCCGAGCGTCGCGTAGTTGCTGGGGTAGTAGAGGTCGTACGTGCTGCCGACCGTGCCGGTGGTGGTCGCGTACGGACCGGCCGCGGTGTAGGCGGATTCGACGGGATAGGTGGCGGCGTTGGCCGGCGACAGCGATCCGAGCAGGATCGCGGCGGCGGCCGCGGTGACGGTGAGTACGTGCCGAAGCCTGATGTGGCTTGTTTTGGACATGGCTCTGCCCTTCAAGGGTCGAAAATGACGGAGTGTTGCCTTTCTGCGGCGGTTATTTGGCTCCGCGGATGGGAATCACGGCGAGCGCGCCGAGGACGGCGAGCACCCCGCTGCCGACGAAGACCGCCGGATATCCGCCGACATGCAGGACGAGGGCGGAGGCGATCAGCGGCGCGACGATCTGCGGCACCGCCATGGACATGTTGAGAATGCTCAGATCGCGACCGTTGTCGCGGTCCGAGGGCAGCACGAGGGTGGCCAGCGCGGTGTCGACGGACAGATAACATCCCAGGCCCAGGCCCGAAACAATGCTGAATGCCAGGACGCCGGTCCAGGTCGGGGAAATCAACGGAATGACGCAGGCGACGCCGGCGAGGCAACTGGCGCCGAAGACGAACGGCTTACGCCGGCCGAACCGGTCCGAAAGCGCGCCGCCGACGACCGTCGCGACCACGGTGGCGACCGCGCCGATCGGGCTGAGAATCGCGATCGCGGCGGTCGCGCGAAAGACCGGCCGGCAGCCGGTAGTAGTCCTGCAACAAATAGAGGTTGTATGTCGCGACCAGGAAATATCCGAGGATCAACAGGGCGCGGCCGATGAAAACCCAGCGAAAGTCCCGATGGGCGAGGCTCGACAGCAGCGTACGCAGCCATTCCCCGGTCCGGATCCGAGTCGTTTCGGCGGCCGCCACCGGCCGGTCTTTTGTTAGCGTGGTGAACAAAATCGCCACCGCAATCACCAGCAGTGAGAGCGTCAGGTAGCCGGTCAGCAGGGTCGCGGCGAGGGCGGCGGCCAGGATCGCGCCGACCGCGTTGCCCAGCGGAATGCTCATCCCGATGACCGCCGAGGCGATGCCGCGCCGGGTCGCCGGCACCCGGTCCGGCACCACCGCGGTGATCGACGCCTGGTAGGCGCCCATGGTGATTTGGGTCAGCGCCCAGAAAACGAAGAGCAACGCGATGGTTCGTACGCTGCCCAAAATCACCATGCCGACCAGCGAGGCCAGCGCGCCGCCAAGGATCCACGGCGCCCGCCGGCCGAAGCGGCCGCGGGTGCGGTCCGAGAAGCTGCCAGCCAGCGGGGTGAAGATCACCGCGGCGAGCACGCTGACGCCGGTGACCAGCCCGAGGTTCGCGACCTTGTTGGCGGGGTCGATGGCGGCCACCTGTAATGGCAGCAGAACCCCACTGACGCCGGCGTAGAGCGCGAACATCCCGACGTTGCCCAGCAGCAGGAGCGGCAACAGCCGGCCGAGCCGCTCGGCCGGCCGCGACCGGCCGGGTTCGGTCGTGGACACGGCGGTGGCGCGGGTGACCTCGGCCATGTGGCATCCCTCACAATTCGTCAAGTTGTACGGACAACTTAACTCCCTCTGAAGTGATCCACCAGGCTTTTCTCGTTTTGGTTGGCGAATATGATCAGGTGGTCCTAATGAATTAAGGAAAGTCACCTTTTGGCGTTTTGGCGCTGATTGGGTGCCGCATGGCGGGATTTTTGGTGACTGGATCCTTGGCGAGGCCGGCCTGTTGGCGTCCGCGTACGCGACGATGTGGTCACCGTCTGCTGACTACAGCGATGTCTGCCCGTCGTAGAGGACGTCGACCGCGGCACTTTATCCCGCACTCGACGTCGAGTGCGGGACAAAGTCCGACACTCGGCGATCACTGCCACGCCGTATCCGAAGCCGGCATCCAGCGTCAAACGGCCGGCTACACCATGCCCGACGCAGGTCTACCGAAGGGCGAAGGCGCGGGCCGGGTTGACGGTGAGGGCGGCGTCGACCAGGTCCGCGTGGCCCTCGGCGCGCATGCGCGGCGCGAAGACGCGTAGCAGGTAGTCCAGGCCCGGACCGCCGCCGAGGCTGCGCCAGTAGCTGCGCCGGGCCAGGTCGCGCAGCCCAGCAGCAGCCGGTCGGCGCCGCCGCGCTCGGCGACCGCGACCAGCAGCGCCACCGAGTCGCTGTCCGGCGCGTACTTGATCCGGCCGGGCCGGTCGAAGGCGAGGTACGCACCGCGGGCGGCCAGCTCGGCGAGCAGCCCCCGGGTCGGCGTTGTGGTCGATGTGGCCCAGCACCACGTGCCGTTCCTGGACACCGGCCGCGACCAGCGCGTCCAGCACTTCGTGGCCGCAGGTGCCCTTGTCGTTGTGGGTCGCGACCGGCGCACCGGTCTCCTGATGCGCCATGCCGACGGCCTCGATCAGCTTGCCGATCGAGCGGCCCAACCGGTGGTAGCGGGTGCCGATCTTGATCACGCCGGCCCTTGCGTCCGTACGATCCGCGTACGGCCCAACAAGGCCGTATTCGTCCATCCCGACGGTGATCTCCTCGATCAGCAGCCGGCTGATCTGGTCCGCGCTGTAGCGGTGTAACCAGTGCAGGTCGTCGTAATACTCGACCTTGTGGAAGCCGGTGGTGGCGATGATCGCGACGCCGGTCTCGCGGGCCAGCTGGGCGAGCCCGCGCGGGCTGCGGCCGAAGCCGAGCGGGGTCATCTCGACGACCGCGGACAGCCCGTGTGCCGCCGCCGCGCGCAGTTCGGTGGCGGCGGCCGGCAGGTCGTCGAGCCGGTAGTCCGGCTCGTGCAGGACCGGCCAGCCGCCGGTCATCAGCAGGTGCTCGTGGGCGAACATGACACCGAGCTGGTCGGTGTCGACATCGCCCATGACCGTACGTACGCGGCTCACAGCAATGCTCCCTGGTCGATCAGTCGCTTGCGCAGTACCTGAACATCGAGGTCAGCCGGGTTTTCACCGAAGCTGGCCGCGGTGCCGGCGGCTTGCCCGGTGGCGAAGCACTGGGCCATCGACCGGACCGATGCGTGCGCGCTGTGCGTCGCGGACAGGCAGCGGCCGGCGACCAGCAGGTTGCCGACCTCGACCGGCAGCAGGCAGCCGTACGGCACGCCGTAACTGCGTCCGGTGGCCGCCCCGCCGACGTACTCCCACACGGTCTTCGAGCCGCCGTCGTGGTCCTCGACCGGCGCCCCGCAGCGGGCGATCGCGTCGGCGAACTCACGTGCCTGCAGGACGTCATAGCGAGTCAGCAAGTAGCGGCCGCGCAGCCGGCGGCTCTCTCGTACGCCGATCCTTATGGACGTGTTGATCAGGTACGCCTGCTCGTAGCCAGGCACTTCGGCGGTCAGGAACCGGACGTATTCGCGGACCTGTCGACGGCCTTCCCGCTCCGCGTCGGACAGCTGCCACGGGTCGGTCGGATCGGCGCCGCTCACGCGCGTCAGGTTGGTGTGTACGACCCCGGGCAGCATTGTCCGGTGAGTCGAGCCTTCCCGGCGTGGCAACACATAACCGGTCGCCTCGGCCATTCGGCGATGCAGGTCGGCCGCCGACGTACGGGCCAGATCCACACCACCAAGCCGAAAAGTCGCGGTCATCGGCTGTCGGCGGACCTGGTCGCGCGGCGCGTCCACGGCAGCGCCGGCCCGCCAGGCCAGCTCCGCGTCGCCGGTTGCGTCGATGTAGACGACCGCTTTCACCGACCGTGGGCCGGCGGCCGTGTGCAGTCCGAGGTGGCTGACTTTGTCGCCGTCCATAAGGACATCGGTGACGGTCGCGTGCAGCAAGGTCGTGACATCGGCGTCGGCCAGCAGGTCGTCCCAGACCTGTTTGAGGATCTCCGGCTCGTACGTGACTCCCGTGCCGGCGCCATAGGTGTTCGGACGCTCGAAAGCCGCTTCCCTGGCGAACAGCGCCTCGCACACCTCCCCCAGCCAATGCCGCCGACGACTCTCTCTCGTTGCCGCCCCCGGGGGATAGAAGCCGTAGAACGTGTCCAGGACGGCCGCGCCGGTGCCGCCGAAGAACCCGGCCGATTCCACCAGCAGCACCGACGCGCCCTCGCGGGCGGCCGCGACGGCTGCAGCGCAGCCCGCCGAGCGAGCCGCGCCAGCCACGATCACGTCACCTGACCACAGCAGCGGATCGCTCATAAGTGCCACCCGCCATCCACTGGCAGCGAGGTTCCGGTGGTACGCCGGGAAGCCGGCGACAACAGCCACAACACCGCCGCGGCCACCTCTTCCGGCGTGCAGGCGTTGCCGCCGAGCGGCATCAGCTCGGGAAGCCGGTCCTGGATTGCTTGGGTGGTGAGCGCGCGCGTCGCCATCGCCGTGTCCACCAGTCCCGCGGAGACGATGTTCACCCGTACGCCGGCGCGTGCGGTCTGGTGCGCGACGACGCGGGCCAGCGACAGCAGGGCGCCCTTGGCGGTCGCGTACGCGACGGTGCGAAAGTCCGGATCGGGATCGGTCGCGAGCGCCGAGCCGAGCCGATCAGTACGATCGAGCCGCCGCCGGCCTCGGTGAGCACCGGCACGGCCGCTCTGAGCAGCCGAAACGCTGATTCCAAGTTGACTCGCAGAACCTCGGCCCAGGCTTGGTCCGTACACGACTCGATGGGTCCGTCGCCCTGTCGGCGGCCGGACATGCCGATCGCGTGCACCACGCCGTCCAACCGGCCGAGCTTGTCCACCGCGGTGGCGACGGCCCGCTCGGCGCCGCCGGGCAGCGTGATGTCGGTGTCGTCCCGGTCGACGCCATAGACCGCGCCGCCGTCGGCCTCGACGGCTCGTACGCACGCCGACCCGATCCCGCCGGCCGCGCGCCGCGCCACCAGCACGTTCACGGGGTAGTCCGGAGCACGGCGGCGGCCCGGCGGGCATGCTCGGCGCAGGCCGCGGCGAACAGTTCGTCGCTGCGTTCGCGGCCGACCACGCTCGCGCCAGTGATCACCGGGGGCGGGCAGCCGGCGTCGACGAGCTTTTGGGCCGTCCGCACCTTGATCTCGTTCACCACCGCGACCGCGGCCACCGTGCTGCCCGGACCGACCCGCTCGGCCAGACCGTCCACTGTGGACAGCGCGTCGCCCGGTGGCGTACAGAGGTCGATAACGACATCGGCGTGATCGCACAGGCGCGTACCGGTTGGATGGGTCGGCTCGGCCGCGTACGACTCGGCGAGGCCGGTCACCGCGATCACCCGTACGCCGGCTTTTCGCAGGCCGATCGCCATCTCGACGGGCAGCGCGTTGCGGCCGCTGACGCTGAACACGATCGCCGAATCCGTTGGCCGCAAGGCGAAGTTGCTCAGGATCACGTCCGCGAGGCCCTGCACCCGCTCGACGAACATCGCCTGCCGCAGCCCGTTCGAACCGGTGACCTGGGTGTGGAAGGTCGACGACAGCTCGACGATCGGGTGGAAGCCCGGATATGAGCCGTAGCGCGGAAACATCTCCTCGACCGGGATGCGCGAGTGGCCGGTGCCGAAGGTGTGCACGACCCCGCCGCCGGCAATGGACTCCGCCGCGAGCACGCTGGCCCGCTCCAGCGCCGCCAGTTGGGTGTCCTCGATCGTCCTCAGCAGCTCGATGGCCTGCCCGATCCAGGTCATGGTCCCTCCAAAGTCCATAAGGCCGCGCCGATCGCACCCGCACCCGCATGCGGGCCGAGCGCGCCGGGGTGTACGTGACAGGTGCCGAGCATGGCGGTCCGGTCATCGAGTTCGGCGACTATCGCCGGCAGCATTTGCGGCAGCGCGCCGGCGACGCCGCCACCCACCACTGCGGTGGAAAAGCCGAGAAAGGCGAGCGTGCTGCTGATCGCGAGGCCAAGCTCCCGACCGGCCCGCAGGATCCGCCGCGCGCTGGTCGGATCGCCTTGGGCGGCCGCCGCGGCGACCTGCTCGGCGGTCGCGGTCTTGGTGGCCAGCGCACGGGCGCTCGCGACGGTTTCCAGGCAGCCGCGGTTGCCGCAGGTGCAGCGATCGCCGTTCGGCCGTACGGTCATGTGCCCGATCGCCCCGAAATTGTCGCGCCGGTTATGCAAAACCCGGCCGCCAACCGCCAGTGCACCGCCGATTCCGGTGCCTACCACCACGAAAAAAGCGCTTCGGACAGGCCTTTCGCGGCGCCCTGCCGGAGCTCGGCGAGCGCGAACGCGCGGCCGTCGTTGATGACGGTGGCCGGTGTGGACGTACGCGCCGCCAGCCGTTCGGTGAACGGGAAGCCCGCCCAGTCACCGCCCACGTTGGGGATGAACAGGGTGGCGCCGCTGGCCGTGTCGACCAGGCCCGGGACGGCGACCCCGATCGCGGTGGGCTCTTTCGACTGCGCCGCGAGCTCGGCGACCAGCTCGATCACCGCCGCCGGCCCGGCTCGCGGGGTGGGCGTCGAGCCGGCGTCCAGCATGGCGCCGGTCTCGTCGAGTAGCACCCACTTGGTCGCGGAGCCGCCGACGTCGACGCCGAGTCTTATCCCTGTCACGTGCCGGCCACCCTCACCTCAATTGGTCCGTACAACCGTATCTTTATTGAGGAGGATTGGCCGTGTCAACGACCCAATCAGGTGAACAGTGCCGGCCGTAATGCCGGATCAAGGCTGGAGTGGTCGCCGAGCTGCCCGCCGGACGCACCCAGCTCGATGAGAAACGAGCAGCGGTCGCCGCGGGCGTGCCGGAGGGTGTATTCCAGGTGCGTGCCGCTGTCCGTGCTGGTCGTACGGGAGGTGGCCAGCACGGCCGCGGCCATCGGGATGTCCAGCAGCCGGGCCAGCCGCTGGTCGGCGTTGACCGCCACGATCGACTCGGTGCCCTGCGCCGGCACCAGCCCATATTGCAGGCTCAGGGTGTCATAGAGCGAGCCGTCCAGGTCCCGGTCGAGCAGGCCTGGCACCAGGTCGGCCGGCAGGTGCGCGCGCTCGACCATGCACGGCTCGCCGTCCAGCAGTCGCAGCCGTTCCAGCACCACCACCTGGTCGCCGGCGGCGGCCAGGCCCAGCCGCTCGGCGATTTCCGCCGAAGCAGCGACCAGCTCCGCTTCGAGCACTTTTGTGCTCGGCTGCCGCCCCAGCCGGGCCATCGTGTCGGTGAAGCCGCGTGGGCGCCGGCCCCAGCTCGGTGGGCACCCTGGCCGGCGCGGTGTAGGTCCCGCTGCCCTGCCGGGTGACCAGCAAACCCTCGCTGACCAGGTCGGCCACCGCCCGCCGGATGGTGGCCCGGCTGACGCCGGTGAACTCCATCAGCGCCCGCTCGGTCGGCATCGGGGTGTCCGGCTCGACCTCGCGAACGGCGATCCGCAGCCGCTCGCGCAACTGGTGATACAACGGCATGGCGCGGCTCGCGTCCACCGCCAGCCGGCGGGCCCAGTCGATCTCGTCCGCGCTCATCCTGTGATGGTAGCGAGAAAGGTCGCGTCCACCGGACAGCCGGACCAATTTGTCAGATGCCAGAAAGGTCAGCAGAACATCGCGGCGGCGGCGTCGGCGGTGTCCAGGGCCCGCCGGGCTTCGCCGGCCCGGGCGTCGCCCAACGCGTCGAGGGTGCGCTGGGAAGCCCGCCAGGCCTCTCGCGCGGCATCGACGTCCCCGGTGGCGATCAACGAATATCCCAGGTGGAGTTGGGTTATCGCTTCGCGTTGGCGGCTGCCGACCAGCCGGTAAAGCAGCAACGCCTGCCCGAAATAGGCGATGGCTCGCTCGTGCTTGTTCAGCGCCGCGTACGCCCGGCCGAGGTTCGCCAGGTTGTAGCCCTCGTTGTGCCGCCAGCCGCACCGCCGGTTGATCTCGAACGCGCGCCGCCAGCACGCGATCGCCGGGGGGGCGTATTCCCGGCAGCCGAAATGCGCCATGGCGAGGTTGTCGAAGTTGACCGCCTCGCCGCGGTGGTCGCCGAGTCGGCGGTAGAGCTCCAACGCGGTCTGCGACCGGGTCTTCGCCCGCTCGTACTTTCCGCGCTCGGTGTCCACTAGGCCGAGGTTTCCCAGCACCTGCGCCTCGCCGGGTTCGTTCCCCGCCGCCTGGAACCGAGCCAGCGCATCCTGGTAGCAGCGTTCCGCGTCGTCCGGGCGTTGCAGCTCGGCAAAGCCATTGCCGAGGCCGTTGAGCAGTCGCGCCTCCTCCAACACCGGATCGTCCAGGCTCGCGGCCGCCGCGATCGCGATCTGGTGCAGGTCGATCTGGTCCTGCGGCCGGTTGCTCCGGTTGATCATGATCTGCAGAAGCCAGGTCAACCGGCACGCATATCCGGGCTGATCCTGGTGGACGGCCCAGTCGACGAGCGCGACCAGAGTGCGATATTCGGCCTCACACCACACATCCGCGGCCCGCTCGTCCGCCAAAGCAGGCGGTGTCACCAGGATGGACGCGGACTCCACACCGACCCGCTGCCGGCTCGGCTCCAGTTGCCGATAGACCATGTTGAGCCCACGGACGTACCACTCAAGGACGCGTACGACTGCCTCGGCCCGGTGCGGTTGGCTGTCGTGGGCCAGCGACCGTTCCTCGGCGAATGCCCGTACGAGGTCATGCAGCTCGTAGCGGTCGTGCTCTTTTTGTTCCAGCAAATGGGTGTCGGTGAGCCGGTCCAGGACGACGCGAACGTCCTTGGCGGGGGCCCGAACCATCGCGGCCGCCGCCGAAAGACTGATGCTGGCGCCCGGAAACAGCCCGATCAGCCGCAGCGCGCGGGCCGCCGCCGGGTCGAGTTGTTCGTACGACCACGACAGCACTATCCGTAGGTTGGTGCTGTCGTCGTCGCCGGTGTCGAACGCGTCCAGCACCGATTCCTGCGCTTGCAGGGCGTGGACGAGGGTGCCCAGAGACGTGCTGGACTGGCGGGACAGCCGGTCCGCGATGATGCGCAGAGCCAGCGGAGTGTGGTCACAGAGCTGGGCGATGTCCGCGGCCCGCTCCGGTTCGTCGGCCGCGCGGGCGCCGACAATGTCGGTCAGCAGCCGTACGGACTCGGCTGGAGCGAGCCGGTCCAGGCTCACCCGAACGGCGCCATCGCGGGCGACCAGTCCGCGAAGCTGGCTCCGGCTGGTCACCACCACGGCACCGCCGGGACCGGGCAGCAGCGGGCGGACCTGTTCGCTGTTCCGGACGTTGTCCAGAATGAGCAGGATGCGTTTGTCCGCGGTGACCGTACGAAGAAGCGCCGACAGGCCTTCCACCGTCGCCGGCAGGTGATCGCCGGCGATTCCCAGCGCCCGCAGGGCCAACTCCAGTGCGTCGTGTGGTGAAAGGCTTTTGCCGGGGCTGTAGCCGCGCAGGTCGAGATACACCTGGGCGTCCGGAAAATCGGCCCGCACCCGATGTGCCCAGTGGATCGCCAACGTGGTCTTGCCCATGCCACCGCCGCTGTCGATCACCGCGATGGCCGGACCGGCCCACGGCTCCGGCGCACGGGCGGCGACCAGATCGTCCAGCGCGACCAGGGCGGCTTCGCGGCCGACGAAATGACCACCGGCCGGCGGCAGCTGGCGCAGCGGTTCGACTTGCGGAACCTCGACCGGTGGTGGTGTGACCGTGGGCGCGCCGCTCACCAACCGCTGGTGCAACCGCTGGAGCTCGGCGCCGGGGCTGACTCCCAGATTTTCCCGCAGCGTCGTACGAACTTGCTCGTACGCCATCAAGGCGTCGGCTTGCCGCCCGCTCGCCGCCAGCGCCATGATCAGCCGCTGCCACAGGCTTTCCCGCAGCGGATGTTGGGCGGTCAGATAGTGAAACTGGGCGATCCAGGGCAGCGGCGTACCAGCTGCGAGGTCCATGTCGGCTCGGCGTTCGAGCGCGGCGAGCCGCAACTCCACCAGACCGGGCAGCTCGTCCCGTTCCAGCACCTCGGACCGCAGCCCGGCGAACGGCTCGGCCCGCCAGAGCTGCAGCGCGGCATCGAGCAGCGACCGCTCCCGTTCGGTGTCCGCGCTGGTCGCCGCCTCCGTCAGCAGGGACCGGAACCGCAGCGCGTCCACCAGCTCCGGGGTGGTTCGCAGCTGGTAGCCGCCCCGCACGGTCTGGATAGCGCCGACTCCGAGCGGCCGGCGCAGTCGGGTGACCAGGCTGGCCACACTGCCGGCGACCCGTGCCGGCAGCTCGTTGTTCCACACCCCGACGCGCGAGGGTGTGCACGCTCAGCGGCTGGCCGCCGGCGAGGGCGAGCGATGCCACGATGACCCGGCACTTGTCTCCCACCACGGGAACCGGGACGCCGTCCGCCAGGATTTCCAGATCGCCCAGTAGCCGGACCGACACGTCCGGAGCAGCGGAGTCCCGGGTTTTCCTATCAGCGATTTGCGCGCTGGCCATAGTGCTCAAGATACGACTCGCCAGCAATTCCACAAGAGAGACGTCACATTCACCGCCACAATACCGAAAGTGAATGGCAGGCCGATTAATTCGCGAGCGCACCAGGGTGCCACGACCCGATGCCATGACGTTGTCATATCGATGTCATCGGAGTCGGCCGGTCTCCGCCGTCGCTGCTCGTGTCGTGATGACAACTCGGCAACATCGGTGCGACAAGAGCGGCTGGCATGCTCAGCGACGGGAAATGGCGCCTCACCTGATCGGAGCTGAAGAAAAGTGACGGGTAAGCGTCATCTGGAATCGGTTCCCGAGGCGGGTGTCGTCCCAGTCGACTTCGGGTCGCGTCGCCAGCCAAGCGACGAGGTCCGGGATGACTGCCAGCTCGAAGGCACGGTCATCCCGCTGCCGTTTCCGGTCGACCCGGCCTCCGTCCTCCCGGACCCACCAGCAGATGACGACACTCTCGGTGACGTTGATCTTGCTGGCGGCGATAGTACGGGCTTGGTCTGAGTCGCCTGCGTTGGCGCTCGTGGTCGCCGCGGCGGTGGGTTTCGCCGGATGTCGATGGTCGAAGGGCTGGACCGACCGGCACCGGCTCGCGCTGGTCGCCGGGGGCGTTGACCGCGAGCATGGTGGCCGGTTTCCGGCGAACCGCTTCACCGCGACCGATCTGCTGGCCAAGGTCGTGCTGAATGTCGCCGCACTGGCCGGACTGTTGGTGCTGGCATTGCGAGAGAACGGGCATGAGTTGGCCGCGAAACGGCCGTGAAGCGGGGTCTGCACCTGTCAAGGCCAACGGGAATTTCGCATCCGGACGAGTTGTCCGGGCCTTGGGCGGTCTACTCGTACGGACGTGCCGGCCAGCAGTTCGGCGTGGATCCGGTAGAGTTCCGGGCCGGGGTCCACGCCGAGCTCGTCGGCCAACCGGGTGCGGATGTGGTGGTAGAGCGCCAAAGCCTCCGCCGACCGGCCGTTTTGCCGTAGAACCACTAGCAAGCGCACCCAGAGAGACTCCCTGTGGGGGAATCGTAAGGTCAGTTTCCCCACGAGAATCACACGACTTTGCGCTGTCTTCGGAAAGCCTATTTGTCGGTGGCGCCGAGAACGGCCATTGCCGCGTTGTGCCCGGGGATGCCGCTGACCCCGCCGCCGCGGGCCGCGCCGGCACCGCAGAGCAGGACTCGTTCGTACGCCGTCTCCACGCCCCACCGCCCGACCTGCGCCGGATCCTGCGCGTACGGCCAGGACAGGTCACGGTGGAAGATGTGACCGCCGGGCAACCCCACCTCCGCCTCCAGATCCAGCGGCGTTTTCGCTTCTATGCAAGGGTTTCCGTGACTGTCCCGGAGCAGGCAGTCCTCGATGGGCTCGGCCAGCACGGCATCCAAGGACGCCAGCGTCGCGCGCAGCGCCTGCGCCCGGGCCTGGTCATTGCGGCCAGCGAACAGCCGGGCCGGCATGTGCAGCCCGAAAAGGGTCAGGGTGGCGACCCCAGCGGCTTTCTCGGCTGGGCCGAGGATAGATGGGTCGGTGAGCGAATGGCAGTAGATCTCGGACGGCGGCAGGGTCGGGATCTGGCCGGCGGCGGCTTGCGCGTACGCCGTCTCCAGCTGCTCGAAACCTTCGTTGACGTGGAAGGTGCCGCCGAACGCGTCGACTGGGTCGAGGCCGGGCTGCCGCAACCGGGGGAGCCGGGAAAGCACCATGTTCACTTTGAGCTGCGCGCCTTCGGGCTCCTCCGTCGGTTCCTCGCCGAGCAGCCGTGCGAGCGTGGGCGGAGCGACATTCGCCAGTACGTAGTCTCCGCGTACGACATGCTCGTCGTCGCCGTGTCGATAACGCACCTCGCCGTCCGGCGTTATGGACAGCGCCTCGGCATCGGTCCGTAGCACCGCGTTGGCCTGCCGCGCGACCCCGGCGAGCGAACCGGTGACCGCGCCCATCCCGCCCACCGGGACATCCCAGTCGCCGGTCCCGTTGCCGATCACGTGGTAGAGCAGGCAGCGGTTCTGCCGCAACGTCGGCTCGCCGGCGGCCGCGAAGGTGCCGATCAGCGCGTCCGTCAACACCACCCCACGGACCGTGTCGTCTGCGAACCGCTCGAGCAACGTGTGCGCTATTGGCCGCTCGAACAGCATCGACCAGGCGGCATCGTCGCGCACTCGGGCCTTCAGGTCGTCTTTGCTGGTCAGCGGCTCGGTCAGGGTGTCGAAAACACGCTGGGCCACCAGCTCGGTCTGGCTGTAGAAGTGTTGCCCAGGCGGCGAAATCCGCGTCCGATCCGGTGATCGACCGGAACGACGCGGCAGTCCGCTCGCGATCGTGGGTGTCCACCAGCAGGCCGCGATCGCCCAACGGTGTGTACGACGAGATTCGCCGCCGCCGCAGCGTCACATCGAGCCCGAGGTCAGCGATGATTTTCCGCGGCAACAGGCTGACCAAATATGAATACCGGGACAGGCGTACGTCGACGCCGTCGAAAGCCCGGAAGGACACCGCCGCGCCGCCGACCGCGGCACCGCGTTCCAGCACGATCACCGACCGGCCGGCCTGGGCGAGATAACTCGCCGCCACCAGGGCGTTATGCCCGCCGCCGACAATAACCACGTCGTATTCAGCCGTCATGACCACTAGGTTTCTTTCGGTCGAGGGTTGAGCAGGGTCGCGAAGTCGGAGCGGTTGGTGGTGCCGAGTTTGGTGCTGGCGCGATAAAGGTGCCCCTCGACCGTACGCACCGAGACGGCCAGCCGGTCGGCGATTTGTTGGTTCGACAGGCCCTGTGCGGCCAGGCTGACGATCTCGCGTTCGCGGCCGTGAGGGGGAGCGGGCGGGTCGCGGCCAGCAGCGCCGGGGTACGGGCGCCGCCGCAGTCGGCGGCCAGCCGGTCGGCTCGGGCGATCGCCTCTCGGGCGGATTTTCCTTGCTCGTATGCCACCGCGGCCTGCGCGGCGGCGTCGGTGGCGGCGGCACCAGGTCGCCGATCTTTTCCCACTCATAGGAAGCGGCCAGCAGTGCGTCGCCGTCGTTGGCCGCCAGGGCGAAAGCGTGTGCGGCGACGGCCGCGCCGCGGGGACCGTCGGCCACCGTGGCGAGGGTGCCGAGGCGGCCCGCGACGGTGTCATCGCCGAACTGCAAAGCGGTTTGCAGAGCCAAAATCTCCTGCGCGTGCCGGTCGTCGGCGCGGGCCGTACGCGCCGCGTCGTGGGGTGGGCGAGTGCGATCGCCGCGGTGACGGTGCCTTCGGCGGCCGCCACCCAGGCCCGGGACAGCTGCAGGTCCGGCTCGAACAGCACCATGACCGGATGCGGATTCGCGTCCAGCTGGGTCAAAGCCTCCCGGGCGGCGGCGACCTCACCGAGCTTGGCGAGCGCCTCGACCAGGCCGGTCAGGCACGCGTTCTGGTAGCCCGCGGTGTCGGTCAGCAACCCGGCCCGGCCTTCCCGGAGCCACCGGACGGCGACTGTCAAGCGACCCCGAAAAAGTGCGGCGAGGCCCATCAGGGTGGCGCCGTACGCCTGCGGGGTGCCCGGGATCTCGCCGCCGCGGGAGCGTCGCTCGATCGCGATCTGCTCGGCTTTTTCCCAGATATCCGGCCATTCGCAAGGTGAAGACGTGCGTCATCGCGAGGCCGAGGCTGGGCACCGCGCAGTCGAAGGAAACATCGGCGGCCGCGTACGCGCGATCGCCGCCGCCGGCAGTGCGGTGTCGGCTTGGCCCAGGACCGTGAGGCCGGCGACATAGCTGTACGACGTCATGACCAGTGGCTGGGCCGGCAGTCCCGGCGTGGCCAGCGCGATTTCGGCTTCACGAATGACATCCCGTGGCCGTCCTAAGTGGACCTGGAAGGTGCATCGGAGGCCGATCAGGGCTTGCTGGCCGACCTTGTCGGTGACCGCGGCCAAACCGGCCTCCAGCACGGCGATCGCCTGCGTCGGCCGGCGCAGCGCGTAGAAAAGGTTGGCGGCGCGCGGAAAAGCGGCCCGGACCCGCTCCTGGTCGTCGCTCGCGATCTCGGCCAGCCGAACGTACTCGGCGTCCGCCGCTTCGCCGCGGCTCATCCACGACAGCGAGTCGGCCAGCGTGAGCCGCGCAAGATAGCCGCCGCCAGCGGCCACCGCGGCGCGGGCCAGCCGTTCGGCGAGCGGTAGGTCCAAAAGTGCGATCGCCGCGCCGGCGGCCGTGGTCAGCAGCGCGGGGTCCGGGGTGAGGTCGGAATCCAGCACGAGGACCGCGCGGCGCAGGGTGTCGTCGGCGCGGCGGCCGCCGGCGTCGGCGGCGCGCGCGGTGGCGATCGCGCCGCGCAGCCGGCGGGCGCGCAGCTGACCAATGCCGTTTCGGCGTACTTCCCCATAAAGCGGGTGCGCAAGCCGCGCCTGCCGCCGGTGACCGTCCTGCTCGATGCCCACCAGGCCGGCCGCTTCCGCCGTCCGTACGGCTGTTTTTTCCCCGTCAGGTCAACCAGAAGTTCGGTGCCCAGCGGCTCGCCGAGGGCGAGCACGTCGACCACCTCGCGGGCCTGGTCGGTGAGGCCGCCCATTCTGGCGCGTACGAGTTCGGCCAGTACGGGCGAGACTCCGGCCGCGCCAGACCATCGCCACACCCCGCCGACATCGACCAGCCGGCCGGCGTCCAGCTCGCCAAGCACCAGCTGCCGCAGGAAAAGCGCGTTCCCGTGCGTCATCGACCACAGCTTCGCGGTGCCATTGCTGTCCACTGGGCCGCCGAGCGCGGCCGCCACCAACTCGGCGGTGGCTGCCTCGGGCAGCGGCTGGATTTCCAGCCGTGGCAACAAACTGCCCTCCCACAATGCCGTCACGGCGGCCGGCGCCGGCTCGCCGGTGCGGACGGTCACGATCACCTTGGCCGCGCCGGCGCCCACCAGCTGGTAAAGCACCAGCGCCGACAGCTCATCCAGCAAATGGGCGTCGTCCACGCCGACGACCACGTCCGTGCCGGCGGCCAGCGCGTCGGTGGCGTGTCGTAGCAACTGTGCGGGATTTCCGTCCGTCACAGAGATAATCGGGCTGAGAGCGCCCAGTGGCAGGCCGCGTGCGGAGGCGGACGCGAAGGCCCAGCGGGTGGTCGAGCCGCGGCGGGCGGCGGCCTGCAGGACTTCCCGCGCGAGCCGCGTCTTGCCCACGCCGGCCGCGCCGGCCAGCACGATCCCGCGCTGGCGGCCCATCGCGTCGGCGACGAACTCCCACTCCTTCGACCGCCCGACGAGCGGCCATGCCGCTGGCATGTCTAGACCTCCGAAAACGTGATCAGCCGGTCGCGCAGCGGAGCCGCCCGCTCGGCCAGCGCGCCCTGCGCCAGCGCGTACTCCCGGCGACCGGCCGGTGTTTCGATGTGGACCGGCTGGTAACCGTACGCGCTGAGGTCGTACGGCGAGGCCCGCATGTCCAGCTCCCGGGCATCCATCGCCAGCCCGAAGCAGTCCAACACCAGCTCGGACGGCGTCAGCGGAGAGAGTGTGTGTACGCCCATTTGTAGAGGTCCATGGTGGCGTGCAAACAGCCCGGCTGTTCATTGTCCACTGTGGACTCGCGGGTGAGCTGGATCGGATTCAACGGCCGAGCTTCGTCAGTAAAGAAACGGAAAGCGTCGAAATGGCTGCATTTCATCGGCAGTGTTTCGACGACCGTGTCGGTGCCCTCGGAGCCGAGCCGCAACGGCACGTACGAGTGTCGCCGGTCGGCTGGCTGCCGGTAGACCATCGCCCACTCGTGCAGCCCGGAGCAACCCAGCCGAGGCGGCCGGCCGGCGGTCGCCTTCAGCAGCCGGTGGACATTGCGAGCCGCCGTGAGCTGCCGCTCGGGCAGCGCTGCCGGATCCACCGATACCCCTTCTGGCCTGCGGACATAGCCCGCAGTAGCGAGGAATTCGTCGGCGTTTTCCAGGACCGCGCCGGCGCCGGGATGCCAGCGGCGCAGCTTGCCGGGGCGAAGCGAGTAATACGTGAACAGGAAGTCGAAAACCGGGTGTTTCTGCTGCCGCCGGGAGCGCTCGCGGTGACCGGCCGTCAGCGCGTCGACGGCGCTCTCGTAGGCCGCGCGCCGCGCTCGCCACTCCTGCTCCTGCACTCGTCCAGCGTATGCGATCGGTAAATCACCAGGTCGGGGACCGGTTATGGTGGGCCGGTGAGATTTGGAGTGCTGGGGCCGCTGACGGTCTGGACGACCGCCGGTGACGTCGTGCAGGTGCCCGGCGCCAAGGTTCGCGCGCTGCTCGCGGTGCTGTTGATCGCGCAGGGCCGGCCGGTGTCCGCGGACCGGCTGGCCGAGGATCTGTGGGGCGACCGACCGCCGAGCAATCCCGGCGCGGCGCTCGCCGTCAAGGTGTCGCAGCTGCGCCGGGTGTTGGAGGACGCGGAGGCCGGCGGCAAGGCGTTGGTGGTGTCCGGACCGGCCGGGTACGCGTTGCGCTCGGATGAGGTCGACGCGCTCCGGTTTGTTGCCCTGACGGAGAAATCCGGCCGTACGGACGCGATCCTCACGGAGGCGTTGGAGCTGTGGCGCGGGTCCGCGTACGCGGATTTCGTCGATGAGTCTTTCGCCGGCCCGGCCATCGCGCGGCTGGCCGAGCAGCGGCTGACCGCGCTGGAGGATCGAGCGCAGGCGCGGCTCGCGATGGGGCAGGACGCGGCGCTGGTCGGCGAGCTGAGCGATCTGCTGGCCGAGCACCCGCTGCGCGAGCGGTTGCGGCGGGCCGCGCACATGCGCGCGCTCTACCGCTCTGGCCGGCAGACCGAGGCGCTGGACAGTTTCCAAGAACTGCAAGAAAGGCTGGCTGAGGACCTCGGCCTGGATCCGAGCCCGGAGCTGTCCGACCTCCGGCAGGCCATTCTGACCCAGGACGCGGGCCTTGAGGCGCCCCGGTCCAGCGGCAATCTGCCGGCGCCGCTGGGCGAGCTGATTGGCCGCGACGACGACGCGATCGCCCGGATCCAGGCCCGGCTGGCCACCGACCGGGTGACGCTGACGCTGACCGGCCCGGGCGGGGTCGGCAAGACGCGATTGGCCGTACAGATAGCCGGTGAACTGGTAAAACGCTTCACTGGCGGGGGCTGGCTGGTGGAGCTCGCCGGCTACCACCAGACCTGCAGCGACGCGCTCGCGGACGTGGTGATGAACGCGTTGAGCGTCCGTGACACGTCCGGTGACACGCAGCGCTCGGTCGACCGGCTCGCCGCCGCGCTGCGTGAGCGGGAGCTGCTGCTGGTGCTGGACAACTGCGAGCACGTGATCGACGAGGCCGCCGAGCTGGTCGATGCGGTGTTGCGGGCGGCTCCGGGCGTACGAGTGCTGGCCACTAGCCGGGAGCCGCTGGCGTTGCCCGGCGAGGTGGTCTGGAATGTGCCGCCACTGGAAAATGCCAGCGCCGTCAGGCTTTTCGCGGCCCGTGCGGCCGCCGCGTCGCGGGATTTCGCGCTGGACGAGGAAAACGCTGGCCCGGTCGCGGTGCTGTGCCGCCGGTTGGACGGCATTCCGCTGGCGCTGGAACTGGCCGCCACCCGGGTGCCGGCGCTCGGCGTTCAGGGGCTGGTCGCCCGGTTGGACGACCGGTTCCGGCTGCTCGCCACCGGGCATCGCGGCTCGCCGCCGCGCCAGCAGACCCTGATGGCGATGATCGACTGGAGCTGGGAGCTGCTCAGCGAGCCCGAGCGCCTGGTGCTGCGCCGGCTGGCGGTCCATCCGGACGGCTGCACTGTGGAGGCCGCCCGAGCCGTCGCGGACTTGCCCGAGGACGAGATTTTGGAGCTGCTGGGCCGATTGGTCGATCGCAGCATGGTGGTCGCGGTGCACGGCCCATACGGCCACGCTATCGAATGCTGGAGTCGGTCGCGGCCTACTGCCAGGACCGGTTGGCCGATGCCGCCGAGCTGCCGGCCCTACGAGCCCGCCAACAGCGATATTACGTTGCCCTGGCGGAAAAAGCCGACCCGCTGCTGCGCGGTCCAGATCAACGCGAGTGGCTGGAGCGGCTGGACGACGAGGCCGCCAACTTCCGCGGCGCGCTCGATGGCGCGGTCGCCGACCAGCACGGTGAGATGGCCGTACGACTAGCTACCGCGCTCACGTGGTACTGGTTCCTGCGCGGTCGTCTGACCGAGGCCAAACGGTTCTTGCGGACCGCGCTGTCGGTTGCCGACGACCCGGTCGCATTCGCTTGGTACACCGGATTTTCTCTTCTGCAGGGCCAAGAAGGTGACGTCGAGGAAGCGCTGGGGCAGCTGAAGGGCCAGCCGCGGCTGCGCTGGTTCCTGGTGTCCAGCCAGACCGCCGGGTCGCCGGGCGGTGCGTCGCTGGCCGAGCGATGGCCGGCCTGGAAGCCGACGGCGACTGGTGGGGGACCGCCGCCGCGCTGCTCACGCGAGCCAAATTCGCGCACGTACGAGGAGATCTCGACGCGATCAAGCGGGACGCGACTCGGGCCAGTCGGCTGTTCGCGGACCTCGGGGACCGGTGGGGTCAGCTGCAGGCCAACGAGTGGCTGGCCGCGCTGGCCGAGTTGGTCGGCGACCACCGGCGGGCCGCCCGGCTGCACCAGGAGGCGCTGCCGATCGCGCAGGACCTTGGCCTGTGGCCGGACGTGGCGACCCGGCTCGGCTGGCTGAGCTGGATTTCCATGCAGACCGGGGATTTCCCGCAGGCCATCGAGTTCGGCGGGCGGGCGCTGCGGCTGGCCACCGAACAGAATTCGCTGCTTGGCCAGATCATGGCCAGGACCGGTCTTGCGTATGCTGGCCGCAAATCCGGCGACTTCGCGCTCGCCGAGCTGCATCTGAACCAGTTGCTGGACCAAGCGCGGGACGAGGGCACGCCGATCTACTTGTCGATGGTCCTGGTCGAGCTCGGTTTCCTCGCCGAACAGCGCGGCGAAGCGGCGGCCTCCCGGGCGCTGCACCTGGAAGCCCTTGAACTAGCCGAAAAAAAATGGATGCGCCGCGGGACACCGCCTGGGCCTTGGAGGGGCTCGCCGGCGCCCTCGCCATCGCCGGTGAGCAGACGGCGGCCGCCCAGGTGCTGGGTGCCGCGGCGGCCGCTCGTACGGCCGCTGCCATGCCGGCCGCGCCGGCCGAGCTCATGGACGTTGACCGGATCACCGCCCTCGCCCGCGAGGCGCTGGGCGACAAGGCCTTCGAAGAAGCCTTCGAGGCCGGCCGCGAACTCACCCCGGCGCAGGCTCGACAACTGGCCTGACCTGCGGTTCCGTCGCTTTCGAAGGTGACGGTAAGGAAACCGTAAACCGCTGCGGTCAAGCTGTGTCCAGCGAACGAGCCAGGAGGTGAGACGGATGTCAGGGAACGCCAAACTGCGGCTGGTGGTCATCATTGGCAGCACTCGGCGCGGCCGTTTCGGCCCTACCGTCGCCGAGTGGTTCACCGGCCGGGCCGGCCGGCGCGGCGACCTGGAGGTCGATGTCGTCGACCTGGCCGTCACCCGGCTGCCCGAAGTCCTCACCGATGTGGACGAGGAGCTGCCGGTTTCGGTGCGAGAGCTCGGATTCCGGCTGGCTGCCGCGGACGCGTTCGTGGTGGTGACACCGGAATACAACCACAGCTTCCCGGCGCCGCTGAAGACCGCTCTCGACTGGTTCTATGAGGAATGGGCCGCGAAGCCGGTGGCTTTCGTGGCGTACGGCCGGGAATCCGGTGGTCTGCACGCGGTTTCCCAGCTGCGACTCGTCTTCGCGGAATTGAACGCTACCGCCATCCGGGCCGCGGTCACCCTGCCTGACTACTACTGGGACCTATTCGCCGCCGACGGCAGCTGGCCGAAGCCGTCCGCGGCCTGTCACACGATGGTGAAAACGATGCTCGACCAGCTGACGTGGTGGGCCTGCGCGCTGCGCGAGGCCCGTGCCCGGCAACCATATTTCGGGAGTGAGAACTGATATGTACGCCACTGTGAATGGCCTGAGGATGTACTACGAGGTCCACGGACGTGGAGACCCGCTGCTTCTGCTGCATGGCGGCGTCTCCACTATCGAGACCTCGTTCAGCAAGATTTTGAGCGTACTAGCCGAAAATCACCAGGTGATCGCGGCCGAGCAACAGGGACACGGCCGGACCGCCGACCTCGACCGCCCGCTTTCGTACGAGCAGATGGCCGATGACACCGCTGCCCTCCTGCGGCACCTGGACCCCACCTCCGCGGATGTCCTGGGCTACAGCAACGGCGCCGGCCTCGGTTTGCAGCTGGCCGTCGATCACCCCCGCACTGGTACGAAAACTGGTGATGATCACGCCGGCATATCACCTGGGCGGCTTCCATCCGGGCTTTATGGACGGGCTGGCCGACCTCACCGCGGCGGCCTTGGACGGCACGATTTACCAGCAGGCGTACGCGAAAATCGCGCCGCGCCCGCAGGACTGGCCGGCTTTCGTACAGAAGACCAAGATCATGGACCAGGCTTTCACCGGCTGGACGGCGGAGCAGGTGCGCGCCATCGCGGCACCGGCCCTGGTGGTGGTCGGCGACTCGGACATCGTGACGCCCGAGCATGCCGTCGAACTGTTCCGCCTCTTCGGCGGCGGCGCGTCGGGCGACGAGGTCGGGCTCCCACCGTCCCAGCTCGCCATCCTGCCCGGCACCACCCATCTGTCCATTATGGACCGAGCCGCCTGGCTCGTCCCGATCGTCGAGGAATTCCTCGCCGTTTCTCCTGTCAAGTAAGGAACAATCATGGGAAAGATCACCGCTTCGATTTACGTCACGCTGGACGGCGTGGTGGAGAGCCCGGCCTGGACCGGGCCGTATTTCAACGACAAGGCCGGCGAACACGCACACGAGCTGCTTTTCGCCAGCGACGCTCTGTTGCTGGGCCGGCTGACGTACGAAGGCATGGCGAAAGCCTGGCCGACGATGACCCACGAGGGTGAGTTCGCCGAACGAATGAACAGCATTCCCAAGCATGTCGCCAGCTCCACTCTCACCGACTTCGAATGGAACGCGACCGGCATCGCGGGAGACGTGGTGGAAGGCGTAAGGGCGCTGAAGGAATCCGACCAGGACCTCCTCATTTATGGCAGTGCCGGCCTCGTCAACACACTGTTCCCACACGGCCTGATCGACGAATACCGGCTCTGGCTCGCGCCGGTCGTGCAGGGCACCGGACGGCGGCTGTTCGACGAAGGTATCGACCCGACCACGCTGGAACTGATCGGTACCCGTGACCTCGGCTCCGGCGCTCTCGTCCTGTCTTACAAACCCGCGGAGAAGTAGGTCTGCTGTACGCGAATGTAACGATACGGCTCACAAAGCCGAGCCGTATCGTTACATTCGAAGAGTCTATGTTTCCTGGGAAACCGACGGCGGCCAGCAAAGTGCGGGCGCACAGGTCTCGTACTTGGTCGCGGGTGAGGTCTGGATTGTCCAGCCAGTCCAGGCAAACCGACTCGATGAAGGCCAACCAGCCCCGCACGGCGATCCCGGCGGTGGCGTTGCTGGCGCCAAGGGCGGCCACGATCCGGCGCTCGTGGGTGGCCAGCGTCTTGTCATAGATGGCCCGGATTTCCTCGTCCACGTTGATGGCCGACCGGTGCATCAGTTGGAAACCGATTTTGTGGTTCTGCGCGTAGTCCAGATATGCCTCAAGCCCGGCATTCAACTGCAGAGGCAACGGCAGTCCAGGGTCGGGCGCGGTCAGCCGCAGCAACCGCTCGACCTCGACCTCGACGACGGCCATGAAGAAGTCCTTTTTCGTGGCGAAGTAGTGGTAGAGCAGGCCGCGTGAGACCTGGGCGATCTCGGCGACCTCCTCGATCCAGACCTGCTCGTACGGCCGGCTGGCGAACAGCTCAGCGCCGATGGCGATCAGCTGTCGCCGCCGGTCCTGCGTGCTGAGTCTGGTACGCACCTTCGGAACTCTACTTGACACGGGTTCAGTACGGGCGAATGCTGACACTATTGGAATTGAGTTCAATAGTGGGGAGTGGAGCTGTGGACACCACCGGGTTGCCGCACCCGCCATGGCGGATCCCGTTTCTGGGAGATCTGATCGGGGTCCATCCGCGGACTCCGGTGCAGGACACCCTCCGGTTCGGCCGCGGGCTCGGGCCGATCTTCACTCGGAAGTTCTTCAGCCGCCCGATCGTGATCGTGCAGGGTGCCGACCTGGTGGGCGAACTGGCGGACGAGAAGCGGTTCGCCAAGCACGTCGGGCTCGGCGTACGAGAGCTCCGCCAGATTGGCGGCGACGGACTTTTCACCGCACATAACGACGAACCCAACTGGCAGCGGGCGCACGACATCCTGATGCCAGCGTTCACCCAGAAATCCATGCAGGGCTATCACCCGGTGATGGTCGACGTGGCCCGCCAACTGACCGCCGCCTGGGATGCGCGGGCGGGTGGGCCGCCGGTGGATGTGGCCGCGGACATGACAAAGCTGACGCTGGAGACCATCGGCCAGACCGGTTTTGGCTACTCTTTTGGGTCGTTCGACCGATCGGAGCCGCATCCGTACGTGTCAGCGATGGTCGGCGCGCTGCGGTTCGCCCAGCGGCAGGTTTTCTACCTGCCGGGGATCAGTAAGATCCTGGGCCGGAAGGCGATCCAGCGCAATGCCGTCGACCTCGCCACCATGAACGCGCTGGTGGACGACGTGATCGCCGAGCGCAGCAAACCCGGTGCTGGGCAGGCGCAGGACCTGTTGGGGCTGATGCTGTCCGTACGCCATCCGGAGACCGGCGAGCGGCTGGACCCGCTGAACATCCGCTATCAGGTGCACACTTTTCTGGTCGCTGGCCACGAAACCACGTCTGGTGCGCTGTCTTTCGCGCTCTACTATCTGACTCGGCACCCGGCCGCGTTGGCGCAGGCGCAGGCCGAGGTGGACCGGGTGTGGGGCGACGACCCGGAGCCGGACCCGACTTTCCAGCAGGTGACCAAACTCCGGTACGTCCGGCGGGTGCTCGACGAGTCGTTGCGGCTCTGGCCAACGGCTCCGGCGTATTTCCGCGAAGCACGCGAGGACACCGTCATTGGCGGCCGGCTGAAAATGAACAAGGGCGACTGGGTCATCGTGCCGCTTCCCTTGCTGCACCGCGATCCGACCGTCTGGGGTGACGACCCGGAGGCCTTCGAGCCGGACCGTTTTGCCCCTGGCCGCGCGAAAGAACGGCCCCCGCACGCGTACAAGCCTTTCGGCACCGGGGAAAGGGCGTGCATCGGACGGCAGTTCGCCATTCACGAGGCGACGCTGGTGCTCGGGCTCGGGCTTCTGCTGCATCGGTACGAGCTGAAGCCCGATCCGGGCTATCAGCTGCGGGTCACCGAACTGCTCACCGTCAAACCTGCCGGGTTCACCCTGGAAATCAGCCGCCGCGACCGGTCCAGGGACACGGCCGCGGCGGCGACTGCCGAGTCGTCAGCCTGACGCGGTGCCGCACCCAGAGCAGAACCGGGCGCCGGTCGCCAGCTCGGTGCCGCAATTAGTGCAGTGCGGCGAGGTGGCCGTCAGCTGGCCCCCGCAGCCCATGCAGAACTTCGCGCCCGGCGGATTGGTCGCCTGGCAGGAAGAACAGGCCGTTCCGGTGCCGGCGGGCTGGCCGGCCGGAGCTCCCGGCGGGGGACCGGCGTAGCCGCCGGCGGCGACGAATCCGGTCGGCGGGGGAGTGCCCTGCACCGGCCCCGCGGCCGCGGCCGCACCGGCGCCCAACCCGGCCGCGAGGAACGCGCCGCCGACGGCGTTTCCGCCCTTCGCCATGCCCCATGCCCTGCCCGCCGAGCGCCATCTCACCAGCCGCGTACTGGTTGAAACTGCCGGCCAGCCGCGAATAACTGGTGTCCTTCGCGAGGGTTTTGAGCTGTGCGGCGTCTTCCGGCGCGAGGTTGATGTCGAAGTTGCCCATTCGGGTCAGCGCCACGCCATACGCCTGCAGCTGGTGGTTCGCGCCACCGATGACCGCCTGCTCGATATCGGCCGAATAAGCCATCAAACCCAGAATCGGCCAGCCGTTGCGGACGATCTGGGTGGTGATGTCACTGCGCATCACCTTGAGCACCTGGTCGCTGACCCAGCTGGCGATCTTGTTGTTGTCTCGTACGTCCACCGTGCTGACCAGGTTGGTGATCAGCCGGACCGGGTCGACGACGCGCATCGCGTAGTCACCGAAAACCCGGAGGGTGACGATCAGGCCGGTCTGGGCGTCCTGCACCTCGTCGATCCGGCCGCCGAAGGTGAAACCGGTGAATTCCCGGGTGCCGACGAAATAGAGCTCGGCCCGATACGCGCGACCGGCGGTCGCCGCGTCGATCAGGATGCCCAGGCCCGGCAGCTCGTCCGCGTCGACCTGGTGGCGTCCGGGGGTCCCATTGTCTGGACGACCCGGCCGGTGTTGACGAAAAGCGCCATTTCGTCGGCATTGACGATTGCCTGGGTGAAACGACGGATACTGATGTCCGGCCACTTAAAGACAATTTGACCTTTGCGGTCGTCCGGAACCGCGATGAACTCCCGCCCAAAAATTGCCACTCCGGCCTCCACTGTGTCCCGTTGCGCCCACCATACAACTCCTCGGCTATACATATGCGGCTGGCAATTGGTTGCTAGCGTTTCCCCGCGGCCGGGTATGGCGGGGGTCGCCGGGGTGAAACGGAGGCGGGCGTGGATCGGATCGAATGTCAGTGGTGTCACAGCCAGAATCCGCCGGGTGCGACCAGTTGCGTGACCTGCGGTGCGCCGCAGGACCAGCGCGACAAGGTCAGCGACTCCGGATGGCGGGAGGCGCCCCGGCTGCGGGACATGACCGAGTTTCGGTTCTCCCAAAGCACCTGTCAGGTGGAGGGCGAGCTGGTGCCGGTCGCCGAGCTCAGCCTAGGCCCGCAGGACTGGGTGTATTTCGAGCACCACATCCTGCTGTGGAAAGACGAGCGGGTGCCGCTGACCGCGATGAACACCGGCGGTGGTTTCAAACGTACGCTCGGCGGCATTCCCTTTGTGCTGTCCGTGGCGCAGGGCCCCGGCCGGGTCGCCTTCTCCCGGGACGCGCCCGGCGAGATGGTGGTCCTGCCGTTGCACCCCAACCAGGAACTGGACGTGAGAGAGCACGCGTTCCTGGTCGCAACGGGCAACATTTCCTACTCCTTCGTGCGGATCAAAGGGTTAGTAAACCTGTTGCATGGGGGCAACGGGATGTACATGGACCGGTTCGTGGCCGCGCAGCTGCCAGGCCTGCTTCTGCTGCACGGAAACGGGAACGTCTTTGAACGAGTGCTCCGTCCGGGTGAAAAAATCATGGTCGAACCGGGGGCATTTCTTTACAAAGACTCGACCGTCCAGATGCAGGCCTTCCAAATGAACGTCAAGACCGGCCTGCTGCGACACGGCATGTATCTCGCCGAGATGACCGGTCCGGGACGAGTCGGTATCCAGTCCATGTACGTGCACCACGGCTCGGACTGAGGGGGCTGATAGATGAGTACCCCCAGTGTTTCCGCCTACACCTGCCGATACTGCCGGCAGGCCAGCGACGCGAGCGGCGAGTCGTGCCCGCACTGCGGCGCGCCGGTCGACGTACGACGCGCGATCAGCAAGTCCGGCTGGGAAAAGCAGCCCGGCATCAAGGACATGGCGAGGATCCAGTTCGGCCGGTCGCACGTGCAGATCGAGGGCACCACCGTGCCGGTCGCCGACTTCACCCTGGCGCAGAGCGAGTGGATTTACTTCTCGCACCACAAACTGCTCTGGGCCGAGCCCAACGCGCAGCTGGCCGCGATGAATCTCGGCGGCGGGTGGAACCGCGTGCTCGCCGGACTGCCACTGATCATGATGCAGGGCCAGGGACCGGGCCGGATCGCGATCTCGGACAACCACGCCGGCGAGGTGATCGCGCTTCCGTTGCAGCACAACCAGGCCGTGGCCGTACGCGAACACCGGTTGCTGGTCGCCAGCGGAAATGTCACCTACACCTGGTCGGCGGCCGGAGTGTGGTTCCAGACCGGCTATGGCGACGATCGCGAAATGCACTACCCGATGGGCGCGTATGGGGACATCTTCACCGCCCAGCACGCGCCCGGCCTGTTGCTCCTGCACGCGCCCGGCAATGTCTTCTTTCGGGATCTGGAACCGAACGAGACGTTGCTTATTCAGCCGACCGCGCTGCTTTACCATGACCTGTCGGTAAAAATGCACCTGCATCTGGAATATCCGCGGACCGCCGGCATTTCCTATTACTCGTCCAGGGCCTACGACTACCGGCACGTCTGGCTACGGCTGCTTGGCCCTGGCCGGGTCGCCGTCCAGTCGATTTTCGAACGGCCGGAAACGCACGAGGTGATCAGTCGGCACTCGTACGCGACTCGCCGGAGCTGGTGATGCCCCGAAGGTCGGCGGTCAGCGAGGTCAGCTGACCGGTCGCGTACTCGTCTCGCACCGAGCCGGCCAGCAGTTCGGTCGTTTGCTGCTCCGGCAGCTCGGCCGGCTGTTTGGCCGGTAATTCGGTGGACACCGGGTGGTGCGGCTTGACGGCGTCCAGTTGGTCCGCATACGCGCCAAGGGCAGTGACCCGCTCGATCAGCGCGTCCGTCAATGCCGCGGGCAGCGGCGTTTTCGCGGTGGCGAGCGTGAAGGCCTGCTGGTCGATGCCGTCCAGCTCGGCCCGTAGGTCGAGCTGGAGCCGGTGCTCGTCGAGGGTGTCCCTGTGCCACGCCGGACTGGCCAGAATGCGGCCCACGGCCAGGCAGGCGGCCGACACCAGCCGGCGCTCCGGGCCGGCGGACAGGGTGGCACTCCACGGCTGGCCGGAATGCCATGACCGAGCGCGCTGCCAATCCCGGCGCTCGCGCGCCGAAAGGCGCAACGGGTCGCGCAGAACGTAAACTGCGGACCAAACCGCGGTCACGGTGGTGGCGATGGTGCCGCTGCCGGCGAGCGCGATTCCCACCCATCCGCCGGCCACCGCGAAAACTCCGGTGGCGGCGGCGCAAAGAAATGCCACCGTGCCGGCCGGCACGACCACTCGGTGCCACTGCCGGCCGCGCGGATGATCCGAGAGAGCCAGCTCCTGGCCCGATCGGGCGCCGAGTTTCGCGGCCAGCTCGGCCGCCGGCTCGGTCAGTGGCGCGACCGCGTGCAGGCTCGGTGGCAGCAGCGGGCTTTCCCCGGAATCCTCAGCAAATGCCGCAAGAATGCGGTTTTGCCGGTCGACGATCGGCTCCCATTCATGCACGAGCGGCTGATCTCCTTCCGGGCTTCGGTGGCGCACTATAGGGCACATTGCCGAGTGCTCTCGGTCACCGGACCAAGGCATTCGGTAGTTGCCCACCGCAGGAGTTCCACACTAGCTCGGAAAGCACCCACCACCTCGCATTCTCACGTTCTTCTTTCCTTTACCGGAGGTGTCAGATGACCCGCCCGATTGCCGGCTACGGCTGGATTCCGGATCTACCCGATTTCCGCGACCTGGAGTTCACGGTCGCCGACCTGGTGGCCACCGCGCTGCCGGCCAGCGTCGATCTTCGCGAACACTGCCCGGCCGTGTACGACCAGGGCCACCTGGGTTCCTGCACGGCCAACGCCATTGGCGGTGCCCTGCAGTTCGACCAGATTCGCCAGCAGGAGACCGATTTCGCGCCTTCCCGCCTGTTTATCTACTACAGCGAGCGGGAAGTCGAGGGGACCGTCGGCAGCGACAGCGGCGCGATGATCCGGGACGGCATCAAATGCGTGAACAAGTTGGGCGCCCCGCCGGAGACGGACTGGGCGTACGACATCACCAAGTTCACCCAGAAGCCGCCGCAGCAGGCGTACGACGACGCCGCGAAGCACCAGGCGCTGAAATACCAGCGAGTCACCCAAACGGTCGATGACATGAAGGGCTGCCTCGCTTCCGGGCTGCCGTTCGTGTTCGGGTTCTCGGTCTACGAGAGCTTCGAAAGCCCGGACGTGGCCAAGACCGGTGACGCGCCGATGCCGGCCAAGGGCGAGAAACTGCTCGGCGGGCACGCCGTTCTCGCGGTCGGCTATGACGACGCGACGAGCCGTTTCCTGGTGCGTAACTCGTGGGGCGACGGATGGGGCCAGCAGGGCTACTTCACGCTGCCGTACGACTACCTGACCCACCAGGGCCTCGCCAGCGACTTCTGGGTCGTGCAGTCGGTCGAGTAGAAAAATCGTGGCGGTGGCCGGGAAAACCGGCCACCGCCACGACTCGCTGTTTATTTACGCAGTGCGCTCTTGGTCTGCGCTGCCAGCTTGCTGGTCGTAGGATAGTTGGCCGGGAAGCCGTTCGCCACCGTCGGCGCCGGCCGGGCGCCGGTGAACAGCCACACCTGGAAGAAGTTCTTCAGGTCCTGCCCCGAAACCCTCGACGCGTACGCCACGAAGTCCTCGATGGTGGCGTTGCCGTACCGATGCGCGACCGCCCAACCACGCAGCACCTGGTGGAACATGGCGTCGCCGACCTTGTTCCGGAATGCCTGCAGGGCAAGGGATCCGCGGTCGTAGACCGGGCTGTCGAACTCGTGGTGCGGGCCCGGCTCGGCGACGATGAACTTCCACCAGTCGTCGGCGGCCGGGTGGCTCGCGTAAAGCGCGTCAAAGGATTTCTGCGCGCTGTCGCCGCCATGTGTCTCGGCCCACAGCCATTCCGAGAAGCTCGCGAAGCCCTCGTTCAGCCACATGTCCCGCCAGTGGTGCACGGACACGCTGTCGCCGAACCACTGGTGGGCGTTTTCGTGTACGACCACCGAGATGTTGGATTTTCCGCCCGCCCAGAAACCCGGGTCGTAGACCGGTCGGGTCTGGTCTTCAAGCGCATAGCCAATGTTGCCGTTCGGGACCACTCCGCCGATCGCGCGTCGAAACGGATACCGCCCCCACTGCTGTTGCAGCCAGTCGACGATTTCCGGCGTCCGGTCGATGTCCTTGGTCGCGGCCACCAGTTCCGGGTCGGTGCCCTGCGCCACCGCGGTTGTGTACGGAAGTCCCGACTTGCTGACGCCCGACTTCACGTCGTACTTACCGACGGCCATAAACGCCAGGTAGGTCGCCTCCGGCCGCAGCTCGGCCCATTTCCAGGTTGTCTCGCCGCCCGGCGCGGACCGCTTGGACACCAGGTTTCCGTTGCTGAGCGCGGAAAGACCGTTCGGTGCGGTGATCGAGACCTGGTAATAGGCTTTGTCCAGCGGATGATCGTTGGCCGGGAACCACCAGGCCGAGTTCTCCGGCTCGCCCAGTCCGACGGCGCCGTCCGCGGTGGTCACCCACGGCGAGGACGAGAAACCGGGAATATTGATCGAGCTTGGTACGCCCGAATAGTCCACGGTGACAACGAAGGGCACCCCCTCGCGCAGTGGCCGCGACGGCGTGACGACCAACTCGAAGCCGTTCACGCTGGTCTTCGCCGGCTGGTGGTTGACCGTCACCTTGCTGGCCTTGAGGGCGAAGTCCAGGTCGAAGCTGGACAGTGCCTGGGTGGCGGTCGCGACAATCGTGGTGGTGCCGGTGAGCACCTTGGTGGTCGGCTCGTATTTCACGTGAATGTCGTAGTTGGCCACGTCGTACCCGCCGTTGCCGTAACCCGGATAGTACGGGTCTCCGATGCCCGGCGCCCCCGGCGACGGTTTCCCACTGTCCGGCGCGGCGGTCGCGGCGACCGGGGCAAGCAGGATCACCGCGGTGCCCACCGCCGCGACGAGCAGGGATTTTCGGCGTTTCATCCGATCTCCTTCAAAAGGCCGGGTGGTCGAAGGTGACCATATGCGGATCCGCCCGAGTTGGCAGCGAATTATCACTGAACCGTTATACATCGCGGTCTGTTCGGAGTCTTTCTGCACGGATGTCCGAAGTAGTCCGCACGCACCTGACGAATGGACCGATCCGCTCGACGCGGCTGTTCGGTGAGCCGATTGATCAGCGGGCGTCCGCTTGGCGGTCGGGCGCCCATAGTTGGTCGGCGTCGCCGGCGGCGAGTCGGCCTCGGTAGACGTCGATCTTGTGGTCGATGAGTTTGAGATTTTCCCGGGTCTCGGCGAGCTTGACGGCCACGTCGGCGCGGTGGGCCTCCAGGAGGGCGAGTCGTTCCTGCTCGTTGCCGCGCCCGGCGGACACGAGTTGGGCGTAGCGTCGGATGGTCTTGATGGGCATGCCGGTGGCCCGCAGCCTGGCGCAGACGGTGATCCAGTCCAGGTCGAGCTGCTGGTAGCGGCGTCGACCGGCGGCGGTGCGATCGACGGGGGTGATGACCAGGCCGGCGCGTTCGTAGTAGCGCAGGGTGTGCACGCTGACCCCGGTGCGACTGGCGGCCTCGGCGATGCTCAGGCCCGCCTCGGAGGCTATGCGAGTAGATCTGGGCGCTGCCTGCGTCTTGTTGACTTCGAGCACGCTCTAAATCCTAGCGTTGTGGTCATGACAGCAACACTGATCACTGGAGCAAACAAGGGGCTCGGCTTCGAGACCGCCCGCCGACTCGTCGCCGCGGGTCACACCGTCTACATCGGAAGTAGGGACGCCCAACGCGGGCGCCGGGCCGCCGAGCAGTTGGGCGCACGGGCGGTCCAACTCGACGTCACCAACGAAACGTCCGTTGAGGCCGCGGTGAAGACGATCGAGGCCGACGGAGGGCTGGATGTGCTGGTCAACAACGCTGGCATCGCGGTGGAATGGAGTGACACCAACGCCGTGATCGGCGCCGCGGACGTGACAGCCGAGGTCATGAGGCAGACATTCGAGACGAACGTCTTCGGCACGGTGCGCGTCCTGCATGCATTTCTCCCGCTGCTGCAGCGTTCCATCGCCCCGGTCGTGGTCAACGTCAGTAGCGGCCTGGCCTCGCTGACCCGGGCCACTACCCCTGGCGCCCCCCGGCCTACCCGGGCGTCGCCTATCCGGCGTCGAAGACCGCGGTCAACATGATCACCGTGCAGTATGCGAAGGCGTTCCCGAACATGCGGATCAACGCGGTAGAGCCTGGCTTCACCAAGACGGATCTGAACGGGAACAACGGCCTCCAGACCGTCGAACAGGGAGCCGAGATCATCGTGCGCATGGCGCGGGTGGGCGTTGATGGCCCCACCGGAGGCTACTTCGACGCTGAGGGCACCCTTCCCTGGTAATCCGAACGGGCGCCATCGGGTACACCGAAACGTGCCCAGTTGGGGGGTACGTCGCAGAGCCACGTAGGCGATCACGGCGATGAACTCATGCGCTGGGCATTGGGCAGACAATCCGCGCGGCGACCAGCACAACCAGAGCGCCGAAGCGGCGGGATGAGGACCGTGGCCAGCCGCCACGTACGGGCTGCGTACGCTGACGACCCATGAGGATTGCGCGCTTCGCCCACCAGGGCGGGATGTCGTTCGGTTCGGAGTGGTCGAAGGCGAGGCGGGGGCCAGCGCGGACGCCCTCACGGTGGCCGAGATCGACGGACACCCGTTCGGGACGGTCACCTTCACCGGACAACGCTGGGCGATCGGCGACGTGCGACTGGTCGCCCCGATCCTGCCCAGCAAGATCGTCTGCGTTGGCCGCAACTACGCGGCGCACGCGGCCGAGCTGGGCAACGAGGTGCCGAAGGAGCCACTGCTGTTCCTGAAGCCGTCCACCTCGATCATCGGCCCGGAGGATCCGATCCGGTTGCCAGTGCAGTCCAAGCGGGTCGAGCACGAGGCCGAGCTGGCGGTGGTGATCGGTGTCCCGGGCGCCCGGATGACCAGCCGCGACGACGCCATGAAGTCGGTCTTCGGCTACACCGTTGCCAACGACGTGACCGCCCGTGACCTGCAGCGCAGCGACGGCCAGTGGACGCGGGCGAAGGGCTTCGACTCGTTCTGCCCGCTCGGCCCCTGGATCGACACGTCTGTCGACCCGTCGGATCTGCGGGTGACCGCGAGCGTCGACGGTGAGATCAAGCAGGACGGGCGTACGAGCCAGTTCATCTTCGACATCGGCACCCTGATCGCATATGTGTCCTCGGTGATGACGTTATTGCCGGGCGATGTCCTGTTAACAGGTACGCCGGCCGGCGTCGGCCCGATCGAAGCGGGCCAGAAGGTCACAGTGGAGGTGGAGGGCATCGGATCGCTCACCAACCCGGTGGTGGCCCATGCCTAAGGCCCGTACGCGCAAGCCCGCCGGCCCACCGGCGGCCATCGAGGCGTCCGGAGTCGTCGTCTCGTTCGGCGGTACGCCGGTGCTCAACAAGGTCGGGGTCCGGGTCGAGTACGGGCAGGCGGTGTCGCTGGTCGGCCGCAACGGCAGCGGCAAGTCGACGCTGCTGCGCTGCATCGGCGGCCTGCTGCAGCCCGATTCTGGGACCGTCCGGGTGGCCGGCGTCGACCCGGCCCGCACCGGACCGGCGCTGTGGCGGGACGTGGTGATGCTGCTCGGCGACGAGGCCTGGTATCCGGACCTCACCGTGATCGAGCACCTGGAGCTGCTCCGAGCCGTCCACGCGCCCGTGCCCGACGACATCCCACGGCCCGCTGACCTGCTGGAAGCCTTTGGGTTGACCGAGCGGGCCGACGTCGTACCAGCCGTGTTGTCGTCCGGCCAGCGGCAGCGGCTGATGTTGGCGACCGCGCTCTGCCGGCCGTCCAAGGTGCTGATGCTGGACGAGCCGGAGCAGCGGCTGGACACCGACATCCGGCCGATCCTCGCCGAGTTGCTGGCGGAGCGGGTCAAGGCGGGCGCGGCGCTGCTGCTTGCCAGCCACGACAAGACGCTGATAGACGGCGTGGGCGCGCGCGTACGGTCGCTGGACCAGGTGTCGGAGTGACGGTGGTCGACGTCCCCGTGGTCGCGCCGGTCTCGGCCCGGCAGGTCCGCCGGCAGATCCACGCGTACCAGAACGAACAGCGCTCGATCATCAAGATCGCCGGCGCGATCTACTACGCGATCGTCGTGGTCGGCATCGCGCTGCTTGTCTTCGGGCAGACGATTTTCGGGTTCTTCGACGTCGTGCTCAGTGGGACGACAGCCGCCGCCGGAGTGGCGCGGGTGTTCTCCAGCGTGGTCGCGCCGGCCGCCGCGATGGCGATCACCGGCGCCATTCTGCGCGTACTGCTGCGGATTGGGCCGATCTGGCTGCCGTCGGTCGAGGTCGCGTGGCTGCTGCGGGCGCCGGTCCGGCGCGGTGGCCTGTTCTTCGGCCGGCTGCTCGCGGTGTCGATGGTGTCGGCCATCTTCATGGCCACCGTGGCCTGCGTCGTCGCCGCGGTGTCGCCGCCGATCACGCCGGTGGGTGTGGTCGCGGTGGGCGCGCTCGGGATCGCGACCGGCCTCGCGCTGGTCGCTATCGGGGTGGTGTTGCAGTACGTCGGTGAGGCGGCCGAGCGGATCGGCAGCGGTGTCGGCGGGCTGCTCTCTCCGGCATCGGCGTGATCGCGGCCGCGGCGGTGTTGCTGCCGTCGGCTTCGGTGCTCGGCTCGGTGCGGGACGTGCTCGACTGGTCAGGACCCTGGGGGTGGTTCGTGCTCGCCGCGCACGGCGGCTCTGGGGCCCTGATTGGCCTGGTCGGCGCCCTGTTGCTGGCCGCGGCCGCGGTGGTCGCGCTGGTGCTGGTGGCGCCGCGCGTACGCCATGGTGCGGTCGCCGACGCTTCGGCGCGTACGGCGATCATCGTCGGCGCGGCCACCGTGCTGGACCCGGGCGCGCTCGCGCCGGCCGCCGAGGCCCGCCGGGTGGGCCGTCGCCGGCCGCGTGGCCGGCTGCCGAAGTGGCGCGGCCTGACCGCGCTGGTGGGCCAGGATCTGCTCGTACTCCGGCGCCGGCTGGACCGCTTCGCCGCATCCGTGGTCATCGCGCTCGGCCCCGGCCTCGCGCTCGCGCTGACCGGCGGCAGCCGGCCGTCCGCGATCTTCGCCGGGCTGGTGTTGCTGCTGACCGGCACCTGGGCGGCCGGCCTGACCACCGGACCGGCCGGCCGGGAGGCCAACGCGGCGGGCCTCGCGCGCGCTGCTGCTGCGGTGCCGAAGACCTCGCTGCGCAGCGTTCGGATGATTGTGCCGGCGATCATCGGGGCGTTGTGGGGGATCGGTACGACCGCGGTGCTCGGCGCACTGCTGCATGGGCCGTTGTTGTTGTGGATGTTGATGGGCCTGCTGGCCGCGCCCGGCTGGGCGCTCGGCGCGATCCGGGCGGCCAGCCGCGGCCCGGTCCGCAACGACCTGCCGGTGCTGTCCACCCCGATGGGCCTGATCCCCACCGGCCCGCCGTTGTGGCTGGTCACCGGCCTGGACGTGGCCGCCCTCGTGACGCTGCCGGCCTGGATCGCGGTCGGCCTCGGCGAGGTCAACCCGAACCTGCTGCTGGCCCAACTCGCGGTGTCCGTCGTCGCGATCGCCGTCGCCGTCCGCCGCTAGCGCGTTTGGCCGCGGTGCCACATCAGCCCCGCCAGTCACAGGCCCGACGCCGAGTGCGGGACTTTAACCCACACTCGACGTCGAGCGCGGAACAAAGTCCCACACTCGACGACAATCTCGCCCCCACCCGCGAAGACCCGACCACCCAAAGCGGACAAAAGGGCATCGTCAGCGGGACAGCTGGTCTGGCTTCCGGCGGGCGAAGGCGGGGATGTGTTCGGGCCGAAAGCCCAGGCCGACGATCTCGCCCGGCAGCCGCCGCAGAAGTGGCGTCCGGGAGATCAGCCGTACGGGCGCTGGCGGTTTGTCGCCGATGGCGCCGGTCAGCGCGTGGTTGATCGCGACGCGGTGCATCAGCCGTTGGACGGCCTGGGTGGCCACTGTCGGGTAGGTCCGGCGGCGTTGCACTCGCGCGAGGTCTCCGGTGGACACCGTGCCGCGGCGCAGCGGGCCGGCCAGGATGGCGGCGGCCGCGACCGCGTCCTGGATCGCGAGGTTGATGCCCACGCCACCAGCCGGTGACATCGCGTGCGCCGCGTCGCCGATGCACAGCAGCCCGTCCGCGTACCAGGTCTTCAGCAGGTCCAGCTTGGCGTTGAGGAACTTCACGTCGTCCCAGCTGGTGATGGTGTCCAGCTGGTCGCGGGTCCACGGGAACAGCTCCTTGACGGTCTCCCGGAACCAGGGCAGGCCCCTCGCCCGCAGCTCGGCGTCGGAGCCCTTGGGGATCATGTAAGCGGCCTGGAAGTAGTCGCCCCGATCGAAGGCCACGATCGCGTGGCCGGTGGTGAAACTCATGACCCCGCCGTCGATGTCGTCGGTCAGCCGCGGCAGCCGGAACCACCAGACATCCATCGGTACGGGGTAGTCGCGGACAGCGCCCCGGCGCAACCTGGAATGCCGGCCTTCGCAGCTGACCGTGAGCGGCGCCCGGAGCTCGCCGGTCTCGCCGTCGGCGGTCTTGAACCGTACGCCCAGCACCTTCTCGCCTGCCGTGATCAGCTCGGTGACCTCGGTGTTCATCCGCAGCTCGAAGGTTGGCTCGGTGCCCGCCTCATCCGCGAGCAGGTCCAGCAGATCCCACTGCGGCACCATCGCGATGTGCTTGTGTGGCCCCTTGAGCAGGCTGAAGTCCGCCAGCGTCGCGACCGTTCCGGTGTACGTGAGGCTCATCTTGGACATGTGCCGGTGCGGGAGCGCGGCGAACCGCTCACCGAGCCCCAGCTCGTCCAACAGGGTCAGCGTCGAGGCGTGCACGGTGTCGCCACGGAAGTCACGTAGGAAGTCGCCGTGCTTCTCCAGCACGGTCACCCCGACGCCGGCGCGGGCCAGCAGGAGTCCCAGCATCATTCCGGCTGGGCCGCCTCCTACCACGATGCAATCAGTCACTTGGCCACCTCACTTAATTCAGCCTGTGTTGAATTACACACCGCTAAAGCTAGTACGCCTCCGCTCGTTAGGCTAGGGAGGCTATGACTACTGATCCCGCGGTACGGGTCCGCTTCTCCCCGTCGCCCACTGGCCACCCGCACATCGGCATGATGCGTACGTGCCTCTTCAACTGGGCCTTCGCCCGCCATCACGGCGGCCAGCTGGTGTTCCGGATCGAGGACACCGATGCCGCCCGCGACTCCGAGGAGTCGTATCAGGAGCTGCTGGAAGCGCTCCGCTGGCTCGGCATGGACTGGGACGAAGGCCCGGAGCTGGGCGGCTCGTACGGGCCGTACCGGCAGAGTGAGCGCTCCGAGATCTACGCCGACGTGGTCGCCAAGCTGCGGGCCGCCGGTCACGTCTACGAGGCGTATTCGACCAACGAGGAGGTCGAGGCCCGGCACCGTGCCGCCGGTCGCGACCCCAAGCTCGGCTACGACAACTTCGACCGGCAGCTGACCGAGTCGCAGCGAGCCGCGTACCAGGGCGAGGGCCGCGAGGCGGTGCTGCGGTTGCGGATGCCCGACCAGGACATCTCGTGGGTCGACATGGTTCGCGGTGACGTGACCTTCCCGGCCGGGTCGGTGCCGGACCCGGTGCTCGTACGCGCGAACGGGAAGCCGCTTTACACGCTGACGAATCCGGTCGACGACGCGATGATGCGGATCACCCACATCATGCGCGGTGAGGACCTGCTGCCGTCCACCCCCCCTCGCCAGATCGGTCTCTATCGCGCGCTTGCCGACATCGGTGTAGCGACGGTTATGCCGACGTACGGGCACCTGCCGTTGGTCCGCGGTGAAGGCAACAAGAAGCTGTCCAAACGCGACGAGCAGACCAACCTGTGGTATTACCGCGAGCGCGGATTCGTACCAGAAGGCCTGATCAACTACCTCGCGCTGCTCGGCTGGTCGATCGGCCCGGACCGCGACGTGTTCAGCCCCGCCGAGCTGACCGCCGCCTTCGACGGCACCGGCATCAGCCCCAACCCGGCCCGCTTCGACGAGAAGAAGGCCGAGGCGATCAACGCCCAGCACATCCGGCTGCTCTCCGTCGACGACCTCGCCAGCCGCCTGCGGACCCACCTGACGGCCGCCGGCCTGACGTACGACCCGGCCGTGCTGGCCGCCGCCACCCCCGCTGGTCGCCGAGCGGATCGTCACCCTGTCCGATGCCGTCACGATGCTCAGCTTCCTTTTCGTCAGCGACGAGGACGCGGCACCGGCCCCGGAGGTGGCCGCGAAGAACCTCGGCACTGACGCCCAGCCCGTACTCGCCGCCGCCGTCGCGGCCCTGGAGCCGCTGCAGACCTGGGACACCGCCGCCGTCGAAGGGGCCCTTTCAGCGGCCCTGATCGACGGCCTGGGCCTCAAGCCCCGCAAGGCATATACGCCGATCCGGGTGGCTGTCACCGGTCGTACGATCTCGCCGCCGCTCTTCGAATCCATGGAGTTGCTCGGCCGCGACCGCAGCCTGTCGCGGCTGCGCCGCGCGCAGAGCTGAGTCCCGCGTCACGGCGCCCCGCTTTGGAAGGCTGGAACACCGTCCGGTATTGTTCACAGCGCAGTCAGGGCGCTGAAAAGCGCATTGGGGTATGGGGTAATTGGCAGCCCGGCAGGTTCTGGCCCTGTTAGTCTAGGTTCGAGTCCTGGTACCCCAGCGGTTCCGGTTCCACCAGGGAACCACCACCCGGCACCGGCAGTATCGGTGCCGGGGGCACGTGTGGAGTTGGTTCTAGGGCCCCGTCGTCTAGCGGCCTAGGACGCCGCCCTCTCAAGGCGGTAGCACGGGTTCGAATCCCGTCGGGGCTACAAGCTGTGAAGCAGGGTTTGACCAGCGCGAATATGGCGCTGACCAGCCGAGATACGGCAAGCGCCAGTCGAGCCTACGTTCGACTGGCGCTAGCTGTATCCGGTGTTGTACGGCTGTCTACGGCAAATGCACGGCCAAGTCGCTACTCCTCGTCCTGGTCGATGCTCGCGCGGTGGTTTTGACGGCACTACCCCACTGACCGGAGCGATAGGTTGACTTCGGCAAGGTGTGAGTGGTTTATTACTCACATGCCGAGAGGATCAACGTCCCGCCAGTTGTCCACCGCGGACGAACGTCGCGAGACCGTGCTGCGGACGGCGATCCACGCTTTCGCGGCGAAGGGATATTACGGAACGACAACCAGTGAGGTCGCTGCTCGGGCCGGCATCTCGCAGGCGTACGTGTATCGGCTCTTCCCGGACAAGGAATCGCTGTTCGTCGAGGTGATCGGGCACTGCTCGTTGCGCATGTCCGAGTGCTTCGCCACCGCGGCGGCCGCCGCGCGGGGCAGCGGCCCCGCCGAGGTGCTCGACGCGTTGGGGCAGGCGTACGCGCGGCTGATCGCCGACCGGGACCTGCTGATGGTGCTCATGCAGGCGAACTGTGCCACCAGCGAGCCCGCGATTCGCGACGCGGTCCGGGCCTACTACGCCAAGCAGGTCGAATATGTACGGGCCGTTTCCGGTGCCGCCGACCCCGAGATCCAGCGGTTCTTCGCGGTCGGACTGCTGTGCAACCTGCTGATCGCCTTGGATACCGCGGCGGTGGACGCCCCGTGGGCGAAGACCCTCGGAGCGGGCATCCGGCACTTCTGATCAACCCCGAAGCCGCTTCGGCGGCCTTCTTTCTGACCGATAAGTGAGTGGTCAACCACTCACATCACAGTAGGAGAAATCGTATGAAGATCGCGACCCTGGCCGCGGCCGGAATGGCCATCGCACTGGCGATGACCGCGTCATCGCCGGCGACCGCGCACGTGCCACCGGCGCCCGAGCGAATCGGGTGGCAGTCCTGCACCCAGCAGGACCTGGCCGGACTGGACTGCGGCACCCTGCGCGTACCGGTGGACTGGACGCGTCCCCGGTCTGGGGAGACCGAACTCTCCCTGGTACGCCGAAAGGCCGGCGATCAGGCGCACCGGATCGGCAGCCTGCTGCTCAACGACGTCGCGGGCGGGTCGAGCATCGAGCAACTGGGCTACGCGCTGCAATTCGGCGTCGGCAATTCCGCCATGGCCCAGCGGTTCGACCTCGTCGCGGTCGACCCGCGAGGTGTCGGCCACAGCGACCCGACCACCTGCGCCGGCCGGCCACAACGCGGACCTGGCGTGACCTACTTTCCGCGCAGCGAGGCGCAGTTCGAGGTGTTGGAGGCCAACAACAGGGCGCTGGCGGCCTCGTGCGGAAAGTCGCAGCAGGCCTTGCTGGCTCATCTGGATATTGTCAGTGCGGCTCGTGACGTGGAGGCCGTCCGCGTCGGGCTTGGTGAGCGCCAGGTGAGCTGGTACGGCATCGGCTACAGCACCTTGCTGGGCAAGACGTACGCTCAGCTCTACCCCGGCCGGTTGCGAACGATGATCGCCGACAGCGCGTTGGCGGACAACCTGTCGCCACTTGACCGCCTGACCACCGAAATCCGTACGGCCGAGGAGTCGTTCGACCGATTTGCCGACTGGTGCCGTACGCAGACCACCGGAACCTGCGCACTGGCCGGCCAGGATGTGGCGGGTCTGTTCGACCGACTCGTCGCGGAAGGCCGACCGGCACCCGATCCCCACCAGCGATTCGCGGCGCGCGCTGTCCGGTGAGGACATCCGCGCGGCCGTACAGGACTACCTGAACATCAGGTTTCCGCAGTGGCCGCGACTCGCCACCGCGATTCTCGCCGCACTGAACGGCGACGCCAGCGCCTTCACTGTCGTCCAGGACAAGACCCTCAATCGGGTCGAGGCGCAAACTCACGCCTGCCTGGACACCCCGCCCGTCGCCACCTCCTACCGGCAGCTGGACCAGCTCGAACGGCTCGCCGCCCAGCTGTCTCCACACCTGGGTGGTGCGGTCGCGGGCTGGACCACCATGGCGGGCTGCCTGGGCTGGCCCGTGCCCGCGGACCGGCCCCACACGACTCCGGCGCGCGGCGCGCGCACCCGCACTGATCATCCAGTCGACACACCAGTCCTCGACCGCGTACACCTGGGCCTTGGGCCTGTCACGCCAGCTGCCTGGCAGCGTCGTACTGACCCGGGACGGCGATGACTACTCGATGTTCCTGTTCTCCGCGTGCGTTCAGAACGCCATGAACGACTACCTCATCGATCGCGAGCTGCCCGCCCGCGGGACCATCTGCACCGACTGATCACTGCCGCGAATGCGCTGCCTGGCCGCTTCATCGTCATCCTGACCAAGCGCTCAGTACGTCGGTGGCCCAAGCGCGAAGGCGGTCCTCGTAGCCGTCAGCCGGGAAGGTGCCGTCGACCGCCACGTCCGCGATCGTGACGGTGAAGCCTCGCGGCGGCCCGACCAGCTCTGCCGACGCTGTCCGCTTGGCGCTTGGGGGACGGCGATGGGAATTGCGCCGTACCAAGCCCGCGGTGAATTCCCCGAGCCGCCCGCCGACGAAGGCACGCAGTGTCTCCAACCGTTGGTCGTCGCGCGGGATCCGCGTCGCCGTCTCGTGCTGGAGGACGTACGCCGCGACCACCGCGCCGTGCAACGGTCCCCACGGCGGCTGCCGGGAATGGTCGAGCGCCAGCAATGCGTGGAACAACTCCTCGTCGGTAGCCATCTGTTCAGTCTCCGTCAATGAGGTTTGGCACGCTTGGAGCATGAGTACGACAAAGCGCCGGGAGGCCGCCATTCGTGCTGACGATGAGGTCGTCCAGGACGACGTCGGGGCGCAGGCGGCCGGTGTTTTGGCGCGGCGGATCAGTTCGGGCGATCGGACCTGCGGCCCCACCAGCGAAGGGGACATCGCCCTCGCCCTGCACTGACAGCATGCGTGCGATATCGCGGTTGTTCTGACAGGGTCGGATCATGTGCTGCCACGAAACCATGACGCTCGATCTGCCGGCGGAGGTCATCGAGGCGCTGGCCCACTATCGGCGTCTGCGGGACCGCAACGGCTGGGACTGGGGCGATGAGGTCATGCCGGATATTTTCCGGTGGGCACGGTTCTCACTGATCGGGCCATTTTTTGAGGCCCTTGAACAGACCGGCGGAGACTCGGCGGCGGCGGTTCGGCAGTTGATCGGTGACCCAGGTTCCGGCCGGGATCGTGGTGGTCGGTGTGAGCGAGTCCGGGGTTCTCGCCGCGCGCTGTGGGCCGGCGCGCCCGGTGATCGCCGGCCACCGGCGACAGATCGATGTCATCGTGGATTCGGCTCTGGATCGGGAAATCACGCTTGCGGTGGCTGGCCAGGACGTGACGATCGCGCCGCGTGCCGCGGCTATTGTCGTCACAGACGTGGAAAATATTCTGGTCGTCCGGTTCGGCGGGGTGCAACTGGACGTGACGGATGCGGTACGTCCGTGCACGGCGGCCGAGCTGCGGCTCTCCGCCTCGCAATGTGCTCGCTGGTCGGTGACCGACTCGACTGGTGGCGCCTGGTTTCCGGACGACGTCCTGAAGAAATGGGACATCCATCATCGGCCGTTTTTCCATGCCGGCACCGTCACTCTTGGCGTCCCGGTCGATGACCTACGTGTCGTCTGTACGCGCGGGATGGAGTTTGACCGTACCGAAATCGAGGTTCGACCGGAGCCGGGCCAGACCGTACCGGTGGACTGTGAGCCGCACCGGCTGATCGATCCGGCGGCGGGCGGCTGGTACGGCGGCGATCTGCACGTTCACCAGAACTACAGTGGCGATCTGGTCTGTCATCCGCGGGATGCGGCCCGAATGCAGGTCGGCGAAGGTCTACATCTGATGAACCTGGTGGCCGGAAACTTCCATGGCGCACACGTCTACGACCGGGAAATGCTCGAATCCTTCGCCGGTGTCGACCTGCCCTGGTCGTCGAGTGACGCGGTGGCGAGGATGGGTGTGGAATACCGGAACAACCTGCTCGGACACGTCCATGGGCTCGGCGTGACCGCGCCGCCGAAAAAGTATTTCTCCGGTTTCGAAGGCACCGAGCACGCTGATGATTGGCCACCCAACAAGGCCGCGCGCGAGCGAGGAACTGCGGTCCCTTTCCGCGACCGTCGGATATGCGCATCCGTCGCATTCGGCATTTCCGCCGGACTGGTCGACCGACCAGTTCTTTGGCTACCCACGGTCGGTGGAGGCGCGCGAGCTCGTCGCGGACGCGGCGCTCGGTGTCGTCGACTCGGTGGACGTGTTGTCGCCGTTGATGCACGAAGGCGCGATTTTCCTTTACCACCGGCTGCTTTCCTGCGGTATCCGGCTCGCGGCCACGGCGGGTACGGACGTGTTTCTGTCCTTCTCGCACGGCCCGGTGGTAGCGTCCAACCCGCCCGGCTGGGCGCGGGTCTATGCCCATCTCGGCGACGAACAACTGTCGGTAGCCGCCTTTCAAACCGCCATTCGGGCCGGCCGTACGATCGTCACCAACGGTCCGTGGCTGACGTTCGCGGTCAATGGCCATGGCCCGGGCGACGTGCTGGATCTCGGATCTGGCGACCGGCTGACGATGACCGCGACCGTCACTGGTCCGGGCGTAAAGGAGCTGACGATCGTCGGACCGGACGGCGTATTGGCGGCTGGAGAATCCGGCGAGCTCACTTTCGAGTCCACAGTGGACAAGCCGGGCTGGTATGCCGCGATCGCCCGTGGCCCGAAGCACCTGGACGTGCTGGACAGCAGCGTGTTGGCGCATACATCGCCGATATACGTGGATATCGCCGGTCGTCGGGTCGCGCGACTGGCGGACGCCAGCTGGTGCCTGGATTTTCTCGACACATTGCAGGCGTTTGCCACTGAGCACGGCCACTTCGCGCCGGAGACACGCGACGAGCGCCTCGGTGAGTTGGTCGCGGTGTTGGATGACGCTCGTACCTATTACCGCACAGTCGCCGAAACCGCGAACCAATGACTTGTCGTACCCATGGGGAAAATGCTCTTACAGTAAGGGGTTTGAGTCGGTCCATCCTCCCCGTTTGCAGGGTCTGGGCCGCCGGGCGTGGTGGTGCCTGGCGGCCGGGTGTATTTATGCGGCGAGTTGGTTAATGCCGCGGATGGGTCTTCGTTCGGGGTCTCTGTACGCTGGCGGTATGAATTCGACGGTTCCGTCGATGATGCGTACTTCCCAGTCGCTGTGATGGATGAGGCGATGGCAGGCGTCGCAGAGAAGTACGCAGTTTTCTAGGCATGTATGGCCACCGTCGGCCCAGTGGACCACGTGGTGGCGGCGCGGCACCAGCGGGGTGGTCTGCCGCATTTGGCGCAGCCTTTGTCTCGCGCTATCAGCGCTTTGCGGAGTTGTATGGGGATGAGTCGTTCGGTGCGTCCGACATTGAGCGGTACGCTGTTGCGGCCCAGGATCATGGGGATGATGTCGGCTTCGCAGGCGAGGCGGCGGCCGGATTCGGGGGAGATGGCGGTGCCGGTGTGCGCGTATGCGACTCCGAGGCGTTCGCGGAGTAGTTCCCAGTCCATGGTGATGGTGATGGTGATGGTGATGGTGAGGTGGGGGCGTTCTTGTCCTTGGATGGGGAGTTTCCCGGAGTCCGCGATGAGGTTCAGCGCATCGGCGAGTGCGTCGCCATTGCGTTGGGAAACTGATCGTTGGTCGGGGCGGCCGTCTTCGGCGGGACGAGGTTTGGCTAGGGGGCTGAGGATCTCGCTGAACAGGGTGCCGGTTTCGCCGTCGAAGGAGCCGCTGAAGTTCAGCCGTCCGTCTCTCCCGGTGTGCAGGTTTAGTTCGCGCCTGGGTTTCTCGTTTTCGCGTTCGGTTCGGTGGTGCGGGGCCGTCGGGGTCGAGGTGGTCGTGGATGCGTTGGCCGAGTTCGACGAGCCGGCGGGCGGGGTAGCTTTTCGCGTGTTCCACCAGGGAAGTCTCTGCGTCTTCGCGTTCTTTGATGTTGACGCGGGCGGGGAGTTTGTTGACGATGCCGATGATGGTGTCGATTTGGGAGTCCGCGAGCTCGTCTCGACGCATGGATTCACTGACAATGCCAAGCTTGGGTGCGAGTGTTTCACCGGTGAGGGTTTCGCTGTTGCACAGGTTCAGGGCTCGTTTGAGACGTCGACCGGCTTCGGTGGGCGATAGCAGCAGGTTGTCTTGGAGCATGCCGATGCCGATGGTGGTTTCGTGCCCGAGAGCCTTCCCGACCTTGTTCTGGTGAATCGCCGCGACAATATCCAGCACCCGCGCTTGCCGGCGCCGGACGTCCTGTTCAGCTTCGCGCAGCAGGTCGGCCAGTTGCCGGGGGCGACACATCCAGAGCTCTGGAGTGGGGACTTCCTCGCCAGCGGCCATGACACTAATTCTACCGTCACCACTGACAGTTTGACCGCGTTTCGCCTATCAGGACATGCTCATTTTCTCAATGCCCCCAACAAAACGTAGAGCGTGCGCGTTCAAGGCCTAAGCACAACACAACCCGGCTATGTGTCGCTTCATCGTACGAGCGCGGTCCTGGCATGATACTGACATGGAACATGTGCTGGGAATTGGCGGATACTTCCTCCGGGCCACCGATCCGGCGGCGCTGGGTGCCTGGTATCGCGACTGCCTGGGCTTGGACACCGACGAGAACGGCATCTGGCGTCCGGAGGCCGGGGAGACGGTCTTCGCGACTTTTCGAGTCCGGGACAGACTATTTCGGTTCTCGCGACCAACGCACGATGCTCAACTTCCGGGTCCGTGACTTGGCCGCGATGCTCGCTCAGTTGCGCGCCAAGGGCGCGGACGTGGCCGAGGAAACTCAGGAGATGGAGGGTGTCGGGCAGTTCGGCTGGGTCACCGATCCGGAGGGCAATCGGCTCGAGCTGTGGCAACCCAGCTGACTTCTGGCTCCCGGGCTACGCCTGGAACCAGGAGCCTGTTGAACCAGATGCAGGGGAGTCGACAACGACAAGATCACCGGCGTACGGGATAGCGCAGGTGTACGGCGCGCTTGCCCTGAATGACGGTCGGATCCTCGAGCAGTTGGTGGCCGCCGGCCAGCGCGCCGAAATAGCGGATACCTTCCCCGAAAATGACCGGTGCGAGACTCACCCACACTTCGTCGACCAGGCCGAGTTCCAGCGCCTGCCGGGCGACCGTCGTGCTCGCGATGCAGACATTCTTGTCGCCGGCGATCTCCTTGGCTCGGTCGACGGCCGCCCCGACACCGTTGACGAAAGTCGCCCGGGGCCACTTGCCCGCGTCGGACGGCAGTGAGTGCGTCACGACCACGACCGGCGCGCCGACGGGGTGGTGGTCTCCCCCCAGCCGTTGGTGATGTCGAAAAGGTGCCGACCCGCGACCAGTACGCCGGTGTTCGCGATGATGTCGCTGAGCATTTCGGCGCTCGCCGGATCAAGGGCGAACCCGATTCCCTCGTTGCCGCTGGGCACCACCACCTCGCCGGCGTCGTACCACTCGAACAACTCCCCAACTTGGTCATCTGGCTGGGCGATATATCCGTCTAGCGACATCGTCATGTGGGTGAAGACCTTGCCCATGGAACCCTCCGGTGATCGTCGACAGTGGAACAGACTGCCACCGACCACAAAACTCATCGCGACGCGGCGCGCAGCAGCTGGAAGCCGGCGTGGTCGCGGAGTCGCTGGCCGGCCACCGACAGATTGGGGCAGAATCCGTGGTGCCACAGATGCCGGTACGCCCGGTGGCGGAGATCGTCGGCGTACCAACCGAAGGAGGAGCGATGGCACTCGCTGCCGGTAGTCATGTGACCACCGCGGACCGTGTACGTGAACTGATCGCCGACCATAAATACTTGGCGTTGGGCACCGCCGACGCGGACGGAACGCCGTGGGTTAGCCCCATTTTCTTTTCCCATCAGGACTGTCGCGAATTCTTCTGGGTCTCCGGACCGGACACCCGGCATTCCCGCAACATCGCTCTGCGTCCGCAGGTCAGCATGGCGATCTACGACTCGCGGGTACCCATCGGGCAGGCCGAAGCCGTGTACCTCAGCGCGCGAGCCACAAAAGTGCCCGACGACGAAATCGAGGAAGCGGCCGCGATCTACCACCGCCGACTTCCGCGCGAGAAACATTTCACCCTCGCTGAGCTGCGTGATTCAGGGCTTTACCGGCTCTATCGGGCAACCGCCCTCGAACATTCCGTCCTCGTACGCGCGGCGGCGCCACCGGCGCCGACTCTCGAGTCACCGTCGACCTCGGGTAGGTCAGGCAGGGGCTTCGCCGAACTCCGGGATGTCCAGGCGGACGCCGCCTTTGAGCGCTGACTGGTGCGCGATGATGCCCGGCAAGGTGTAGCGGGCCGAAACCCAGGCGTTGACTGGCGGCAACGATCGGGTGTTCACCGCCGTCACGAAATCGTCGGCGAGGAAATGATGGCTGCCTTCGTGGCCGTTGCCCGCGGTGGCGAATTCCGTGGGCAACCGCGACCGGTCGTGTACGGGTGCGGAGCCCGACGTGAAGGCGTCGCGCAGAGCGGGCGCGACGTGGGCGAGGGAGGGGTCGTTGACATCTCGTACGGCACTGGGCAAAAGCTGATCGGTGATGTCCTCGACGCCGTTCTTGTCCTGCCAGAGGCTGACTGTCGCCAACTGCTCCATGCTGCCCTCGGTGCCGAAGAACCGAAAACGGGATTCCCTGATGTGAGAGACGGATAGCCGACCCGGCGGAATTCGTTCGTACGAAAGGATCCGCCGCCGGCTACCTCGAAAAGTCCGGTGGCGTTGGAAAAGTCGTTCTCGAACATGCTGACTTTCTGGTCGAAGACGCCGTCGCCGCGCTGGTCCACGACACCGATCGCGGACACACTGGTCGCGTACGTCTGCCAGGCACCGAGAATGCCGCCGATGGAATGCGTCGGATACATCAGCGGCGGATAGCTCGCGGTTGACTTCCACTGCTCGCCGCCGCTGTATTGGTACGCCTCGTAAAATCCGAGATCCATGTCGTGGATGTAGTCGCCTTCGGCGTAGAAAAGCCGTCCGAACGCACCCGCCGCGACCTGGTTGCGGGCATGCACGGTCGCCGGGTTGTAGTGGCTGGTCTCGCCCATCATGTACGTCAGACCCGTGTCGCGTACGGCGTCGATGATGTCCGCGATCTCCTGTTCCGTCACCGCCATCGGCACCGCGGAATAGACGTGTTTGCCGGCCCGTAGTGCCCGTACGACCAGCGGGCCGTGCAACCAGCGTTGGGTGAAGATCGCCACCGCGTCGACCTCGGAGTCCAGCACCACGTCGAATGACGGCAAGGCCCCGGCCAAACCATGGTCGGCGACCAGTCGCTCGGCGCGCTCGGGCAACAGGTCGGTCGCGAAAATGTCGCCCACACCCGGATGTAGGCGCCACAGCCGCGCGAACTGGCCGGCGAACTGGCCAGCTCCAACGACAGCAAGAGAAAACACGCTGAGCTCCTCGCTGGGGAACGAATCGTGGACGCCCTTGACGCTAGGAGCCTATGATCCGCGAAGTCTTCAGCGATGAAAGCGAGAAGGTCTTGGATCCTCAGGTCGCGTCCGGGGGACTGGTCGGGTGGGCCGGCGAGCCGGCCGTGATGCATGCCGCCCACCAGCACGATGACCTGGAGCTCAACCTGGTGGCCGACGGCGGCACGATGCTCTACCTGTTCGGTGGCGTCCCGGTCGAGGTCGGGCCTGGCTGGCTGCTGGCCGCGTTCTGGGCCGCCGTGCCCCATCAGCTGGTGGCGAATTCCGCGACCCGCGCGCACTGGATCTACGTCCCGTTCGAGACGTTCCTGGGCTGGGGACTGCCGGATCAGCTGGTCACCCGCCTGCTGTCCGGCGTCCCGCTGGTGTCCGCGCCGGCGGCCGCCACCCCCACGGATCCGTCGCATTTCACCCAATGGGCTGCGGACCTGGCCAGCGCCGAGGTCGAGCGCCGGCAGATCGCGTTGCTGGAGGTCCAGGCGCGGGTCCGTCGCCTCGCGCTGGGTACGGTCGGCCAGCCCGTACGCCAGTATTCCGGGGCGGACCCGACGCTGCGCCAGGTCGTCGCGATGGTCCGGCACATCGCCGAACACTTCCGGGAGCCGCTCACGATCGCCGACATCGCCGCCGCCGTACGCCTGCATTCCAACTACGCGATGCCGCAGTTCCGCAAGGTCATGCACATGACGATCGGTGACTACCTGGTTCGGCGGCGGCTCGCCGAGGCCCGCCGCCTCCTGGTCACCACCGACCTACCGATCGAGCGGGTGGCCACTCGGTCGGGTTTTGGCTCTATCAGCCGCTTCTATACGGCGTTCACCACCACCTGCGGGATGCCGCCGGCGGCGTTTCGGCGGCACCATGATCCGGTCAGCTGACCAGAGTGTCGAACATCCCCGGCTGGTACGAACCCGCCGGCGTACGCACCATGACGTTGAGTCTGTTAGCCGCGTTGATCAGCGCGACCAGGCACAGCAGCGCGGCGGTCTCTGTCATCGTCGTAGTGCTTGCGTACCTGCGCCCAGGTCTCGTCGGACACGCCGACGTGGGCATCCGCGATCCGAGTGCCCTCCTCTGTGAGCGCCAGCGCGGCCCGCTCGGCGTCGGTGAACACAGTGGCCTCCCGCCAGGCGGCGACCAGGTGGAGCCGGACCGCGGTCTCGCCGGCGGCCGCCGCGCGTCCTTGGTGTGCATGTCGGTGCAGAAGCCACAGCCGTTGATCTGGCTGGCCCGCAGGCTGACCAGCGCCTGGGTCGACTTGGGCAGCGGCGACTGGCCGATGACCATGCTGGTGTTGGCGAACCGCTTGCCGAACTTGGCGGCGAGCTCGTTGTCGAACAGGTTGAATCGGGGGTCCATGACTCGTCCTCACTCGTGGTCTTTGTGTGCGGTGGACGAACATGAGATGCCGGCTGTTCGACGGTTGTGACGGTGACCTACGCCACTGTCACAAGACGCTGGTGCTCGGCGTCTGATGGGAAAGCGAAGGAGCCACTTATGGATGGGGCCACCGAGGCATTCGTTGAGCACCGCAATCTGCTGTTCACCGTCGCGTACGAGATGCTCGGCTCGGCCGCTGACGCCGAGGACGTCCTTCAGGAAACCTGGCTGCGCTGGGCCGGCGTCGATCTCGACACCGTCCGGAACCAGCGCGCGTACCTGGTCCGGATCACCACCCGGCAGGCGCTCGGACGGTTGCGGACGCTGGGTCGCCGCCGAAGGAGTCGTACGTCGGCCCGTGGCTGCCCGAGCCACTGCTGACCACCCCCGACGTGGCCGAGGACGTCGAGTTGGCGGACAGCCTTTCGATGGCGATGCTGCTGGTGCTGGAGACCCTCACGCCCACCGAGCGGGCGGTGTTCGTGCTGCGTGAGGTGTTCGGGCTGGGGTACGAGGAGATCGCCGAAGCGGTCGACAAGAACGCGGCTTCGGTTCGCCAGATCGCCCATCGGGCCCGCGAACACGTCGCCGCGCGCCGGCCGCGTGGGGCGGTTTCCCGGGCCGAGACCAAGGACGCGTTCGAGGCGTTCCAGCGGGCGGTGGAAACCGGCGATCTGCAACAGCTGCTGGACGTCCTCGCGCCCGACGACGTGGTTTTCCTGGGCGACGGTGGCGGCGTCGTACAGGCCGTACGCCTGCCGATTGTCGGCGCCGACAAGGTGGGCCGGCTGCTGGCGGCCGGGCTGGGGCGGATCGCCACCACGATGTCGCTGCGGCCGGCGCAGGTCAACGGTTGCCCGGCGCTGCTCCTGCACCTCGACGGCGAGATCGACACCGTCATCGCGGTACGTGTCGACGACGGACTCATCACCGGCCTTTACGCCGTACGCAATCCCGCCAAGCTGTCCCGAATGGAGCACGAGACGACCCTGAGCCGCTAAGCGCGTGTCGGGTGAGGCGGTACGGGTCAATGGGACTAATGGGATAAGGACAATTTGCCAGAAATCGGTACTAATGGGACGCTGACCTGGTCAAGGATATGGCTGTGAGCTGCGGTAAGCGTGTTTTGAGCGTGCGGCGGCCGACGTATCCAGACCGAGAACCAGGGAGGACCGATGGAAGGCACGGAACGAAAGCGGTGGCCCAGGATCGTCACGTCCATCACTGTGGTGGCCGGCGCGTCTGTGGTGCTGGCGGCACTCGTCGGCGCGGGAATGTCCCGCGCGGGAGCGGCGTACGACCCCTGCCCGCCACCCGGCGCGTGCCAGCCTTGCCCCGTACCACCACCGACTGACACGGCGGCTCCGGCGCCGACCGACAGCACCCCGGCGTCCGCGATGCCAAGGCTCCGGGACAGCGACGACCCGTCGGCGCCGCCGGTCAGCGCACCGCCAGCGCCGCCCGAGAGCGTTCCGCCGGTGAGTGCACCGCCGGTGAGTGCCCCACCCGTCTCGGCCCCGCCGGTCAGTGCTCCGCCCGTGAGTGCACCGCCGTCGGCCCCGGGCAGCCCGTGCCCGCCGGCCTCGCCGCCGCCACCGTCCACTTCGGACTCCCCGGCGCCGCCGCCGGCCACCGACTCGCCGGCACCTCCGCCGGCCAGCGACTCGGCGGCACCACTGCCGCCTGCCGCTCGATAGAAAATCCCCGCAGCGAGGGTGACGTTTGATTGCTCAAACGTCACCCTCGCCTTTTTTTTTGGAACATCACTGACTTTCGTACGCGTCAACCAGTTCCTGTAGCCGACCGAATGCCACCGCGCTCGCCATCGGATTGGCGTAGTCGCGAGAATGTGCGATCAGGCCGTCCCGGACTGTTATCACCATGATGTAGTCACCGCTCATCGGCTTCCCGGTCGCGGTGACTGTCCGGTGCATAGTGAATTCGGCGATGACGACCTCCGGATCGGCGGTCTCGTGGATTCGTACCGGGTCGATGCCATCAATCGTCCACAGGCCCTCGATCGTCTTGGTACGGGCCCGGAACTCCTCCCGGCCGCCGTCCGAAACCCGCGGAAAACCGGGCGGGGCAAAAGGTATCTCGATGACCACGTCTTCTGCGTAGAAATCGACGAGCTCGTCGTACGCGCCTCGGGCCGAGGCCTCGATGAATCGCTCGACGACCTTGCGGGGGCTGTTGTCAACCATGGGATCTCCTGAGAAAAGGTCGGAATCAGGCGGTGAGTGCCGGAAGTTTCTCGCCGGTGCTGACCGTGACGCCGTACGCCTCGAATTCGACCACGACGACCTGGGGGTCGCCGCCGTTGTGCTTATGTCTCTCCTCGTCCCCCGAAAATGCAAGCGGAACGTACGCCCCGCTTCTTCAAATATACGGAACGCTCGCCCCGTTTGTCAAAAGCCGAGAAAAGGGGATACTCGGGTGATGGCGAAAGAGACCGCGGTTGCCGCTGCCGCGCCGGAAACTGCGGCCCCCCCCCGATGCGAGCCGACGCTCGCCGCAACCGGCTCCGAGTGTTGGCGGCTGCCGAGGAGGTCTTCGCCGAACAGGGTCTCGCGGTGCCGCTGGACGAGATCGCCCGCCGGGCCGGCGTCGGCGCCGGCACCGTCTATCGGCATTTTCCCACCAAAGAGGCGCTTTTTGAGGCGGTCGTCGCCGAGCGGGTGCAGGGGCTGCTGGGGGACGGGGAGGCACTGCTGGCGACGCCGGACGCGGGCGCCGCTTTCTTCGAGTTCTTCACCCGCAAGATCGAGCAGGCATCGCTGAACAAGGCGTTGGTCGACGCGCTCGAGTTGTCCAGCGGTTACGGATTTCGCGGCGGGTCCGAGCAGATCTGGAAGGTCGCCGGCCAGTTGCTCCGGCGGGCTCAGGCCGCCGGCGCGGTTCGCCCTGACCTGGATCTGGACGACGTGTGGGCGCTGCTGTTTGGCTGCCTGCGAGCCAAAGACCAGCTGCCCGATCCGAGCCGGGTCGGACACCTGGTCACCGTCGTCACCGACGGAATGCGCGCGAAGGTTTAGCTCCGACCGCCCAGCACCCGGTCGAGATAGGCGTTGGTGAACAGTCCGGTCGGGTCGAGCTTGTCGCGCAGCGCGACGAACTCGTCGAACCGCGGATAGCGCTCACGCACCGCGGACGCGTCGAGGCTGTGCATTTTGCCCCAGTGCGGCCGGCCTTGCACCTGACCGGCAATCGCTTCCACCGCGCGAAAGTACGGCCAGAAGTCGGTGCCAATGGGCAGGTGGACGGCGACGTAGCCGCTCTCCCGGCCGGCGGCCGTGGACAGTGCGATGTTGTCCGCCGCGGCCACTCGCACCTCGATCGGGAACGGAATCCGCAGGCCGGTGCTCTCGATCATGGACCGGATTTCGGTGACCACAGCCGCCAAGTCGGCGCGCGGCACGGCGTACTCCATCTCCACGAACCGCACCCGGCGAGCCGAGACGAAGATCTCCGAGGAGTAGTCGGTGAACGTACGGGCGCCCAGCGCGCGAGCGGTGAGCTGGTTCAGCCGCGGAATGCCAGCTGGCACCCGCCGGGACAGCCCGATCACGCCGGCGAAGGCCACGTTCGAGAGCAGCTCGTCGTCCACCATGGTTTTCCAGCGTGGCAAAGGCGAAAGCGGGGTGTCGTACGGCAGCCGGGTGTTGCGTTTGGTCAGCGCCACCTCGGTGTGCGGGAACCAGTAGAACTCGAAATGGTCGGTCCCGTCGGCGAGCGCGTCCAGACCGGACAGCACCTCGTCTAGAGGCATTGGTCCTTCTTCCGCGCAAATCGCGAAAGCCGGCTCGGTCTGGAAAGTGACCGTCGAAATGAGTCCCAGCGCGCCGAGCCCGACCCGGGCGGCGGCGAAGACCTCTGGGTTTTCCTTGGCCGTACAGGTCAGCACGGTGCCGTCGGCCACCACCAGTTCCAGCCCGCGGATCTGGGTGGCGATCCCGCCGAAGGTGGCGCCGGTGCCGTGCGTACCAGTGGAGACCGCGCCGCTGACAGTTTGCTTGTCAATATCACCAAGATTGGTCATCGACAACCCGGCTTGGCGCAGGATCGCGTTGAGCGTACGGATAGTCATACCGGCCTCGACGGTCACCAGGCCGGTCGCGCGGTCCAGCGCGACGAGTCCGGCATGCCGGTCGAAAGCCACCTGATGGCCTTCCGGCCGCCCGATCGCGGTGAAGGAATGGCCGCTGCCGATCGCCTTCAGCCGGCCACCGCCGGACCGGACCCGCGCCACCGTCGCGGCTATTTCGGCCGTACCACGCGGATGGTGCACGGTCACGCCGGTGGCGCGCTGGTTGCCGGCCCAGTTGGACCAGCGGGAGATGGGTGAAGTCATCGAACGCTCCGGATCGGGATGACGGCGAGGGCACCGAGCAAGGTGACGACCGCGGCGAGCAGGAACATGCCGCGATATCCGCCGAGATAGGTGATGGCCACCCCGGCCACCGCGGGCGCGAGCACCTGCGGCGCGGAGTTGGCGATGTTGATGATGCCGAGATCTTTGGCGCGGTCCTTGGCAACCGGCAGCACCTGGGTGATCAGCGCCTGGTCGACGCTCAAGTACATCCCGAATCCGAGGCCCAGCACCAGTCCGGTGATCAGGGTGGCCGGCCAGGTCTGCCAGCCGACCACGATCAGCGATCCGATCACCTGGACGATCGAACACCCGAAGACGAAGACCTTGCGCCGGCCCAGCCGGTCGCTGATGGCGCCGCCGGTGATGCAGGTGAGCAGGATGCCGGCGCTGAAAGCGGCCGTGACAATGAGAAAACGGTCTGCGGATCGGGATAGTGCACGGCGTCGGTGAGGAAGTAGAGAATGTAGAGCGTCATCATGAAGTTGCCGAGCTGGACCAGGAAACGGCACGCCCAGGCCCAGGCGAAGTCCGGGTACGCTCGCGGGCTCACCCAGAAGCCGCGCAGAAATCGGCTCAGGGACCAGGCCGGCCGAGCCTGCGGGGGCAGCGGATCATCCTTGGTCAGCAACACAAACGGCAGCGCCAGCGCGATCAACAGAACGGCCAGCGCGGCGTACGCGGCAGATTGGCTGGCAATAAGGACAGTGACCAGCGCGATGCCGATCAGTGGGCCGATCACCTGCGGCAGGCTGGCCCACGCCGACACCAGGCCACGCTGTTCGGCCGGCACCCGGTCTGGCACCGCCGCGGTCAGCGTCGCGGTCATCGCGTTCAGGCAGAGTTGCACGGCCATCCAACAAATCGCGACGCCCAGCACGCTGGTTTGCAGGCCCACCAACACCACCGCGATCGCGCCGGTGATCATCGAGCACAGGGTCCACGGATGCCGGCGGCCAAAGCGGGAGACCGTACGGTCCGACAGCGCGCCGAAAAGCGGGTTGGCCACCACCGACACCGCGGCGCCCGCGCCGGTCACCCAGCTCAGCGCGATCACCTTGCCGGTCGGGTCCAGCGCGGCGATCTGGTTGGGCAGCAGGATTTCCACCGGCGTGAGGAAGGCCAGCCACAGCCCCACATTGGACAGTGACAGCAGGGCGATCCACAGCCGGGACACCCGGACTTTCGGCTCGGTCAACGCCACCGGATGATCGGCGAGTGGCACCGGTTGTACGGCGCTCACGAGGTCGCCTCGGATTGCTGCTTGATCAGATCTCGGTACCACTGGTAAGAGGCTTTGGGGGTGCGCTTGGCGGTTTCGAAGTTCACCTGCACCAGGCCAAAGCGTTTGGCGAAGCCCTCGGCCCACTCGAAGTTGTCCAGCAGTGACCACACCATCAGGCCGCGTACGTCCACACCGGCCTCGACCGCGTCGGCGACCGCGGCCACATGCGCGCGCAGGAAGGCGATCCGCTCGGTGTCGTCACAAAAGTCTTCGGCGTCCGGCTTGTCGTCGTAGGCCGCGCCGGTTTCGGTGACGTACAAGGGCGGCAGGGCCTGTTGGTAGCGCTCTCGCAACATCTGCAGAGTGTCCCGCATCCCGACCGGCGCCACCGGCCAACCGGACGCGGTGTGCTCGTACCCGGGCGGATCTGTCAGTCGAAATGGCAGTGGGTCGCCGTCCTGCGGTGCGCCGGCACCAAGGACGGTGTAGTAGTTGACGCCCAAATAGTCCAGCGGGGTGGCGATTTCCTGCAGGTCGCCGGGCCGTACCAGGGCGCCGTGCGGGTCCATCCCGAACGCTTCCAGCCCGGCCGGATATCCGCCGAGCAGCACCGGATCGGTGAAAAGCCGGTTTTGGATCGCATCCAGCGCGGAAACGGCGGGGCCGTCGGCCGGGTCCGTGGATGCCGGTCGTACGGGTGCATAGCTGTTGATAAGGCCGACCTGCCGGGCGCCAGTGGTCCGCAGCGCCTGCGCGGCGAGGCCGTGGCCAAGCAGAAGATGGTGTGCCACCGAGAAAGCCTCGTCGCCGGTCAGCGTCTGGCCGGGCGCGTGCAGGCCGATCACGTGGCCCAGCGCGAAATGTTCGAACGGCTCGTTCATGGTCGCCCAGCGGCTCACCCGGTCGGCCAGCGCGGTGCCGATTTCCAGGGCGTAGTCGGCGAAAGCGTAAGCGGTGTCGCGAGCGGTCCAGCCGCCCGCGTCCTGCAGGTCCTGCGGCAGATCCCAGTGAAAGAGCGCGATCACCGGGTCGATTCCGGCGGCGAGCAACGCGTCGACAAGACGGTCATAGAAAGCGAGTCCTCGCGGATTGCCCGTACCACGACCGCCCGGAATCACCCGGGACCAGGAAATCGAGAACCGGTACGAGTGGACGCCGAGCCCGGCCAGCAGATCGAGGTCGTCCCGCCACCGGTGGTAGTGGTCGCAACCGGGGTCGGCGAGGTCGCCGCCGGCGATCCGGCCGGGCTCCGCGGCGAAGGTGTCCCACACCGATGGCGTGCGGCCGTCGGCGTCGCTCGCCCCCTCGATCTGGTACGCGGACGTGGCCACGCCCCAGTCGAAGTCCGCCGGCAGGCGGCCCGGTCCGTTGGCTGTCACAGTGGCTCTCAACAGGGCATCCTCTCGCCGCGATGCCGGCAAGTGTGAATGGGTCAACCGTCTTAGTCAAGTGTCCGAAACGCTTGACTAAGACGGTTGGCCGACCGCATTCTGGGATCCTGCGACGGACGAGGAGGCCCCCGTGGTACGAATCCCGGCCGAGGAGCGGCGGCGCCAGCTGGTCGCCGCCGCCTTCCGGGTGATGGCCGCCGACGGCGTCGGCGCGGCCACCACCCGGGCCATCGCCGCCGAGGCAGGCATGCCACTTTCCAGTTTCCACTACTGTTTCCGGTCCAAGAACGAGCTGCTCGGTGAGCTCGCGGAGCAGATGGTGGCCCGCGAGGTGCGGGCCGCGGCCGACGTGCTGACGCCCGAAGACGGTCTTGAGGTGACCATTCGCGGCGCACTCCGGGCGTATTGGCAGCTGGTCGAGGAAGCCCCTGGAGAGCATCAGGTGCTGTACGAGCTGACTCAGGTCGCGCTGCGTACGCCCGGGCTGGAGGACCTGGCTCAGCGGCAGTACGCGCGGTATCAGGCCGGCTGCCGGGAGATGATCGAGCGGATCGGAGTCGCGTGCGAGGTCGAGTCGAGTGGCTGCTGCCTTTGGACGTACTGGCCCGGATGTTGGTGACGTTGCTGGACGGACTGACGCTGAATTGGCTGGTGGACCGGGACTCCGCGCAGGCCCTCGCGGTGCTGGACGCGAGCGCGGACCAGTTCGCCGCGCTCAGCCGGGCGAACCGACTGGCACCGTCGACGCGGGCCGCTCGGCCGGCCCGTCGAGAACGTCGCCGGCCGGCCGCGGCGGGCCGGGCGTGACGATGACTGTTACTTCTCCCGCAATCCCGTCCCGCAGCTCAGCCGCGCCATCCTGGACGAGGCCACCGCTGGTCTCGCGCCCCCCTTCGCGGTGGTGGATGTGCCGTCGTTGCGGGCAAACGCGGCCGACTTGGTCCGCAGGGCCGCCGGCCGGCCGATCCGGGTGGCCAGCAAATCGGTGCGCTGCCGGGACATCCTGCGCCAGGTGCTGGCGATCGACGGTTTCGCCGGGATTCTGTCGTACTCGCTGGCCGAATCGCTGTGGCTGGCAGCGGATTTCGATGACGTGGTGGTGGCCTACCCGACCACCGACGCGGGATCGTTGCGGCGGCTGGCGATGGACGCGAGGCTGGCTGCCCGCGTCACATTGATGGTCGACAGCACCGAGCACCTGGACCTGATCGAGGCCGCGGTCGCCGGGATTTCCGGGCCACCGCTGCGGTTGTGCCTGGACCTGGACGCCTCCCTGCGGCTCGCCGGTGGCCGGGTGCACCTGGGCACCCGGCGCTCCCCGGTGCACAGCGTCGCCTCCGCTGTCACGCTGGCCCGCAAAATCGTGGACCGGCCGCGATTCCGGTTGGTCGGCATCATGTCGTACGAAGGGCAGATCGCCGGCCTGGGCGACCGGCCGCCGGGCAATCCCTTGCGTGGCCTCGCGATCCGGGCCGTGCAGGCGGCGTCCGCGGCCGAGCTGATGCAGCGCCGGGCCGCGGTGGTGGCGGCCGTGGCGGTGCTCGCCGACCTGGAATTCGTCAACGGTGGCGGCACCGGCAGTGTCGAGCGGACCGTACGGGAGTCTGCGATCACCGAGGTGGCCGCCGGGTCCGGCCTCTACGCGCCGCGACTTTTCGATGAATACCGGGCCTTCAAGCCTTATCCGTCAGCGCTGTTCGCGCTCGCGGTGACCCGCCGGCCGGCGGCCGGCATCGTCACCGTCGGCGGCGCCGGTTGGATCGCGTCCGGCCCGCAGTTGCCGAACCGGGTGCCGGCGCCGGTTTTCCCAGCCGGGCTGCGGATGATCGACTCCGAGGGCGCCGGCGAAGTGCAGACGCCCTTGCGCGGCGCTGCAGCCGACTCGCTGCGGGTGGGGGAGCGGGTCTGGTTCCGGCACGGCAAGGCCGGCGAACTTTGCGAGCACGTCAACGATCTGCACCTCATCGACGGCGGCCGGATTGTCGACACGGTGCCGACCTATCGCGGCGAAGGTCAGGCTTTCGGGTAGACGTAAGGCTGTGCGGGCAGGTGCAGTGCGGGCAGGTCCAGCGCGAGCTTGAACGCGGTGGCGATTTCCTGGTCCGGCGGAGAAGTGCTCATGTCACTACGGCAGCTGGCCTCCGGGCTTTCTACAGACCGGAAAGTCGGTGGCCGGCTCGTACGACCGAGACGGCGTGCCGGTCGCCGGGGCGGCGGCCGAGGCGCTCGATCGGGCCGGAAATGCTGACCGCGGCGATCACCCGGCCACCGCGGTCCCGAATCGGCGCGGACACGCTGGCCACTCCCGGCTCCCGCTCGCCGGCGGGCGGCCCAGCCGCGGCGGCGCACTTCGGCGAGCGTACGGCCGGAAAACCGGGCCCGTGGCAGCAGCGGCAGCACCGATTCCGGCGGTTCCCAGGCGAGCAGAATCTGCGCCGCCGAGCCAGCTGTCATCGGCAGCCCGGCACCCACCGGAACGGTGTCCCGCAGCCCGCTGGACCGCTCGGCGGCGGCCACGCACGCAGATGCGTTCTTCGGCGCGGCGCAGGTAAAGCTGCGCGCTTTCGCCGGTCGCGTCCCGCAAAGCGGTCAACACCGGACCAGCGGCATTGAGCAGCACGTCGGGCGCGGAATTCGCCAACTCGCCGAGCCGCGGTCCCGGCCGCCACCGGCCCTGCGCGTCCCGAATCAACAGCCGGTGCACCTCCAACGCCTGCGCGAGCCGGTGCGCCGTCGCCCGCGGAAGACCACTGCGATCGACGAGTTCGGCGAGGCTGGCGCCGTCCACGGTGGCGGCCAGAATGGCGACCGCTTTGTCCAGAACGCCGACGCCACTGGCGATCGATCGGCCGACCGACCTGCCCGTACCGTCCGCGTTGGCAGGCGCACTGCCATTACCGGCGATGCCGGAGGTCGCTGTTCCGCTGGTAGTCTGTCCCACAGTACGAAATTATCATCCCACTATGCAGGATGACAAGCTGTGCACGATGACAAGACAGACGGGAATTGGCATGGGACGCACCCTCGCCCAGAAAGTCTGGGACAGCCACGTGGTTCGGTCCGCCGCTGGCGAGCCGGATCTGCTCTACATCGATCTTCACCTTCTCCATGAGGTGACCAGTCCGCAGGCGTTCGACGGGCTGCGGATGGCCGGCCGTCCGTTGCGCCGTGCGGATCTCACCGTCGCCACTGAGGACCACAATGTCCCCACTGTCGATTTCGACCAGCCGATCGCGGACCCGGTGAGTCGTACGCAGGTGGAGACGCTTCGGCGCAACTGCGAGGAATTCGGGGTGCCGCTCTATCCACTCGGCGACGCCGAGCAGGGCATCGTGCATGTGATTGGCCCGCAGTTGGGCTTGACGCAGCCCGGAATGACCGTGGTTTGTGGAGATAGTCACACTTCCACCCACGGCGCTTTCGGCGCGCTCGCCTTCGGGATCGGCACCAGCGAGGTCGAGCACGTGCTCGCCACCCAGACTTTGTCGCTGAAGCCCTTCAAAACGATGGCCGTCGAGGTTTCCGGTTCGCTGGCCGAGGGCGTCACCGCGAAGGACGTCATTCTCGCCTTGATCGCCAAGATCGGCACCGGCGGCGGCCAGGGATATGTCCTGGAATACCGCGGCGACGCGATCCGGTCGTTGTCCATGGAAGGCCGGATGACGGTCTGCAACATGAGCATCGAGGCCGGTGCGCGGGCCGGCATGATCGCCCCGGATGACACCACCTTCGACTATCTGCAGGGCCGCCGGCACGTGGCGCGAGGCGAGGATTGGGACGCCGCGGTGAAAGCGTGGCGCGAGCTGGCCACCGATGTGGGACGCCGTTTTCGATGAGGTGGTGGAACTCGACGCGTCCGTGCTCACCCCGTATGTCACCTGGGGCACCAATCCCGGGCAGGGCCTGCCGCTGGGCGGGACGGTGCCCGATCCGGAGTCTTTCAGTGATCCCTCGGCCCGTTCCTCGGCCGAGCGGGCGCTGGCGTACATGGACCTCACTCCCGGCACCCCGCTCCGGGACATTTCCGTCGACACGGTTTTCCTCGGCTCCTGCACGAATGGCCGCATCGAGGACCTGCGGGCCGCGGCCGCGGTGATCCGTGGGCACAAGGTCGCCGACAGCGTGAGAATGCTGGTCGTACCAGGCTCGGCGCGAGTGCGGCTGCAGGCTGAAGAAGAAGGACTGCACGACATCTTTACCGCGGCCGGCGCCCAATGGCGTGGCGCCGGTTGTTCGATGTGCCTCGGTATGAACCCGGACCAACTGGCTCCGGGGGAGCGCTCGGCGTCCACGTCGAACCGGAATTTCGAGGGCCGGCGGCAGGGCAAGGGTGGCCGTACGCACCTGGTGTCGCCCTTGGTGGCGGCCGCCACCGCGGTAACCGGGCACCTGAGCGCCCCGGCGGATCTGGAGGACTGAGCGATGGAAAAGATCACCGTGCACACCGGGCGGGCCGTACCGCTGCTTCGGTCCAATGTCGACACTGACCAGATCATCCCGGCGGTCTACCTGAAGCGGGTCACCCGGACCGGCTTCGCCGACGGGCTGTTCTCGGCCTGGCGCAACGATCCCACCTTTGTGTTGAACGACGAGCGCTACTCGGGCGCCTCGATTCTGGTCGCCGGCTCCGATTTCGGCACCGGCTCGTCTCGTGAGCACGCGGTCTGGGCGCTCATGGACTACGGCTTCCGGGTGGTGCTCTCGTCCCGGTTCGCCGACATCTTCCGTGGCAATTCAGGCAAGGCCGGTCTGCTGGCCGCCGTGCTGCACCAGAAGCACATCGAGCAACTGCAGAACGATCTCGTCGATGAGCCCGAGACTGAGGTCACTGTGGACCTGGCTGCCCGCGAGGTGCGGTGGGGTTCTGAGGGCGTGCCCTTTGAAATCGACGACTACACCCGCTGGCGGCTGATGGAGGGGATCGACGACATCGGCCTTTCGCTGCGGCACGTGGACGAGATCGACGCGTACGAACGAAACCGGCCGTCCTATCTGCCCCGGACGACCGTCGACGCCTGACCTCATCGGCTCCAGATGGTGCCCTGCCCGCGAAAGCGGCAGGGCACCTTCGCGTTTTCGGCGCCGCGTTTTGTCGGTCGGGACAGCGGCGGATCGCCGGGTCGGCGTCCGTCGGTCGGGCAGTCGCGGACGCCGAATCGGCCCGGTTGGGGGGATCTGAGGCCGCTGACACGGCCGCGACACGCCAGGACTGGAAAAATTTTTCCGTGGCACTTGGGGCGCGGTCGCGGCGCCGGTCCGATGGCTGTTCAAGGTTGGCCGTCGAGGGCATCGCCGGTGGTCCGGCCACTTTCCTTGCTTAGTCGATTTTCCTTGTATGGTAATGATCCTGGGGCATGACTGGAACGCCCCGGCCGGTCTTTTGGGCCCTCGCAGGGTCACCGGAGCGTGCGCCCCGGTTTGCCAGTAAGGGCCCCGATCGGGCCCGCCGAGGCCCCCCAAACCGTTGCTGAGCAACGACTTCCGGCCGGCAAATATTTGTGTCTTTGGCGCTTTGGCCTTACGGTTCCCCGGTGAGCGGCCTCGATGGGGCCGGTATGTACCCTGGAGGGGACAATGGTTAACAAGGCCGAGTTCATTGAGGCGCTGACGACGCGCTTCGATGACCGCAAGACCGCGGCGAATGCTCTGGAGCAGATCGTCGACGAGATCCAGCGCACCGTGGCCAAGGGCGACCGGGTGGCGATCACCGGTTTCGGTGTGTTCGAGAAGCGCGTTCGCGCGGCCCGTACCGCCCGCAACCCGCGCACCGGCGAATCGGTGAAGGTCAAGAAGACCGCCGTTCCGGCTTTTCCGTCGGGCACTGGCTTCAAGACCGTGGTGGCCGACCCGAAGAAGCTGCCGAAGACCCCCGGCGCGAAGGCGACCACCAAGGCCACCGCCGTTGGTGCGAGCCGCGGACCGGCGCCGGTCGCGAAGAAGGCCGCCCCGGCCAAGAAGGCCGCTCCGGCCAAGAAGGCCGCCGCGACCAAGGCCACCGCCGCGAAGAAGGCTCCGGCCAAGAAGGCTCCGGCCAAGAAGGCCCCGGCCCGCAAGCGGTAACTCACCGCCGTAAAACGCAAACGCCGGACCGACCCACTGGGTCGGCCCGGCGTTTGCGTGAGTCACCAAAAAACTCTTGGCAATAGCTGCCTTTCCCGGCACGGTTCGGCCGTGTTTAGCCCGCTTCAGCCTAGCGGTCCTTTCACTGCCCGCCACGCTTTGTGGTTAGGACTTCTCCGGCTTCAGAGTCCGGTAGTAGTCGGCGGCGATCAGGCGGCGGCCGGTGAAGCTCAGTGCCCACACACTTCCCTTGCGGGACGGCACATCTTCGAGTGCTATGCCGTCGGCAGCGGCCAGTTCGGCGACCGTGTCGGGAATAAGCCCGCCCTGGCTGCAAATCGCCACCGGCTCGCCGGCCATCGCGAGAGCGCGTACGAGTTCGCCAGCACGCGTCGAGTTCCGGGCGTGCCGCTCCTCACCGAAATCGTCGTCGACGACCACCGGCAGCCCGAGCACTGTCGCAAGTGGACGGATGGTCTCCACGCATCGGACTTTGTCGGCCGAGATCACCCGTCGCGGGCCAAAAACATGGCAACACGGTGGCCGCGCGCTTCGCCTGCCGGTGTCCGGTCGGGTCGAGCGGTCGCAGGTCGTCGGTGCCGCGCCACTGGGTCCGGTCGCCGGCGCTGCCGTGTCGTACGAGCAAAATCGTGGTGGTGTCCGGCTCGGCTTGCGCGAAGGCGGCGAGCACGGCCCGGTCGTGCCGGTACGAGACCGCGTCGGTCGCTTTCTCGACGGTCAGCCACCTCAGCTCGTCGACCTCGTCATTGGCCTGGAAATCGCCGTCAGCGGCGCGCATGGCCCAATAGTCGACGACCTTGCGGGCGATTTTCTCGCTGATCGACACCGGATATTCGGTACGAACCAGCCGCCGGCCAAGCGTCGGCGTGATGCCGGTCTCCTCGAGGACTTCCCGATATCCGGCGGTGAGGGAATGCTCGCCGGTGGCCAGCTTTCCCTTAGGCAGCGACCAGTCGTCGTAGCGCGGGCGGTGGACGAGGGCGATGACGGTGGCACCGCTGGGATCGCGGCGCCACAGCACCCCGCCGGCGGCGCGTAACTCGGGTCGCGGGCTCACTTGGCCACCATACGTCCAGCCGTGCCGCTCAGCCTGACCGAGGGCCACCGCAACGCCGGGCCGCGACAATGACGAACAGTGGCACCACAAAGTCGCGCAGGGTGGCTCTGAGCGGGCGTGGTGGCCGTACTGGAGCCGGCCGCCATCGTTGCGGTGATGGGCAAAGTCACCTCAGTCCGCGCGAGATGCGGTGCGGTGCAACAGTTCCTCCTGCGGATCGTGCAGCGGTTCGCCGCCCGGCCCGGTGCGCTGGCGCCACGTGTTGTCCGGCAGCAGGTCGAAACCACCGGTGTCCGCGGCCAGCAGCAGCTCGAAAATGTCGCCCAGGCGCTTGCGGGCGGTGGTGTCGGTGACCTGTACGAGGTCTTCCACCCGCCGGTCCAGGTTGCGGTGCATCAGGTCCGCTGAGCCGATCCAGAACTCCTGGCGGTAGGTCGATCGGTCCGGGCGGTCGGCACTTTCGGCCGGATTCGAGCCGTTCCCGAATCGCAGCACCCGGGAGTGTTCCAGGAATCGGCCGAGCACCGAGCGAACGGTGATGTTGTCGCTCAGCCCCCCGGGCACGCCGGCGCGCAGCGCGCAGATTCCGCGAATGAGCAGATCGATGCGTACGCCGGCTTGCGAAGCCCGTAGAGCGCGTCGATGATCTGTTCGTCCACAATGGAGTTGGCCTTGATCTGGATCAGTCCCGGCCGGCCGGCTTTCACGTGGCTGACCTCACGTTCGACCCGCCGGATAATGCCCGAACGGATGCCGTAGGGCGCGACCATCAGCGAGCGGTAGTGGGTCTGCCGGGAATATCCGGTCAGTACGTTGAAAAGGTCGGTGAGGTCGGCGCAGACCGCCGGATCCGCGGTGAACAGCCCCAGATCCTCGTAAAGTCGGGCCGTCTTGGGGTTGTAGTTCCCGGTGCCCACGTGTGCGTAGCGACGGATTTGCGAGCCCTCCTGGCGTACCACCAGGCAGACCTTGCAATGCGTTTTGAGGCCCACCAAGCCATAGACGACATGGCAGCCGGAGCGCTCCAGGGTTTTCGCCCAGGCGATGTTGGCCTGTTCGTCGAACCTGGCTTTCACCTCGACCAGCACGACCACCTGCTTGCCAGCCTCGGCGGCGTCGATCAGCGAGTCGACGATCGGGGAATCTCCGGACGTACGGTAAAGAGTCTGTTTGATCGCCAGCACATTCGGGTCGGCCGCGGCCTGCTCGATGAAACGCTGGACGCTGGTGGAGAAGGACTCGTACGGATGGTGCACGAGCACGTCGCCGTCCCGCAGGGTGGCGAAAACGCTGCGCGGCGTCTCGCCCTCGGCGAACCGCGGATGGGTGGCCGGCACGAAGGGTTTGTCTTTCAGATCCGGCCGATCGATGCCGTAGATCTGCCACAATGCCGTCAAATCCAGCAAACCGGGGACCCGCTGCACGTCCGCGGCGCTCACGTCCAGCTCTCGTACGAGCAGATCCAGGATCCGCTCGGTCATCGTCTCCTCGACCTCCAGGCGGACCGCCGGGCCGAACCGGCGGCGGGCCAGTTCTCTTTCCAACGCCTGCAAAAGGTCCTCGTCGCGGTCTTCCTCGACCTCCAGGTCGGCGTTGCGGGTGACCCGGAACACGTGCTGTTCGGCGACCTCCATGCCCTCGAAAAGCTGCGAGAGGTGCGCGGCGATGATGTCCTCCAGCGGCAGGAATCCGCCGTCCGTGACACTCACGAACCGGGGCACGTTGTTGGGCACCTTGACTCGCGCGAACCGCTCGATGCCGTCATCGGGATCCCGTACGGTCACCGCGAGATTCAACGACCGCCCGGAAATGTAGGGGAACGGGTGCGCCGGGTCGACCGCCAGTGGCGTTAGCAGCGGGAAAACCTGCTCGCGGAAATACGTGTGCAGGCGGTCCTGTTCGCTGGCGTCGAGGTCCTCCCACCGGACCAGTCGGACGCCTTCGGTTTCCAGCGCGGTCTGCACCTCGGTGGTGAAACAGGTGGCGTGCCGGGACGCGAGGTCCCGCACCTCGACCGAAATCCGTTCCAGTTGCTCGCGCGGCGAGAGTCCGTCGGGGGAGCGGACCGACAGCCCGGTCGACTGGCGGCGCTTGAGCCCAGCCACCCGAACCATGTAGAACTCGTCCAGGTTGGACGCGAAGATCGCCAGGAACTTGGCCCGCTCCAGCAGTGGGGTGTGTCCGGCATCTCGGCCAGCCGCAGCACCCGGGCGTTGAAGTCGAGCCAGGACAGCTCCCGGTTGATGAACCGGTCGTCGGGCAGCGGTGCCGGCGCAGGCCGGGTCGGCTGTTCGGGGCGGTCGGTCGGCTCGGCGGCCTGGTCAGCGGTCTGATCCGTAGTCGTACTCACGGCGGCCATCATCCCCCGACTTGGTGAACACCACACCATCAAGTCGCGAACGCTTCGGCCGCCGTCAGCGGCGTAAGTCACGTCCGCGATGATGGGGGACCCCACGCCGACTTGTTCAGGAGGATGCCGCATGTCCCATGTCAGACCGGAATCGAGCGCAGCCAGGTCCGGTCGGCGATGGATCGTGATGGCGGCGATCGCGGTCGTCGCGGTGATAGCCGTCGCGGCGGCGGCCTTCCTGTTCCTGCGTCCCAGCGGCAGTCCCCGCGCGGCGGCGCCGAGCACCCCGGTGGCCCCGACCGGCTCGGCCGCGGCGGTCACGCCGGCCAGCCCCCACGCCCGGCCCGGTCCAGTCCGGCCCGTGCCCGCAGGCCGCGAGCACCCTCAAGCCGAAACTGATCGAGGCCGCCTACGCCGCGATCGGCGGCAGCGCGGTGGCCAAGAACGTGACCTTCGTCAACGGCCCGGTATGCGACGGCGGCTCGTACGCGTGGGGCCTGCTCAAGGCCCAGGACGCCGGCGGCGAACCGCTGGACCAGCTGGCGATGCTGTTCAAGGTGGACGGCGGCAAGGTCACCGTCCCGATATGGGCCGCCCAGTGCCTGCAGCCCGCCCAGTTCCCGGCCGGCGCCCCGGCCGGCTCCAAGCAGTCCCTGGCCTGCCAGGCATAGCGCTTTCGTACGCTCCGGCGGCTCGGCCCGCTCCCGCGGCGTTCCGCTCCCCATGACCTGCCAATGCCGTCGACTGCCGCACTTTGTCCCGCACTCGACGTCGAGTGCGGGACAAAGTGCGGCACTCAACGACCGAACCGACTAACTAAGCTCAACACCAATACGTGGGTACGACAGTTTCGCGCCGCAGTCGGTCAACGAAACCGACCTAGCAGGTGGCGGCGACCACTGACACGGCGGCGACGAGCATGCTCGTACGAGGGCCGAGGCCCAGTTCCGCGGCCGTGCCGAGATCGGCGAGCGTGTCCGTGTCCCGGCGCAGGGACGGCCACTCGCCGCCGAGTGCGACCGCGCCGGAAGCGACGTGGGCGGCCGCTGATCCGGAGCCGAAAGCGGGTCGAAGGGGCACTCCGGCCGACGCGGTGAGCAGCGCGGTGCCGGTGCCGGGGGTGTCGGCGACCACGGCGCGCTCGGCGATCCGGGCGGCGGCCAGGGCCGAGGCCAGCTCGGCTGGGCGCAGCGCCGGCCGGTCGCCGCCGAGGGCGGCCACGCCGTCCAAAGGGGCCAGCTCGGCGGCCACGGCGGCGCCGTACGTGAGGGGCCGGGGTTCAGGCCGGAATCCGGCACGTCCGGAACGCAGATCGCGCCGAGTTTGGCCAGTACGGGCCGATTTCATCATCGTCCGTCACCACGATCACCCGGCCCACCGCGGCGCAGGCGAGGGCGGCCGCGACGGTGTCGGCGGGATGGCTGGCTCACCAACTCGAGGTGACTGACTCCGGGCAGGCCTGGGCGCAGCCGGGTCTTGGCGTACGCGAGCCGTTTGACCGGTACGACGACCGACCATCGCAGTGACGACGACACCGTTTTTATTGTCCCACTCGAGCGATGTGACAGGCCGGAGACGGCCTCTGGGAGTTCCCAGCCGGCCTCTCAGGGTCCGCTCAGTCGTTTCATACGGCATTCACAGGCTTGCTCCATAGAAACGTGGAATGCAACGTCGCATCCGGCTGAAGCCGGCATGGGTAATCGCGGGTGTCGTCGTAGTCGTTGTTGCAGTCGGGGGCGGGGCTTGGGCCGTCACCACCGGGTCGAGCGCCAGCAGCAAACCCACATATCTCACTGCGAAGGTGGCCAAAACCACCGTCTCGGACACGGTCCAGGCGACCGGTACGGCCCAGGCCTCGCAGACCGTCGCGCTGTCCTTCGGCGGGTCTTCGAGCTCCAGCGGCGGCTCGTCCGGTGGCGGTGCCTCGGGCGGTTCCAGCGGCGGTACGTCGGGGGCCAGCGGCTCCAGCGGCGGCTCGTCCGGCGGGGTGTGTCGGCGTCCAGCGGTGCGGCGAAGGTGACGGCGGTGTCCGTCGCGGTGGGCGACACCGTCTCGGTCGGCGAGCAGCTCGCGACCGTCGACGCGACCAGCCAGCAGGCGCAGCTGACGCTCGCCAAGGCACAGCTCGCGCAGGCCCAGGCTGGTACGAGTACGAACTCGACCGGCCAGAGTGCCAGCGGTGGCTCATCCGGCGGGGGCGGCGGGTGGCGGCGGTCGTACGAGCACCACCAAACCGACCGGCGGCAAGCCGACGACGAAGAAGCCGACCCCCAAGCCGTCCAGCAGCCCGAGCGCGCACCCGACGCCGAGCCCCACCGCCCACCCCCCTGCCCGTCCGTCCGGCGATGAACACCGACTCGTACACAGTGGTCGATGTCGACACCACCGACGCCCAGCAGATCGCGATCCAGCAGGCCCAACAGGCCGTCGACCAGGCGCAGGCCGCGGTCGACGCGGCCACCCTAAAAGCGCGCCCTTCAGCGGCGTGGTGACCGCGGTCAACGTCAGTGTCGGCGTCCCGCCGCCCAGCTCCGACGCGGTGTCTGTACGTACCAGCACGATGACCGTGCAGGCGTCGGTGCCGGAGGCGGACGTCAGCCACATCTCGGCCGGCCAGTCCGCGAGCGTCACCTTCCCGGCACTGGGCAGCGGCTCGACCCCCGTCGACCGTGGTGTCCCGGCCGGTCGAGGCGAACACCAGCAGCGGTACGTCGTCGGTGGTCACCTTCCCGATCTCGCTTAGCCTCTCTTCGCTGCCGTCCGGCCTGCTGCCCGGGATGTCCGCGGACGTAAACGTCACGGTCACCTCGCACGCCAACGTGCTCGCGGTGCCGACCTCGGCGATTGGCGGCACCGACGACGCGCCGACCGTGCAGCTCATGGGCGGCGACGGCCAGCCGGTCACCACGCCGGTGGAGATCGGCCTGACCACCAGCCAGTTCACCGAGGTCGTGGTCGGTCTCACGGTCGGCCAGACGGTGGTCACCGGCGTGGTCAACCCGCAGCAGTCGACCGGTACGACCACCGGCGGGACTGGTGGCGGACGTACCGGCTTCGGCGGTGGCGCCGGCCTCGGTGGTGGCGGCGGGGGCTTCGGCACCGGCGGCACCGGCGGGCGTCGTACGGGCGGCACCGGTGGCAACTGATCCGTACCAGGCCGGCTACCAGCCGGTCGACCTTCAGGCCACGTACGAATACCCGGAAATGACCGCGCCCCCGGCGCCGGTGCTGCAGGCGATCCAGCTGACCCGTGACTACCAGGTGGGCGACGAGATCGTCCGAGCCGTCCGCGAGATCGACCTCGCCGTGCACCGTGGCGAGTCGGTCGCGGTGATGGGGCGTCGTCGCTCCGGCAAGTCAACGCTGCTGCACCTGCTCGGCTTGCTCGACCGGCCGACCGGCGGGCGGCTGCTGGTCGACGGCGTGGACACCGTCTCGCTGACCGACGACCAGCTGGCGGGCCTGCGCAACCGGGCCATCGGGTTCGTCTTCCAGAGCTTCAACCTGGTGGCGGGGGAGTCGGCGCTGGAGAACGTCGCCGCGCCTTTGGTCTATGCGCGCGTACGCCGGGCCGAGCGCCTGGAGCGGGCGACCGCGGCTCTGCTGGAGGTGGGCCTCGCCGATCGGTTGAAGCACGACCCGTCGCGGCTGTCCGGTGGCCAGCGTCAGCGGGTCGCGATCGCTCGCGCCCTGGTCACCCGGCCGCAGCTGCTGCTCGCGGACGAGCCGACCGGCAACCTGGACACCACCGCCGGAGCGTCGATCCTTCAGTTGCTCGCCCAGCTGCACGCGGACGGCATGACACTGGTGATGATCACCCACGACCCGGGGGTGGCCGCGATGGCCCCAGCCGGGTGCTGCAGCTCACCGACGGCCAGTTCACCGACCCGGCGCTCGCTGCGGGGTGGATGTGAGCCTCTTCGAAGCGCTCCGGCTTGCACTGCGCAGGCTGAGCGTCAACAAGCTCCGGACCGCGCTGACCGCGTTGGGCGTCATCATCGGCGTCGCCGCGGTGGTCGCGCTGCTCGGCGTCGGCGACGGCGCCCGTACGCAGCTCACCCAGGGCGTCGCCAGCCTCGGCACCAACCTCGTCTCGGTCCAGGCCGGGGCCGCCACCACCGGCGGCGTCCGCGGCGCGGCCGGTACGGCGACCACGCTGACCACCGACGACGCGACCGCGATCGGCGGGTTGCCGGGCGTGTCCGCTTTCGCTCCGGAGGTCTCGACCAACGCGCTGGTCGTACGTGGCCAGTCGAACACCACCACGACCGTCACCGGCACCACCGCCGCGGAGTCGCAGGTACGCGGCTACACGCTGCAGGTCGGCACGTTCATGAGCTCGCTGCTGGAGTACGACCGCAAACTGCCGGTGGCGGTTCTCGGGCCGACAACGGTGACGGACCTTGGTCTGACACCGGCGTCAGCGGTCGGCTCCAGCGTCAAAATCAACGGCATCCCGTTCACGGTCATCGGGGTCACCCAGCCCAAGGGCGGCGGCGGCATCAACCCGGACGACTACGTGCTCGTACCGCTGACCACCGCCGCCGACCGGCTGGTCGCCGGCGGGACGCTACGCTCGGTGTCCCTGTCGGTGTCCGACCCGTCGGTGACCACCTTCGTCAGCGCCGAGATCACCGCGCTGCTGCGCCAGCGGCACGGCATCGCCGGCACCGCGCAGGACGACTTCAGCATCGTCAGCCAGGACCAGCTGCTCGCGGTCGCCGACCAGCAGGCGTCCATCATCAGCAACTTCCTGATCGGCATCGCCGCCATCGCGCTGCTGATCGGCGGGATCGGCATCGCCAACACCATGTTGGTGGCCGTCCGCGAGCGGACCCGGGAGATCGGCACTCGCAAGGCCATCGGCGCCCGCCAGCGCGACCTGCGGCTGCAGTTCCTGGTGGAGGCGGTGCTGGTCACCATCGGCGGTGCGATCGTCGGGGCCGTCATCGGCGCGATCGCCACCAGCCTGGTCGGCCGCGCGATCAACGTGTCCGCGCACGCCAGCCTCACCGGCGTCGGGATCGCCGTCGCGGCCGCGCGTCGTGGTGGGCATCCTGGCCGGCTACTGGCCGGCCCGGCAGGCCGCCCGGCTCGACCCGGTCGAGGCCCTCCGGCACGAATGACCTCGTCACAACAAGGAGAGAAAAGACCATGTCCCAGCCACCCGTGAACCCACCCACGCCGACCGGTCCGCTCGGCGGCCAGCCCGTACCTCCGCCACCTGCCGCCGCGCCGCAGCCCGGCCCGTATGCCGTCGCGCCGGCGCAGCCCGGCATCGTGGGCAGCACGGTGGGCGGCCCGAAGCCGGCTGGCGGCGCCCGCAAGCAAGCCGCTGATCATCACGGCGCGGTCGTCCTCGCCGTGGTGCTCTTCGGCGGCGGTTTCGCGAGTGGTCGGTTCACCGCGCCGACCGGCTTGCAGCGCGGCCAGTTCCGCGGCGGGGAGGGCTTCCCGAACGGCGGCGGCACGCGCGGGGGGCGGCGGTGCTGGTGGCGGGCAGGGCGCGGGACAGGGCGGTGGCGGCCAGGGTTTTGGCGGCGGCCGGAACGTGGCCCTCACCGGCACCGTCACCTCGGTGTCCGGCAACACCGTGGTGATCACCACCCGGGCCGGCAACGTGACCGTCACGCTCGCCGCTGGCGGCAAGGTCTACACGTCCACGCCCGGTGCGATCACCAATCTCAAACCCGGCGACAACATCTCGGTCGCCAGCCAGCCCGGCAGCACCGGCACCTCGCGTACGGCTTCGCAGATCACCGTTCTCCCGGCCCCCAACGGCAACTAACTGCCCGCTGTGGTTGTCCGCATGGCGCCGTGCGTGTGTCCAACGCACGCACGGCGCCTATGCGGACAATCCCGCGTACGCAAAGCTGGGCGCCCGCCTCGACAGTGGCGTACGGGGTGGGTGATGATCGGGCGATGCCGATGGGTGTGTCGACTGGGGTGACGGGCGCGTGACGCGGGTGCGGCGGGGGGGGTTGGCTGGGACTGGCGATCGCCGTCCTCAAGCCGGCCATCTTGGTGATGACCAGGCACGAATGGCGCGGGCAGGAGCTGATCCCGCCGGACGGCGCGGTGGTGGTCACCAACCACATCTCCAAGATCGACCCGCTGGTGCTCGGGCACTTCATCGTGGACCTGCCCCGGAACCCGCGTTTCCTGGCCAAGGACACGCTGTTCCACAAACCGTTCATCGGGATGGTTTTTCGCGGCGCGCACCAGATTCCGGTCCACCGCAACAGTGCCGACGCGGCCAAGGCGCTGGCCGCCGCGGTCGACGCGGTGGCCGACGGCAGCCTGGTCCTGATGCACCCCGAGGGCACTTGTACGAAGGATCCCGACCTCTGGCCGATGAAAGGCAAGACTGGCGCGGCCCGGCTCGCGCTGCTGTGTCCGGCGCGCCGATGATCCCGGTCGTGCAGTGGGGCGCGCAACGCATCCACCACCCGGTCACCGGCAAGTTCCGGCCGCGGTGGCGTACGCCGGTCACCGTTGTCGTCGGTGAGCCGATCGACCTCAGCGAATACGCCGATCGCCCGGTGACCGTCGAGCTGCTGGACGAGCTCACCGAGAAGACCATGCTCCGGCTGCGCGAGATGCTGGCCGAGATCCGTGGCGTACCGGCGCCGACCGGTCCGCTGTTCACCCTGCCCAAGGCCGGCCGGAAGCGGGAAGCCACTTCATGACGACGCACAGCGCGGTGCTCGGAGCCGGCTCGTGGGGTACGACGTTCGCCAAGATCCTCGCCGAGGCCGGCAACCACGTGACGTTGTGGGCTCGCCGGCCGGAGGTGGCGGACGCGATCAACGCCTCGCACCGGAACGAGGAATACCTGCCCGGCATCGGGTTGCGGCCACCCTGACCGCGACCACGGACGCCCAGGAGGCGATCACCGGCGCTGACCTGGTGGTGCTCGCGATCCCGTCCCAGACGCTGCGCGGGCAGCTGGAGGGATGGCGTGCGGCAATCGACGCCGAGGCGACCCTGGTGAGCCTGATGAAGGGCATCGAGCTCGGCACCACCATGCGGATGAGCGAGGTGATCGTCGAGGTCACCGGGGTGTCGCAAGACCGGGTCGCGGTCGTCTCGGGCCCGAACCTGGCCCACGAGCTGGCCGACCGGCAACCAGCCGCGACCGTCATCGCCTGCACCGACAGCGGCCGGGCGAAGCGGCTGCAGCGTACGACGACGACTCCTTATTTCCGCCCGTACACGAATGTCGACGTGCTTGGCTGCGAGCTCGGTGGCGCGGTGAAGAACGTGATCGCGCTGGCTTGCGGGATGGCCGAGGGGATGGGTTTCGGCGACAACACCAAGGCGTCGCTGATGACCCGCGGACTCGCCGAGACCGCTCGGCTCGGGCAGGCGCTGGGCGCCGATCCGCAGACCTTCGCCGGCCTGGCCGGGCTCGGTGACCTGGTGGCCACCTGCTCCTCGCCGCTGTCCCGCAACCACTCCTTCGGCGTACGGCTGGGCCAGGGCGCCAGCCTCGCCGAGGCGACCGCGGCCACCAGGACCGCGGAGGGCGTGAAGAGCTGCCGGTCGATCCTGGACCTGGCGATCAAGGCGGGCGTCGACATGCCGTTGACCGAACAGGTCGTCCGGGTCTGTCACGCCAGCGTGCTGCCGGCGGTCGCGGTGAAGCAGTTGATGGGCCGCGAGACCAAATCGGAGACGGCGTGATCTCGGTCGATGGCACCGCGCCGGACAGCACCTGGGGTGACGGCACTCGGGTGGTCACCGGTGGCGCGTCGCCGGCTGAGCCGGGCCAGCCGCTGATCCCCAGCCCGGTCTTCGCGGCGCCCTTCCACCTCGGTGACCAGCCGGTGGGTACGGCCGACGGCTACGCCCGGATCAGCCATCCGTCGATCCGTGCGTACGAGCGGGCGCTGGCCGGCCTGGACGGTGGCCCGGTGGTCGCCTTCCCCACCGGGATGGCGGCGATTTCGGCCCTGTTGCTGGATTTCCTGCGTCCGGGCGAGGTGCTCGTGCTGCCCAGTGACGGGTATTACACGACCCGTACCCTCGCCGCCAACCACCTGGCGCCCCGCGGTGTCGAGGTCCGTGAGGTGCCCACCGCCGGCGACTATCTGAGCGCGCTGGCCGGTGCTGCGCTGGTGCTGCTGGAGACGCCTTCGAACCCCGGCCTGGACGTGTGCGACATCGCCGAGATCGCCGCCGCCGCGCACCGCGAAGGCGCGCGCTGGTGGCGGTTGACAACACCACCGCCACCCCGCTCGCTCGGGCAGCTGCCGCTGGCGCTGGGCGCGGACTTCGCGGTCTACAGCGACACCAAGGCCATCGCCGGGCACTCCGACCTGCTGCTGGGCCACGTCGCCTGCGCGACCCAGGACCTCGCCGACCGGCTCTCGCTCTGGCGCCGGCTCGCCGGCGCGATGCCCGGCCCCTTCGAGGTCTGGCTCGCGCACCGCTCACTAGGCACCCTCGACCTGCGGCTGGGCCGACAGGCGCAGAACGCGCTCGCCCTGATCCCGGTACTGTCCGAGACCCCGGGGGTGACCGGCCTGCGCTATCCCGGCTGGCCGGCGGACCCCGCGTACGAGCTGGCCAGCCGCCAGATGCGCCGGCACGGCGGCGTCCTGTCCTGTCCTTCGCCCTCCCCTCGGCCGCCGCGGTCGCCCGCTTCGTCGCCGCCTCCCACCTGGTCGCCGCCGCCACCTCCTTCGGCGGCCTGCACTCCACCGCCGACCGCCGCGCCCAATGGGGTCCCGGCGACGCCGTCCCCGAGGGCTTCGTCCGCTTCTCCGCCGGCTGCGAAGACCCCAGCAGACCTCATCGCTGACGTAACAGCGGCCCTGGAACACGCGCTCACCTGATCTCGCCCCGAAGTCACCCTCCGGGACGCTCGGTGTTGATCTTGGTTAGTTGGCCCGTACATAACGGGCATCAGTCCGGAATGTCTTTTTCGTACCGACCAACTAAACAAGATCAACAACGCAAACCACCGATAGTGACCGGTCAGACCCGGTCCGCGCCGATAGCGACGCCGACGATCATGCAGGTCTCGGTGCCATGGTTGCGCCAGGCGTGCCGGGTGCCGTTCTGGACGACCACGTCACCGGCCCGCAACACCGTCCGCTCGCCGTCGTCGAGTTCCAGGGTGACCTCGCCGGAGACAATCAGGACGTAGTCGAGGCTGTCCGTGGTGTGCATCCCTGGCGCGTCGGGCTCCATGGCGGCCATCGCGCCCGGCATTTGCCGCTCCAGTTCGGCCAAAGCCGCGGCCGTGTCGACATTCGTCGGCGGGACCAGCTCGCCGGGCGGGATCGTGTTGATCATGAAACGCGATCCGTCTCGGGGCGGGTAGTATGCCTCGGCGCGGTGTGGCGAGCGTCGTCCGGGAGCGTGGGTCGCTCATCGCGGCCCCACAGCCGGTAGGCCGCACAGTCGGGCATCAGCCCGGAAGTGATCGGCTCGACATCGCGGTCGTCGACGACGCGGGCCTTGCCTTGGAAGTCGTGGCCAGTGACCACTCGGCGAACCTTCATGTGCTCCATCCCTACCTCCTTAATACTGCACAGTATGGATACGCCACCGTATCCTGCAGTCGTCGAACTGGTCAATACGGTGGCGTATCCTGCTGGCCATGGTGAACGAGTCGACCCGGCTGTCCGCCCAGGACTGGGCGCGGGCCGCGCTGAAGGCGATGGCGGACGGCGGGTTGGCCGCGGTCGCGGTCGAACCACTGGCGCGGACGCTCGGCGTGACCAAGGGAAGTTTCTACGCGCACTACCGGAGCCGGGACGAGCTGATCGCGGCGGCTCTCGCGGAGTGGGTACGAAGTCACGGCGACGACGGACTTGTCGAATTCACCGCGATCGCCGATCCGGCGCGCGGCGGCTGCGCGAGCTCCTCGTCACTGTCGTGCACGCCGCTCGGCCGCTGGCGCCCTCGGTGCACCTGAGCCTGCTCGGCGACCGCAATGATCCTCGGGTCAGGGACGCGGTGGGTCAGGTGAACCAGGCTCGGCTGCGGGTCCTGACCAGCACCTACCGCGAACTCGGCCTGCCACCGGACCGCGCCGCGTCTCGGGCACGGGTCGCTTACGCGGCCATCCTCGGGCTGTCGCAGCTGGCCCAAACCGATCCAGCGGCCCCACGATCGGACGTGCTCGCCGACGAGGCGGTCGCGGTCTTCTTGTCGCCGTGACAGGCACCGCACGTCGTTACAATCGGATTCCGATTGTGCGCGCCGTGGTGATGTCGTAGGCCGTCATCGCCGCGGCGAGTTGTCGAGCGTCCGCTGGTTTTGTCGCGTCGTAGCCGGTGAGCGTACGAATGCGGCCGAGCCGGTAGGTGAGGGTGTTCCGGTGGATGTTGAGCGCTACAGCGGCCGCGCCGCGGTTGTAGCCGGTGGTGATGAAGGACCGCAGAGCCTCGATGAGATGCGGATGTTCCCGCAATGGCGCCAAAATATCGGCGAGGCTGGTGCGGGCCGGGCTCGGCTGGGCGAGTTGGTATTCGATGGCGAGGTCGGCCAACCAGTAGACGCCCGGTCCGCGGTGCAGATTTTCGGCCAGCGTAAGAATTTCGGTGGCCTCCTGGTGGGCGGCCGGGATACCGGAGTGGTCCGGCGCGGCCGCGGCGCCGGCCGTGCAGGATGACCGCGCGGCCTGGTCGATCCGGCCGAGCAGTTGGCCGACCCGGGCTGCCGGGCCGGGGACCAGCAGCACTCCGCCGTCTCGTTCGAAGGTTGCGAGAACGTCGTGCTCTGCGTCGAGTTTGCTTTGGACCGTACGGAAAAGCTCGGTGGCCGCTCGGCTGCCCGCCGCCGCCTCGACGCCCGGGAGGTGGAACACGACGACGTGATAGCGGTCCGCGAGCTTGCGTCCCGATCGCTCGGCGGCGCGGTGCGCGGGACGGCCGGCGAGCAGCGTACCGGCCCAGGTTCTGCCGGCTTTCGCGCTGTTCCCAGTCGATCGCCTCGCGTTCGCGCAAATACGCGGCGGCGACCCTGGGCATCACGATGGTGAGGAAATCCAGGATCCTGGCGCCGAGATCAGGCAGATCCAGGCCGTCCTGCCGGATCGCGAAAGTCCACGCGTCGCGAGCCCCGAGCGGATAGATCTGCAGGACCGCGTCCAGCGGCAGGCCGTCCCTGGCCCGCTCGGCGCCCCATGCGACCGGGAGCGCCAGCTCTTCCTCAGTAGGTGCCCGTTTCGCAGCGAGGGTGCTGAAAAACAGCTCCAACACCGCGCGGGCGTTGGCGACCAGGTCTCCCTCCAGGACGCTCTGGGGGAGCAGTTGGTACGCCGGGATCTCGGTCGCGCAGTGCGCGATCATCTCGGTCGCGATCTCATCGATCAGCGGCCACAGCACGTCCGCCGCATTGGGTGGCTCCCACTCCATCCCGCATTGTCGCCATGCACAAACCCAGAAGGCAAGTCCTCGGTACGTTTAAAAGCCGGTCGCGATAGTCGCGACCGGCTGTGACGAAGGTGCGGGCGATCAGCCCGGCGAGCCCAGGACGCAGACCGCGATCGGCGTCGCGTTTGCCGGGTCGAGCGCGTTGTCGATCAGGTGCCAGACATTCAGGTCGTACGCCTCGCCGATGTGCCCGACCGGGTCGAAGGGGCAGAAATCCTGGACGTACCAGTTGGTGACCCCGGGCTCGCGGACGAAGGAATTCTCCGTCGGCGTCACGAGCTCGTCGGTACGAGACGTGAGGATCGTGTATTTCACGCCTGGCTGGGCGACCGGTCCGTCGTTGAGCGCCACGACGGCCGATCCGCCGGTCAGCTCGTCGGCGAACACCGGCATTCCCAGCGTTTTCACGATCTGGTCGAATTCGGCTTTGCCGCCGGGCAGGATTTTCTCCGCCAACGTCAGCAAACCCGAGGCGGTGGCGCCCTTGGTCGGCGGCGCGAGCGCGACCACCCGGTTGATGTGGCTGGAGATGCCCTCCATCTTGGTCACGTAAAGGGACTGCAGCCCGCCCTCGGAATGGCCGACGATGTCGACCTTCGCGGCACCGGTGTTGGCCCGTACCTGCTCGATGTAGTTCTTGATTTCCACCGCCGACTGGGCGATCGGCGCCAGCCCGCCGACCAATGGGAATTGCGGATAAGCGCCGTACGTCAAGGAAAACGTGCAGTAGCCCTTGCTGGCGAGATCGGCCTGGAAGAAGTTCAGATCTTCGTAGTAGGTGGCGAAAGTCCCGTGCAGCAACACGACCGGGTCCGGATGGGCAGCGCTTGGCCGGCACGAGAAGTCGTTGTTCCCACCGGTCGCTGCCTGCGCCGCGCGCGCCGCCGCGGCGACCGCGCCGACGCCCAGCCCAGCGCGAGGGCCACCGTCAGTGCCAGCCCCGCTCGTACGAACCACCGTTTCATGCTTCCTCCAGGGCCGGGACGTGCGCGGTTTAAGCACAGGATGCTCCCTTTGTGACCTGCGGCACTACTGGCAGTAGGCGCAGAAAACCGCGGCCGGGGTTTGTGCACGGTGACAGTCCGAGCAGTGGGCGGGGTCGAGTAGCCGACAGGCCGGCGGGGGCCGCCGGGTAGGGTCGCAGCGATGAGCGATGGACCGGTGGGTGGGCAGCGAAAGATCCGGGTCGCGGTGATCTTCGGGGGCCGCAGCACCGAGCACGGTGTGTCGGCCCTGAGCGCCTCCAGTGTGCTCGCGGCACTGGCCGGCAGCGACGAGATCGAGGTCGTACCGGTCGGCATCACCCGCCGCGGCCAGTGGATGCTCACCAGCGGCGACCCGAAGGAACTGGCCCAGAGCGGCCGGGAGATGCCCGAGGTGTTGACCGGCACCGAGGTCGTGTTGCCCGCCGACGCGCAGACTCGCGGGCTGCTCGCCGTACGCCCGGAAGAGGGCGTCGTCGCGGCGCTGTCCGACGTGGACGTGGTCTTCCCGTGTGCTGCACGGCGCTTATGGCGAGGACGGCACGATCCAGGGGCTGCTGGAGATGGCCGACATCCCGTACGTCGGGGCCGGTGTGCTCGCGTCCGCGGTCGCCATGGACAAGGAGTATGCGAAGAAGCTGCTCGCCGCCGAGGGGCTGCCCAGCGGCCCGTACGCGGTGCTGCGGCCGCACGAGAAGACGCTGAGTGAGAGCGAGCGGGAGCGGCTCGGCCTGTCGGCCTTCGTGAAGCCGGCCCGCGGTGGTTCCAGCATCGGCATCAGCCGGATCACCGACTGGTCCGAGCTGGAGACGGCGATCGCGACCGCTCGCGCGGTCGACCCGAAGGTCCTGGTGGAGGCCGCGATCATCGGCCGGGAGATCGAATGTGGCGTGCTGGAGGGCGAGGACGGCGGGCCGCCGGAGGCCAGCCTGCCGTCCGAGATCCGGGTGGTGGGGTCGCGGCAGGGTTGGTACGACTTCGACACCAAGTATCTGGACGACGCGACCGAGTTCGACATCCCGCCGAACCTGCCGGCCGATCTGATCGCGGAGATTCGCGAGACGGCGTGCGTGCCGGGCGTTCACCGCGCTGGACGGCGCCGGGCTCGCGCGGGTCGACTTCTTCCTCACTTCCGAGAACGAGCTGATCGTCAACGAGATCAACACACTGCCCGGCTTCACGCCGATCTCGCAGTTCCCGAAGATGTGGGAAGCCACCGGCCTCCCGTATCCGGCGCTGGTCGCCCGCCTGGTCCGTACGGCCCTTCGCCGCGGCACCGGCCTGCGCTGACCGGCTGAATCAGACCGAGTCGCGGACCATGCCTTCGAGGCGGTTCTGGGCGGCCTGGTAGTCGGGATGGTCGCGCATGGCGGCGGCGAGCCGTACGTGCCCCAGGGCTTCCGGATAGCGGCCCTGGCGCTCCAACGTACGACCAAGGACGAAGCGGGCCCAGTGGTCGGCGGGAGCGACCTCGACGAGCTGGCGGAGGGTCTCCTCGGCGCGGTTGAGCTGCGCGGAGTGGAAGTACGCCTGCGCGAGGGTGGTCAGCACCTGCGCGTTGGACGGGTGTTCGGCAGCCACCGGCTCGAGGATGCGGGCGGCCTCGGCGGGCTGGCCGGCGGTCCGGAAGAGCTCGGCGCGCGCGTAGACCTCGGCGGCGCTGTCGCTGCCGTTCCCGTTGGCGAAGGGCGCCTGGTGGGTCATGAGTCCTCCCTCGCTTGAAGTCCCGCTCACCAAGATCGACGCCCGGAGGGATCCGGGCGTCGATCGGCGAAGCTGACGTGGCGTATGGGTGAACAGTGAGTCTGCCGCCGGAATTCCGGTCGCGCTAGCGGCTCGGCGACGGATGTGGTGAAGCGCTGGCGGGGACGGTACGCGCGATCGGTGTCGACAGGGTGGCGATCGGGTCGGAGGGGTTGCCCTTGGCGGCCGGCACGGTGATCTCGATAGGGACCTCCCGGTCGACGCTGGTGAAGACGACGGTGCTGCTGCCGACGGCGTGGCCGTACCAAGTCACCCCGTTGATCGCCAGCAGCTGCGCGTCGGGTGGGTACGTGACGGGCGCGACTCCGCAGCGCATGACGACCGGCGGATCACCCCAAGCGACCACTCGCTCCGGCGCCGTGTGTCACCGCACGGGAGTGCTGGCCGTTGAGGGTGATCGGCAACGCGCCGATCGCTTTGCCGCAGACCGCGGTCGAGGCGGCCGACGCGCTCGGCGGCGCGGTGACCGGCACCGGACCAGAGGCAGCGGGGCTCGGGCTCGCCGCCGGCGACGGGACCGACGCCGAGCGGAAGGCGAAGAAGGCGAGTCCCGCCACCACGGCTACCGGCAGAGCGACGAAGGCCGCCGTACGGGCCGCGCCGCGGCGAGTGGGGGGCAGGGGTGGACGGGGAAGGCACGCAAGCAAGAAAACCAGGTGCTAGAGATGCACCACCGAGCAGGTCAGGGTCCGCGTGATGCCCGGCACGTTCTGTACTCGACTCACTACAACTGCCCAGCTCGTCGACGGTCTCGGCCTCGGTGAGGACGATGACGTCGTACGGGCCGGTGACCGAGTCCACCTTCGACACGCCGCCGATATCGGCGATCGTGGCGGCGACGTCGCGGGCCTTGCCCACCTCGGTCTGGATCAGGATGTACGCCTGGACCACCGGGACGCTCCTTGTCGTCGACTCCGCTTCCAACGATCGGACGCTACCGTATGCGCGTTGTCCGGTGATCGGATGCAGGCACTTCGGCGGCCGGGAGGGTCAGTGTCGGTGGGGGAGCTCGGCGAGTTTGGCTTGATTGCGGGGATTTTGGCCAGGTTGCCACAGGGGGCGAGCAGCCTGTTAGGGCCCGGTGACGATGCCGCTGTGGTGCGCGCCACTGACGGCCGGGTGGTCGTCAGCACCGACCTGATGCTGGAGGGCCGGCACTTTCGCCGCGACTGGTCGTCCGGCCGGGACGTGGGCCACAAGCTGGCCGCGGCCAATCTGGCCGACATCGTCGCGATGGGCGCGACCCCGACCGCGCTGGTGGTGGGGCTCGCGTGCCCAGCGGACACCGCGGTGGACTGGGTGAACGACTTCGCCGACGGGCTGCGCGAGGAGTGCGCCCTGGTGGGCGCTTCGGTGGTCGGCGGGGACGTCTCGCGGGCGGATGTGATCATGCTCTCGGCGACCGCTTTGGGCGACCTCGCCGGGGTGCCGCCGGTGACCAGGGCCGGCGCACGGGCCGGCGACGCCGTCGCGGTCGCTGGCAGGTTGGGGCACGCGGCGGCCGGCATAACGGTGCTTACCCGTGGATTCCGGTCGCCTCGAATGTTGGTGGAGGCCCATCGTCGGCCGCAGCCGCCGTACGCCGCCGGGCCGCAGGCCGCCGCGGTGGGGGGGGACGACCGCGATGTGTGACGTGAGTGATGGGCCTGCTCGCCGACGCCAGCCACCTGGCGGATGCTTCCGGGGTGTCGATCGACCTGCGTTCGGGCGCCTTCCCGGTGCCCGAAACCCATGGCGAACGCGGCGAACGCGCTGGGGCACGACGCCCTGCGCTGGATCCTGACCGGCGGCGACGACCACGCGCTGCTGGCCACCTTCGCGCCGGCGGTGCCGCTGCCAGCGGGCTGGATCCGGGTCGGAGAGGTCCTGGAAGCCGGCGAGGACGGGCCTGCCGTGACCGTCGACGGCGGCCCGTACGACGGCCCCCAAGGTCACGACCACTTCGCCCGATGACGCTCGCGCACATCCGCGTCGAGGCGGTGGCGTACGACGACGTGGTCGCCGCTGGACTGCGGGCCGAGTTGATGGCGGACCTCAGCTGCCGCTACGGGGACCAGGACGGTGATGCCACCGCCGTACGCTCAGCGGAGTTCACGCCGCCCCTGGGCGTCTTCCTGGTCGGCTGGCTGGCCAACCGTCCGGTGGGGTGCGCTGGCTGGCGTACGGTTGGCGAGAACGCTGAGCTCAAGCGGATGTGGGTGCGTCCCGAAGCGCGCGGCAAGGGCCTTTCGCGAGGACCCTGCTCGCGGCCGTCGAGGAGTCCGCTCGGCAAGCCGGCCGGGCAAGGATGATCCTGGAGACCGGACTGGCCCAGCCGGAAGCCATCGCGCTGTACGAAAAAGTGCCGGCTACCAGCGGATCCCGGACTTCGGCCACTACGCCAACGAACCAGCCGTCCGCTCGTACGGCCGCAGCCTCTAAGCCCAGACGGGCTCGTACCGAGGGCCGAGCGCCGGACAGCCAATAAGGAACGCGTCCAGAGGCCCCTGATTCGTGCCGTGAGCGGCATTGACGATCGCGGCCCGCAAAATACTGCGGAAAGAAATACGAAGTGCCGTTGGTGACGACCCACGATCGCGGGCCGCTGTCCGCGGGCCCGTCGATCGACTTCAGAAAACTCCGGAAACCGGAGTGTTAGCCGCGGGAGACCTTGCCGGCCTTCAGGCACGAAGAGCAGACATTCAGCTTCTTGGTGGTGCCGCCGCCAGCGGGGGTCCGCACCGACTGGATGTTCGGGTTCCAGCGCCGGTGGGTCCGACGGTGGGAGTGCGAGACCGACATGCCGAAGCCCGGCCCCTTGCCACAAACGTCGCACACGCTAGCCACTTTGCAACTCCAGAACATTAGGTTCGAGCTCAGACGATAAGAAGGCCCGCGTCACAACTCGCCGCAGGCAACCGGTCAAGCCTAACCGGCCGTACGAGCGATGGCCAAACCGGGTCGCCCCCAGCCTCCACGCGCGAGGGGGATCGCGAGGGGATGAGGCATGAGCGAGGCTCGCGGATAGGCTCTGACACCGTGTTGACCAGCCCGTCTCCCGCAGCCGCCGATGGCGTGTTCGACGCGGCCCACGCGCGCCGGTGGTGTGCGGCGGGGCTGGCCAAGCTGCGGCGGCACCGAGACGAGATCAACGGGCTGAACGTGTTCCCGGTGCCGGACGCGGACACCGGTACGAACCTGGTGCTCACGATGCGGTCGGCGTGCCGGTCGTTGGCCGACGCGGGGGAGTCGGACCGAGTCGGTGAGGTTCTCCGGGCGGCCGCCCGCGGTGCGTTGCTGGGGGCGCGCGGGCAACTCCGGGGTGATCGTCGCCGAGTTTCTGCGTGGGCTGGCCGACGCGCTCGCCGGTCACACGGTGGCCACGCCGGTGGAGTTGGCGGCGGCTTTCGGTACGGCCGCGGACGCCTGCTTCGCGGCGGTCGAAGAACCGCTGGACGGGACGATCTTGTCGGTGGCGCGCGCGGCTGCCGAAGCGGCCATAAAGACCACCACCGATCTGGTCGAGGTCTGCGAGGCCGCCGCGCGTGGAGCCGCCGAAGCCCTCGCTCGTACGCCCGACCAGCTCGCGGCGCTCGCCGGCGTGGTCGACGCTGGCGGCAGGGGATTGGTGGTGCTCCTGGAGGCGTTGAGCGTGGTCGCGGCCGGCGGCTCGATCTTGGCCGAGGAGCCCGAGCCCGAGGACGAGCCGGCGCCGGCCGGCCGGCCGGTCGCACCTGCGTACGAGGTCCAATACCTGCTGGACACCGACGCGCCGGCGGTCGAGGTGCTGAGGCGACAGTTGGCGGCGCTGGGTGACTCGCTGGCCGTCGTACGGGCCGATGCCGAGCGCGGGACGTGGAACGTCCATGTCCACGTGGACGACGTGGGTGCCGCGATCGAGGCAGGCGTGGAAGCCGGTCGGCCGCACCGGATCTCGGTCACCCGGTTCGCCGACCAGCTCGACCACGCACCGCACGCCGGGCACGTCCACCAGCCCGAGCCGCCACCTGGCCGCGCGGCACTGTTGATCATGCCCGGCCCGGGCCTCGCGGACGTGCTCACCGAGGCTGGCGCGACCGTCCTGCAAGTGCCCGAGAGCAGGCCGCTGACCAGCGACGACGTACGAGCCGCAGTCGATGCCACCGGCGCCTGGGAGGTCATCGTGGTGTGCTTGAGCGGCAAGAACACCGCCGAGAGGCCGGTTACGCGCCGGTCGAGGCGGCGGCCGCGAGCGCACGCTCCGATGGCCGGCTGATCGCGGTCGTACCAGTCGCCTCGCCCGTCCAGGCGCTGGCTGCGGCCGCTGTCTACGACCCGGTCAGGCGGTTCGACGACACCGTTATCGCGATGGCCGAGACGGCCGGCGCGACCCGCTGGGCCGAGCTGGTGGTGGCCGCGAAGGAGTCCCTGACGGTCGCCGGCCGGGCCCGCGCCGGGGATGTGGTGGCGCTGGTGGAGGGCGAGGTCATCGCGGTCACCGACGGCCCGGCCGCCGCGGCCCTGGCAGGCGCGCTGACCGATCTGGTGGACCGGCTGCTGGGCGCCGGGGGCGAGCTGGTCACCGTGGTCACCGGCGCGGACGCGACCGAGGGTCTGGGTGCGTTGGTTGAGGAGCACGTACGAGCCCGCTGGCCGCTGGCCGAAGTCCAGGTGATCGACGGCGGGCAGCCCTCCCGGCCCGTTCTTGTCGGGGTGGAATGACAAACTCTTAGCCGTTATGCATTCGATGGAGACGCCGCTGCGGACCGTGCTGGGGAACAGCACGGCTAAGAAGCTTGCCGATCGGCTGGACATGCACACGGTCAGCGACCTGATGCACCACTTCCCCCGGCGCTATGCCGAGCGTGGCGAGCACACCGATCTGGGTTCCCTGGAGGTGGGGGAAGAGGTCACCGTGCTGGCGCAGGTGCAGGCGATGAACGAGCGGCAGACGTTCACCTCGCGGGCGAAGGGGAACTCCCGGCTGCAGATCGCCGAGGTCACCGTGGGGGACGGCCGGAGCAAGCTCAAGCTGACCTTCTTCAACCAGAAGCAGCGGATGAGGCAGCTCCAGGTCGGCACGTGGGCGCTGTTCGCCGGCAAGGTGACCCGTTTCAACAACAACCTGCAGATCACCAACGCCGAGTTCAACGCGTTGGATCCGCTGGAGTTGCTCGACCCGGATTTCGCGGACAATCCCGAGGCGGCCGCCAAGGAGGCCGTGGAGGTGTTCGCCGGCGAGCTCATCCCGGTCTATCCAGCCACCGCGAAGGTGCAGACCTGGGCGATCGCGCGATGTGTGCAGGTGACGCTGGCGACCATGGAGCCGCCGCTGGACCCGCTGTCGGTGGCGCTGCTGCGGCGCCGCGCCGCGGCCTGCTCGACCTGAACACCGCGCTGCGGGAGATCCACCGGCCCTCCAGCCGTGGCCTGCTGCAGAGGGCGAAAAAGCGCGGCTGGCCTTCGACGAGGCGCTGGCCTTGCAGATCACGCTGGCCCAGCGCCGGCATGAGGCGCGAGCGCACCCGACGGCGCCACGCCCGGGCGTACGAGGTGGATTGCTGGACGCGTTCGACGCGCGGCTGCCGTTCACCCTGACCGGGGGCCAGCGGGAGATCGGCGAGGTGGTGTCGCGTGAGCTCACCGACTCATATCCGATGCACCGGCTGCTGCAGGGCGAGGTGGGCTCCGGCAAGACCGTGTGCGCGCTCCGGGCGATGTTGCAGGTGGTCGACTCGGGCGGGCAGGCCGCCCTGCTGGCACCGACCGAAGTGTTGGCGAGCCAGCATGCCCGCTCGCTGCGCAAGCTGCTCGGACCGTTCGCGATGGCCGGTGAGCTGGGCGCCGTCGAGCACGCCACCCGCATCACGTTGGTGACCGGGAAGAGCTCTATGACGGCCGCGGCCCGGCGAAATGCCGAGCTGGAAGTCTTCAGCGGCGAGGCCGGCATCGTGGTGGGGACGCACGCGCTGCTGACCGACGCCGTCCAGTTCGCCGACCTCGGGCTGGTGGTCGTCGACGAGCAGCACCGCTTCGGCGTCGAGCAGCGGGACGCCCTGCGCGCCAAGTCCAAGCTGCCCCCGCACGTGCTCGTGATGACCGCGACCCCGATCCCTCGGACCGTGGCGATCACCGTCTACGGCGACCTCGAGGTGTCGGCCCTGGCTGAGCTGCCGGCCGGCCGCGCCGGCATCACCACACACGTCGTGCCGGCCGGTGACCAGCGCTGGATGGACCGGACCTGGAAGCGGGTCCGGGAAGAGGTCGCCGCCGGCCGCCAGGCTTACATCGTCTGCCCCCGGATCGGCGAAGAGACCGGCGGCACCGGCGGGCCCGAGGATGACCTGGAGATCCCCGCCGATCTCGATCAGGAGCAGTCCGAGAAGCGTGAGCTGCTGGCCGTGCTGGATGTCGCGCCGATGCTGATGGAGGGCCCGCTCGCCGGGCTGCGCTGCGCGATCCTGCACGGCCGGATGTCCGCCGACGAGAAGGAGGCGGTGATGACCGCGTTTGGCGCCGGCAAACTCGACGTACTGATCGCCACCACCGTCATCGAGGTCGGCGTCGACGTGCCCAACGCCACCGTCATGGTGGTGCTCGACGCGGACCGCTTCGGCGTGAGCCAGCTGCACCAGCTGCGTGGCCGGGTCGGCCGCGGTGGCGCGCCCGGGCTCTGCCTGCTGGTCACCGGGACGGCCCCGGAAACCCCGACCGGGCAGCGGCTGAAGAGCGTCGCTGAAAACATTGACGGCTTCAAGCTGGCCAGGATTGACCTGGAGCAGCGTCGCGAGGGCGACGTGCTGGGCGCCCTGCAGTCGGGGCGGCGATCGCAGCTCAAACTGCTGTCGCTGCTGCGCGATCACGACCTGATCCAGGAGGCCCGAGACGAGGCCACCGCGATTGTGGAGGCAGACCCGAGCCTGTCTGACCACCAGCCCCTGGCCGCCGCCGTGCGCGCCTTCCTGGACCCCGACTCCGCCGACTACCTGTCCAAGGGCTGACCGGCGAGCCGGACCAAGGTCAGTAGGCTCGCGGACGTGACCAGGATCGTGGCCGGGAAGGCTGGGGGGCGGCGGCTGCGGGTGCCGCCGGGGCGGCACACCAGGCCGACCGCGGATCGTACGAGGGAGGCCCTGTTCTCCTCGCTGGACTCGTTGGTCGACCTGGAGTCGGCCCGGGTCCTGGACCTGTACGCGGGGTCCGGCGCGATCGGGCTGGAAGCGGCCTCGCGGGGTGCGCCGGAGGTCACGCTGGTCGAGAGCGCGAGGCCGGCGCTCGCGATCCTGCGGGCCAACATCAGCGAGCTCGGGCTCACCGGCATCGCCGTCGAGGCGCTGGCGGTCGAGCGGCTGGCGGCGACCCCGGCCCCGCACGCGTACGACTGCGTCTTCGCCGACCCGCCGTACGCGCTGCCGGCCGACGATCTCGGCAAGGTGATCACGGACCTGCATGACAACGGCTGGCTCGCCCCGGCGGCGGTCGTGGTGGTGGAGCGGTCGTCCCGGGATCCGGAGTGGGTGTGGCCGGAACCACTGGGCGCCATCCGTCGGCGCACGTACGGCGAATGCGCGCTTTGGTACGGTCAGGCCGTCCCAGCCTGAGCGCAACGGGAGGTCTCGCGGTGCGGCGTGCGGTGTGCCCCGGTTCCTTCGATCCGGTCACCAACGGACACCTGGACATCATCGGCCGCGCCTGTCGGCTGTATGACCAGGTCGTGGTGGCCGTGCTGATCAACCAGAACAAGCAGGGGCTGTTCCCGGTCGAGGAGCGCATCGAGCTGCTGCGCGAGGTGACGTCGTCGTACGGCAATGTCGTGATCGACTCGTTCCGGGGGCTGCTGGTCGACTACTGCCGGACCAACGACATCCCGGTGGTGATCAAGGGGTTGCGGGCGGTCAGCGACTTCGACTACGAGCTGCAGATGGCTCAGATGAACCACGGCCTCGCCGGGGTGGAGACCCTCTTCATGCCCACCAACCCGCTGCACTCTTTCTTGTCCTCCAGTCTGGTCAAGGACGTGGCACGCTGGGGCGGTGATGTCTCGGAGCACGTGCCGGACGCCGTCCGCAAGCGGCTGGTCGAGCAGTTCGGCCGGTCCGGCTCCGAGTCGGGCGGTGCGCCGGCCTGACCGGCGCAGGGGGAAACGGAACCAATGAGCGACATCGACCAGACCGGCAGACACCAGTTCTTCCAGGCAGGAGACCAACCCGTGGACGGCCTAGACGGCTCTGACCTACCCACCGGGGCACTCCCGTCGATGCCGATACCGGAGCGCCGGGCCAGCACCGAGGACTCGCTGGACCGGATCGACGAGCTGACCGCGATGGTGGAGCACGCCCGTGGGGTGCCGATGTCGTCCAACTGCATCGTCAACCGTGGCGAGATGCTGGGCCTGCTGGACGAGCTACGGGTCGAGCTGCCGACCGAGATCCGCCGCGCGCAGGCCCTGCTGGAGGAGCGCGACAAGCTCATCGCCGCTGGTCAGCGCGAGGCCGACCGGATCATCGGGGAGGCGCACGGCGAGCACGCCCGACTGGTGTCCACCGCCGAGGTGACGGTGGCCGCGCAGCACGAGGCGAACCGGATCCGGACCGAGGCCAAGGCCTCGGCCCACCGGCGCCGCGAGGAGACCGACCAGCTCATCGACACCGCGCTGGCCAACTTCGAGCAGACCCTGCAGCGCAACCTCGCCTTCGTCGAGCGCAGCCGGGACAAGCTGAAGGCGCTGTCCGAGATCGGCCCGTACGAAGCGGATGACGAGGCCGGGCCGCTGCCCTTCTGAGGAGCCGGTTTCGACGCTCGGGAGCCGTTGGGGTAGCCTCGTTCTTCGGTTTGCATTCAGACCGTCACGTGCGTTGCCAATCGGAGAAGTCGCCAAGAAACCGCTATGCCCGAGAACAGAACTGGTCAGACTCAGAGCCGCGCCGGCGTTGATCACCGGTCGCCGTTCGTTGTTGGCGTGCGCCAATTCGATCGGCATCCCGGCGAAATGCGGCTTTTCCAGGTGGACGTGCCCGCTCCGGCGGGTCTCGGGCTGGACATGATCGCGGTTCCCGAAGGTGCCCTGCTTGACCTGGATCTGCGGCTGGAAGTGGTGAGTGAGGGCGTGTACGCGTCCGGCACTGTGACCGCGCCGCTGGCTGGCGAGTGCGGCCGCTGCCTGGAGGCGATCGACACCGAGGTGGTGGTCGACGTGCAGGAGCTCTTCGTCTTCCCGGACAGTACGACCGCCGAGACCACCGACGAAGAGGAGCTTCCCCGGCTGAAGGACGACACGATCGACCTGGAGGAAGTGGTCCGCACGGCGATCGTGCTGGCCCTGCCGCCCAACCCGTTGTGCCAGCCCGACTGCGCGGGCCTGTGCCCGGACTGCGGTGGCCGCTGGGATGATCTGCCGGATGACCACAGCCATGACCTGGCTGACCCGCGTTGGGCCGCGCTGCAGGCGTTGACCAGCCCGGACGCACCAACCGGACCGCCGCCGACGGCGGTCGCTGATTCCACGGGCGACCAGCGCCCGGACCGCTTGAAGGAGAACTAAGACCGTGGCCGTCCCGAAGCGCAAGATGTCGCGCAGCAACACCCGTTCGCGTCGCTCGCAGTGGAAGACCACGGCGGTGGCGACACAGCCGTGCCCGCAGTGCCACTCGCCCAAGCTCCCGCACACGGCGTGCAGCGTCTGCGGTCAGTACAACGGCCGCCAGGTCATCGCGGTCTGACCGGCGGCCCCGGACCTTATGCCCGTAGCCAACGGACAGGACATCGGCGTTACTCGCAGCGGCGGTCAGAAGAAGGGCGAGCGGCCGTCCGCGGACCTGCTGGCCGCCGCCATCGGCGTACCGATCGGCGACGAACTGCTGATGCGGGCGTTGACGCATCGCTCGTACGCGTACGAGAACGGCGGTCTGCCGACCAACGAGCGGCTGGAGTTCCTCGGCGACTCGGTGCTCGGCGTCGTCGTCACCACGCGTCTTTACCGGGACTACCCGGAGCTGCCGGAAGGCCAGTTGGCCAAGCTGCGCGCCTCGGTGGTGAACATGCGCGCCCTGGCCGCGGTGGCCCGCAAGCTCGGGCCGGGCGGCCTGGGTGCGCACGTCTACCTCGGCAAAGGCGAGGAGGCCACCGGTGGTCGGGACAAGTCCAGCATCCTCGCGGACACCCTGGAAGCGGTCCTGGGCGCGGTGTACGAGCAATATGACATGGACACCGCGACGATGGTCGTCCTCAAGCTGTTCGGGCAGGTCATCTCGGACGCCGCCGAGCGTGGCGCCGGCCTGGACTGGAAGACCAGCCTGCAGGAGCTGACCGCGAACGACTCGCTCGGCGTCCCTGAGTACAAGGTCACCGCGACCGGTCCGGACCACGACAAGACCTTCTCCGCGGTCGCCGTGGTGCACGGCGAGGAAGTCGGCTCCGGCAGCGGGCACAGCAAGAAGGAAGCCGAGCAGGAGGCCGCCGAGGCCGCCTGGCGGCTGTTGCGCTCCCGGCAGCCCGACGCCGCGTCCGTACCAGCCCTCGCCGACGGCGCCGCCCATCACGTCCGCTGACACTCGCTTCACTCTTTTACCGCATCGACGCGATGCGTGCGTTTTCCGCACGCATCGCGTCGATGCGGTAAAGGCTGGAGTCGTTGCGGACGTGGGTAGCGAGATTGGCCACAGCGGCTGGTACGCGCGAGCTGCCGCGGTAGCGGGGCGGATACAGTTTCGCGGTGCCCGAGTTGCCGGAAGTCGAGACCGTAAGAGCTGGGCTGCAGCAGTGGGTGGCCGGTCGGACGGTGGCCGCCGTCGAGGTGCTGCATCCGCGGGCGATCCGGCGCGAGGCCGGTGGCGCGGTCGGGTTCGCCGAGCGGATCGTCGGGCGGACGGTGCTGTCGGCGCAGCGGCGCGGGAAGTATTTGTGGCTTCCGCTGGATTCCGGTGACGTGGTCGTCGCGCACCTGGGGATGAGCGGGCAGTTGCTCGTCCAGGCGGCGGACTCCGAAGACGAGAAGCACCTGCGGATCCGGTGGGATTTCACCGACGGCGGCCGGCAGTTGCGGTTCGTGGACCAGCGGACTTTTGGCGGTATGTTCGTCGACGCCCTCGTCCCGTACGAGCTGGCGCTGTCTTCGGAAGTGCCGGAGACGCTGCAGCACATCGCCCCCGATCCGCTGGAAGAGGTCTTCTCCGAAACGGCGTTCGCGGCCGCCGTACGGGCGCGTACGACCGGCATCAAACGCGCTTTGCTGGACCAGTCCCTGATTTCCGGCGTCGGCAACATTACGCGGACGAGTCGCTGTGGCGGGCGAAACTGCATTACGCCCGGCCGACCGAAACCCTGACCAAGCCGGCGATCGGTCAGTTGCTGGGACATATCCGCGACGTGATGGCCGAAGCGTTGAAACAGGGCGGCACCAGTTTCGACAGCCTTTACGTGGACGTCAACGGGAGCAGCGGATATTTCGACCGCTCCCTGAACGCGTACGGGCAGGAGGGCCTGCCGTGTCCGCGCTGCGATACGCCGATCCGGCGCGATCCTTTCATGAACAGATCGAGCTACAGCTGCCCGCATTGCCAGCCGCGGCCCCGCCGGGCGCACTGGTGAAATCCCTACCGGACCTGGTTCGCCGGCTGCCGGTGGATCCGTTCATCCTGGCCATTCTGGCCACCGTCGGGCTGGCCGCGTTGCTGCCGGCCAGCGGGATCGGGACGGCGATTGCCAGCCGTGCCACCACTGTCGTGATTGGACTGTTGTTCTTCCTGTACGGCGCGAGACTGTCACTCAGGCGGCATGGGAGGGCATCAAGCACTGGCGGCTGCACGCGGTGGTGATGGCGTCGACGTTCGTCCTGTTTCCGGTGTTGGGACTCGCCGCCCGGGTGCTCGTCCCGAGCGTGCTTACTCCGCAGCTTTATGCCGGCGTCCTGTTTTTGTGTGTGTTGCCGTCCACTGTGCAGTCATCGATCGCGTTTACCTCGATAGCGGGCGGAAACGTGGCTGCCGCGATCTGCAGCGCGTCACTGTCCAATCTGGCCGGTGTGGTGATCAGCCCGCTGCTGGTGGGCACCTTCCTGGCCGCGAGCGGTGGCATCAACGCATCGTCCATTCAGGACATCGCGCTCCAGTTGCTGGCGCCTTTCCTGCTCGGTCAGGTGGCCCGGCGGTGGATCGCCGACTGGGTGCAGCGCCATCACAAGGTGCTGAGTCTGGTCGATCGAGGCTCGATCCTGCTCGTCGTCTACACCGCTTTCAGTGCCGGGGTGGCGGCCGGGATTTGGGCTCGGCTGTCCGGCTGGCAGCTTTTCGCGCTGTTGCTGGTGGATGTCGTGCTGCTCGCCGTGGTGCTGACTGTCACCAGCCTGTCGGCGCGGGCGCTGAAATTCTCCCGCCCGGACCAGATCACCATTGTTTTCTGCGGCTCCAAGAAAAGCCTCGCCACCGGGCTGCCGATGGCCAATATCCTGTTCGCGGCGCACGGGGTCGGGTTGGTCGTGTTGCCGTTGATGCTTTTCCACCAAATCCAGCTGATGGCCTGCGCGTGGCTCGCGCGCCGGTACGCTGCGAAGGCGGGGCGGCCGGCCGGGGCTGCCAGCGAACCCGAGGTGGGGACCGATGCCGACACGTACCAGCGAGCCGACCGCGAGCGCTGAGATCACCGTCGCCGCCACGCCTGACGAGGTCTACGCGTTGGTCAGCGATGTCACCCGTACGCCTGAATACGCGGTCGAATGCGTCCGGTGCGAGTGGGTCGGCGGCACCGGCCCGGCCGTCGGGGTCCGGTTTCGTGGCAACAACCGGCACGGCAACCGGCGGTGGACGACGATTAGTGAGGTCGTCGCGGCCGAGCCGGGCGCCCGGTTCGCCTTCGAGGTGGTCACCGTCGGCACCCGGGTGGCGCGCTGGGAGTACGAGATAGCCGCTGCCGACGGCGGTGCGCGCGTCACCGAGAGCACCTGGGACCAGCGGCCCGGCTGGTTGCGGATCGCCAGCATCGCGGCCACCGGGGTGCGGGACCGGACGGCCGAGAACAACCAGAACATCCGCCGCACGCTGGAGCGCCTCAAGGTGATCGTCGAGAGTAATGCGAGTCACGCATGAGAAGTTTCTGAAGAGGAGCGAGGCAGGTGGCGGAGTCCGCGGACGACGTTGTACGGCTGACCGCGTGGGTGCGCGGCTACGTCCAGGGCGTCGGTTTTCGTTGGTGGACACGGGCTCGAGCACTCGAGCTCGGGTTGCGCGGGTGGGCGTCGAACCTCGACGACGGCCGTGTGGAAGTGGTCGCGGAAGGGCCCAAAGCGGACTGTGAGCGACTGCTCGAGGTGCTCGGCGGTGGTCGTACGCCCGGCCAGGTCGAGGCTGTCGTGGAGCGCTGGTCGCCCGCTCGTGGGTTGGCGGTAGGATTCAGGGAGCGCTGATCGGCCCAATCCTGGAATTTGGGGAGTTTGTGCTGGTCGCGCGGGGTGTGACCGGGCAGTGGGGGGATGAACTTGACCGGTCGTGCCGCCCGGCGGACACTGGAGTGACCGCCTTGGAGTACAGATAACTGCCAAGGTCAAAAAGTCTGCGCCCGCAACCAGCTGGCGCTGCAACAAGGAGTCATGATGGCGAAGGCCCTGCTCGGCCACATCGGTACGGCGCCCGATCGGCGCTTGGCCGATGAGGTACATCGGCTGCGCGCTCGGGTACGCGCGATGGAGTTCGAGGTCGCTCGGCTGCGTGCCGACAATGACCGGCTTCACGCGGCGGTGTCCGCAGCTGACGATCAGATCCGACTTTCGATACTCGAAGAGCCCGCGCTCACCTGATTTCTCGTCCTTCCAGGTAGCCTGCGCGACAGGCCCTTTCCCCGCCGGTGCACCTCCACTCACTCGGCGTCGGCCTCCAAAAGGAAGTTCACCCGGCCTGATCGCGGCCGGGCAGAGCTGTTGAGTCGACTGCTACGTCCGGAGAGTTTGTGCACCTCAAAAGCCTTACCCTGAAGGGATTCAAGTCCTTCGCGTCGGCGACGCACCTGCGTTTCGAGCCCGGCATCAACGCCGTGGTGGGGCCTAACGGCTCCGGCAAGTCGAACGTGGTGGACGCGCTCGCCTGGGTGATGGGGGAGCAGGGCGCCAAGTCGTTGCGCGGCGGCAAGATGGAGGACGTGATCTTCGCCGGCACCGCCGGCCGGGCGCCGCTCGGGCGGGCCGAGGTCACCCTGACGATCGACAACACCGACAGCGCGCTGCCGATCGACTACACCGAGGTCTCGATCACCCGTCGGATGTTCCGGTCCGGCGAGAGTGAGTACGAGATCAACGGCACCAAGTGCCGTCTGTTGGACGTCCAGGAGCTGCTGTCCGACTCCGGCATTGGCCGGGAAATGCACGTCATCATCGGCCAGGGCAAGCTCGACTCGGTGTTGCAGGCCAAACCCGAGGACCGGCGCGGCTTCATCGAGGAGGCCGCCGGCGTACTGAAACACCGCAAACGCAAGGAAAAAGCGGTCCGCAAGCTGGAGGCGATGGGGGCCAACCTCAACCGGCTCACCGACCTCACCGCGGAGCTGCGCCGCCAGCTCAAGCCGCTGGGGAAACAGGCCGAGGTGGCCCGCCGGGCCGCCACCGTGCAGGCGGATCTGCGCGACTCCCGGCTCCGGCTGTTGGCCGACGATTTCCTGACTTTGCGCGGAACACTGGAAAAAGAGGTGGCCGACGAGGCCGCCATCCGGGACCGCCGCGGGATCGTCGAGCGGGAGTTGGCACAGCGGCGCGAGCGCGAAGCCGAGCTGGACATCGCGGTCGCCGACGTGGCGCCGGCGCTGTCCCGCGCGCAGGAGACCTGGTATCGGCTGTCAGCGCTGGCTGAGCGGTTCCGGGGCACCGCGCAGCTGGCCGAGGAGCGGGTCCGGTTCCTGGCCGGCGAGGCCGAGGAGATCGCCTCCGGCCGTGATCCGGAGGCGCTGGACCGCGAAGCCGCCGCCGTACGGGAGCAGGAGGCCGAGCTCACCGCCCTGCAGGAGACTGAGGGCGAGCGGTTGGAAGACGCCCTCGACTACCGCAAGGACATCGAACGGCGGCTGTCCGAGGCCGAGAAAGCGCTGGTCGCGGCCGTACGATCGGTCGCAGACCGGCGGGAGGGCCTGGCCAAACTGACCGGCCAGGTGAACGCGGCCCGCAGCCGTACGTCCGCCAAGGCCGACGAGATCGAGCGGCTGTCGGCCACCATCGCGCAGGCGGTCGAGCGGGCGCAGCAGGCGCAGGGCGAGTTCGACACGCTGCAGTCCCAGATCGGGCTGAACGAGGGCGAGCTGGGCCTGGACGAGCGGCACGAGGCCGCCACCGAAGAGCACCAGACCGCGAAGGCGCGCGTCAACGAGCTGCGCGATGCGTTGCGGGCAGCCGAAAAATCGGCCAGCGAGTGGAAGGCCCGCGAAGAGGCGCTCGCGCTGGGCCTGCGTCGCAAGGACGGCGCCGCCGCGCTGCTCGCCGCCGGCGACCGCGCCCCGGGCCTGCTGGGCAGCATCGCCGCGTTGCTGACCGTGGACACCGGCGCCGAGGTGGCGATCGCGGCCGCCCTCGGGCCGATCGCGGACGCGGTGGCCGCGGCCACCGCCGACGACGCGATCACCGCCCTGAAGCTGTTGCGTGCGGAGGATTCCGGTCAGGCCGGGATCCTGATTGGCGGAGCCGGTGCGCCGGTGGATCGGAACAGCTGGCCGCCGCTGCCGGCCGGCGCCCGTTGGGCCGTCGATGCCGTGCAAGCCCCCGAACACCTCCGACAGGCTCTGCGCGTTCGCTGGACCGGGTCGCGCTCGTACCGGATCTGCCTGCAGCGCGCGCTCTGGTCGCTTATCACCCGGCCGTACGAGCCGTCACCGCCGAAGGTGACCAGCTCGGCGCGGACTGGGCCGCCGGCGGATCGGCTTCGGCGCCCAGCCTGATCGAGGTGCAGGCGGCGGTGGACGAGGCCGAGCAGCACCGCCGTGAGTACGGCGACCAGGTCAGCCGCCTGTCCGCCGAGCTGGAGGCCGCAACTGGTGCCGCGACGGCGACAAAAGCGCAGGTGGAGACGGCTCTGCAGGGGTTGCACGAGTCGGACGCCCGGATGAACGCGGACCGACCGAGCAGCTCGCCCAGCTGGGCGCGGCGGCCCGGTCCGCGACCGGCGAGGCGGAGCGGTTGACCGCGGCCCGGCGCAAGGCCGAAGAGGCCCGCGACCAGGACCTGGAGGCCCTCACCGCGCTGGAGGAGCGGCTGTTCATGGCCGAGGACACGCCCGTCGACGACGAGCCGTCCAGCGATGAGCGGGACGACCTGAACGCCGAGGTGGTGGTGTCCCGGCAGCGCGAGATGGAGGCGCGGCTCGCGGTGCGTACGGCCGAGGAGCGCGTCCGTGCGTTGCACGGCCGGGCCGAGTCGTTGGAGCGGGCGGCCGCCGCCGAGCGGGCCACCCGGGAGCGGGCGCAGCGGGCCCGTGCGGCCCGCATCCGCGGCGCCGCCATCGCCAAGACCGTCGGGATCGCCGGCCGGGAGGCGGCCACCAAGGTCGCCATGTCGCTGGAGATCGCCTCCGCCGAGCGGGATGCGGCCAGTGAGCGGCGGGCCGCGGTGGACGCTGAGCTGGTGAGCCTGCGGGCTCGTACGCGCGAGCTGTCCAGCGAGCTGGACCGGCTCACCGACGCCGTCCATAAGGACGAGATGGCCCGCGCTGAGCAGCGCATGCGGATCGACGCGCTGGAAACCAAGGCGGCCGAGGACCACGGCATCGAGATCGAGACGCTGATCACCGAATACGGCCCGGAGCAGCTGGTGCCGCCGTCGCTGGCCGAGGTCGCCAAGGCCGAGACCGACGGCAAGGAGGCGCCTGGCCCGAAGCCGTACGATCGGGCTGTCCAGGAGAAGCGGGCGGCCCGCGCCGAGCGGGACCTGGCGCTGTTGGGCAAGGTGAACCCGCTGGCGTTGGAGGAGTTCGCGGCACTGGAGGAGCGGCACACATTCCTGTCGACGCAGCTGGAAGACCTGAAGAAGACGCGTAAGGACCTGCAGACCGTCATTAAAGACGTGGACGAGCGGATCCTGGAAGTCTTCACCGAGGCCTACAACGACGTGGCCGCGGAATTCGAGATTGTTTTCCGCACTTTGTTCCCCGGCGGCGATGGCCGGTTGATTCTGACCGACCCCGACGACATGCTGCTGACCGGCATCGAGGTCGAGGCGCGCCCGCCCGGTAAGAAGGTCAAGCGGCTGTCGCTGCTGTCCGGCGGCGAGCGGTCGCTGACCGCCGCGCGGTTGCCTTGCTGGTGGCCATTTTCCGGGCCCGCCCGTCGCCTTTCTACGTGCTGGACGAGGTCGAGGCCGCCCTGGATGACACCAACCTGGGCCGCCTGCTCGTTCTTGTCGAGCAACTGCGCAACACCTCGCAGCTGCTGATCATCACCCACCAGAAACGTACGATGGAGATCGCCGACGCACTGTATGGCGTGTCCATGCGCGGCGACGGCATCACCCAGGTGATCAGCCAGCGGATCCGCGAACCCGAGCCGGCATAGATGAAACTAAAACTCGATCTGCACGATATTTACAACAAAGGTGACCAGATCGAGAAAGCGCTGCAGGACATCATGGCTGAGGCCGTCACGAAGAAGGCACCCCTGGTCGAGATCATTCCCGGCAAGGGGTCCGGCCAACTGAAGAAGCGAGTGCTGCGTTTCCTGCAACAAAAGGAAGTCAAGGCCCTCTACCACCGGATCGAAAAGGACTCCGACAACTTCGGTCGAGTCTTCGTCCACTTCCGCTGGAAATAGGCGCGGTTTATCGAATCCAGTCCCGTACAAAGTCCCGCACTCGACGTCGAGTGCGGGACTTTGTACGACAGTCAAAGTGAAATCAGCGGCCTCAGACGACGATTCCGCTGCAGGTCGGATTTCCCGCCTGGCCGTTGTCCGCGGGCAGGGTGGCCTGGCCGCAGGCCTGCAGCGTGCCGCCGGCCTCGTTGGTGTTGATGTCGGCCCATGCGACGGCTTTCGAGGCCCCGACAATGAGCTTGCCGGAGTTGTTGTAAAGCCCGACGTAGCCGGCCGGATAGCCGTTCGCCTCGGCGTGGAAATAGCCGTTGTCGTTGTTCTGCCACAAAGTGAAGGTCAGGTCATACTTGATGCCGGCGATGTGGACGGTGGAGACCCCCGTCCACCACTTGGTGTAGCCCAGCGGGTGAGCGCTGACAGCGCCGGGACCGGCCAGTACGAGCCCGACCGCGAGCGCGATCATCGCGATGGCCGCCGCGAGTTTCCCTCATGATGCGATCACCTTTCCAGGTGGTAGTCAGGCTGTGTCTTCGTGGAAAAGCGACCACGGCAAGGTGTCCGGGCTGCTCGCATTCGTGCAGAACCACGTGTTGTTGTATCCGTTGTAGTGGTTGTATCCGTACGATTCGCAGGAGGTATATGAGAAGAAAGACTGCACGTACTTGAAAGTCTGTGGACTGGCGGGCTCGTGCGTTGCCGCGGCCGCTGGTGCGGCGGCGCCGAGAATGGCCGCCGCTGCCATCGCGCCGACAACGACACCTTTCAGGGAACGCTTTGTCATGGGGTGGCTATCCTCTCGCTCTGGGGATTTTCTTGACCAAAGTCAGCACGTCACTCGCTGTTCGCTCGGCGCGAGTGCCAGCACCGACGAGGCCTGGTCATTGTCGTTGGGGGGGGCGACGTTCCGTACGTTGAATCCGTAGTACTCCATGAACCTCTGCTGCCCGGTGTAGTTCGCGTCGTAATACCAGCAGTAAGTCCAGGAGCTCACATTCTCCCAGGACGTCATGCGGTCGTTGAACTGGTAGCAGATCCCACCAACGCAGGCGTTTCCCAGATAGGGGATGCTCACGCCCTGGGGAATAATGATCTCCAGGCCGCCGGCATTGGCGTCGGCGTAAAGGCAGAGATAAAGGCCGGAACAGTTGTCCGCCGGTGTCGCCGATCCCGCTGGGCGCAAGGCAACCCGGGCGCCGGGAATCTGGTGGTCGGCGGCGGTGGCGCGACGGAATTTCACTGTCGTATCGGACTGTCTGAGCATTTGGAGCTGCGTGTCGACACTGGCGGGCATGGCGGGTTTCACCGATGCGCTTACCGGCGCCTGCGCACCGGCGATGACCCCGGCAAGTGCGACGAGCACTACCAGAAGTCTTCGCAATGAACTCATTTCTTCCCTTCCAACAGCAGTATTCGACCGTCAGCTTTTTGACAGTGAGTCGTTGACGAGGCAGCGAAAGAATGCCGAGAAAGTCGGGGCGCCAACGAACTTTCGTTACATTAAAACAGTCGAATGGGCACGTCTAGTGACAGCTGTCATCAGTAGCGCAGATGTTCGCTAGGCCACAATCACTAGCGTCGGCGGGAGTTACAGGTCGGTGAGGAAGCCTTCCAACGGCGGCAGGGCAAGCATCTGGCGCTGCAGGCCGCGGGCGTGGGAGCGGTAGGTGGGGTCGGTGAGGACCTGTTCTACGGCCGTACGCAACGAATCCGCGGTGACGTCTTCCAGTCGGAAGCCGGTGCCAGCGCCGATTTCGGCGATCCGGACCGCGTTTTCCGGCTGTTCGGCGAACATCGGCAAGGTGACCATGGGTACGCCGGCGGCCAGCGCTTCCCGCGTACCGCTGAAACCGGCGTGCGTGATGAAGGCGTCGCAGGCCGGCAACATCAGGTTCTGCTGGACGAACGAGGTCAAGTGCACGTTGTCGGCGCGCGCACCCTGCCACTGCGCCGGGTCACGGCCAGTGCCCAACGCCAGCACCGCGCGTGACCGGCAGCTTGGCCAGTGCTGCCACGATGGTGTCTAAAATGGACGGTCCGTCGTCGCCAACGAAATGGGTGATGTTCGAGCCGAGGCTGGCCAATACGAGCGGCCGGTCGCTGGGCAGGTGGGCGATGGCCGGGTCCAACGGCCGGTCGTCCGACGGCACCGGCGGCCGGTAGTAATGGGCATGCGGGAGCCGAGTTTCCGGCCGGTAGAAGGCTTCTGGCACCACTCCGGCGCGGAAGTTCCGCATCGGATGCCACGGGTCGTCGACGGGGTCCAGGCCCAACGCGACACGCTGTTCGTTGATTTCCTGAAGGACCGCGGGGTCCGCGTACGGCGCCATCGGCGTGATGTCGATCGCCGCCTGCGCGATGCCGCGGCGCTCGGCCGCCAAATAGCTGCCGAACTCGGTGGATTCGCGGACGATGAGGTCCGGTTTCCAGTCGTCGATGACTTTCAGCAGATCCTGGGCGAAAGGCCCGCCGAGGGCGCCGACGAAAGTCGGCGAACATGCTGGGAGGCAGGTCGGTGGTCGCTTTCCCGGGCCGGGAGCCGGCCGCCGCGAAGCCGACCTTCTTCCGGACCTGGGGATCGGCCATCAGCTGACCCATCGGAATGGAATGCGGAAGGACGGTCGCCTCGAGGCCACGGCTGGTGATCTCGGTGGTCACCACCGGACCGGACGCGACGCGTACGTCGTGGCCAGCTCGGACGGCCGCCAGCGCGGCCGGGATCACCAGCGGCACGAGGTGGGAATACGACGGTTGGGAAGCGAAGAGAATGCGCACGTTCGTAGGATACGTAGCGGTGTCTTAAATAGCAGCATATGGGAGGCCGGCGTCACGCCGTTGACTCGGCTGGATGTGGGTGGATCGGCATCCCGTCCGGTGCTAGTCCACCATCCCACATCACAGACAGACCACTAGACAGGCATCACCAAGGGCTGCGGTAGAGGGCTGCCGGAACGCACCAAGTCGAGTTTTTGGACGGTTTCTGTGAGCCGGTGACGAGGGTGGTGGTGGGAATCTGGGAGGATTGCCGCCATGGACCCGGTGCTCATCACGATTGTCGTGGCCGCGATCATCGTGCTGGCCGCCGTTGTCGGCGGTGCCGCGTACGCCGTGCCGGCGTTGCGCCGCCGCGCCGAACGCCGGCAACTGGACAGCGGAGCGGACAGCGCGTCAGAAGGCAGCGTTCCAGCGGACAGCGTTCCAGCAGGCACGGTCACGACCGACGCGCCTCGCCCTGGAGTCGTCGAGACCAAGCCGCCGGCCCAGGTGCTGCCGACACCCCCTGCCGTGGAGGTGCCGGAGCCGACCGCCGGCCGGTTGGTACGGCTGCGCGCCCGGCTGGCGCGTTCGCAGTCCACGCTGGGCCGCGGCCTGCTCACCCTGCTCTCCCGCGAGCATCTCGACGACGATGCCTGGGAAGCGATCGAGGAGTCGCTGCTCACCGCCGACGTGGGGGTGAAGCCGACCGGCGAGATCGTCGAACGGCTGCGCGAGCGGACCCGGGTGCTGGGCACTCGCGAGGTCGGTGAGCTGCGTGCCTTGCTGGCCGAGGAGCTGGTGGCCGCGATCGGCAAGGACACCGACCGTACGCTGCACACCACGCCACACGACGACCGTCCGGCGATCGTGCTCATGGTCGGCGTCAACGGCACCGGCAAGACCACTACCTGCGGAAAGCTCGCCCGGGTGCTGGTCGCGGACGGCCGTACGGTGCTGCTCGGGGCGGCCGACACGTTCCGGGCCGCCGCCGCCGACCAGCTGACCACCTGGGCATCCAGAGTCGGCGCTGAGGTGGTCCGTGGACCCGAGGGCGGTGACCCCGCCGCGGTGGCGTTCGACACCGTCAAACGCGGCATCCAGGACAAGGTCGACACCGTCCTGATCGACACCGCCGGCCGGCTGCAGAACAAAACCGGTCTGATGGACGAGCTCGGCAAGGTCAAGCGGGTGATTTCCCGGCATGGCGAAGTGGACGAGACGCTGCTCGTGCTGGACGCCACCACCGGCCAGAACGGCCTCGCCCAGGCGCGGGTGTTCACCGAGGTGGTGGACGTGACTGGGCTGGTGTTGACCAAGCTGGACGGTACGGCCAAGGGTGGCATCGTGATCGCGGTCCAGCGCGAGCTGGGCATTCCGGTCAAACTGGTGGGCCTCGGTGAGGGTCCGGACGACCTGGCGCCCTTCGACGCCGAACAGTTCGTCGACGCGCTGCTGGGAGAAACCGCGTGAGCCAGCCGCCGCCTGGACAGCCTGGACAGCCCGGACCTGGTGGGCAGCCCGGCAACTGGCCGGGGTATCCGCCACCCGGACAACCCGGACAACCTGGTCAGCCCGGTCAGCCCGGTCCACCGGGATCGGGCGGCCAGCCGCCGTATCCGCAGCAACCGCCGCCGCCCTATCCAGCGGCGCCTGGCCAGCCGCAGCAGGGCCCGCCGGTCGGGCAGCCGCAACCGCAAGGGCAGCCGTACGGACAGCCGCAACCGCAGGGACAGGGACAGCCGTACGGACAGCCGCAGCCGTACCAACACCCGCACACCTCGATTGCTCAGCAGGTGACGCCGCCGCACAACTTGTACGGGCAGCCGCCGTCGCAGCAGCGTGACGACGACGAGATCCCGCTGCATGGCGGGAACGTGTCGACGGTGGTCAAGGTTGGCGACACGGTCCGCCGGACCACCGGTCCTTGGACGCCGGCCGTGCACGCGCTGCTGCGGCACCTGGAGTCCGTTGGCTACACGGGAGCTCCGCGCGCGCTCGGCATCGACGAGAAGTCCCGCGAAGTGCTGTCCTTCGTGGACGGCGAGTGTGGCGACTACCCGCTGGCCGAGCACTGGACCACCGACGAGGCGCTCACGACGGTGGCCACCATGCTGCGGCTCTACCACGACGCGCAGCGCGGGTTCGTGCCGCCGGCCGGCGCGACCTGGCGGTCTTTCGGGCCGCCGCCGCCGGACACCGAGGTCATCTGCCATCACGACGCGGCTCCGCACAACGTGGTCTGGCGGCCGGACGGCACCCTCGCGATGATCGACTTCGACCTCGCGAGCCCCGGCGCGCGCATCTACGACGTGGCGTATTCGGCGTGGACCTGGGTCCCGCTGTTCTCCGACCGCGACTCGTCCACCCTCGGCTGGAAACAGCCCGACCGAGCCCGCCGGCTGCGCCTGTTCGCCGACGCGTACGGCCTGACCCCCCGCGACCGCGAGCGGCTCGTACGCGTCATCCGCCGCCGCATCGTCGACCACGTCGAAGGCATCCGCCGGATGGCCGCCGCCGGCGAGCCCGCGTTCGTACGCATCGTCCAACGCGGCCACCTCCGGCGCCCGATGCGCGATCTGCGCATCCTGGACGCCGAGCGCGCCCACTGGGAACACGCCCTGCGCTCCTGACGGTTAGCATCTGGGCATGCGTGTCGCTACCTGGAATGTGAACTCGGTCGTGGTCCGGCTGCCGCAGGTGCTGGCCTGGCTGGGCACGGCCGAGCCAGACGTGCTTTGCCTGCAGGAGCTGAAATGCTCGACGGATGCCTTCCCATACGAGGAGATCCGCGAGCTCGGGTACGAGGCGCAGGCGCACGGCACCGGACGGTGGAACGGCGTCGCGATCCTGTCCAAGGTCGGCTTCGAGGACGTCGTCAGAGATCTGCCGGATCAGCCGGGTTTTCAGGCCGAGGACTCGATGATCGAGGTCAGGGAGCCGCGCGCGATCGCCGCCACCTGTGGGCCGGTCCGGGTGTGGTCGGTGTATGTCCCCAATGGCCGCGAGGTCGAACATCCGCACTATTTCTACAAACTGAAGTGGCTGGACGCCCTGCGCGCGGCTTCGGTCCAGGACGCCGCGGGGGAGCGGCCGTACGCGGTGCTGGGTGACTTCAACATCGCGCCGACCGACGCCGACCTGTGGGACCCGTCGGCGTACGAGGGCATGACGCACGTGACCGCTCCCGAGCGGGAAGCGCTGGCGGCGTTGCAGGGCACCGGTTTGCAGGGACGTGCTGCCACGGCCGCTGAAGTACGACCAGCCGTTCAGCTACTGGGACTACCGGCAGCTGGCGTTCCCGAAGAACCGCGGCATGCGGATCGATTTGGTGCTGGGCAACAAACCCTTCGCGACCGCGGTCACCGACGCGTACGTCGACCGTGAGGCCCGCAAAGGAAAATCGCCGTCCGACCACGCGCCAGTCGTGGTCGACCTGGATCTCTAATCAGGCTGGGTGCAGGCCTGGCGTCCCGTCGGCGACGGTGCAGCGTTTCGGTGGGCTTTGCAGCGATAGAAAAGTCTTTCAGACGAGACGCTCGAGCTCGCCCATCGCGTCGTCCAGGAGAGTAAGGATGTCGGCGGACGGATCTCGTTCGGCGGCGAAGAGCGCGGACAGCGAGACGCCGACCGATGACAGCGCCGAGCGTACGGGTCGGCAGATCGTCCGGTTCGGCCCCGGTGCGTTCGGCGATCAGCTCGCGCATCAGTTGGGCCGGTCCGTGCAGTTCGTCCAGCAGCAGGGATCGCAGCGGTGGCGCCGAAAGCAGCAATGCGACCCGGGCTCGTACGTCCGCTCGCTGGGTCTGCGTGATCGCCGCGCCGAACACCTGGTGGAAGGTGGCCCGCAAGGCGCTCACCGGACGTAGATCGGTGGGCTGCGCCCGGAAAACCGCGGCGATGCCAGTGCCGAAGTCGTCCCACAGAACCAAGCTCTGTTTGGTGGGGAAATATCGCAGGAGGGTCGTCTCCGACACGTCGGCGGCCTCCGCGATCTCGGCGAGCGTGGTCGCGTCGTACCCGCGCTCGGTGAAAAAGCCGCAGCGCGTGTTGTTGGATCGCGTCGCGGGTTTGCGCCTTCTTTCGCTCTCTGCGGCCGATCGGTTGCCCAGTCACAGTTTCATGAGCTTTTCGGCGTTGCCAAAGGCGATGCTTTCCCGGCTGGCCTCGTCCAGTGGCAAACCGGCGAGGAATTCGGTGGCGGTGGCCATTGACCCGTACGGGTAGTCGGTGGAGAACATGATGCGGTCGACGCCCATTTGGGCCAGCAGGATGTCAAAAGTCGGCCGCTCGTTGAAACCGGAGAACGTGTAGCTGATATTCCTGCGCAGATAACCGCTGACCGGCAGCTCCAGGCGGCTCATTCGCTGCGCGAAAGCCACGTCGAAACGCGGCAACATGAAGGGCAGTGTCTCGCCCATGTGGCCAACGATGACCTGAAGAGTCGGATACCGGTCGAAAACTCCGCTGACGATCAACCGCAAGACGTGCAATGCGGTGTCGATATGCCATCCCCAGCCCGTGGTGGACAGCGAGAACGAGATATCGGCGGAGAAGCCGCCGTAAATGGCCTCCGTGACGGCCGTCGGTGGCGGAGTCGGGTGCAGGTAGATAGCGTGATGGCCTCTTCGGAGGCGAGCTGCTGCGACGCCGGGGCGCGTCAGGGACAGCACGGCGAGGTCGACACCGCCGGCGTCCATCGCCGCGATCCGGCCCGCTCCGAGGTCCAGCAATGGCCTGACCACCTGCTGGTATGGCTCCAGCCAGCGGCCCTCGCTGGCCATGTATTCCGGCGTGACGTAGTGCTCTTCGAGCGCGATGGTCCGCATGTCGAACCTCCATGATGTTGGTCAACCATCAACTGGTGGTCGACCACCACCTTAACACATTCATAGCTATACATCCGTACAAGCCGCTGTACGGTCGTATAGTCTGCTGTTCGTGCGTTCAATGAATGAGGATGACTCAGCGCGGGCCGGATCATCGAAACTTCCGTGCTGTTTGGTTCAACCCATCAACTGGTGGTGACACTATCACACCCTCTAACACCATTCATAGCCCCTATAACATCCGTACAAGCCGCTGTTACGTGTCGTAAGTATGCTGTTCGTGAGTTC